>NZ_CP081496.1:2526893-3158616 GCF_019774615.1 Streptomyces sp. BHT-5-2 | reverse complement strand
CTGCTCGCCGCGGTCTCCACCGCTCTCTCCTGCGCCCTGGGCGTCCTCCTTTCCCTCTTCGCCTTCCTGTCCCTCCGCGGCGACCTCGGCGGTGATTCCTCCGGCTCCCGCGCCATCGACGCCGGCCTGCTCGGCGCCGGCCACCCGCTGCCCCTGGTCGGCGCCCTCATGCTGCTGTCCGTCATCCCCCTGACCACCGCCGCGGCCACCGCCTTCTCGCTCCGGCCCCGCGCCGAGGCCGGCGACATCGACTCCGGTCCCGCCCCGACCACCGAAGCCCCCTCCGGCCTCCCATGGGGCGTCGCCCTGGCCGCCGCGGGCCTGGCCATCGAGGCGTACACCAGCCCAGCCGCCGGCGCCCACGGCGGCCTGCTGCCCCTCCCCGGTCGGCTGATCGGCAGCCCCCCGGGCGTCCTGGCCGGCTGGGCCCTCGCCGCCCTCGGCCTCGTGCTCGCCGGCCCCGGCCTTGTCTACCTGTCCGGCCAGCTGCTGTGCATGGGCCGCCCCGGCGCCCTGCGGCTGCTGTCCGGGCGCGTCCTCCAGCAGGAGTCGCACCGCCTGGGCCACCCGCTCGGCGTTCTGTGCGCGGTCGCCTCCGGCGCCTATGCCGCCGGTGTCGTGTATCAGGCCGCTCCCTCCCGCCCCGTAGGCCCGTTCACCGCGATCGGTGCGGCGATCGTCCTTGCCTGCGTCGCCGTCAGCGCGCTCAGCGCCACCCTAGAATCCCGGGCGGCCCGCGCCCGCACCACCGCCGCCCTGCGCCGCCTCGGTGCCTCCGCCCTCGCCCTTCACCGCGCCACGGCCTTGCGCGCCCTGGCCCTCGCCCTCGTCCTGGGCCCCCTGACCTGGACCGTCGCCGAGATGGCCACCCTTCCGCTGGCGCGTTGAGCGGCGGGAGGCTCGGGCCCGATCCGCTTGGGCCTCTGCGGGTTGGGGCGTGCAGGTTGGGCGGGTGGGGCTGTTGTGAGGTGGGGTGGTGAGCGGGGACGCAGGGGTGTCGGAACTGGGTTGGTGGCCTGGGGTGTTGGGCCTGGGCGGCGGGCTTGGAATGGTGGGTGTGCCTGAGGTGGGGCCCTGTGAGGGGATATTGCTTGCGGACGAGCTCCTTGAAGCGTTGAGGTTCGATGCCGCCGGGGCCCGGGCGTTGGCTGACGGCATGGTGGGCTGTGATGGCGCGGCGGGTGGGCAGGGTTCGGTCGGGCCGCGGCACAGGGCGCCGTGTGCGGTGGATGTCGGGGGTGCGATGGCCGTGGCGAGTGTGGCGGATGCAGCCGGGGCGGTCGCACGGGTGCCGGCTGGGAGACATTCCGCGGGCTTGGATGCCATCGACCTTCGCACCCTTGGGGATGGGAACGGCCGGCGCCGGACCACGCCCCGGCCCGGGCCCGGGCGTCAGCGGGCGAGGGCGGTGACCTCGACCTCTATTCGCCACTCCGGCTGGGCCAGCGACGAGACTTCGAGCAGGGTGTCCGCGGGATAGGGCTCGGACAGGAACTCCTCGCGCAGGGTGATGACATGCGCGAGGTCGGCGGCCATGTCCGTGACGAAGATGCCCACCTTCACCACATCGGCGAGCGACGCGCCGGCCTCGGCCAGGACCCGCTCGACGTTGGCGAACGCCTGCCGGCCCTGGGTCAGGAAGTCGTCCGAGACGGTCCGCCCCCGGTCGTCGACACCGGCCTGACCCGATACATGGATCAGCCCACCGGCCTTGACGGCCTGTGAAATCTTGTACGGCTCATACCAGTCCGGCGCAGTCGCGATCCGCTCGATCTCCCGGACACTGCCCGCCCCTGCGGCAGCCGTCGACGTCATGACACTCCCCCTTGAATATCCATGTACACACATCTCTTGTATGCACATACATAAGTTTCAGGCGCATGTACGCTGATGTCAAGAGCGAAAAGCGAAGCGCCTCGGAGCACGCCGGAGAGGGGCGTCGAGGCAGGTGCACGGCGGAAGAGAGACGGAAGAGAGCGGAATCGATGGACGCGGAGCACTGGGACCGGCTCGGAGCGCTGCACACACGCGTCGAGCAGGAACTGGCGAAGGCACTGCAACAGCACCACAGGCTCGGCCTCTCCGAGTACCGCGCGCTGGCCCGCCTGGCGGAGTCGGAGGACGGCGAGCTGCGGATGCAGGAACTCGCCGACCTGATCGGCCTCAACCAGAGTTCGGTCAGCCGGCTGGCCTCACGCCTGGAGTCGTCCGGCCTGACCCGCCGGGACTTGTGCCCCGACGACCGCCGCGGCGTCTACAGCGTGATCACCGACGAGGGCCGCGAAGTACAGAACAGAGCGCGCCCCACGTACGACACCGCGCTGCGGACCGCCCTCGACACCGCGTCCGAGGACGGGCTCCTCGGGCCCCTGGTGAAGTCGCTGCGGCCCTAACATGGCGGGCGTGCAGTCGAGCAGCGAGCCCCCGACGCCCCGAGGCTTCCGTGAGCGCGGTCATGAGATCGACTCGCTCGCGGAGTTCGACCGGATCGCCGCGACCGGCAGTCTCGCCGGATACCACATCCAGTCCCTCGACCTGACGGACCGTAGCTTCGCACTGCTCGCCACGGACACCGCGGACTCCGTCTTCCTCGGCTGCGTGATGGAACCGGACGCCGCCGCGAAGGTGCGCGCCGGGGGCGCCCTGGTCTTCCCGCCGGTGCCGGGCCTGCCGTTCGACCCGTATCGCGGCGCCCTCTACACACCGGACGAACTCTTCACGGGACTGCTCGACGCCGGTTACGACGCCACCCCGGACGCTCGCGCCTACCGCTGGTACCAGGAGACCAAGGCGGCCGGCGATGTGGTCGCCGGCATGCTCCGCAGCATCCACGACGACGCCGTCTCGGACGCGCTCGACAGCCACCTCGCCGGTGCGCGCGTGGTGGGCATCCTGGGCGGGCACGCCATGGAGCGCAGCTCCGCCGCCTACGCGGGCGCGGCCAGGCTCGGGCGCCGGCTCGGCCGCGGCGGCCTGACCGTCGCGACCGGTGGCGGCCCCGGCGCGATGGAGGCGGCGAACCTCGGGGCCTACGCCGCGCCGTTCGAGGACGCGATGCTCGACAAGGCACTGGAACTCCTCGCCCGGGCGCCACACTTCAGGCCCTCGGTCACCGCCTGGGCCGGGGCCGCGTTCGAAGTGCTCCGGCTCCGACCGGGCGGCGGTCGGTCCGTCGCCATGCCCACGTGGTTCTACGGTCACGAGCCGCCGAACGCCTTCGCGACCCATATCGCCAAGTACTTCGTCAACGCGTTGCGCGAGGAGGGGCTGCTGGCCCGGTCCAACGCCGGTGTGGTGTTCCTTCCCGGCGCGGCGGGGACCGTGCAGGAGGTCTTCGACGCCGCGACCATGAACTATTACCGGTCGCACGGTGAGCCGACCCCCATGGTGCTGGTGAACCGCGAGCACTGGACGGAAACGCTGCCGGCCTGGCCACTGCTACGGACACTCGCAACGGGCCAGTCCATGGAGGCCCGGATCGCCCTGGTCGATTCCGTGGACGATGTCCCGGAGGCACTGACCCGCCTCGCTCCTGCCGAGACCAACCGTGACGATCCCCCTTCCTGACCGTCGCCCCCGATCCTGACCGGCACTTGCGAAGCGGCGATCCCGGCGGCTCGTGCGTGATCGCCTTTCGCTGCCGGCCGCCCTGAAGCCACTGCCCGGGACAGCGATGATGCGCACGGCGCGACAACACCCGAAAGATCTTTTTGCCCGCCCAGGCAACTCACGTCCCGAAATGCGCGTCTGCCAATCCAGGTAATGAGCAGGTAATGCAGTGCGCGAACGGAGCTCTCGGTGATCATCGGCCTTCTGACGGCCATAGCAGCGTCCATCTGTTATGGCACGGGTTCGGTCCTGCAGGCGGTGGGCTCGCGCAAGTCCGCTCGCCAGGAGGCGGCGAAGGCAGCCGGCAGCGCCGTCACCCAGCACGGCGGCCCCAGCCTGTCGTCGACCGCGAAGGCGGCTGTGACCTGGGAATTCATGGTCGGTACCGTGCTGGACTTCATAGGTTTCGGACTGGGTGCGCTCGCGGCGCGGATGCTGCCGCTGTTCCTTTCGCAGACCGTGATCAGCGCGAACCTCGTGATCACGGCAGTGCTGAGCATCAAGCTCCTCAACATCCGGCTCACCCGTCCCGAATGGGTCTCGATCGGTGTGGTCTGCTCGGCGCTGGTGCTGCTGGCCACCGCCGCCGGCCCGGAAGGCAGCGGTCACACTCCGATCGACACCCACTGGTGGCTGCTGGTCGCCTCGGTCGTGATCATCGGCGGAGGCACTTTGATCGTGCGCGTGCTCGGCGGGCGGGCCGCGATCCTCGCGGGTCTGCTGTCCGGTCTCGGCTTCGGCGCCCTCGGGGTCGGCGTACGCGTGCTGAACGGTGTGGATCCGTTCCATCTGCCCTCCCTCCTCGGTGACCCGGCGCTGTACGCGATCCTGGTCGCGGGCATCGGCGGCATGTATCTCCACACCGTCGCCCTGCAGATCGGTTCGGTGAACGGCGCCACGGCGGCCCTGGTGGTGGGCGAGACCGTGGTGCCCGGCATCCTCGGGGTGCTGTGGCTGGGTGACTCCTCTCGTCCGGGTTTCGCCTGGGTGGCGATCCTCGGCTTCGTGGTCGCTGTGGCGGGGGCCGTCGCGGTCGCCTGGTTCGGCGAGCCGGAGGAGGCCCCGGAAGCGGGTGCCGCTCCGGTTTCCGGGGCGGACGAGGAATGCGGGTCGAGCCGGCCGGCGGCTTTGCTCGACCGGCCGAGAGCATGACCGTCGGCCTCGAGATCCAGCCGGCGGAGAGGTCTCGTCGCACTGCGGTGTGAGGCAACTACCGACGACGAGGGGGTGCGCCACCACTCCGGCGTTGCGGCTCATGGAGCGGCCTCCTGTCTGATGTCGGGCTTCGCTCGCTTCCGGTCAGGCCCGTCAGACCCGTCCATGGTGTGTAGCGAACCGCGCAAGTGCCTTTCGCATGAACCGGTTCGGGTTCGCCTTACGGTGTTCGCCGGGAACGCGGTCGGCACACGGCAACGGTTCGCCGCGTGTCGCCTCAGCGACGCAGACGTCAGGCGTGGCCACGCCCAGAGCACCAGGGGATAGACGAGGTACCCGAAGCGAGTGGCCGGCATGAGTGCCATGGCGAGGGCCAGGCCGAGCGCCAGGCGATCGGCTGCCGCCGGCACCGTCTGCGGTGGCCGTATCAACAGGGAGGCAACGATGCCGAGGGCTGCGACCGCCAGCAGGCCCATGGCAATGAGCGTCCCGTCGGGCACGTAGGCGGCCAGGAGCCGACCGGGCAGCGGACTTTCGGCGGGTGATGCCGTCATGCCCAGCCCCATCGGGAACGCCAGGACGTTCTCGGCGAAGGCACCAGGTGCGGTCAGTGCGAACGGGAGCACCGCTGTGGCCGTCGTCAGCATGGCAATGGCGCCACAGGTGATGGCCTGGCGCCGCCCACGGCGGGCTGTCATCAGGGCGAGAGCGACGGGCACGGCGGGCCAGGCCGTCCACTTCAACGCTGCGGCAAGACCCAGCAGGAGTCCCGCACTCCCCGGCTTGCCTCGTCCGGCCGTGGCCAGGCCCCAGCACATCAGGCCGATGACCGGGAGATCGATCCCGCCGACCGCCAGCGGCAGGGCCACCAGTGGGCAGACCGCGAGCCAGCGCACCACGGGTGTGCTGTCGCGGCGGGGCACGGCATGCACTGCCTGCCGTCTGCGGACGAGCGTGGTGATCGCGCCGCCCGTCGACGCGAAGAAGGTGCCGGCCATCCACCATCGTGCGTCCGTCAGGGGCCCGTTGCCGAACAGTGCGTGCGGCAGGCCGAAGACCGCCATGCCCGGGAGGTAAGGGTTGTAGCCGTCGACGGTGGTGGGTGCGGGTATGTAGGGGCTGCCGGAGTGCAGCAGCAGATCGCCCGAGCGCTCGACGACCGTCACTTCGAGCTGTGCCCTGCCGGCCAGCACGAGCATCAGCAGCGGTAGGACCACCGCACCCGTCAAAGCCAGTATCAGCGGTAGTTGGGAGGTGTCGGCGGGGGCGCGTGCGGTATCGCGTCCTCTTGCCCGGCGCGCCTCGGCCAGCATCGCGCAGCCGTATCCGGCCGCCGCGACGAGACCCCATGTGCGGTGTGCGGGGAGGGTGGTGAACAGCCCGAGGCCCAGCGCGGAGAGCGCGCACGCACCCCAGCCCCAGACCTCGGTGTTCCGACATCGACTGCGCGCAGGGCCCGAGCGCCGTGCTGTGCGCGGATGCCGCAGCGCCTTCGCGATCGAGGTCAAGTTCCTTGTTTTACAGGTCAGTTGAGTCTTCATGACGCTCCCTTCCTCGCCTTGATCACGAGGCTATGGACAGCCGGGCCGCGGAACGTCAAACGAGCAACCGAACTTCGGCGTCAACCCGTGGCATGACATGCCCGGCATGGATCAACCCGTGCGGTGACGCCTGCGACCACCGCGAGCCGAAAAAATATCGGCCATGAGCACTTCTCTCCGGCATCGTCTTCGCGCATGGCCCGCGTCGCCGTCCTACCCCTGGGCCACCGGCGGGGCACTCACGGCGTTCGCCGCCGTGGAACTGGTGGTCGTACCGCGGCACTCGCCGGTGATCGCGGTCTGTGTGCTGCTCTCCGCGGCGGTCCTGTCGTTGCGTCGTGCGCGCCCGGCCACCGCGGCCCTTTCGGCCTCGGCGGTGCTGGTGGGTTTCGCGGCCGGCTCGGATCTCTATGTCGCGGCGGCCGTCAGCGGGCTCGTGGCGTGCTACACCCTCGGCCGCCATCGCGTGGCGCATCCGGCGCTGCTCGTCGGCGGCGGTTCGGCGCTCTCCCTCGCGGTGAACGTCTGGCACATCGCCTCCTGGCACCCGCGGTCGTACTCCGCCGACCTGCTCGCCGAGTGGTTCGTGCTGACCGTGGCAATCCTGGCCGCGGTGTCGACGGGCGACGCGGTACGCGCGCGCGAGGAGACACAGCGCGAGCGGGCGGCTGCGCAGGCCCGGGTACTCGCGATGGAACGGCGACAGGCGGCGGAGGCCGAACGGGCATCGATCGCCCGCGAGTTGCACGATGTGGTCTCGCACTCGGTCTCGGTGATCGCGGTGCAGGCGGAGAGTGCCACCTACACCACGCCGGGTCTGTCACCGCAGGCCCGCGAGGGCTTTCAGCAGATCGCTGCGTCCGCCCGCGCCTCGATGGCCGAGCTGCGGCGGCTGCTGGGGGTGCTGCGGACGGACGTCGAGGACCGCACCGGCACGGCACCCCAGCCGACTCTGGACGGACTGGGCGATCTGATAGCGCAACACCGTTCGGTGGGCGGCGAGGTGGAGCTGCGGATCAGCGGGGACCGGGTCGAGTTGCCCACGTCCTGTGAACTGTCCGCGTACCGCATCGTGCAGGAAGGTCTGACCAATGTGCGTCGGCACGCCCCGGGAGCCCATGCGGTGGTGGAGATCGACTACCAGCCCGATCGGCTGGCGGTGCGGATCGCGGATGACGGGCCGGGCCCGCCGGGCGTGGTCCACTCCGGCCATGGCCTGGTCGGGATGCAGGAGCGGGCGGTGCTGCTCGGCGGAAGGCTCTCCGCCGGCCGGGGCCGGGACGGCGGCTTTCTCGTGGAGGCGGAAATCCCGTGGTGATCAGGGCCATCGTGGCCGACGACCAGGCCATCGTGCGCACCGGGTTCGTCAACCTCCTCGGCACCCAGGACGACATCGAGGTGGTGGGCGAGGCGGAGGACGGCGTCCAGGCCGTCCGGATCGCGGCGGAGCGGCGCCCGGATCTCGCACTGCTGGACATCCGGATGCCGCACAAGAACGGCATCGAGGCGGCCCGCGAGATCACCCGGGCGTCCGGTGGCGCCACCAAGGCACTGATGCTGACGACATTCGGCCTCGACGAGTACGTGTACGACGCGCTCGCCGCCGGGGCCAGCGGCTTCCTGCTGAAGGACACCACGTTTCCCGAACTCCTGCATGCCGTGCGGGTCGTGGCGGAGGGCAACGCACTGTTGGCGCCGCAGCTGACCAAGCGGCTGATCTCGGAGTTCGTCAAGCAGCGCACGGCGCCGGCCCCCGTACGAACGGTGCAGGAGCTGACCGACCGTGAGGTGGAGGTGCTCATCCGGATCGCCCAGGGGCTGTCCAACGCGGAGATCGCCGATCGGCTGACGATCACCGACCACACCGTCAAGACCCACATCAACCGGCTCTTCGCGAAGATGGGCCTCCGTGACCGCGCTCAGGCGGTGATCCTCGCCTATGAGCTGGGGCTGGTCGTGCCGCAGGGCCGACGGCCCGCCCCTCCCCCGCGCGCCTAGTGGCGCCGATCCCTCAAGGAGCGAGCCATGACATGGCAAAGGTTGGCGGCGCGGCTATTCCGCCGTGTCGTCGTCCAGCACCACCACGTCCTCGGCAGCGAAGGAGATCCCCACCCGGTCTCCCGTCTCCGGCGCTTGGTGGAGTGGGCACGCCGCCTCGATCTGCGGTCCGCCCGCAGGCTGGAGCAGCAGCGCGACATGTGTGCCGCGGAACGTCCGGGCCGCGATGGTGCAGGACAGCCCGTCCGCCGCAGAGGTCAGCCGGACGCCGGCCGGGCGTACGAGCAGGCGGCAGGATCCGTCCGGAGTGCCGTCCGGTACCGGCACCTTGCCCCAGGGGGTGACGGCGGACGCGCCCTGTACGGTCGCCTCGACGACGTTGTCGAAGCCGAGGAAGCGCGCGACGAACGCGCTGGCGGGCCGCTGCCAGACCTCCAGCGGAGTGCCGGTCTGCGCGATCTTGCCGTCCCGCATCACCACGACCCGGTCGGCGAGTGCGAACGCCTCCCCCTGGTCGTGAGTGACGGCCAGCACCGTCGTCCCCAACTCGCGGAAGAGCCGCCGCAGTTCGACGACGAGGCGCTCGCGCAGCCCGCGGTCCAGTTGCCCGAGGGGCTCGTCCAGCATCAGCAGCCGCGGGCTCGGGGCAAGCGCGCGAGCCAGCGCGACCCGCTGCTGTTCGCCACCGGACAGCGATGCCACAGCCCTGCCCTGGGCACCCGGAAGCCCTACGAGGTCCAGCAGTCGGGCGACCGTGCGCTCCTGGTCGGTGCGGTTGGTGCGCCGCATGCGCAGCCCGAAGCCGACATTGCCCGCGACATCGCGCTGCGGGAAGAGCTGGTGGTCCTGGAACATCAGCCCGACGCCGCGCCGGTGCGTCGGGACCCCCGTCTGGTCGCGCCCCTCCAGCAGCACCGCGCCCTGGTCGACGTGCTGGAGTCCGGCGACCACCCGCAGCAGGGTGGACTTGCCGCTGCCGCTCGGGCCCAGGACGCAGACGATTTCCTGCGCGGCCACATCCAGGTCCACCGCGTCGAGTGCGGGTTGCGCGCCGGGCGCGCCGAAGCGGACGCTGACGCCGTCCAGCCGCAGCATCTCCGGTGCCGTGGTCCCGGTCCGTGCCGTCATCTAGAACTCCCCGGAGTGGTCGATCGGAGCACCGCCGGCCGAGCCCGTCCGGGGCTGGAGGCGGATGCGTTCCAAGGCCAGGAGGGCGCCCGCGCACACCACCATCAGGATGGTCGACAGGGCCATCGCCTGGCCGTAGTTGAACTCCCCGGCACGGCCCAGCAGCCGGGTCACGGCCACCGGCAGGGTGGGCTGGTCGGGCCGCGCGATGAAGACGGTCGCGCCGAACTCGCCGAGCGACACGGCGAAGGCGAAGCCCGCTGCGATGAGCAGGGCCCGCCGCACCATCGGCAGGTCCACCTCGCGCCAGACCTGCCAGGGCGAGGCGCCGAGGACGGCCGCCGCCTCCCGGAGCCTGCTGTCGACCGCGCGCAGCACGGGCAGCATGGTGCGGATCACGAACGGCACGCCCACCAGGGCCTGGGCGAGTGGTACCAGCCACCACGAGGACCGCAGGTCGAGCGGGGGTTCGTCGAGGGTGATCAGAAAGCCGAAGCCGACGGTCACGGCGGAGACGCCGAGCGGCAGCATCAGCAGTCCGTCGAAGCCGCGCAGGAGCCGGGTGACCATCGGTGTCCGCCCGTCCGGCCCGCTCCGTGGCCGGGAGCGGGTGAGCGCGGCCGCCGCCAGGCCGCCGATCAGCAGGGCGATCGCAGTGGCGGCCACACCGTAGGCGAGGGAGTTCCACAGGGCGTCGAGCGGGGCGACGGCGAAGGTGCTGTCGGCGGAGGCCGCGGAGCTCAGTGTCCGGTAGAAGACGAGCCCGTAGCCGTCGGGTCCGGCGAAGGACCGCTCGACGAGTACGGCCAGCGGCAGGACGAGCAGCACGGCGATGACGGCGAGCGTCCCCCACAGCAGGGCCCACTGGGCGGGACCGCTCGGCCGGCGGGCGGTCCGCGAGGCGTCGACGAGCCGCAAGGCGGTTTCGCGGCGCCGCACGGTCCAGGCGTGCAGCGCCAACAGCCCCAGTACAGCGGCGAACTGGATCAGGGTCAGTACGGCGGCAGTGGGCAGGTCCAGGAAGTCGGCGGTCTGCCGGTAGATCTCCACCTCCAGCGTCGAGAAGGTGGGCCCGCCCAGGATCTGCACCACGCCGAAGGAGGTGAAGGTGAAGAGGAACACCATCAGTGCCGCGGCCGCCACCGCCGGCCCCAGTGCGGGCAGCGTCACCTTCCGCCAGGCCGCGAACCGTCCGGCGCCCAGGACCCGGGCGGCCTCTTCCTGACGCGGGTCGAGCTGCGCCCAGAGTCCGCCGACGGTGCGGACGACGACGGCGTAGTTGAAGAAGACGTGCGCCAGCAGGATCGCCCACACCGAGGTGTCCAGCCGCACGCCCCACAGGTGGTCCAGCAGTCCGCCCCGGCCGACCAGTGCCAGGAAGGCCGCGCCGACGACGACGGTGGGCAGCACGAACGGCACCGCCACCGCCGCCCGCAGCAGTTGCTTGCCGGGGAAGTCGAAGCGCGCGAAGACATAGGCGCCGGGCAGTGCGACCAGCAGCGTCAAGGCGGTCGACGCGGCGGCCTGCCAGAGGGTGAACCACAGCACATGGAGCACGTCCGGGTCGCCGAGTACGGCGCCGAACCGTCCGAGCTGCCACTGCCCGCCGTCGTTCAGTCCCCGTCCCACGATCGCGGCGACCGGGTAGGCGAAGAAGAGCGCGAAGAAGGCGAGCGGCACGGCCATCAGACCGAGCCGCACCGCCGTTGCGCGCGCGGGCCCCCTGCGGTGGGTGCGGGCTACTTCAGAACGAGCGAGGACCACTGCTTGATCCACTGGTCGCGGTTCTTGGTGATCGTCTCCGGTGCGAGCGTCGTCGGCTTGTCGATCGCCGTGCCGTAGCGGGTGAACAGATCCGGCACCTTGGCGTCCTTGCGGGCCGGGTTGACGAACATCTGCAGCGGCATGTCCTCCTGGAACGTCTTCGTCAGGAGGAAGTCGAGCAGCGCCTTGCCGCCCTTCTCGTTCTTGGCGCCCTTGAGCAACGCGCCGAATTCGATCTGCCGGAAGCAGGTGCCGGTCGCGACGCCGGTCGGGGCCTCCTTGGGCGCGGGCTTCTTGCCCATCACCTCGGCGGGCGGGCTGGAGGCGTAGGAGACGACGAGCGGCTTGTCGCCCTTGCTCTTGCCGGCCGCGGAGCCCGAGAAGCGCTCGTTGTACGCCTGCTCCCAGCTGTTGACGACCTCGACGCCGTTGGCCTTGAGCTTCTTCCAGTAGTCCGGCCAGCCTCCCCCGCCACCGTGGGTGGCGATGGTGCCGAGCTGGAAGGCGAGCCCCGGAGAGGAGGTGGCGGAGTTCTCCGTGACGAGCAATCCCTTGTACTGCGGCTTGAGCAGGTCGTCGAAGGTCTGCGGCGGCGCGAGCTTGTGCTGGGTGAAGTAGGCGCGGTCGTAGTTGACGCAGATGTCGCCGTAGTCGAGGGGCGTGACCCGGTGGGCGTCCTTGTCGAGCTGGAGGTCGGCCGGGACGCTGTCGAGGCCCTTGGCCTTGTAGGGGGTGAAGAGGCCGGCGTTCAGGCCGCGCGAGAGCAGGGTGTTGTCGATGCCGAAGAAGACATCGCCCTGGGGGTTGTCCTTGGACAGGATCGCCTTGTTTACGGCTTCGCCGGCGTCCCCGCCCCTGATCACCCTGACCTTGTAGCCGCTCTCCTTCTCGAAGGCGGCCAGGACGGACTTGGAGGCGTTGAACGAGTCATGACTGACGAGCGTGACGGTCTTGGCGTCGGCGCTGTCGCCGCTGCCCGTGCCGCACCCGGCGAGTGCGGTCACGCCGGCCGCGGCGGCCAGCGCTGCCGCGGTGATCCTGCTGGTGGTGCTCACTGATTTCCTCCTGGCTGGCCAGGAAGAGACGCGGCCCCGCCCGGTGCCCGCTGCGTTCTGCGTCGGTGACGTTCGGCAACGGACGGTGGGCGGGGCGCAACAGCATGAGTGACGACCGAACTTCCTACCCGGAATGACCCGGGCGAGGTTCAAGGGTCTGCGGGCGCCGTAGGGCTGCTACGACGTCTCCGCACTCTCAGCGCTGTGGCGCTCCCCTGTCGGAATGTGCGTTTGTTCGACGCCACCGTACCAGCGGGCGGTCAGCGCTCCGAGGCCGCGAGCTGTCCGCAGGCGCCGTCGATCTCCTGGCCCCGGGTGTCCCGGACGGTCACGGGCACGCCGTGTGCCTCGATGGCCCGGACGAACGCCAGCTCGTCCTCGGGCCGCGAGGCGGTCCACTTCGAGCCCGGCGTCGGATTGAGCGGAATGAGGTTGACGTGGACCCGCTTGCCCTTGAGCAGCCGTCCCAGCAGGTCACCGCGCCACGCCTGGTCGTTGATGTCGCGGATCAGGGCGTACTCGATCGAGACCCGGCGGCCGGACTTCTCGGCGTACTCCCATGCCGCGTCCAGCACCTCGCGGACCTTCCAGCGGGTGTTGACCGGCACGAGGGTGTCCCGCAGCTCGTCGTCGGGCGCGTGCAGCGACACCGCGAGCCGGCACTTGAAGCCCTCGTCGGCGAACCGCAGCATCGCCGGCACCAGCCCGACGGTGGAGACGGTGATGCCGCGCTGGGAGAGCCCCAGCCCGTCGGGCTCGGGGTCGGTGAGCCGCCGGATGGCGCCGACCACCCGCTTGTAGTTGGCGAGCGGCTCCCCCATGCCCATGAAGACGATGTTGGACAGCCGGGCCGGGCCGCCGGGCACCTCGCCGTCGCGCAGCGCCCGCATGCCGTCGACGATCTGGTGCACGATCTCGGCGGTGGAGAGGTTCCGGTCCAGGCCGGCCTGGCCGGTGGCGCAGAACGGGCAGTTCATGCCGCAGCCGGCCTGCGAGGAGATGCACATGGTGACCCGGTCCGGGTAGCGCATCAGGACGGACTCCACGAGGGTGCCGTCGTGCAGCTTCCACAGGGTCTTGCGGGTGGTGTCGTCGTCGCACGAGATGTGCCGCACCACCGACATCAGGTCCGGGAGCAGCTCCGCCGCCAGCTTCTCGCGCGCCGCCGCGGGGATGTCGGTCCACTGCGCCGGGTCGTGCGCGTAGCGCGCGAAGTAGTGCTGCGACAGCTGCTTGGCGCGGAACGGCTTCTCGCCGATCGCGGCGACCGCCTCGCGGCGCTCGGCCGGGCTGAGGTCGGCGAGGTGCCGCGGAGGCTTCTTGGCGCCGCGGGGGGCGACGAATGTCAGTTCTCCCGGGGCCGGGCGTGCCATGGGCGGAAACTCCTCTGTGCGACGAGGCCCGGCGGCTTCCGCGGGCGCGCGGCCAGGGGCCGGACGGGGACGGAAGCAGGAGACCTCACGGATCGTCCCCACGGCCGCGGGGACGGAAAGAGCGCGCCGCGAACGAGCGGCGCGCCCTTCAAGGGTAACCGGCGGCGCTCAGCCCGATCCCACGAAGATCACGAACAGCAGCCAGACCACCGGGGCGGTCGGCAGCAGCGAGTCCAGCCGGTCCATGATGCCGCCGTGGCCGGGCAGCAGGGTGCCCATGTCCTTGATGCCCAGATCCCGCTTGATCATGGATTCGCCGAGGTCGCCGAGGGTGGCGCTGACCGCGACCGCCAGCCCCAGCAGCAGGCCCTCCCACCAGGCACCGCCCTTGATCAGGAACTCCATGCACAGCGCGCCCGCCACCATCGCGAAGAGCACCGCGCCCACCAGCCCCTCGCGGGTCTTGCCGGGGCTGATCCGCGGCGCCAGCTTCTTCTTCCCGAAGCGCCAGCCGACCGCGTACGCCCCGGTGTCGCTGACGACCGTCAGCAGCAGGAACGTCAGCACCCGCTGCGGCCCGTCGTGCTCGGCCGACAGCATCAGGGCCACGAACGTCGCCAGGAACGGGACGTAGAAGGCCGCGAAGACCCCGGCGGTGACGTCCCGGAGGTAGTTCTGGGGCGCCTCGGTCATCCGCCAGACGAGGACGGCGAGCGCCGTGAGCGCCATCGCCACCCAGGCCCCCTCGGCACCGCGCACATACCCGGCGATCACCATGGCGGTGCCGCCGACCGCGAGCGGGACCAGCGGCACCCGGATGTCCTTGCGCTCCGCCAGCCGCGAGGTCAGTTCCCACAGGCCCACGACGACGGCGATCGCGATGACGCCGATGAACACCGGCTTGTAGACGAAGAGCGACGCGAGGATCACCGCACCGAGTCCGACGCCGACCCCTATGGCGGCGCGCAGATTACGCCCCGCGCTCTTCTTCTGCGGTTTCACTGGGTCGCTGTCGGACCCGGGGAGCGAGGTGGGCATGGGCTCCTGCGGCCTGTCGTCGCGGAACAGGGGGCCGCTCAGGCGAGCAGCCCCCCGGTCGTCCGGGTTGTTGCGGCCATCCCGGATGTCCCGATCGTCGTCCTGGTGTCCGCCCGGTTGGGGCACGATGGGCATGGGCCGAGTCTGCGCCGCACCGCCCCCGTCGTGCACGGGACCCGCCGGGACGGGAGGCGCCGCCCCGCGCAGCGAGGCGGCCGGTCCGTGGTCGGGCGGTCCCCAGTGGCCGGCGCCGGGCGGGGTCCCCCAGGATGACTCGTTCATCAGACCTCTAGGAGCTCGGATTCCTTGTGCTTGAGGAGCTCGTCGACCTGCGCGACGTACTTCGCGGTGGTGTCGTCGAGCTCCTTCTCGGCACGGCGCACGTCGTCCTCGCCGCTCTCCTTGTCCTTGACGAGCTTGTCGAGGGCTTCCTTCGCCTTGCGCCGCACGCTGCGGATCGAGACCTTCGAGTCCTCGGCCTTGTTCTTGGCGACCTTGATGAACTCGCGGCGGCGCTCCTCGGTGAGCTCGGGGAACGTCACACGGATGATGTTGCCGTCGTTGCTCGGGTTGACACCGAGGTCCGAGTCGCGGATGGCCTGCTCGATGTTGCGCAGCGCGCTCTTGTCGAACGGGGTCACCACGGCCATCCGCGGTTCCGGCACCGAGAACGACGCCAGCTGGTTGATGGGCGTCATGGCACCGTAGTAGTCCGCCACGATCTTGTTGAACATCGCCGGGTGCGCACGCCCGGTGCGGATCGCGGCGAAGTCCTCCTTGGCGACCACGACGGCCTTCTCCATCTTCTCCTCGGCTTCGAGGAGGATCTCTTCGATCACCACTTGCTCCTGGTCTTTTCGGTGGGAAGCAGAGCCTCGCCCCTGCCGCGCGTCTTCTCCTGCACGGTGTCCGACCGGCAGGCGGTTGTCCATCCCCGTACCGAGGTCTTCCCGCGGCCGAGGGTTGCCGCCCGTACGGGCCTGCGCCCGCACGGAATCACGGCAGTTGGGGCCGTCAGGCCCGGGTGTTCTGATCGCTGACGAGCGTGCCGATCTTCTCACCCTTCACCGCACGCGCGATGTTCCCCTCGGCGAGCAGCTCGAACACGAGGATCGGGAGCTTGTTGTCCCGGCACAGCGTGATGGCCGTGGCGTCGGCGACCTTCAGGTCGCGGGTGATGACCTCGCCGTATTCGAGGGCGTCGAACTTGACCGCGTCCGGGTTCTTCTTGGGGTCGGAGTCGTAGACCCCGTCCACCCCGTTCTTGCCCATGAGCATGGCCTCGGCGTCGATCTCCAGGGCGCGCTGGGCGGCAGTGGTGTCGGTGGAGAAGTACGGCATGCCCATACCGGCGCCGAAGATGACGACCCGGCCCTTCTCCAGGTGGCGGACCGCGCGCAGCGGAATGTACGGCTCCGCGACCTGGCCCATGGTGATGGCCGTCTGGACGCGGCAGTCGATGCCCTCCTTCTCCAGGAAGTCCTGGAGGGCCAGGCAGTTCATGACCGTACCGAGCATGCCCATGTAGTCGGAGCGGGCCCGGTCCATGCCGCGCTGCTGGAGTTCGGCACCGCGGAAGAAGTTGCCGCCGCCGATCACGATGGCGATCTCGTAGCCGTCGCGGACCACTGCGCCGATCTCACGGGCAATGGCGTGCACGACGTCGGGATCGACGCCCAGTCCGCCGCCGCCGGCGAACGCCTCACCCGAGAGCTTCAGAAGGAAACGCCTCCTGTCGCCCTTGTCGGCTTTGTGTGTGTCCGCGCCGTCGGCACCGTGATTCATTGAGCTCTCCTCGTGCACATACGAAGAAGGCCATTGCCGTGGGTCTGGTCAGATCCCTGTCCGGCAATGGCCTCCTCGTCACATCTGCGGCCGACCGATGAGCGGCCGACTGCGTACGACCCTAGCGGGGCCGTAGGTCATTCGCTGCCTCCGCGGCAGGCTCAGATGCCGACCTTGATGCGCGCGAAGCGCTTCAGGGTGACACCGGCCTCCTGGAGGACCTTCTCGACCGACTTCTTGTTGTCGAGCGCGTACGGCTGACCGAGCAGCGTCGCGTCCTTGAAGAAGCCGTTGAGGCGACCCTCGACGATCTTCGGCAGCGCGGCCTCGGGCTTGCCCTCGGCGCGGGTGGTCTCCTCGGCGACCCGACGCTCGGCCTCGACGACGTCGGCCGGGACGTCCTCCTTGGCGAGGTACTTCGGGGCGAAGGCGGCGATGTGCTGCGCGATGCCCCTGGCGACCTCGGCGTTCTCCTTGTCGAACTCGACGAGGACACCGATCTGGTGCGGCAGGTCCGGCATGGTGCGGTGCATGTACGCCGCCACGTAGCCGTCGGAGTACTGCGCGAAGCGGTCCAGGACGATCTTCTCGCCGAGGTTCGCATTGGCCTCGTCGACGAACGCCTGGACGGTCTTGCCGGCCTCGATCTCGGAGGCGAGCAGGGCCTCGAGGTCGGCCGGGTTGGTCTTGGCGACGTGCGCGGCCAGGGCGTTGGCGACGGACTGGAACTTCTCGCCCTTGGCGACGAAGTCGGTCTCGCACTTCAGCTCGAGGATCAGGCCGGAGGTGTTGTCGTCGGCGATCAGGGAGACCACAGCGCCGTTCTCGGCGGAGCGGCCCTCGCGCTTGGCGACGCCCTTCTGACCCTTGACGCGCAGGACCTCGACGGCCTTGTCGACGTTGCCCTCGGCCTCTTCCAGGGCCTTCTTGCAGTCCATCATGCCGGCGCCGGTGAGCTCGCGGAGCTTCTTGACGTCAGCGGCGGTGTAGTTCGCCATGGTCTGTGAATCTCTTCTCGGAATCGCGAAAGTCGAAAGATCTACGGGTGGACGGCGGGGGCGGCGCTTGTGGCACCCTCCCCCGCCGTCATCAACCGGTCTTGAGGTCAGCCCTGCTCGGCCGGCTTCTCGGCTTCGGCGGCCGGGGCCTCGGCCTTGGCGGCCTCGTCGTCGGACTTCTTGTCGCCTTCGAGCAGGTCGCGCTCCCACTCGGCGAGCGGCTCGCCGGCCTTCTCGCCCGGCTTCTGGTCGCCGGTGGCGGCGCCGGAGCGGGCGATCAGGCCCTCGGCGACGGCGTCGGCGATCACGCGGGTGAGCAGGGTGACGGAGCGGATCGCGTCGTCGTTACCCGGGATCTTGTAGTCGACCTCGTCGGGGTCGCAGTTGGTGTCGAGGATCGCGACAACCGGGATGTTGAGCTTGCGCGCCTCGCCGACGGCGATGTGCTCCTTCTTGGTGTCCACGATCCAGACGGCGCTGGGCACCTTCTGCATCTCGCGGATACCACCGAGGGTCTTCTCCAGCTTGGCCTTCTCGCGCGAGAGGACCAGGAGCTCCTTCTTGGTGAGGCCGGAGGCGGCCACGTCCTCGAAGTCGATCTGCTCGAGCTCCTTCAGGCGCTGCAGACGCTTGTAGACGGTCGAGAAGTTGGTCAGCATGCCGCCGAGCCAGCGCTGGTTCACGTAGGGCATGCCCACGCGGGTCGCCTGCTCGGCAATGGCCTCCTGGGCCTGCTTCTTCGTACCGACGAACATGACCGAGCCGCCGTGGGCAACGGTCTCCTTGACGAACTCGTAGGCGCGGTCGATGTACGACAGCGACTGGAGCAGGTCGATGATGTAGATGCCGTTGCGCTCGGTGAAGATGAAGCGCTTCATCTTCGGGTTCCAGCGGCGGGTCTGGTGCCCGAAGTGGACGCCGCTCTCCAGCAGCTCCCGCATCGTGACGACGGCCATGGCCGTACTCCTTGTTGTTCTCGGTTCCACCACGACCGGTCGGCCGCGGTGCCTGACGCCCCGACGCGCCTGCCAGGGGAGGAACCGGGTGGAACCTTCCGAGGACCGAGGAGCGCGGCCGACGTGCTGCCCGAACGGGACTGGTGCACTGGTGGCGGGGCGTGCGAAGTCGACCCGGTGACCCGGATCGCCATCAGAAGTGTACGGGACGGGCGATGCACCGGGCGACACGCACCATTTCGTGCCCCCACAGGGTGACGTCGTTGTCCACAATCGCCCCGTCGTCCACAGCTTTTGACCAAGATCCCCGCGCCGGCGCCGCTTCCGCCAAGGTCGACACATGCGACGACTCACCGGCCCCGCCAGGCGCCTCCCCCGGACCACCCGCCCTCCCTCTCTACGACCGACCGTGCCTCGCTCACGACGCTCCGCCCCGCGACGACGCGGGGAGCCCGGCGGGCGCCGGCCGGCAGATCGGCACCTCGGCAAGCGCGTCTGCTGTGCCCGCGACGCGCCTCGCCCATGGGCGCCGGGGCCACCGACACCAGCGGGCGGTCCGGGCGATCCGGGCCGTCACGAATCGGACGCGGGGCGGGTGCGGCCGGGGCTGGCGCCAGGGCTCGAAACGGGGAAGAGATCGGCACCGAGGTCGGCAGCTGTGCTGGCACCGGCACCGGCCGGGACGGTTCGGGAGTGGATGCCGTCCCTCGCCTTGAGCCGGCAGGGCGGAAGGCGTTCACTCGCCGCGCTCGCCATGTGCGTGCTGTGGGCCGTGCCCCCGGCGGGGCTGATCGCTTCCGCCGGTGCAGCCGGCGCCGCGGCCCCGTACTCCGTGGCCGCACCGGTGCCCGGGCCGGCCCACCCGGGGCCGGACCGCTCCTGGCCGGTAGACGGTCCCGCCGGTACACACCCTGTGGTCTTGCGTGGTTGGGACCCGCCTCCGGCCCCATGGGCGGCGGGGCACCGAGGCGTGGACCTCGCAGCGTCCGACGGCGCCGTCGTGAAAGCCGCCGCGCCGGGCCGGATCGCGTTCGCCGGCACCGTGGCCGGCCGGGGCGTCCTGACCATCGAAGTCTCCGACTCGGGCCACCCGCCCTTACGCACCACCTACGAGCCGGTCCGCGCCTCCGTGCACAAAGGACAGCACGTCACCGCAGGTCAGCCCGTCGGTGCGCTGGAGGATGGGCCGTACCACTGCCGTGCCCCGTGCCTCCACTGGGGCCTGCTCCGCGGTACGACGTACCTGAACCCGCTCTCGCTGCTTCCACCAGAGGCCCTCCGCACCGGCCCCTCGCGATTGCTCCCAGTCTTCGGCATCCCCGAACCCGAAGCCGTCCCGGAACCCGGAACGGCGCGTCCGAATCGTGAGCAGCCGGCGCCAACGGCTCATAAGACGACGGACTCGCCAACGGCGACCACGGGCGCGGGCCTGCTCGGCGCGATCACGCTGGCGGGGATTGCGGTGTGGGCCCTCGGACGGCTTCGACGCGGGCGGGAGAGGAGCCTGCACGGCGGGCGGCCCGCATGAGACGGACGGCAGGAACGCCCCCCGCCCGACGCACCCCGGGGGTCTCCCCCCTGGGGCCGTGCCGGCCTTCAGCCACCCACTCCCTTGAGGGCCATGGCTACGGCTGCCTCGGTGATCTCCTCCGGGTTCTCGGCGGCGCCGAGTTCGATGCGTCGGACCGCGGCGTCGACGACGCCCTGGAGCAGCATCGCGGCAAGCCGCGGCTGCGCGTGTCCGAGGGCGGCGAGCGCCTCGACGATCATGGCGATCAGTCCACCGTGCGCCGCGCGGATCTTCTCCCGGGCCCCGGCGTCCAGCTCCCCGGCGGAGATGGCGACGACGGCGCGGTGGCGGCGGTCGCCGACCAGCGCCAGTTGCCGGCGCACGTACGCCTCGACCTTCGCCTCGGGCGTCTCGGCGTTCTCCATCGCCGCCTCGACCTCCGCGGCCCATACGGGGAAGTCGACGACACACAGTTCTTCGACGACCGCCGCACGCGAGCGGAAGTACTCGTACACGGAGGAGCGCGCGAGTCCCGTGCGCTCAGCGAGGGCAGGGAAGGTCAGCGCCTCCGTTCCGCCCTCGGACAGCAAGGTGCGAGCGGCGTCCAAGAGGGCGCCGCGCTGCATCGTCCGGTGCTCGGCCACCGAGGCCGCTCGAATCCTGGGCACGTCACCACTGTACGGATGGCGTCCTCGCCGTGGCACTCCGCATCGCGACACGGGTCGGCGTCGGTGCGTCGGCGGCGCCCGACCCTGCCTCGGACCAGGGCGATGCGCCCACGACACGCTATCGGTCGGTGCTCCCCGGCTGGACCCGCCGGCTGTCGTCCCCCATCAGTTGGTCGGGCATGTGCAAGCCCGACGCGTGGGTCCAGAAGCGGTCCGCGACGGCCTGCCGCCCAGGAGTTCCGGTTTGCCCGGCAACGTCTCGACGAAGCCCGCCCTCTGTCCCGACCATCGCCGGTTCGGGTCCCACCCGGGAGGACCTCCGGCCTCTCAGCGCCCCACGTCTGCCAGCTTCGCCCGGAGCTGGAGTACGGACTTGGTGTGGATCTGGCTGACCCGGCTCTCGGTGACGCCGAGTACGTTGCCGATCTCGGCGAGGGTGAGGCCCTCGTAGTAGTAGAGGGTGACCACGGTCTTCTCGCGGTCGGGCAGGGTGTTGATGGCCCGTGCCAGCAGCCGCCGCAGTTCGCGGTCCTCGGCGATCTCAACGGGGTTCTCCGCGGCGGTGTCCTCCAGGGTGTCCATGAGGCTGAGGCGTTCGCCGCCCTCGCCGTTGACGTGGAGGAGCTCTTCCAGCGCCACGACGTTCGCCAGCGACAGCTGGCTGAAGACGCCGTGCAGCTCCTCCAGCGGGATGCCCATCTCGTCGGCGACCTCGGCCTCGGTCGGCGTCCGGCGCAGCTGCGCTTCGAGGGTGGCGTAGGCGCGTTCCACGGCCCGGGCCTTCTGGCGTACGGATCGTGGGATCCAGTCCAGTGCGCGCAGCTCGTCGATCATCGCGCCGCGGATGCGGGTGATGGCGTACGTCTCGAACTTGATGGAGCGTTCGGGCTCGAATTTCTCGATGGCGTCGATCAGTCCGAAGACTCCGGAGGAGACAAAGTCGGCCTGCTCCACGTTGGGCGGCAGTCCGACGCTGACCCGGCCGGCCACGTACTTGACCAGTGGTGAGTAATGCAGGATCAGCTGTTCCCGCAGGCGTCCGTCGCCTGACGCCTTGTAGGAGCGCCACAGCTCGTCGAGCGAGGTGGGCGGGGCGGGGCGCACGCTGCCGCACGCGGCGGGTGGTACTGCCGCGCGGTCAGACCCGGAGGTGTGCTGGGGCATTCGTCGCCTTGAGCCGTTCTGCCGAGACGGGGGTGGGTGGGTGTATGAGGCTTGAACTGTCGTGAGCGTAGCGTGACCGAGGCGTCGCGGTGCGCGAGGAAGTCGGGTTGGGCGTGCGCAGATACGTTCCGCGGCCCGCACCCCAGGGTTACTTCGCGCGACACGGCGGCACCCGGAAGGAGTGCCTCAGACGCGTCGGCCGGAGTGGCATGCCTGGAGGGCGGTACGGGCGAGCGCGGTGCCGCGGCGGGCGGGAACCCGCGCGTACGCTGCGCCTTGCCGTCGGCACCCAATGGGTCGGCCACACCTGCCGAAGCGCGGCAAATCTGGATTCTGCGGTCATTCCCCTCACCCTTTCACCCGTTCGCGCCAGGTCAAGTACCGCCTCGCCGGGAACCTTCGGTCGAGTTGACACGTCGCACCAACTCCCAGCGCTCACCGCACCTTTGAACGAATCCGAGGGACTGAAGCTCGAAGAGCTTGCCCTGGGTGAGGTCACGGGGCGTGCCCGACTCCCGGGCCAGGTGGCCGGTATCCGCGCCACCGCGTGCGGGCAGGGCTTCGAGAACACGGAGCGCGGTCGGGTCCAGCAGATCGCGGGCAAAGGCCGGGCCGCGACGCTCGGGCGCGAGATCCCCGATACTGCCGACGAGTTCGATGACCTCGTCCGCGCCGGTGACCACCGTGGCTTCCTCGCGCAGGAGTTGGTGCACTCCGGCGGACAGCCCGCTGGTGACCGGGCCGGGCGTACCCATCGTGAAGCGCCCGAGGGCAAGGGCGCGCCGCGCCGTGACCAGTGAGCCGCTTCGGAGTTCGGCCTCCACCACGACCGTGCCGCGGGTGAGGGCGGCGATGACGCGGTTGCGCTGGACGAAGCGGCTCCGGGTGGGGTGGTCGCCGGGCGGCAACTCGGCCACCACCAGGCCCTGTTCGGCGATCCGGTCGATCAACTCGGTGTGCCCGCGCGGATAGGGGTGGTCCACACCTGAGGCGAGCACGGCGACGGTCGGGCCGTCGGCGGCGAGGGCGCCACGGTGGGCCGCGCCGTCGATGCCGTACGCGGCTCCGGAGACGACTGTCCAGCCGCGGTCGACGAGCCCGGCGCCGAGGGTGGTGGCGAGGTGGGCGCCGTACTCGGTGCAGGCGCGCGCCCCGACCACGGCGACCGAGCGCAGTGCCCAGATCCGCAGGTTGGCTCTGCCCCGCACCCAGAGGCCGATCGGCCGGGCGTCGCCGAGGTCGTCCAGCTGGCCGGGCCATTCCTCGTCGCCGGGGCAGAGGAAGCGGCCGCCGAGTGCGGCGACGGCGGCGAGATCCGCGAGGGGGCGGGCCCGGGCGGCACGTAACCGAAGGCCGGCGATCTTGGTCGGGGCGGCGCCGAGGGGCGGGGGTGCGTCGTCCTGGGAGAGCGCGTGCCAGAGGGCGACGGGGCCCATCTCGCGCAGCCAGCGGCCGGCGGTTTCGTCACCGGGTTCGAGGATGCGGGTGAGGGCGGCGCGGGCCGCCCGCTGCGGTTCGTAGGTTTCGTGCTCCGCCTGTGCCGGGTGGGGAGCGGGATGCTTTCGCGCGGCGGTGGGAGTCGGGCTCGACCGCCCGATCTCCGGCTTCGGTCCCGGCCCCTCCCCGCTTGTGATGAAGCCCCATTCGTCGAGGGCGTTCATCGTTCACCTCCGTTCTCCGCCGAGTGGGCAAGGGCGCTCCGCAGATGCGAATCCGGGGGCGGCCGGCGGGAATCCGGTGTCTCTTGGGGCCGCTTCGCCAGGGCTGTCCCCGCCCCCACCTCCGTCTGCGCGCCCGGTGGTTCTTCCGGCTCGGCTTCCTGGCCCCCGGCGGCGGTCACTTTCGGCCATGCGCCGGTCCTCGGTTGTGGAGTCGGCGTGGCGGCGGCAGCCAGCCGCAGTCCGGTTCCGGGCCTGGCGCCCGCGTTCCTTCGCCCCCTCTTGGCCGTGCCGGTGGCCAGTCCTGTCGCTGTCGTCGTTGCTGCTGAAGTCGCCGTCGTCGTTGCGCCGCGCCGTACCCCCGTGCGGAGTTCCAGCGCCCAGTCGACGTCCTCTTTCGTCGGGCGGCCGCGGCCGGCGAGGTCGGCTGCGGTCCAGGCGACGCGGAGGACGCGGTCGAGGCCACGGGCTGTCAGGAGGCCGCATTCGAGGTCGCGTTCGGCCTGGGCGAGCGCCCCGGGGTGGACCGGCCAACGGGTGCGCAGTTCGTGGCCCGGTACCTCGCTGTTGGTCAGCCAGGGCGTGCCGTCGAAACGGGCCGCGGCGCGTTCACGGGCGGCGTGGACGCGTTCGGCGACGGCGGCGCTCGATTCGGCGCCGCGGCCGAACGCGATCAGTTCGGAGCGGGCGACCGGTTCCACGGCGATCCGGAGGTCGACGCGGTCCATCAGCGGTCCGGAGAGCCGGGCTCGGTAGCGGCGGATCGAGGAGGGCCGGCATTCACAGCCACCGGCGGTGGTGCCGTGCCGGCCGCACGGGCATGGGTTGGCCGCGAGGGCGAGCAGGACACGTGCGGGCATCCGCAGCATGCCGCCGGCGCGGGCCACGACGATATGACCGGATTCAAGGGGTTGGCGGAGTGCGTCCAGGACGCGCGGACTGCATTCGGCGGCCTCGTCGAGGAACAGCACGCCGTGGTGGGCGAGCGAGACGGCCCCCGGGCGGGGCAGGCCGGTTCCGCCTCCTACGAGGGAGGCCATGGTCGCCGAGTGGTGCGGGGCACAGTAGGGCGGGCGATCGACCAGCGGCTGGCCCGGTGGGAGGGTGCCGGCGACCGAGTGGACGGCGGTGACCTCCAGGGACTCCTTGGGAGTGAGCGGTGGGAGCAGCCCGGGGAGGCGTTCGGCGAGCATGGTCTTGCCCGCTCCCGGCGGGCCTTTGAAGAAGATGTGGTGGCGTCCGGCGGCGGCCACCTCCAGGGCGCGCCGGGCGTTGTGCTGTCCCGCGACGTCGGAGAGGTCGGGGACGTGGTCGCCCTGTGGGAGGCCCGGGGCGACGCCTGTGCCGGGCATCACCAAGCCGGCCATCAGAGGGTCGGGGCGGCCTTCGTCGAGGGGGTTCTCCTCGTCGGGGACCGGTTCGTCCGCGAGGACGGCGATGAGTTGCCGCAGGCTGCGGATGCCGAGGACGGAGACGCCGGGGACCAGTGAGGCTTCGGCCAGGGTCTGCTCGGGTACGACGACCTGGCGGTAGCCGGCGTCGGCCGCCGCGAGGACGGCGGGCAGCACTCCGCGGACGGGGCGGACGCGGCCGTCGAGGCCCAGTTCGCCGATCATCATCAGGTCGGTGAGCTCGCGGGGGTCGAGCCGTTCGGCGGCGCCGAGGACGGCGCAGGCCACGGCGAGGTCGAAACCGCTGCCGCTCTTGGGGACGGACGCCGGACTGAGGCCGACGGTGAGCTTCTTCTGCGGCCACTCGGCGCCGGAGTTCACGACGGCGGCCCTGACCCGGTCCCTGGACTCGACCAGGCTCTTGTCGGGCAGCCCGACGAGGGTGAAGGCGGCCACGCCGGGCTCCAGGTCGGCCTGGACCTCGACGACGACTCCTTCGACGCCTACGAGCGCGACGGAGCAGGTACGGGCGAACCCCATCACGCCACCCCTCGTACGTGCTCGACCACGGGGGCGCCGCGGGCGGGCAGCAGGACGCCGATGACGTCGATGCGTACGCCGCCGGGCGGTGGGCCGCCGTGCCGTTCCATCCAGCGCTCGGCCAGCAGGCGCAGCCGGGCGGTCTTCTCGGGCCGCACGGCGGCCATGGGGTGTTCGTACCAGCCCGCCCGGCGGGTCTTGACCTCGCAGACGACCAGGGCGTCACCGTCGGCGGCGACGATGTCGATCTCTCCGTGGCGACAGCGCCAGTTGCGGTCGAGGATCCGCATGCCGGCTTCGGTGAGCCGCCGGACGGCCAGGTCCTCTCCGTAGCGGCCGAGGGCGCCGCGGGACGTCGTCGGCGAGGCCGGTGGCGTCGGTGAGGCCGGTGCCTTTGGTGCCGTAGGTGGCGTCGGAGGCCGCTCCCTCGGCCCCGATACACGGCTCCCCTTCCCTGACCTGCCGGGGCGGCTCGGCGCTGCCGTAGTGCCCTTCCTCGACCTGGTGCGCTGTCCCTTGCCTGCCGCGTCCGCGGTGGCGGCCTGTCGGCCGGTCCGTGTGGCGTTCATGCGGTACCACCTCCGGCACCGACTCTGACGCCTCCGCAGAGATCTATTGGATCTTGGTGGACAACCACCCGGCTGTGGATAACTCCGTCACCCGACGGAGCGACGCACCTGGATGCCGCCGGCGGGCAGCCCGCACCACCCCACCCCGAGGCCGATCACAATCCGTACGACCTCAAGGCTCAGCCCTCAGGACCCAGCGTCCAGATCTCGGCCGCCATCGACCCGGCCACCACCCACCCGCCGACGCCCGCTCCAGCCGACCGGCGCGGAACCGCACCTCCCCCGGAAGCCGTCAGCTCCCCGGAAGATCCAGATCGCTCTTGTTCAGCTCCTCGATGTTCACATCCTTGAATGTGAGCACCCGCACCTGCTTGACGAACCTGGCCGGGCGGTACATGTCCCAGACCCAGGCGTCGGCCATCGAGACCTCGAAGAACACTTCACCCTGGACCGAGTGCACCTGCATCTCGTAGTCGTTGGTGAGGTAGAAACGACGCTCGGTCTCGATCACGTATTTGAACAGCCCGACGACGTCTCGGTACTCCCGGTAGAGCTTCAGCTCCATCTCGGTCTCGTACTTTTCGAGGTCCTCGGCGCTCATGGCAGATCCCCTTCAGCCGTGCGTCCCCCTATTGTGCGTCAGACCCGCTCGGTCTCCAGGAGCACCGGCGCACTCGGGGGCCCTTCGTCGAGCAGCGTGCGCAGCAGCTCGGCGAGTCTGGTCGGATACACCGTCTCATGCGACGCCGACAGTTCCTCCGAGGTCCACCACTTCAGTCCGGAGACGCTGCGGCGTTCCAGGTCCGTGTGACCGGCGGTGTCGGTGGTGGTCCGGTCGGTGCGTGCCAGGTAGTACCACTCGTCCTGCTCCCAGCGTCTCCCGTCGAAGGGAAAGGCGCAGCGGCGCTTCCACAGGAGCGGGCCGAGGCTGACGTCGGTGATGCCGGTCTCCTCGGCGAGTTCCCTGAGGGCCGCCTCCGCACGGGTCTCGCTGCCCTCCAGGCCGCCGCCGGGGGTGAACCACCAGGTCTCGGCCGGACGGTCCGGTTCGAAGCCGTGGAGCAGCAGAATGCGGTCCTCGGAGTCGAGCAGCACGACCCGGGAAACCAGGCGCGCGGCCCGCCCCCCGGCCTCGTCGGCGCCATCAGTCTCATCAGCCATGCCAGCCTCAGCGGTCGCACCGGCCTCAGCAGTCGCGGCGGCCTCACAATCCGCGAGCGCCCCGCCGCGCGCCTCCGGCCCCCGCTCCCTCTCCCACTCCCCCGCCGGCTCACCCATGCCCGCGTCCACCTCCACGTCCCTTCCTCCGTACGATCGGCCCGTATACCGCACCACCCAGGATGAGCACAGCACCGGCGGCGACGGCGAGGACGATGGGCCGCAGCGGGCCCGGCTGGGAGGTGCCGCCGGGGAGCGCGGCGAAGCCGTCGGGGCGCTGGAGCATGCCGACGCTGCCGAGCGGCCAGGCGCGGGCGTCGACCCGGGCGGCGACGGCGCTGCGCGGCACCGAGCCGTTGTCGCCGTCGGTGAGGTGGACGCGGGAGTCGAGGGAGTCGTTGCGGTGGTCGCCGAGGAGGAAGAGCTGGCCGTTGGGGACGACGGCCTTGAAGCCGACGGGCGAGGCGGGGCCTGCGGACCGGAGGTACGGCTCCTCCACGGGGGTTCCGTCGACGGTGAGCAGGCCCTTCTTGGTGCAGCAGGCGACCCGGTCGCCGCCGACACCGACGACCCGCTTGACCATCGGCAGGTCGCCCCAGGCGGTGTCCTTGAAGACGACGATGTCGCCGCGGCGTATCTCGGAGCCGCTCACCTTCTCGGCCAGGACCCGGGCGCCCGCGGCGATGGTGGGCGACATGGAGTCGGTGGGCACGGTGTACGGGCGGTAGAGCAGCGCCCCCCAGACGAAGCCGCCCAGGAAGAGCACACAGCCGACGGCCACGGCCAGACCGGACAGCACACTGCCCGTGGTCCGGCCGCGGCCGTCCGTCGTACGTTCCGTACCGCTCATCCCAGTGCTCCCGCCCCGCGGGCCGGGCCCGCGTCGAAGATCCGGGACGGCACCTTACCCGTGGTTACGCGCTGCGGTCAGCCTCCGGCGGCGCCAGATCACGATCGGGACCGCGCCGACCAGGCCCATGGCGGCCGGCGCCGCGGCCATCGCCTTGTTGATCCCGGGCTGGTCGAAGGTGTCCGGCACGGGGAGGGTCGACCAGCGGTTGATGGGCCAGGCGATGGTGAAGGCACGGCCGACGACCTCGTCCTCGGAGACCGTGCCGTTGCCCTTGAGGTTCTGGTGGTACCGGGAGTCGAGGGAGTCGTCGCGGTGGTCGCCCATCACCCAGATCCGGCCCTGCGGGACCTTGATCGGACCGAAGGGTCGGTCGCCGCACGGGGTGGCGCCGGGGAAGATGTAGGAGTCTTCCTTGAGTGCCTTGCCGTTGACCTTGACCGGGCCGGTGCCCTGGCACTCGACGGTGTCGCCGCCGACCGCGATGACCCGCTTGATCAGGTCCTTCTCCTCGGCCGAGGGCATCAGGCCGATGAAGCTGAGCACCTTCTGGACGGGGTTGGGCTGCGGGGTGGGGGTTTCGTTGAGCCAGCCGCCCGGGTCGTGGAAGACGACGACCTCGCCGCGCTGCGGCTTGGAGCCGAACCACGGCGTCAGCTTGTCGACCAGCACCCGATCCCCGCGCTGGAGGGTGTCCTGCATGGAGTCGGACGGGATGGAGAACGCCTGCACCAGGAACGTCTTGATCAGCAGGGCGAGCAGCAGGGCGATGCCGATGAGGATCGGCAGCTCCTTCCAGAAGGCACGCGGCTTCTTGCCTTTGGTCACGCTGCCGGTCGCCTCCTCGTCGGCCGCTGCGTCGTCCGACTGCTTCGATGGATCGGTGTACGGCAGGCCCGCTGCGGACCCGCCTGACTGCGCCTGTGCCCGATGTACGGAACTCGCCGCCTGCCGCGCGGACTCACCGCGTCCTGCCGGCTCTTCGGGCTCTTCGGTTCCGGACCGCGCGCCGACCGCCAAGTCCCCCACATCTGCTCCTCACTCCGCGCTCTCGCCTGCCCGTCAACCGGCGCAGGCCCACCACTCCCATAACGAGCGGGAGTTCCGCAGGGGTCGGGAGTACGGCCAAACTCTCGGGTGACACCCTATGCGCTCCCACCGCAGCCGATGCCTTGGCTCCCGGCGCGTCGTGCACCGTGGCGAAGGTGTCGGGCTCCTCCAGGAAGCGCCAGTGGCTGAACGGCCAGGCGATGACGACGGCCCGGCCCACGACGTTGTCCACCGACACCGTGCCGTCGTAGGGCTCGTCCAGGTGGTAGCGCGAGTCGGCCGAGTCGGAGCGGTGGTCGCCCATCACGAAGATCCGCCCGGTGGGGACGTTCACGGTGAACTTCAGCTGGGACGGCGGGTTGCCGGGGTGCACATAGGGTTCGGTGAGCGGCGTGCCGTTCACCGTGACCCGGCCCTTGACGTCGCAGCAGCGGACGGTGTCGCCGCCGACCGCGACCACGCGCTTGATCAGGTCCTGTTCGTCGGCGGACGGCAGCAGCCCGATGAAGGTCAGGAAGTCGTTGACCGGGCCGGGGCTGCCGGTGGACTGCTTCTGCTCGCCCTTGAGCCAGCCGCCGGGGTCCTTGAAGACGACGACGTCGCCGCGGTGCGGCTCGGCGCCGAACCACGGGGTGAGTTTGTCGACGAGCACCCGGTCGCCGATCTTGATGGTCTGCTCCATGGAGCCGGACGGAATGACGAACGCCTGCACCAGGAAGGTCTTGAGGACCAGCGCGATGGCCAGCGCCACACCGATCAGGATCGGGATTTCCTTGAGGTAGGAGCGGCGTCTGCGGCGCTTGATGCGCTTGGCCTGGCGGCGGCGCTCGGCCCGCCCGCCGGTCGTCCGGCCGCCGCTCGCGCCGTCGGCCTCCTCGGTCCCGCCGGTGGTACCCCCGGGCGTGCCGCTCTCGTGGGTCTCGCGCCCGTGGCGGGGGCGCCCGCGGTTACCCATGAGGGCCTGCCGGAGCCGGTATACGGGCCAGCGCCCCAGGGGTGTCGAGGGAGCCCCAGCGGCCCACCGGCCAGGTGATCAGGCCCGCGCGGCCGATGACCTTGTCGACGGGGACGGTGCCGCCGCCGGGCTCGCCGAGGTGGTCGCGGGAGTCGCTGGACCGGGAGCGGTGGTCGCCCATGACCCAGAGCCGGCCCGGCGGCACCACGATGTCGAAGGGAACGTCGGAGGGCGCGTCCCCGGGATGGAGGTACCCCTCGGTCACCGGCTCACCGTTCACGTCGATCCGCCCCCGTTTGTCGCAGCAGGTCACATGGTCTCCACCGACCCCGATGACACGCTTGACGTAGTCGGTGTCGTCGGACCGGGCCAGGCCCAGGGCCGCGCCCGCCTTGCGCAGCAGTCCCGTGACGGGATTCTCCTCCTGTTCCCTGTGAACGAACGATCCGGTGCCGTCGAAGACGACGACCTCGCCGCGCTGCGGGCTGGCGCCGAAGCGGTAGGCGAGCTTGTTCACCAGGACCCGGTCGCCGACCCGCAGGGTGTTCTCCATGGAGGTGCTGGGGATCAGGAACGGCTGCGCCACGAAGGTGCTGAGCAGGAACAGGAAGGTCAGGCAGAGCGCAAGGAGGGTGACCGGCCGGTACCGCAGGCGCGCCACCCGGGTCCGGAAACGCGCGGAGCGCGACCGCGCCTCCGGCCCCTGGTCGGGGTCCGGAGCGGGGTCGCGCTCCGTGAGCTGTGCGTCGGTGTCCATGGGGCCCAGAGCCTATCCGGCCGGTCCCGGACGCCGGTCGCGAGCGTGGCCTCGCGGTGCACCGGGGCGGCCTGGCGCCGCCCGGTGCCGCGCGGCTCAGCTCTCGCGCTTCTCCTTGATCTTGGCGGCCTTGCCGCGCAGCTCGCGGAGGTAGTACAGCTTGGCGCGGCGGACGTCACCGCGGGTGACGACCTCGATCTTCTCGACGATCGGGGTGTGCACGGGGAAGGTGCGCTCGACGCCGACCGAGAAGCTGACCTTGCGGACCGTGAAGGTCTCGCGCACGCCGGAGCCCTGGCGGCGGATGACAACGCCCTTGAACTGCTGCACACGGGAGCGGTTGCCCTCGATGACGCGGACGTGGACGTTGACGGTGTCACCCGGGCGGAAGGCCGGGACGTCGCTGCGCAGTGCGGCGGAGTCGATGGAGTCGAGGAGGTTCATGACCTGCTGCTTTCTTCGCTGATGCCACAGGTCATCAGCGGAATCATTTCGGAAGGTTTGATGTGCTGCCGGGCCGCCGGACGGACGTCGTTCCCCCTGTGGCAGGGGCGCACGCCGGGCGCGGACAGCAGCGGCTCATTCTTCCACGGACCGACTCGTCCGCCCAAATCGGCCGTCCTCGCCGGGGGCCCATCCCAGGATGGAGAGGGTTTCCCGGTCCTTCTTGTCGAAGGCGGCGGGGTCGGCGCGCTCGATCAGGTCGGGGCGGTTGCGGTCGGTGCGCTGGAACGCCTGGTCGCGGCGCCAGCGGGCGATCTTGCCGTGGTGGCCGCTGAGCAGCACCTCGGGGATGGTGCGGCCGCGCCACTCCGGGGGCTTGGTGTAGACGGGGCCTTCCAGCAGGTCGGCCATCGCCCCGGGGGCGAAGGAGTCGTCCTGGTGGGAGGCGGCGTTGCCGAGGACACCGGGCAGGAGCCGGGCGATGGCCTCGACCATGACGAGGACCGGGGCCTCGCCGCCGGCCAGGACGTAGTCGCCGATGGAGACCTCGCGGACGTCCAAGCGGTCGCCGTACTCCTCGATGACGCGGCGGTCGATGCCCTCGTAGCGGGCCGGGGTGAACACCAGCCAGGGTTTGCCGGAGAGCTCCACGGCGAGCTGCTGGGTGAAGGGGACGCCGCTGGGGGTGGGGACGACGAGGACGGGGGCGCCCTCGCCGGACGCCAGGACGTCGTCGAGCGCCGCGCCCCACGGCTCGGGCTTCATCACCATGCCGGGGCCGCCGCCGTAGGGGGTGTCGTCGACGGTGTGGTGCTTGTCGTGCGTCCACTGCCGCAGGTCGTGGATGCGCACGTCGAGCTGTCCGCGGGCGCGGGCCTTGCCGACCAGCGAGACGTTCAGCGGTTCGAGGTACTCCGGGAAGATCGTGACGACGTCGAGCCGCATCAGCTGTCCTCGCGCCCGGAGGCGATCTCCGCCTGGGTCTCGTCGAGGAGTCCCGGCGGCGGGTCGACGATCGCGCGCTGCTCCTCGAGGTCGATCTCGGGGACGATCTCGGCGACGAACGGGATCATGACCTCGCCGCCCTCGGGGCGCGCGACGATCAGCAGGTCCTGGTAGGGCAGGTGGGAGACCTCGGTGATCCGGCCGACGGCGGTGCCGTCGCGGGTGACGACCTCGAGATCGATCAGCTGGTGGTCGTAGAACTCCTCGGGGTCCTCGGGGAGTTCCTCGGGGTCGACCTCGGCGATCAGCAGGGTGTTGCGCAGCGCCTCGGCGGCGGTGCGGTCCGCGACGCCCTCGAAGCGCAGCAGCAGCCGGCCGCTGTGGACCCGGCCGGTGGCGATGGTCAGCGGTCCGACGGCGGACGGGTCGGTGGCGAGGACGGCGCCCGGGGCGAGCCGGAGTTCCGGTTCGTCGGTGCGCACCTCCACGGTGACCTCGCCCTTGATGCCGTGGGCGCGGCCGATCCGGGCGACTACCAGCTGCACTTGTGCACTCCCTTTTGCGGCTAGACCGCCGCCGCTTTCGCGGACGTGGCTGCGGAACGCGGGGTTCCGCGATGAATGGTGACGGGGCGGGCCCGGTGGAGGACGGTCGCGGGACCGGCCCGGAGTGTCCATCAGGACCAGGCTCGCATACGGACGCGGGCCGGGGCGGACCCGAAGGCCCTCCCCGGCCCGAGCCGGTGTTCAACTTGGATCAGCGAACTTGGTCGACGTCGACGAGGTCGACGCGGATGCCCCGGCCGCCGATGGCGCCCACGACGGTCCGCAGTGCGCGGGCGGTACGGCCGTTGCGGCCGATCACCTTGCCGAGGTCGTCGGGGTGGACCCGGACCTCCAGCACGCGCCCGCGGCGCAGGGTGCGCGAGGCTACCTGCACGTCGTCGGGGTTGTCGACGATGCCCTTGACGAGGTGCTCAAGGGCCTCCTCAAGCACGCTCAGTCCTCGGTGGACTCGGAGGTGGACTCGGCCGCGGCCTCGTCCGCCTTCTTGTCGGCCTTCTTCGCCTTCGGGGTGATGGCCTCACCCTTCGGCTCGTCACCGGAAGCCTTGGCGGCGGCCTCGAAGAGGGCGCGCTTGTCGGCCTTCGGCTCGGCGACCTTCATCGGCGCCGGGGCGGGCAGACCCTTGAACTTCTGCCAGTCGCCGGTGACCTTGAGGATGGCCAGCACGGGCTCGGTCGGCTGGGCGCCGACGCTCAGCCAGTACTGCGCACGCTCCGAGTCGACCTCGATGCGGGAGGGGTTCTGCACCGGGTGGTACAGGCCGATCTCCTCGATGGCGCGGCCGTCCCGGCGGGTGCGGGAGTCGGCGACGACGATGCGGTAGTGAGGCGAGCGGATCTTGCCCAGACGCTTCAGCTTGATCTTGACTGCCACTGGAGTGGTGTCTCCTGGTCTTGACGTGGTGGGGCACAACGAGATGCCACGTGGGGTTGCGGTACTCGGGGCCCCGATGGACGCGTCAGCCGGAGGAGAGAGGGGTCCTGTGCGACTGTCGAGTACAGCTGGCAATTGTGCCACACGCCCGAAGGTCAGCCGACCGCGGCCACCTCGGGGATCCGGAAGGGCTTGCCGCAGCCACCGCAGACGATCGGTGCCTGGGCCAGGACAGACGGGACGACGCGGACATTGCGCCCGCAGTCGCAGACGGCCTTGACGCGGACGCCGCCCCCGGAGGAGCCGTGCCGGGCGGCCGGTCCGCGGAAGCTGCGGCTGGTGTCGGTGGCGGTGGCGGCGCTGTGGGCCTTGAGGGCTCTGGTGAGCCGCTCGATGGTGGGCCGGTAGCGCCGTCTCGCCTCGGGGTTGAGTGTGACCAGCGAGAAGCCGCTGCTGGGGTGCGGCTCGTCGGCGTGGTCCAGGCCCAGCTCCTCGGCGATCGCCAGGAACCGGCGGTTGTGGTAGCGGCCTGCCCGGGAGGTGTCGCGGATGCCGCGGGCGGCGGCGATGCCGTGGACTGCCTCGTGGAGCAGCCGTTCGAAGGAGAGCTCGGCGCCACAGGCGGACGAGGACTCTCCGATCAGGGACTCGGGCGCGGCCAGGTCCGGCAGCTCGGGGTGGTGCCGTTGAATGTCGGCCCACGCGAGCGCCAGCTCGGCGGCGAGAACAGGCGGTGTCGTGCTCACGTCGTGACAACGAGCCGGAGTCGCCCGGTGTTCCGATTCCGGGGCATCTCAAATAATTTGCACGTACCGGTCAGTTTCCGGGCATGGGGCGCGGCACGTACGCGGTGCGCCGATCTGCGGAGAAGCCGCCCGTCGACCGCAAGCCGGTACGTAGGGCGCGTACCCCCGCGTACGCCACATGGCGTAAGCCCTCCGCACGTAGGGGCGCCGGCGCCCGGCGATGTTACCGGTGGTACGAGCCGCGGTGGGCCCCGGCCCCGCCCTTCCACCGTAGGGCAGCAGGAGCGGGCCGCGTCACGGGGGCTCCGGCGGCGGCCGGCGGCGCGCGGGGCCGCTGCCGTGGCGGGACCGCACTCCCCGGGGCACCCTGGAACGGCGCTGCGGGAGCGCGGCGGCCGGCGCACACAGGGGCGCGCGGGAGCCAAATCCCGGCGCACCCTCTGGACGGCCGGTCGGATGCGCAGTTGTCTGGATCGCGGGGGCGCACAACGCTCGGAAACACGGGGGCGGACGGTACTGATCAGCTTCGGGTTCTCGGCGAATAGGGGCGCTATCGATGTCACCCACGCTCGTGCGGCACCAGATTCCGAACACCGCGTGCGCGCACCCTGACGGCCCGGCCCCGACGGCCGGCACCCGCGCCCGCGACTGGGCGGAGATCCAGGAACGGATGCTGGTCCCCCTCTACGAGGCCGCGTACGACCGGCTGGGCATCGGCCCCGGCACCCGGCTGCTCGGGCTGGGCTGCGGCTCCGGGCTGGCGCTGTTGCTCGCGGCGGCACGCGGGGCGCAGGTCAGCGGGGTGGACGCGGACGAGAGCCGGCTGGAGCTGGCCCGCGAGCGGCTCACGCCGGACGGGATGCCGGAGGTCACCCGGCTGGTGAGCGGCGGGCTGGCGGACGCGGCACCGGAGGACGCGCGGTTCACCGTGATCACGGCGTTCCACCCGGTGGGCTGCGGCGGCACCGAGGAGCTGACCGGTGCGCTGACCGCCGCGGCCGCCCTGGCCGAGCGGGGCAGTGCGGTGGTGCTGGGCGGCTGGGGCCCGGTGGAGCGGTGTGCGGCGGCCGGCGTGCTGCGGGTGGCGCACCGGCTGGTCGCCCCGGCGAAGCGCCCGGGCGCGGGCTGGGTCCCGGCCGGCCGGGACGACCTGGAGGAGCTGGCGGCCCGGGCGGGACTGCGGCCCGACGGGTCGGGGCGGGTGGCCTGCCCCTTCGGGTACGCGGACGTGGCGAGCGCGGTGCGCGGGTTGCTGTCGACCGGCCTGTTCGAGGAGGCGTTGGAGGTGGCCGGGCCGCGGCAGGTGGAGAAGGAGCTGGCCGAGGCGCTCCATCCGTTCCAGCGGGCGGACGGAACGGTCTGGATGGCGAACGTCTTCCGGTATCTGATCGCGCGCACCCGTTAGCCGGGCCGCCGCCCCGCGCGCCCACGGACGAGCCCCCGGCCACGGAAGAGGTGGCCGGGGGCTCGTCGTACGGTGCCGGGCGGGCGCCGGTTTCAGTTCATGAACTTCTTGAATTCCTCGGGGAGTTCGAAGTTCTGCGGGTCCTGGCCGTCCTGCGGCAGACCGAAGGGGCTGCCGGCGGCGGCCTCGCGGCGCGCCGCCGCGGCCTCCTCGTCGGCCTTGCGCTTCATCGGGTTGCCGCTCTTGCGCTTGCCCTTGGCCTGCTTGATCTGCTTCTTCTTGCGGGCGCCGCCGCCCCCCATCCCGGGGATGCCGGGCATGCCGGGCAGTCCGCCGCCCTGCGCCATCCGCGACATCATCTTGCGGGCGTCGAAGAACCGCTCGACGAGGCCCTTGACGGTGCTGACGTCGACGCCGGAACCCCGGGCGATACGGGCCCGGCGCGAGCCGTTGATGATCGTCGGGTCCTGGCGCTCGGCCGGGGTCATCGACTTGATGATGGCGGCCGTGCGGTCGACCTCGCGCTCGTCGAGGTTGTTGATCTGGTCCTTCATCTGCGCCATGCCGGGCAGCATGCCGAGGAGCTTGGAGATCGAGCCCATCTTCCGGACCTGCTCCATCTGGGCCAGGAAGTCGTCGAGCGTGAACTCCTTGGGGCCCTTCGCCAGCTTGGCCGCCATCTTCTCGGCCTCTTGCTGGCTGAAGGTCTGCTCGGCCTTCTCGATGAGCGAGAGCATGTCGCCCATGCCGAGGATGCGGGACGCCATGCGGTCCGGGTGGAACGCGTCGAAGTCGTCCAGCTTCTCGCCGTTGGAGGCGAACATGATCTGCTTGCCGGTGACGTGCGCGATGGAGAGCGCGGCACCACCGCGGGCGTCGCCGTCCAGCTTGGAGAGCACCACGCCGTCGAAGCCGACGCCGTCGCGGAACGCCTCGGCGGTGTTGACCGCGTCCTGGCCGATCATGGCGTCGACGACGAAGAGGACCTCGTCCGGGGAGACCGCGTCGCGGATGTCGGCGGCCTGCTGCATCATCTCGGCGTCGATGCCGAGGCGGCCGGCGGTGTCGACGACGACGATGTCGTACTGCTTGGAGCGGGCGTACTCGATGGAGTCCTTGGCGACCTGCACCGGGTCGCCGACGCCGTTGCCGGGCTCGGGGCCGTAGAAGGCGACGCCGGCGCGCTCGGAGACGACCTGGAGCTGGTTGACGGCGTTGGGGCGCTGGAGGTCGCAGGCGACCAGCAGCGGCGAGTGGCCCTGGGCCTTGAGCCAGCGGCCGAGCTTTCCGGCGAGGGTGGTCTTACCGGCACCCTGGAGGCCGGCGAGCATGATCACCGTCGGGGCCTGCTTGGCGAAGCGCAGGCGGCGGGTCTCGCCGCCGAGGATGCCGATGAGCTCCTCGTTGACGATCTTGATGACCTGCTGGGCGGGGTTCAGCGCCTGGGAGACCTCGGCGCCGAGGCCGCGCTCCTTGACCTGCTTGATGAAGGAGCGGACGACCGGCAGGGCCACGTCCGCTTCCAGCAGGGCGATCCGGATCTCGCGCGCGGTGGCGTCGATGTCCGCCTCGCTCAGGCGGCCCTTGCCCCGGAGGTTTTTGAAAGTACTCGCCAAGCGGTCGGAAAGCGTATCGAACACGGCGGTCGTCGATCCTCGGGGTCGGGGGCGTGGGTCCGGTCGGGTTCTAGGGTATCCGGCCCCGCAAGCGAACCGGTCCCTGGCCGTGGGGAGCGGCGGGGGCGTGGGGGCGGGCAGGCGGGCCGTAGGGGGTGGGCGAACGGATCCTGTAGGGGGCGGGGGCGCCCCTTGCGGGCCACAACGTGCGGGGGGCGGTGGGTGTTCCCGGGGCCGTCGTCAGGTGCCCGGGGCGGCGGTGGGGCCCTGGAGGGCGTCCTCCACGGTGCGGGCGACCTTGTGGGCGTCCGGGTCGGGGAGCGGCCGGCCGTCGGGGTCGGTGACGTAGAAGGCGTCCACGGCGTTGGCGCCCAGGGTGCTGATGTGGGCGCTGCGCACCGCGACGCCGGCTGTTTCCAGGGCCCGGCCGATCCGGTGCAGCAGTCCGTGCGCGTCCTGGGCGCGGACCTCGATGACGGTGGCGGTGCGGGAGCTGCCGGCGGCGACGGTGACGCTGGGCGGCGGGGCCGGGGCGGGGCGGGAACGGCGGACGTAGGCGCGCTCGCGTTCGGTGAGGCGGCCGGGGACGTCCAGGGAGCCGTCCAGGGCGCGGACGAGGTCGGCGCGGAGCCGGCCCGCCTCGGGCAGCGAGCCGTACTCGGCCGCCACCCGCCAGCTCAGCAGCAGGACCGGGCCGTGGCCGAGCGGGTCGAGGGTGCGCAGGTCGGCCGCGCGGACGGTGAGGCGGTGCAGGGCCAGCACGCCGGCTGCGGCGGGCAGCACACCGGGCTGGTCCGGGACGGCGATCAGGAGTTCCACGCCGACCGGTTCGGGGGCGGTGTCCGGCACGGCGGACGACGGTTCGGCGGAGCCGGCGGGGTCGGCGGCGCCCGGCGGGCCGGTCTCGGGGCGGGGGCGCAGGGTCAGGACGGGGCCGCCGGTGCGCGCGGCCTCGACGGCCAGGCGCTCCTGTTCGGCGGTGGGCGCGTCGGTGCCGCGCGCCTCGGGCGCCGGCTCCCCGGCCAGCCGGTCGGCGACGCGCTGGACGAGGGTGGCGACGAGACCGGCGCGCCAGGAGCTCCAGGCCGCCGGCCCGGTGGCGAGCGCGTCGGCCTCGGTCAGGGCGTGCAGGAGCTCCAGGGTGCCGGTGCCGCCGACGGCGTCGGCGACCGCGCCGACGGTCTCCGGGTCGTCCAGGTCGCGGCGGGTGGCGGTCTCGACGAGCAGGAGGTGGTGCCGGACGAGGGTGGCGATCACCGCGGTGTCGCCGGGGCCGAAGCCGAGCCGGGCGGCGACGTCGCGGGCGATGGTCTCGCCGGCCACCGCGTGGTCGCCGGGCCAGCCCTTGCCGATGTCGTGCAGCAGGGCGGCGACCAGCAGCAGGTCGGGCCGGTGCACGCGGCGGGTCAGCGCGGCGGCGCGGACCGCGGTCTCGACCAGGTGGCGGTCCACGGTCCAGGTGTGGACGGGGTTGCGCTGGGGGCGGCAGCGGACGCGTTCCCAGTCGGGCAGCAGGCGGGCGATGACGCCCTCGGCCTCCAGGGCCTCCCATACGGGCACGGTGGGCGCGCCGGCGCCGAGGAGGGTGACCAGTTGCTCGCGGGCCTCCGCCGGCCAGGGCACCGGGAGCGGCGCGGCGGCGGCGCAGCGGCGGATGGCGTGGGTGGCCAGCGGCAGTCCGGCCTGGGCGGCGGCGGCCGCGGCGCGCAGCAGCAGGACGGGGTCCCGTTCGGGGCGTGCGGTGCGGGCCAGCACCGCCTCGCCGTCGAGTTCGACGACGCCGTCGGCGAGCGGGGAGCGTTCGCCGCGGCCGTTGGCGCGGATGGGCAGCAGCCCGCGCAGCACCGGTTTGACGGACCGGGCGCGCAGCACCCGGCCGACCTCGCGCCAGGTGACGTCGGCGGCGTAGGCGATCGTGCGGGCGGATTCGTAGGTCCGGCGGAGCAGGGCGTCCGCGTCGAGCAGACCGAGGGCACCGGCGACCTGGTCCTGCTCCTGGAGGGAGAGGCGGTCGGTGGCGCGCCCGGTGGTGAGGTGGAGGGCGTCCCGGGTGTCCAGGAGCCGGGCGCGGGCGGCCTCCAGTCCACCGCGAGGGGCGTCGGCCAGCCAGGAGGCGGCGATGGCGCGCAGTGCGGTGGCGTCCCGCAGGCCGCCGCGGGCCTCCTTGAGGTCGGGTTCGAGGAGGTACTGGAGTTCGCCCTGGCGGGCGGCGCGCTCCTGGCAGAGTTCGCGGAGTTCCGGCAGCCGCCGGGGGGCGCTCGCGCGCCAGTCGGCGTAGGCGGCGGTGCGGACCGCGGCGGTCAGTTCGGGGTCGCCGGCGAGGTGGCGGGCGTCGAGCAGGCCCAGTTGCACCTTGAGGTCGTCGCGGGCGGCGCGGCGGGCCTCGGCGGGGGTGCGGACGGAGTGGTCGAGGTCCAGGCCGAGGTCCCAGACGGGGTACCAGAGGCGGTCGGCGAGGGCGGCGAGGTCGCCGGTGGCGGCGCGGCCGTCGTGCAGCAGGAGCAGGTCGAGGTCGCTGCGCGGGGAGAGTTCGCCGCGGCCGTAGCCACCGACGGCGACCAGCGCGGCGCCGGGGGTGCCGGGGCCGGCGGCCCGGGCCAACAGGGCGGCGAGCCAGTCGTCGGTGAGGCGGGCGAGGGCGGCGCGGCGGTCCGGGCCGGTGGCGGTGTCCTGCTGGAGGAGCCGCAGCCGGGCGGCGGGGTAGCCGCCGGGCCCGTCCTCCGGGGCGGGAGCCCCGGAGGACGCGGAGTGGTCGGCACTGTCGGTCAACTCGGGCTCTCCTCCGTCGTGTTGGTCCCCGCCGGTGGTCCGGCCGCCGCCCCCGGCCGGCGGCTCACAGCGCGTCGGGTCCGCGCTCCCCGGTGCGCACCCGTACGGCCTCGTCGACGGGGACGCTCCACACCTTCCCGTCGCCGATCTTGCCGGTGCGGGCGGCCTTGACGACCACCTCCACCAGCTCCTCGGCGTCGGCGTCCTCGACGAGCACCTCGATCCGGATCTTGGGGACGAGGTCGACGGTGTACTCGGCGCCCCGGTACACCTCGGTGTGCCCGCGCTGCCGTCCGTAGCCGCTGGCCTCGGTGACGGTGAGGCCGTTCACGCCGAACGCCTGCAGGGCGTCCTTCACCTCGTCGAGCCGGTGCGGCTTGATCACCGCCGTGATGAGCTTCACGCTTCCACCTTCCTGGTCAGGGTCTCGCCGAGTGCCGTGGTCCTGCGGGTCGCCGTGCCGCCGCCCGCACCGGCGAAGTCGTACGCGGTCTCGGCGTGCGCGGCCTGGTCGACGCCGCTGATCTCCTCGTCCTCGCCGACCCGGAAGCCCATCACCAGGTCGATGGCCTTGGCAAGGACGTAGGAGACGACGAAGGAGTAGAGCAGGACGCACACCACGCCGACGGCCTGTTTGCCGAGTTGGGCGAAGCCGCCGCCGTAGAGGAGGCCCTTGGCGTCGCTCTGTACGCCGCCGGTGGCGAACAGCCCGATCAGCAGCGAGCCGACGACGCCGCCGACGAGGTGGACGCCGACGACGTCGAGGGAGTCGTCGTAGCCGAACTTGTACTTGAGGCCGACGGCCATGGCGCACAGCACTCCGGCGATCACGCCGACCGCGATCGCGCCGAGCGGGCTGACCGCGCCGCAGGCGGGGGTGATGGCGACGAGTCCGGCGACCGCGCCGGAGGCGGCGCCGAGGGTGGTAAACGAGCCGTGCCGGAGCTTCTCGTAGGCGAGCCAGCCGAGCATCGCGGCAGCGGTGGCGACCTGGGTGTTGACGAAGGCGACGGCGGCGACGCCGTCGTCGTTGTTGAGCCAGGAGCCGGCGTTGAAGCCGAACCAGCCGAACCACAGCAGGCCGGCGCCGAGCATCACCAGCGGCAGGCTGTGCGGCCGCATCGGGTCCTTCTTGAAGCCGATGCGCTTGCCGACGACGAGGATCACGCCGAGCGCCGCGGCGCCGGCGTTGATGTGGACGGCGGTGCCGCCGGCGAAGTCGATCACGCCGAGCTTGAAGAGCCAGCCGCCGTCGGCCCAGACCCAGTGGGCGACGGGGAAGTAGACGACGGTCACCCACAGCGCGGCGAACAGCGCCCAGGCGCTGAACTTCACCCGGTCGGCGAGGGCGCCGCTGATCAGCGCGGGGGTGATCACCGCGAACATCAGCTGGAAGACGGCGAAGACGTAGACGGGGATGGTGGTGGTTCCCCAGAGCTGGGTGAGGCCGATGTGGCCGAAACCGGCGAAGTCGCCGTTCCAGCCGATGACGCCGCCGGTGTCGGTGCCGAAGGCGAGCCCGAAGCCGTAGAGCACCCACAGGATGGTGACGATGCCCAGGCTGATGAAGCTCATCATCAGCATGTTCAGGACGCTCTTGACCCGGACCATGCCGCCGTAGAAGAAGGCCAGGCCGGGGGTCATCACCATCACCAGGGCGGAGCAGATGAGCATGAACCCGGTGTTGGCGGGACTGAGCGTGGCTTTCTCCGCGAGGCCGTCTGCGAGCGTAAGGATGCCTGGGGGCATCGGCGTCTCCTCGTCGTCGATGCGGCCCTTGCGGGTGTGGGGTGGGCCGGCTTCGCGATGAGCGTGTCGCGGCGCCGTTTCGGCCAAACCTTGCCGGTGTTTCACCGGGGTGACGAAGTGGTCCTGTGTGTTACGCCCCGGTGAACTCCGAGGTCGCCCGGCGGGCGGTCCGGTCAGCCCGCGACGGCGGTCTCCGGGAGCTGGCGGGAGAGCTCGTCGCCGAGCCGGATCACCTCGGCGACGGTGCCGAACTCCCGGACCGCGGTGTCCACCGTCTTGCGCAGCCGGGTGTTGACCCGTTCGGAGCGGACCTGGCGGGCGAACGGTATCGCCTGCTGGGCCACCGCGGCGCACGCCTCGGGCTCCTTCTGGAGGAGGTGGACGGTGGCCATGCCGATGAGGTTGAGGGCGTAGGAGCGCTGGTGCTCGGGGTCCTTGGCGAAGAGTTCGACGGCGCGCTGCATGACTGGTTCGGCGAGCGAGGCGTAGGTGGGGCTGCGGCCGGCGACATAGGCGAGGTCGCGGTAGGAGTGGGCGTTCTCGGCGTTGAGTTCGGCCTCGGAGAAGAAGCGGATCCAGTCCGGATCGGCCTCGCCGGGGGCGATGTCGGAGAAGGTGTCCTCGGCCATCCGGACCGCCCGCTTGACCTTGCTGGGCTGGCCCATGCCGGCGTAGGCGCGGGCCTCCATCGCATACAGCATCGCCTGGGTGCGGGGGGTGGCGGTCTCCCGGCTGCCGTACTGGGCGAGGTGGATCAGCTCCAGTGCGTCGTCGGGCCGGCCGAGGTGGATCATCTGCCGGCTCATGCTGGAGAGGACGTACGAGCCCAGGGGGCGGTCGCCGGCCTCCTTGGAGGCGTGCAGCGCGAGCACGAAGTACTTCTGGGCGGTCGGCTGGAGGCCGATGTCGTAGCTCATCCAGCCGGCGAGTTCGGCGAGTTCGGCGGCGACCTTGAACAGTCGCCGGGCGACCTCCGGCTCCTGGGGTTCCTGGAGGAGGTCGGTGACCTCGTGGAGCTGGCCGACCACGGCCTTGCGGCGCAGGCCGCCGCCGCACTGGGCGTCCCACTGCCGGAACATCGCGGTGGTGGCCTCCAGCAGCTCCAGCTCGGGACGGGAGAGGCGGGCCGGGCGGCGGGCCCGGTCGGGCCGGGCGGCGGTCTCGCCCGGGCCGGCGGGGACCGGCACCAGCCAGCGCTGCATCGGCTCGACGAGGGTGGGGCCGGCGGCCAGCGCGAGGGAGGTGCCGAGGAAGCCGCGGCGGGCCAGCATCAGGTCGCTGCGGGTGAACTCGCTGATGAGGTCGACGGTTTGGGGCCCGGCCCAGGGGAGGTCCACGCCGGAGACGGACGGGGACCGGTGCGCCGGGCGCAGTCCCAGCTCCTCGACGCCGACCACGCAGCCGAAGCGTTCGGAGAAGAGTTCGGAGAGGATCCGCGGGATGGGTTCGCGGGGCTGCTCGCCGTCCAGCCAGCGGCGCACCCGGGAGGTGTCGGTGCTGATGTGGTGGGCGCCCATCTGGCGCGCCCGGCGGTTGACCTGCCGCGCCAGCTCGCCCTTGGACCAGCCGCTGCGCATGAACCACGAGCCCAACTGCGCGTTGGGACGTTTGACGGCGTCGGTGCCGCCCGTGCCGGTGGAGCCGGCGGTGCCGTCCGTGCCGCCCACAGGGATGCCCCCCTTCCGATAGCGCTTCGCCGCGAACCCCCCAAAGGATGCCGCCTGTTGCGGCGCCCGTTCCGCGGTACATCTACCCGACCGCGGATTCCGGCCACACCTCGGCCGCGGCCTTCGCACGCCTTGCCACGGGCATACCCGTGCGAAGGATGCCCCTCCGGGATCGTGTACCGAAAGTAATCCTACGATCACGCCCGCCGGGAGGTCGATTGCGGAAACGCCACCATTCGCCACCCCTTCGACGGAACTCCCCGGCGACCTCTCGCGATTGACTTGACACAGGTCGTACGGGGCCGGGCGGAACGGAGCGCGCCAGGGCGTGCGCGCCGCACCGCACCACCCGGCGCACGACGGCACACCACCGGCACCGCGATCCGCCGACGGAGCGTGAACACCAGAGTGAAGAACCGTCTCCTCGTCAACTCCCCGACTCACAACCACTCGTACGCACCACCCGTTGGAGGGGGCATGGGTTTCACGATCGGCGCCATCCGGGACCTCCGTGCCGGGTCGCGCCGCCGCACCCGCTCGGCCGAGGGCACCGCGGTGGCGGAGTACACGGGCCTGTGGGGGTGGGACGTCGTCCCGGGGGCCCGGGCGGTGCGCGCCGGCGGGAGGACGGAGTGCTCGTGCGGGGCCGCCGACTGCCCGGCGCCGGGGGCCCATCCGCTCTCCTTCGGCCGGGAGTTGGCGGCCGGGGCGACGCTGGACAGGGCGGTGGCGGCCTGGGCGGAGACGCCGGGCGCGGCGGTGCTGCTCCCGGTGGGCCGGACCTTCGACGTCCTCGACGTACCGGAGGAAGCGGGCCGGGCCGCGCTGGTGCGGCTGGAGCGGATGGGGCTGCCGCTGGGGCCGGTGGCCGCCGCGCCGACCGGGCGCGCGCTGTTCTTCGTCGCCCCGGGGGCGGCCGCCGCGCTCCCCGACCTCCTCTACCGCATGGGGTGGGACGACGCGGATCTGGATCTGCGTCCGCTGGGCCCCGGTGACCACATCACCGCGCCGCCGTCCGACGTGGGCGGCCAGGGGCCGATGCGCTGGCTGCGCCCGCCGACGCTGGACGGCGCGGGCCGGCCGCCGCAGGCCCGGCTGCTGCTGGGAGCGCTGGCGTATGTGTGCAACCGGGCGGCGGGCCGGGCGGGCTCGGACGCGGCCGGCCCGGCGGTGTGCTGAGCCGGAACGCCCGCCGCGTCGCCCGCCGGGGCACCGGCGCTCGCGAGCCCCGTCGTCCTACGGGAACGGCGGCGGCCCCCGGTATCCGCGGATATACGGATACCGGGGGCCGCCGCCGTCACGCCGTGCCGCCGGATCGACCGGCCGGCCGACTCAGTCGATCAGCGCGTCCACGAACGCCTCGGGCTCGAACGGCGCCAGGTCGTCCGCGCCCTCGCCCAGGCCGACCAGCTTGACCGGCACGCCCAGTTCGCGCTGGACGGCGACGATGATGCCGCCCTTGGCGGTGCCGTCGAGCTTGGTGAGCACCACACCGGTGATGTCCACGACCTCGGCGAAGACCCGCGCCTGCACCAGGCCGTTCTGGCCGGTGGTGGCGTCGAGGACGAGCAGCACCTCGCCGACCGGCCCGTGCTTCTCGACGACCCGCTTGACCTTGCCGAGTTCGTCCATCAGGCCGGTCTTGGTGTGCAGCCGGCCCGCGGTGTCGATCAGGACGACGTCGGCAGACTCGGCGATGCCCTCCTTGACCGCGTCGAAGGCGATGGACGCCGGGTCGCCGCCCTCGGGGCCGCGGACGGTCCGGGCGCCGACCCGCTCGCCCCAGGTCTGGAGCTGGTCTGCGGCGGCGGCGCGGAAGGTGTCGGCGGCGCCGAGCACCACGGACTTGCCGTCGGCCACCAGGACGCGGGCGAGCTTGCCGGTGGTGGTGGTCTTGCCGGTGCCGTTGACGCCGACGACCATCACCACGCCGGGGATCTCGTCGCCGCCGTTGCCGATGCCGTTGGCGGTGTGCACGGTGCGGTCGGCGTCGGTGCCGATGAGGGCGAGCAGCTCCTCGCGGAGCAGCTGCCGCAGGTCCTCGGGGGTGCGGGTGCCCAGGACCTTGACCCGCTCGCGGAGCCGCTCGACCAGTTCCTGGGTGGGGGCGACGCCGACGTCGGCGGTGAGGAGGGTGTCCTCGATCTCCTCCCAGGTGTCCTCGTCGAGGTGCTCGCGGGACAGCAGGGTCAGCAGGCCCTTGCCGAGGGTGTTCTGGGAGCGGGCGAGCCGGGCGCGCAGCCGGACCAGGCGGCCGGCGGTCGGCTCGGGGACCTCGACGGCGGGCGCCGCGGGCGCCGCCGGCTCGGCGACGGGCGCCTCGGCCTCGGCCGCGGGGGCCTCGGCGGCGGGCAGCTCGACTTCTTCGATGGTGCGACGTTCTTCGTCGCTGGGGGTCTCGGCCTCCTCACCGACGTGCGGTTCGGCGGGGGGCGCGGTGACGGAGGGCTTGGGCGCGGCCGGCGGGGGCGGCGGCAGCTGCTTCTTTCTGCGGCCGCTGACGACGAGCCCGCTGATCGCGCCGAGCACGACCACGGCGATGATGACAGCAAGGATGACGGTTTCCATAACCCCTCCAGTATCAGCCACGGCCCGCGGGGGACGGCCGCACGCGCCCGGGGACCCGCGCCGGGCCCCCGTGAGGCGCGCCGGGCCCCCGCGGCCCCTCGGTGCTCCTCGTCAGGACTCCCTGTGCTCCTGCGTCCGCCAGCGCTCCAGTGTGGGGTCGCGGTGGGAGTCGTACGTCCCCGATCCCCGGCAGTGCCGGCACTCGCCGGCCCGCTGGACGGTCTCGTGGGGGCCCCGGAACGGGTCGACGCCGGGGGCGTAGGCCAGGGCCTGGGACACATAGCCGGTGCCCTGGCACCACTGACACGTCTTGCCGGGCACATCGGCCTCCTGCGGGTGGTCGCTCTCGTTCATCGGGATCACCTTGCACCAATACCGACGCGTCATGCCCGGCCCGTCGGCATCCCGCCGTGCGGTGGCCGGCGGAGGGCGCTCAAACGAGACATGCGTCTCTCCGACGGGCTCGGTGCGGGGCTCCGGAGGGCGGCGAAAACCCGGAAGAGGTGCCTCCGGTTCCCCTCAAGGGCGTCGATAGCGTCACGTATGTCCTGATCAGGTGGGTGTGACTGGATTCATCGACAGGGCCGGGGGTTTCGTGTCATCGTCAGGGAGTCCAAGGGGGCGGACCAGTTGAAGTTGGATCAAAGTACGATGGTGGGCGGCCGCGCAACGCGCGTAGAGTCCTGGCAACCACTTTCTGGCCAGGCACCACAGCCGCTGCCTGCACCTCCTCCCCGGGGGTGCTCCCCAGACCCCCGCACGGAGACAGCTGCACCCATGGGCACCAGCACTACGTCCGCACCCACGTCCACCCCCGAAGTCGACGGCGCCGTCGAAACGCGCGGTATCGAGCCGGTTCCCGACCACGAGCGCCGGGGACGGGTCCGCGAACTCTTCCCGACCTGGGTGGCGGCCAACATCAGCGTGCTGCTGCTCACCATGGGCGCCTCCCTGGTGATCAACAACGGGCTGAACTTCTGGCAGGTCCTGGTCGTCGCCGCGATCGCCTCGACCATCTCGTTCGGGATCGTCGGCCTGCTGTCGGTCTCCGGCAAATGGGGCGGCGCGCCGGGCGCGATGCTCTCCCGGGCCGCCTTCGGCGTGCGCGGCAACTACTTCCCGGGCGCGATCCTGTGGGTCGCCCGCTTCGGCTGGGAGACGATCAACGCGGTCAGCGGCGCCTACGCGCTCCTGACCGTGCTCCACCTGGTCTTCGGCATCAAGACCAACACCTTCCTGGTCGTGCTGACCCTGCTGGGCTTCGTCGCCTGCACCTTCCTGGTCAGCGGGATGGGCCGCAAGGCGCTCAACGTCTGCAACAAGTACTCCACGTACCTCTTCAGCCTCATCAGCGTCGTCGTCCTGATCTACCTGATCGTCGAGATGCCGTGGGGGGCGATCTTCGCCAAGTCGCCGGGCAGCGGCGCGATGATGATCGCGGGCGTCGGCACCATCGCGGCCGGCGGCCTCAGCTGGGTGCCCACCGGCCCGGACTTCGCGCGCTACCTTCCGCACTCCGCCTCCGGCCGGAAGATCGTCGGCACCACCGTCTCGGGTGCCGCGCTGGTGCTCGTCCCGATGGTGGTCATGGGCGGCGTGATGGCCGTCTCCAACCCGGAGCTGGCCAACCAGAACACCGACCCGATGTCGTTCCTCGGCCAGGTGCTGCCGTCGGCCATCGCGATCCCGTACCTGATCACCGCGCTGATCGGCATGATGCTGATCAACAGCCTGTCGATGTACTCCGCGGGCTTCACCGCGCAGACCATGGGCGTCAAGCTGCCGCGCGCCCTGGCGGTCAGCATCAACGCCGCGATCAGCCTGATCGGCGGGCTGTTCATGATGCTGGTGGCCAAGGACTTCGTCGGCCAGTTCATCGCCTTCCTGACGCTGCTGGGCGTCTCCTTCTCCGCCTGGATCGGCGTCTACGGCATCGACATGGTGCGCCGCCGCAAGAAGGCCGTCCGCTACCACGCGGAGAGCCTGATGACGATCGACCGGACCAGCCGCTACTGGTACAAGGGCGGTTTCTGCTGGCAGGCCCTGACCGCCTGGGCGGTCGCGCTGGCCGCGGGGCTGTGCTTCACCAAGGTGCAGTGGTTCACGGGCCCGCTGGCCGGCACCTGGATCGGCGAGAACGGCCTGGGCTGGGCGGCCACCATCCTGATCGCCGCGGCGGTCTTCGCGGTCCTGCCCGCGGCCCGGGAGAACGGGGCCCCGGCGCCCGCCGCCGACGAGGCGCGGCAGGCCGTCGAGGCCGGCTGACCCGCGGCCGGTTCCCGACCATGGCCCTGGCGGGCTGACATACCGTCAGCTACGGTCCCCTTCGCCACCTGCTCAGGCGAAGGGGACCTTGTCATGTCCGCCGGTCACACCGCACCCACCACGGTCCTGCGTGTCAACCTCGCGGGCCCACCGGGCGGGCCCGCGGAACTCTCCGCCCGCTACCGGGCCGCCGTCGAGATGGCCCGGTACGCCGACGACCACGGCCTGGGCATGATCCAGACCGAGGAGCACCACGCCACCGAAAACGGCTGGATGCCCTCGCCGCTCGCCTTCGCGGGCGCGGTCCTCGGCAGCACCCGCCGGATCGGCGTCACCGTCTCGGCCATGATCACCCCGCTGCACGACCCGCTGCGGCTGGCCGAGGACATCGCCGTGCTCGACCTGCTCGGCGCCGGCCGGCTGATCACCGTCGCCGGCCTCGGCTACCGGCCCGAGGAGTACGCGGCCCACGGCAAGGAGTGGCGGGACCGCGGCGCCCTCCAGGACGAGGTCCTCCAGGCGCTCCTGGACGCCTGGACCGGCGAACCGTTCCACTACCGGGGACGCACGGTCCGGGTCACCCCGCGCCCGTACACCCGGCCGCATCCGGCGCTGCTCGTCGGGGGCTCCTCGCGGCCCGCGGCCCGGCGCGCCGCCCGGTTGGGGCTGCCGCTCTTCCCCAGCGCCCACCTGCCGGAGCTGGAGCGCTACTACCACGAGCAGTGCGCCGCCGCCGGGACCGAGGGCTGGGTGCTGCAACCGCCGCCGCGCACCTGTCTGCTGCACCTCTCCGACGACCCGGACCGGAGCTGGGCCGAGCACGGCGGGCACCTGCTGTACGAGGCGCGGCAGTACGCGGCCTGGCAGGCCGCCGGGACGCACTCCGCGGTGCACTCCGCCGCCCAGGACGCCGAGGCGCTGCGCGAGGAGGGCGTGTACCGGATCCTCACGCCCGACGAGTGCGTCGCACTGGCCCAAGAGGAGGGCTCCCGGGGCTCGTTGATACTCCATCCGCTGTGCGGCGGGATGCCGGTCGAGGAGGGCTGGCGGTCGCTGAAGCTGTTCGCGGAGCAGGTGCTGCCGCGGCTGAGGGGCTGAAGCGGCGGGGCGGCGACCGCGGCGCGGCGGATTGTCAGTGGCGGATGCCACGATCGGTGCATGAGCTTCTTCGACGGTCTGCCCGAGTCCCCGCCCCCGCCCGAACCTCCTGACGAGACCCTGGAGTTGAGCGCGTACGCACCCGTCGGGGACGAGGAGTTCGCGCCGTCCCAGTGGTTCGTCCCGGCGCGCCTCGCGCAGGTCGCCGAGGCCGGTGCCGGCCCGGACGTGCGGCTCGTGCTCACCGGCTGGGAGGTCTGGCCGCGGTCGGTGACGATGCGGCTGTCGGTCTTCCTGCGGCGGATCCGGCCCGGCGGCCGCACCTCGCCGTACGGGCGGCCGGGCGACGGGGCGCTGCGCTGCGGCCTGCTGCTGGCGGACGGGCGGAAGGTCACCACGCTCGACGGCGCGCCCTGGCCGGCGGCCGGGCCGTCCGGCCCGACGTTCCGGCTGCGCGGCGGCACCGGCGGCGCGTTCCACCACGAACTGGAGCTGCATCTCTCGCAGTTGCCGCCCGCCGGCGCCACCCGGCTGGTGGTGGAGTGGCCGGACGAGCAGGTGCCCGAGACGGTCACCGTCTTCGACGCCGGGCCGCTGCGGGCGGCGGCCGGCGAGGCGCTGGAGATCTGGCCGGCGGCCCCGCGGGCGGCGGGCGAGGAGTCGCGGGGGTTCCTCGGCCGCGGTCCGGGGCCGGCGGAGATCCCGCCCCGGCCGCCCGGGTCCGAGCCGCGGCCGTGGGCCCCGCCGGACCCGGGCGCCGACCGCGGCGACCGGCAGCTGCCGGCCCCGTCCCACTGGCGGGACGCCCTGGTGCCGGCCCGGTCGGCCCGCGGCGCCGATCCCGCCGCCCTCGCGCCGGGCTCCGCGGAGGCCCCGTTGCATCTGGCCGCCGGGCACGGCGCCCCCGAGGCCGTCGCCGCGCTCCTCGACCGGGGCGCGCCGGTGGACGCGCCGGACGCCGAGGGCTGCACCCCGCTGTGGCACGCCGTCTGCCACGGCGCGCGGGAGAACGCCGCGCTGCTGCTGCGGGCCGGCGCCGACGCCTGGAGTCCGCAGCTCGGCGGCCGCTCCCCCGGCCGGCTGGCGCTGACCACCGCCCTGGCCCCGCTGTTCGCCGGGCTGCCGGGCGCGGTGCCGCCGACGCCCGAGGAGCGCGCCGCCCAGCAGGACGCGGACGCGCGGGTGGCGGTGTTCCACGGGGCGCACACCGACGGCATCTCGGTGGCGTTCGTGCCCGGCGTCGACGAGGCGGAGGCGGTCCGGCGCCTGGGCCGCGACCCCGACGGCTGCCCGACCCCCGGCTCCGGCTTCGACTCCGAAGCGGATCCGGCCTCCTCGGGGGCACACGACGGCGATCCGTACGACGGCGCGGGCGCGGACCACCGCCGGATCGGGGTGACAGGGGTGCCCGGCGGCTGTGTCCTGGTCCAGCCGTTCTCGTATCTGCTGAGCACCCGCCCGGTGCTGGACGCCCTCTCCCCGGGCACCGCCGCGTACGGCGTCTATTTCCACCCCGCCGGCGGCACCTTCGGCACGCTCTCCCGCGACGGCCGCACCGAGCTGACCGAGGAGATCGGCCTCCCGCCGTTCGGGGACGAGCCCGAGGGGCACTGGCACTACCGCTTCTGGAGCTGGTCCCGGCCGCGGGACGCGTACGGCGCGAGCGAGCTGGCGTACGCCTCCGCGGCGGCGGGCCTGCGGGTGGCGGACGCCCGGCCGGTGACCGGCCCGCCCGGCCGCTGGGTGGAGATACCCGACGGCAGCCCGCTCCTGCGGTAGGTCCCGTCCGGTGGGCCGGGCGCGGAAACCACTGCTGCCCCGGCTCGGGTGAGCCGGGGCAGCAGCGAGAACTGAGGAGTGGACTGGCGGGGAGGTTAGCCCATCTCCTCCAACGCCTTGCCCTTGGTCTCCTTCACGTACTTCAGCACGAAGGGGATCGAGAGCAGAGCGAAGACCATGTAGATCACGTAGGTGCCGGACAGGTTCCAGTCCGAGAGGCTGGGGAAGCTGGCCGTGATCGCCCAGTTGGCGATCCACTGCGCGGAGGCGGCGACGCCCAGCGCGGCGGCACGGATCTTGTTGGGGAACATCTCGCCGAGGAAGACCCAGACGACGACGCCCCAGGAGAGCGCGAAGAAGAGGACGAAGCCGTGCGCGGCGATCAGGGCCACGGTGCCCTCGGCGGACGGCAGGGTGCCGGCCGCGGTCTTGGCGGAGAAGGCCCACGCCTCCAGGGCGAGCGCGACGGCCATACCGGCCGAGCCGATCAGCGCCAGCGGACGGCGCCCGATCCGGTCGACGAAGATCATCGCGATCACGGTGCCGATGATGTTGATGATCGAGGTGGTGAAGCTGTAGAAGAACGAGCCCTCGGGGTTGATGCCGACCGACTGCCACAGCGTCGAGGAGTAGTAGAAGGCGACGTTGATGCCGACCAGCTGCTGGAAGACGGAGAGTCCGATGCCGACCCAGACGATCGGGAGGAAGCCGCCCTTGCCGCCGAGCAGGTCCCGGAAGGTCGACTTGTGCTCGCGGCGCATGGCGTCCTGGATCTCGGTGACCCGGGCGTCGAGGTCCACGGTCCGGCCCTCGACCTCGCCGAGCACCTCCTTGGCGCGGTCGATCCGGCCGACGGAGATCAGGAAGCGCGGCGACTCGGGGATCGCGAAGGAGAGCAGACCGTAGAGGACGGCGGGGATGACCATCACGCCGAGCATCCACTGCCAGGCTTCCAGGCCGCCGATCTTGCCGCGCTGCTGGCCGTCGGCGAGGTTGAGGATGCCCCAGTTGACGAGCTGGGAGACGGCGATGCCGATGACGATCGCGGCCTGCTGGAAGGAGCCGAGCCGGCCGCGGTAGGCGGGCGGGGAGACCTCGGCGATGTAGGCCGGACCGATGACCGAGGCCATACCGATCGCGATGCCGCCCAGCACCCGCCACATCGCCAGGTCCCACAGGGCGAACGGCAGCGCGGAGCCGATGGCGCTGATGGTGAACAGCACCGCGGCGATCTGCATGACCCGGATCCGGCCGATCCGGTCGGCGATCCGGCCGGCGGTGGCAGCGCCGACCGCACAACCGATCAGGGCGATGGCGATGACCTGCGCGAGGACGGCGGAGCCGACCTCGTAGCGGCCGCGGATCGCCTCGACGGCGCCGTTGATGACGGAGCTGTCGTATCCGAAGAGAAAGCCGCCCATCGCGGCAGCCGCGGTGATGAAGATGACATGGCCGAGGTGGTCCGGCTGGGCCTTGCGGCCTTCCGGGACCGTCGGCTGCGCGGTGCTGGTCAACGTGAACTCCAGTGGCCCGGCTGCGCTGCCGGGCGTAGGGGGCTGGCCCTACAAGTGGTGCACACGTCGGGGGTACCCACCACTTGAAGGTAAAAGCGACGTTGCAGAGACTATGCCTTTAAGTTTCGAAGTCAATACCTCGAAGCCGACGTATTCCTCACCCGACTACCGCATGCTTCATTCAAGTTCTGAATTGATCTTCGAGGAGTGAAGAAAGCACGGCGCGCAGGCACCGCACGACGGGTCCGCCCGGCCGGCTCAGCGCAGCCGCTGGCTGATCACCTTCGAGACGCCGTCGCCCTGCATCGAGACGCCGTAGAGCGCGTCGGCGACCTCCATCGTCCGCTTCTGGTGCGTGATCACGATCAGCTGCGAACTCTCCTGCAGCTCCTCCATGATCCGGATCAGCCGCTGCAGATTGGTGTCGTCCAGCGCCGCCTCCACCTCGTCCATCACATAGAACGGGCTGGGCCGCGCCTTGAAGATCGACACCAGCAGCGCCACCGCGGTCAGCGACCGCTCGCCACCGGACAGCAGCGAGAGCCGCTTGACCTTCTTGCCCGGCGGCCGCGCCTCCACGTCCACCCCGGTGGACAGCATGTCGTCCGGGTTGGTCAGCACCAGCCGGCCCTCGCCACCCGGGAAGAGCCGCGCGAAGACGCCCTCGAACTCCCGCGCGGTGTCGTGGTACGCCTCGGTGAAGACCTGCTCGACCCGCTCGTCGACCTCCTTGACCACCCGCAGCAGGTCGGCCCGGGTCTTCTTCAAGTCTTCAAGCTGCTCGCTGAGGAACTGGTGGCGCTCCTCCAGGGCCGCGAACTCCTCCAGCGCGAGCGGGTTCACCTTCCCGAGCTGCTGGTACGCCCGCTCAGCGGCCTTGAGGCGCTTCTCCTGGGCGGCACGGTCGTAGGCCACCGGCCGGTTCCGCGGATGGTCCGGGTCGTCGGGGAGCTCCTCGCCCTCGGCGGGCGGGGACGGCGGGACGGGCTGGTCGGGACCGTACTCCGCGACCAGCGCGGCCGGTTCGACGCCCAGCTCCTCCAGCGCCCGGCCCTCCAACTGCTCGATGCGCAGCCGCTTCTCCGCGCCCAGCACCTCGCCGCGGTGCACCGAGTCGGTCAGCTTGTCCAGCTCGGCCACCAGCTCCCGGCCCTGCTCGCGCTCGGCCGCCAGCGCCTTCTCCCGCTCGTCCTTGGCGCGCTCCGCGGCGGCCTGCTCCTCCTCGGCCCGCAGCACCGACACCTCGATGTGCGCCAGCAGCTGCCGCGCGCCCGAGGCCACCGCCCCGGCCACCGCCGCCTCGTGGCGCAGCCGGGCCCGCCGCCGTTCGGCCCGGGTGCGGGCCTCGCGCTCCGCCCGCGCCGCGCGGTCCAACGAATCCGCCCGCCCGGCGAGCGCCTTGACCCGCTCCTCGTGCGTCCGCGCCTGGAGCCGGGCCTCCATCTCGGTCTGCCGGGCGTTGGCGCCGTCGGCGGCCAGCCGGTCACGGACGGCGGTGTCGGGCTCCTCGTCGTCCGCCCCCGGGTCCTCCTCGGCCGCGGCGAGCCGGGCGGCCAGTTCCTCCGCCTCCTCCGAGGCCCGCGCCAGTGCCTCCTCGGCCCGGGCCGCGGCGGCGGCGGATCGTTCCGCCTCCCCCGCGGCCGCCCGCGCCTGCCCGGCGAGCCGCCCCAGGTCCCCGGCGACCTTCGACTTCTCCCGGTCCGCCGCGCGCCGCCGGGCGTCCAACTCCTCGACCAGCGCCGCACACTCCGTACGCCGCTCCTCCGCCGCCCGCCGGGCCTCGGCCAGCCCGTCGCAGCGCGCCGCCAGCTCCGTGAGCTCGGCCGCCGCCTCGTCGACGGACGCCTGCACCTCCAGCAGACTCGGCGCCCCCGCCGAGCCGCCCTGGGCGAAGTGCGCCCCCAGCAGATCGCCGTCCGCGGTGACGGCGGTCAGCTCCGGCCGCGCCGCCACCAGCTCCTCGGCCTCCGCCAGCGTCCCGACGACCACCACCTCGCGCAGCAGCCGGGCCACCGAGGCGGTCAACTCCCGCGGCCCGTGGACGAGTTCATGAGCGGGCACGGGCCCGCCGGGCGTCCCCGGCCCGCCGGCGGCACCGCTCCCCGCGGCCGGCTCGCCGCCGGCCCGCTCGGTGCCGTCCACCGCGGCCGCCACCGCCACGGCCTCCTCGGCCTCCAGGGCCCGGGCCGGTGCCGGCACCCGGGCGGGTCGGCTGCCGCCCAGCACCATCGCCGCCCGCCCCGCGTCCTCCTTGCGCAGCAGCCGCAGCGCCTCCGCCGCGGCGGCCGGGTCGGTGACCGCGACCGCGTCGGCGGCGGCGCCCAGCGCGGCCGCCACCGGGACCTCGAAGCCCGGCGTGACGGTCAGCAGTTCGGCCGCCGGCCCGAGCACCCCGCCGATCCGGTCCGCGGCGGCCAGCAGCGCGCCGGTGCCGTCCTTCCGGCGCAGCCCGAGGGCCAGCGCGTCGTGCCGGGCGGCGGTCGCGGCCCGCTCCCGCTCCGCCGCGGTCAGCGCCTCCCGCGCCGCGGTCAGCGCTGACTCGGCCTCCGCCAGCTCGCGCCGGGCCGCCCCGTACCGCCCGGTGATCTCCTCGTCGTCCGCGTCCAGCCCGTCGACCTCGGCCCTGAGCTGCTCGTACTCCTCCTGGGCCGCGACCGCCCGGCTCCGGGCGGCGTCCCGGGCCTCGACCAGCCGGCCGATCTCCGCCTGTGCCGACGCGGCCCGGCCGCGGGCGGCGGTGACCTGCCCGCTCAGCCGGGCCAGGCCCTCGCGCCGGTCGGCCAGCGCCCGGGCGACGTCCCGCAGCCGCCGCTCCTCGTCCGCCAACTGGCGCTCCAGCGCGGCCCGGTGCTCGACGGTGTCGTCCAGGGCCCGGGCGGCCGCCTCCAGCGCGGCGCTCAACTCCGCCTCCTGCTCGCGGATCCGGGCGGCCTCCCGCTCCAGGTCCTCGGGGTCCCGGCCGCGCTGCTCCTCCGGCGGGACCGCCGCGGCGCTGCGCACCCGGGCCTCGGCCAACGAGACCGTGCCGCGCACCCGCTCGGCGAGCTGGGACAGCGCGTACCAGGTCTGCTGGGCCCGCTGGAGCCGCGGGGCGAGGGCCGCCACCTCCGCCTCCAGCGCCGCCTCGCTCCGCCGGGCGGCGCGCAGCCGCTCCTCCACGGCCTCCTTGCGCGCCTTCAGCGCCGCCTCGTCGGCGATCTCCGCGGCCAGCGCCCGGCGCAGCATGACGAGGTCGTCGGCGAGCAGCCGCAGCCGGGCGTCCCGCAGATCGGCCTGGATGACGGCCGCGCGCCGGGCGACCGCGGCCTGCCGGCCCAGCGGCTTCAGCTGCCGCCGCAGTTCGTCGGTCAGGTCCTGGACACGGGCGAGGTTGGCCTTCATCGCGTCCAGCTTCCGCAGCGCCTTCTCCTTGCGCTTGCGGTGCTTGAGGACGCCGGCCGCCTCCTCGATGAACGCCCGGCGGCCCATCGGGTCGGCGTGCAGAACGGAGTCGAGCTGCCCCTGGCCGACGATCACATGCATCTCGCGGCCGATGCCGGAGTCGGAGAGCAGTTCCTGGATGTCCAGCAGCCGGCAGGTGTCGCCGTTGATCTGGTACTCGCTGCCGCCGTTGCGGAACATGATCCGGGTCAGGGTGACTTCGGCGTACTCGATGGGCAGCGCACCGTCGGAGTTGTCGATCGTCAGCGAGACCTCGGCGCGGCCCAGCGGCGGCCGCCCGGTCGTCCCGGCGAAGATGACGTCCTCCATCTTGCCGCCGCGCAGCGACTTGGCGCCCTGCTCCCCCATGACCCACGACAGCGCGTCCACGACGTTGGACTTGCCGGAACCGTTGGGGCCCACGACGCAGGTGATGCCCGGTTCGAACCGGAGCGTCGTGGCGGAGGCGAAGGACTTGAAGCCTCGCAGGGTCAGACTCTTCAGGTGCACGCCTTTGAACTCTACCGGCCGCTCCCGGCGCCCCTTCCGCAACATTCCGGGCATCCGCGCGGCCGGTACGTCCCCGGGGCACCCGCTGCCGTTCCCCTCCCGTTCACCGGGCCGTGCATGCCGTCGGTTTCACCGGGTAGGGGGAGGGGCACATCATGCGGTAAGGACGATACCGAGGGGCTGGGGAGACACCGCGAGACGGAAGTGACCGGACACGACCATGGTGTCCGGCGCGGCAACGGCACACGGCGGGGCGGGGAACCGCCGGCGACGGAAATGCGGGGGAACGACGAAGGGACGCCGAAGCGTCCCTTGCAGATCTTGCAGTGCGGATCGTGAAGCGTGCAGATCTTGAGGTGTACATCTTGAGGCGTACGGTGCCTCAAGCGGCTGGCGCGCGGCCCATCCGCCCCTGCACGGGGTCAGGTGAGCGCGGGCTCCGCCTGGGGTACGTCGAGGTCGAGCACCGAATCGTCGCGACGCGCGGCAGCGGAGAGCATGTCGTTCTCGGCCTGCATCCGAAGGAGCTCGGATTCGAGATCCTGGACGCGCTGCTGAAGCCGTCGCATCTCGGCGAGGACTCGGGGGTCGGAGCCGCCGACGTAACCGAGAAGCGCCTTTGCCATGATGGATGGTCCTCCACAATGAGTGACCGACCGAAGCGGTGTGGGTCGTGAGGGATTCGCACCCGCGGTGCTTGTCATTCTCCAGGTGTACTCAATGCCAAACAGCTAAGGTGCGCGGGGATTCCAGAGTCTCACCAAACGGATGGAGGGTCAACACGATCACGCCCCGTATCCTTGGGCGCCTGAGAGTGCGCGGCCGCCAGGGCATGGCGTCCACTCTCCAGAAAGGTCCCGGGGGGCGTGGAGATCATCCGTACAGCGGCAGCCTTGCACGGGTCGGCCGAGTTGGCAACCACCAGGGCTTATCTCCCGTAAGCAGCTCACGAAGGCGCACCGGCGAAAGGGCCCGGTGCGGCCGTCCGGGCGGCTTGTTCCGGGCCGGTCAGCGGATCTCGAAGCCGTCGTAGCCGCCCCGCGGCGTGGCCCAAATCTCAGTGACGCCGTCGACGCGCCCGGGCGTGTCCCCGGTGCGGAGCCACTCCAGCAACTCCGCGCAGCGGTCCTTCGGTCCCTCGGCGACGACCTGGACGCGGCCGTCGCCGAGATTGACCGCGAAGCCGGTGAGCCCACCGATGCGCAAGGCGTTCGCTCGGGTGAACCAGCGGAACCCAACTTCCTGGACCCGCCCGCGTACCCACGCGGTCATCCGCACTTCCTCGTCCATGTGTGCACGTTAACCGGCCAATTGCTCAGCAAGCACATCCGCCCCGTGCGTCATGGCGTACAGTCCCCCGACAGCGAGGACTCACCCTTTCGGATGAGGCATCCCAGGAAATCTGCGCGGCGACAGCCGCTCCAGTGGAGCCGGTGCTTGCACCGGGGGAAGGAAGTTCCGCGGATGGGCCGCCATCGACGCTCTGCTCCCCAGATACCGGAACGCCCTCGTACGGGGCAGGTTGACGGTCCGACGGATGCGGCCGCGCCCGCGGGGCACCGGGGTCACCGCGCGGCCCGCCGGACCGCGCCGGTGCGCACCGGACTGCTCGGCGCCTCGGCCGCGGTGGCGATGGGCGCGGTGGCGGTGGCGTCCGGACTCGTCCCGGGCGGCGGGCGGTTCGTGGGGGTCGGCGGCGACGGCGCCGACCGGGTGCGGGCCGGCACGCTGCCGGACGCCCTGCCGCAGGAGAGCTTCTCCGCGCCGGTGACCGGCCCCTCGGACGTGGCCGGGCGGGACGGCGGGGACGTGAGCAGGGGCGGGACGGGCGGGGACGGCGGGAACGCCGCCTCGCGGGGCGCGGGGCGGACCGGTCCGGCGACCTCCCCCGCCTCGCCCACCGCCGCCCCGTCGGCGTCCCGGGCCGTCGCGTCCCCGACCCGGGTGCCCGGCGGCCGGCCGTCCGCGTCGCCCACCGGCGGCACCGCCACCGCCACCCCCCGGCCCTCGGCGTCCCCGACCGCCACCCCGATCGCCGGCGGCGGCACCGAGGCGGCAGCCGAGGCCGAGGTGGTCTCGCTGGTCAACCAGGCGCGGGCCGAGGCGGGCTGCGCGCCGGTCGCCGCCGGCGACCAACTGACCGGTCTGGCCGAGCGGTTCAGCGACGACATGGCCCGGCGCGGGTTCTTCGGCCACACCGACCCCGACGGCCACACGCCCTGGGACCGGGCCCGCGCCCATGACATAGCCGACCTCGGCGGGGAGAACATCGCCCGCGGCCAGGCCGACGCGCACTCCGTGATGGACTCGTGGATGAGCAGCCCGGGACACCGCGCCAACATCCTCAACTGCGAGTACAAGTCCCTCGGCGTCGGCGCGCACTTCGGGCCGGGCGGCCCGTGGTGGGCCCAGGAGTTCGGCTTCTGAGGCGGGTGCCCGCAGGCCCTCCCCGCCCGGGTCCGTTCAGCGCGGCCGCGGCGGGCGCTGACAGCGCGGGCAGAAGTAGCTGGACCGGTTCATCCAGGGACGGCGGCGGATCGGCGTACCGCAGCGGCGGCAGGGCTCGTCCTCGCGGCCGTAGGCGTCCAGGGAGCGCTCGAAGTAGCCGGACTCGCCGTTGACGTTGACGTACAGGCTGTCGAAGCTGGTGCCGCCGACGGCCAGCGCGGCGGTCATCACGTCCCGGACGTGGCCGAGCAGCTCGGCGGAGCGGGGCCGGGTGAAGGTGGCGGTGGGCCGGTCGTAGTGGAGCCGGGAGCGCCACAGCGCCTCGTCGGCGTAGATGTTGCCGACGCCGCTGATCAGGGTCTGGTCGAGGAGCGCGCGCTTGATCGTCGTCCGGCGGCGGTGCAGCGCGTCGTGGAAGGCGGCGTCGTCGAAGGCCGGGTCGAGCGGGTCCCGGGCGATGTGCGCGATCACGTCGGGGAGCAGGTCGGGGTCGCCGGGCACGGTGTCGTGCAGCGAGAGGCCGCCGAAGGTGCGCTGGTCGACGAAGCGCAGCTCGGTACCGGCCGCCTCGGGCGGGGCGCCGGTGTCGGTGAAGCGGATCCGGATCCGCAGGTGCTTCTCGTCGGGGGCGTCCTGCGGCTGGACCAGCAGCTGGCCGCTCATGCCGAGGTGGGCGAGGATCGCCAGACCGTGGGTGACGGACGGGGTGACGACGGGGGCGATGCCCTCGGCGGCGCTCTGGGAGGCCGGGCCGCCGCCGGTCACCGGGAGCCAGAGGTACTTGCCGCGGCGGCGGGCCGGGCCGACGCGCAGGCCGGTGAGCCGGGCGGCGAAGTCCGCCGCGCCGGCGGTGTGCCGGCGGACGGCGCGCGGGTGGCGGACCTCGACGGCCTCGATGGTGCGGCCGCTGACCCAGCGTTCCAGTCCGCGGCGGACGACCTCGACCTCGGGCAGCTCGGGCACGGGCGCTCCTGACGGAAACGGACGGGAAAGCGGAACGGGGCGGGAGCCGGGGGCTCCGGAAAGGCTTCTGACCCCGCCCGGGACGGCGGTGAGGCCGCCCGGGCGGGGTCAGAAGTGGTGTTCAGTGTGTCGGCGACGCGGTGTCGCCGGAAGCCTGCGTCGGGTCGCCGCCGCTCGGCGTCTTCCCGGCCGCCTCGTCCGCCGCGGCGCGGATCGCGCGCCACGCGGACTCGGCCGCCTGCTGCTCGGCTTCCTTCTTGCTGCGGCCGGTGCCGGTGCCGTACGAGACACCACCGACGCGGGCGGCAGCAGTGAAAGTCTTCTCGTGGTCGGGGCCGGTCTCGGTGACCAGGTACTCGGGAACGCCGAGTCCCTCGGTCGCGGTGAGCTCCTGGAGACTGGTCTTCCAGTCCAGGCCGGCGCCCAGGCTGGAGGACTTCTCGATGAGCGGGTCGAAGAGCCGGTGCACCAGCTCGCCGGCCGCGTCGAGGCCCTGGTCGAGATAGACCGCGCCGATCACCGCTTCCAGGGTGTCGGCGAGGATGCTGGCCTTGTCCCGGCCGCCCGTGCCCTCTTCGCCCCGGCCGAGGCGGATGAAGGCGCCGAGGTCGAGGCCGCGGCCCACCTCGGCGAGCGCCCGCGAGTTGACCACCGCGGCCCGCAGTTTGGCCAGCTGGCCTTCCGGCAGGTCAGGGTGGATGCGGTACAGCGTGTCCGTGACAACCAGGCCGAGCACCGAATCCCCGAGGAATTCGAGCCGCTCGTTGGTGGGCAGACCGCCGTTCTCGTAGGCGTACGAGCGATGCGTCAGCGCACGCACCAGAAGGGCGGACTCAAGTGTGTACCCGAGCCGCCCTTCCAGAAGCGAGAGGGACGAGGCCGTGTCCGCCGGTGCCGTTTCGTCGCCGCGCCCGCGCAGTGACGAAGGGCTGTCCTCTGCCTTCTTCGGGCTAGACACAGTGCCTGTCACCAGCCGCTCAGACCGCGATGACCTGGCGCTTGTTGTAGGTGCCGCAGCTCGGGCACGCGATGTGCTGCTGCTTCGGCTCCTGGCAACGCTCGCACGCAACCAGGGTGGGGACCGCAGCCTTCCACTGCGACCGGCGGTGGCGCGTGTTGCTGCGCGACATCTTCCGCTTCGGAACAGCCACGGCTACTTCTCCTGAGGTTCATCCCCGCCGTCGCGGCGGGGTTCATTGTCCATCTCGTCGTCCTGGTCGGACCCGACGAGTTCCTTCAGTGCCGCCCAGCGCATGTCGACGGCGTCGTGGTGGTGGTCCGGGTCGTCCGCCAGCCGTGCCCCGCAGTCGGAGCACAGGCCCGGGCAGTCCTCCCGGCACACCGGCTGCAGCGGCAGTGCCAGCACTACCGCGTCCCGCAGCACGGGTTCAAGGTCGAACAGGTCGTCCTCGAGGTGGAGGGTGTCCTCCTCGTCCTCGGCGTCGTCGCCGGACTCGGTGGTCCGGGCGTCGGCGTCGGGGTAGGCGAACATCTCCTGGAAGTCCGCTTCGAGCACTTGCTCCAGCGGCTCCAGACACCTTACGCACTCCCCCGTCACGGTCGCACGGGCGGTGCCTGTGACAAGCACCCCGTCCATGACCGCTTCCAGGCGGAGGTCGAGCTCAACGGCCGCGCCCTGGGGCACTCCGATGACCTCGTTGCCGAGGTCCGCGGGGGCCTCGACGGAGCGGGAGAGCCGCTTGAGCGTGCCGGGACGTCGGCCCAGCTCGCGTGTGTCGAACACGAGCGGGGAACGGTGGTCGAGGCGGGAGCCCAAGACTTTCCTGCTTTCTGTACTGCGGTATCAGCCGTCCACGGCCGGAATCCGGCGTGCGGGCAGCAGTGATCGCGGACATACACGCGACCGAGGAGCCAGGATACTGGACGGCCCCCGTTAGGCCCAATCCGCCCGGTCGACCCTCGGCCACCGGGCCCTCCCGGCGCGGTCGACGCGGTCGACGCGGTCGACGCGGTCGACGCGGCTAGTGGCGCCCTTCCTCGTACTGACGCAGCTGGTCGAGGTTGATCAGGCTGGTGTCGAAGAGGCTGGTCTCGTCCAGGGCTGCGGGCTGGGCGCCGGGGGTGTGGGGAGTGTGCTGGGGCTGCGGGGGCAGCTGCTGCGGGTCGTAGCCGACGCCGGTGTCGTAGCCCTGCGGGGGAAGCTGGGCGGCCTGCTGCTGGGCCTGCTGCTGCCAGTCGTAGCCGTAGGGGTCCTGGTGCTGGGTGTAGGGGACCTGCTCGGCGTGCTGGTAGGAGTAGCCGTCCGGTTGCTGGTAGGCGGCGGCCTGGCCGTCGTAGTAGCCGGGCTGCGGGCCCTGGGTCAGGTCCTGGGGCGCGGCCGGCGGGGCCTCCTGGACGGGGGCGACGCCCGCCAGGCCGGCGAGGTACTCCGCGTCCGCCTGCGGCGGGGCGCCGGCCTGCGGGTCGCTCTGGGCGGCGAGGTGGGCGCCGAGCTCGTCGATCGGCTGGGCGCCCTGGAGCTTGTCGCGGCCGCGGCCGACCGCTTCCAGGGTCTTGGTGAGGACGGCCTGGAAGGCGCCGAACTTGGTGTCCACGTAGGCGTCGGCGCGCTGCCGGAGGATCTCGGGGTCGGCGCTGCGCTCGGGGGCCTCGGCGTCGTCCGCCACGGGGTAGCCCTGCTCGTCGAGGCCGGGGCCGCGGCCGAGCAGCTTCTCGCGGCCGCGGTCGACGGCACCGATGGTCTTGGTGAGCACGACCTCGAAGTTGGCGAGCTTGCTGTCGACGTAGTCGTCGGCCTGGACGCGGATCTCCTCGGCCTCGCGGCGCGCCTCGGCCAGGATCCGGTCCGCCTCGTCCTGGGCCCGGCGGGCCACCTCGGTGTCCGAGACCAGCGAACCGCGCTGGCTGTGCGCGGACTCGATGATCCGCTCGGCCTCGACGCGGGCCTGCTCCACCATCTGCTCGCGCCCGCCGAGGAGTTCCTGCGCCTCGGCGAGGGAACCGGGCAGCGCGGTGCGCACGTCCTCCAGCATGGCGAGCAGCTCGGCGCGGTTGACCACGCACGAGGCGGACATGGGCACGGACCGGGCGCTGCCGACGGTTGCGACGATGTCGTCGAGCTTCTTCTGGACGTCCACCTTGGACTCGCCACTCTCTGCAGGATCGGAAGACGGAACGGGACGACTGTACGGCCAGGAGCCCCCGTCCCGACACCTGCTGACGAACCGTCAGTTCAGTGCCGGTCCCACCGCACCGGATGCCGGGTCACGGCTTGTTGCGGAGCCGTTCGGTCAGCGCTTCGAGGACGAACGGCGGGACCAGGTGGGAGACGTCGCCGCCCCAGGCCGCGACCTCCTTGACCAGGCTGGAGGAGAGGAAGCTGTAGGTGGGGTTGGTGGGCACGAAGAGCGTCTCCACCCCGGAGAGGCCGTTGTTCATCTGGGCCATCTGGAGTTCGTAGTCGAAGTCGCTGACCGCGCGCAGACCCTTGACGATGGCGGGGATGTCGCGCTGCTTGCAGAAGTCGACGAGCAGACCGTGGAAGGACTCGACCTCGACGTTGCCGTACTCGGCGGTGGCCCGCCGGATCAGGTCGATCCGCTCCTCGACCGTGAACAGGCCCTTCTTGGACTGGTTGATCATGACGGCGACGTGCACGACGTCGTACAGCCTGGAGGCCCGGGCGATGATGTCCAGGTGCCCGTTGGTGATGGGGTCGAAGGACCCCGGACAGACGGCGCGGCGCAACTTCGTCTCCTTGCTCTGCGGTCCGTTCATGACACGGTTGCTGATGTCGGTTCGGCGGACGCCGAGGCGGCGCGACCGTACCAAAGCGTCCCCTCGCCGTAGCGACGGGCCCTGATCGCTTCGAATCCGTCCGGCCAGGCGAACGTGCCGCCCCGGGTACTCCGCTCCACGGTGACGAGTGCCTCCTCGGCAAGCCACCCCTGACCACGGAGTGTGAGCAGGATCTCGCGGAGTTCGGCGTCGCCGACGGCGTAGGGCGGGTCCAGGAAGACGATGTCGTACGGCTCGTCGGGGGCCGGGGCGGCGGCGGTCTGCTCGGCCTTGCCGGCCCGGACCTCGGCGCCGGGCAGGCCGACCGCCCTGACGTTCTCGCGGATGGTGCGCAGCGCGCGGGCGTCGGCCTCGACCAGCAGGACGTGCGCGGCGCCGCGGGAGAGCGCCTCCAGGCCGACCGCGCCGGAGCCGCCGTAGAGGTCGAGGACCCGGGCGCCGGTCAGCGGGCCGTCGAGCGACTCCCAGGTGGAGAACATGCCCTCGCGCGCCCGGTCGGAGGTGGGGCGGGTGCCGTTGCCCGGCGGTACGGCGAGGCGGCGGCCGCCGGCCGCACCGGCGATCACGCGGGTCATGGGCCCGTCCTTACGTTTGAGCGCGTCCCGGAAGAGGGGCGGACACCCCGGCGGGCTCCGCCCTCCCACGATATGTCCGTCCCCCGCGGGGCGGGCCCGCCCCCGGCGCCGCCCGGCCGTGATCGTTCTCACGGGGTGCGGCGCCGCTGCCGCGCGCCCGGCTCAGCCCTTGTCCAGAAACTGCTCCCGTTCGTCGTCCAGCAGCGCGGACAGGGCCGTCCGCAGCTCGGGGCAGCCGGACAGCTCGGGGTCGGCGGCGACCAGGGCGGTGGCCTCCTCGCGGGCCGCCGCGATCACCTCCTCGTCCTCGATGACGGCGAGCATCCGCAGCGAGGAGCGGGCGCCGGACTGGGCCTGGCCGAGGACGTCGCCCTCGCGGCGCTGTTCGAGGTCGATACGGGAGAGTTCGAAGCCGTCGAGGGTGGCGGCGACCGCGGCGAGCCGGGCGCGGGCCGGGCTGGCCTCGGGCATCTCGCTGACCAGCAGGCACAGGCCGGGCGCCGAGCCGCGGCCGACCCGGCCGCGGAGCTGGTGGAGCTGGGAGACGCCGAAGCGGTCGGCGTCCATGATCACCATGACGGTGGCGTTGGGGACGTTGACCCCGACCTCGATGACGGTGGTGGCCACCAGGACGTCCAGCTCGCCGGCGGCGAACCGGCGCATCACGTCGTCCTTGTCGTCCGGGGCCATCCGGCCGTGCAGCACGGCCACCCGCAGGCCGGCGAGCGGGCCCTTGCGCAGCTGCTCGGCGACGTCGAGGACCGCCAGCGGGGGGCGCTTCTCGGCCAGATCCTCCGGTGAACTCGGCTGCGCCGCGGTGTCGTTGGCCGTCTTGCCCTTCTTCCCCGTGGCCGCGGCGGGCTCGTCGTCGTCGCCGATCCGGGGGCAGACCACATACGCCTGGTGGCCGGCGGCCACCTCCTCCCGGACCCGCTCCCAGGCGCGGGCGAGGAAGTGCGGTTTGTCCTTGGCGGGAACCACATGGCTGGCGATCGGCGAACGGCCGGCGGGGAGCTGGTCCAGCACGGAGGTCTCCAGATCGCCGAAGACGGTCATGGCGACCGTGCGCGGGATCGGGGTGGCGGTCATCACCAGCAGGTGCGGGGGCTGCCCGCCCTTGGAGCGGAGGGCGTCGCGCTGCTCGACGCCGAAGCGGTGCTGCTCGTCGACGACGACCAGGCCGAGGTCGTGGAACTGCACCACGTCCTCGATCAGGGCGTGCGTCCCGATGACGATGCCGGCCTCGCCCGTGACCAGGTCGAGCAGCGCCCGGCGGCGGGCCGCGGCCCCCATCGAGCCGGTCAGCAGCACCACCTTGGTGCCCCGCTCCGCGCCGCCCAGCATCCCGCCCTCGGCGAGGTCGCCCATCATCTCCGTGACGGACCGGTGGTGCTGCTGGGCCAGCACCTCGGTGGGCGCGAGCATCGCCGCCTGGCCGCCGGTGTCCACCACGCCGAGCATGGCGCGCAGCGCGACCATGGTGTTGTGGGTGACCGTGAAGTGGTCGGTCACATAGGCGTGGGAGGGGTGGGCCACGCTGATGCACTGGACGGGCCGTCGGCCGATGCGCTCGACGGCCAGGACCGCGCGCCCGAGGGCGGATCCGTCGTCCTCGGAGAGCACCACGTGGACATCGAGGCTGCCGCCGGCTGCCGGGGTGGTGCGGGCCGTGCCGGCCAAGGAGCGCGCGAGCCAGGCGAGATCGGCGGCCAGCGGCTCCGGCGCGGCACGGAAGAGCGTGCCGCCGCCCGTGGTTTCGCCGCCGGCCGCCAGCAGGCCCGCCAGCAGCGCCCGGCGGTCCTTGGCGGGGGCGTTGCGGTAGGCGTCGGGGACGGTGCGGCCGGCCGGGCCGGTGCCGCCGGCGCCCAGCGTCCGCCCCAGCGCGTACGCGTCGAGGGGGCGCGGGCCGCCGTCGTCGAGGTCCACCGGGGCGGCCGGGGGGATCGACCAGCGGGGCCTGCCGTCGGCGTCCAGCAGGGCGGCGCGCAGCTCGCGGGTGGTCAGCACCCGCTCGCCCGTGGCGCGGGAGGAGACGATCCACAGGTGCTCGTCGTCGCACTCGACGGTGCTGCCGTCGGAGAGCACCAGCCGCCACACCTCCCGCTCGCCCTGCGGGAACACCCCGTCCACCAGGGCCGTCGCCCCGCTGGGCACCACCACCTCGGTGCCCACCGTCATCTCGCCCATGGGGCGGAAGCCGCGCGGGGTGAGCACCAGGGCGTCCAGCGGCTGGGCCTTGCCGGAGCCGACCTCGCCCTGGAGGAGGCGGTGCATCGGATGCTCCGTCGCGAGGTCGTCGAAGATCTCCCGGCTGACCTTGGTCTGGCCCTCGGTGAGGGTGAAGGGCAGTCGCGCGTCGAACGCGTCGAGGATGCCGCCCGGTGTCAACCTCCGAGGTACGGCGGGGAGTTGGGCGTCGGCGAAGCGGCGGCGGGCGAGCGCGACCTGGAGGACGAACGCCTCGTCCCACTTCAGCCGGGCGCGGGCGTCGGCGATGTCGGCCTTGGTGGCGGGGCGGTGGATCTTCAGCAGTGCCTCGGTGAGCGGGACCAGGCCGCGGCCCTCGCGCAGCCCCGGGGGCAGCGGGTCCACGGCGTCCCGGGCGCTGGGCAGGACGGCGTCGACGGCCTTGGCGATCTTCCAGGAGGCCATCTGCTGGCACGCCGGATAGATCGGCATGAGCTGGTTGGCGAAGGCGTCGACGGCCCCGCCGTCGGTGTCGCCGTCGAGGAGTTCGTATTCGGGGTGGGCGAGTTGGAGCTTGCGGTTGAAGACCGAGACCTTGCCCGCGAACATCGCGCGCCGCCCGGGCACCAGGTCCTTGTGCGGCTTGTGGATGCCCTTGCCGAAGAAGACCAGCTGGAGGCGGCCGCTGCCGTCGGTGAGCGTCACCTCCAGCCGCTGGCCGCGGCCCTGGTTGAACTTCAGGACGCGGGCGTCGGCGACCCGGGCGACGACCGTGACGTGTTCGTCCAGCGGCAGGTCGGAGAGCCGGGTCAGCTCACCGCGCTCGGCGTAGCGCCGCGGATAGTGGTGCAGCAGATCGCCGACCGTTTCCAGGCCGAGGTGCTCGGCCAGGACCTTCGCGGTGGTGCCACCGAGGATTTTCTTCAGGGGTTCGTCGAGCGCTGCCACGCGTTCCATTGCACACCATGGCTCTGACAACCAGCCACCACCGCCGCTTTCCACGGCCGGGAATTCCCGGCGGAGCCGGAATCCGGACGGTATGCGGCCGGTATCGGGGGTATTCCGGCGGGCGCCGCGATAACCGCGGCGCGGCGCGCTATTCCACGCCGATCAGCAGCGGCGCCGCGTATTCGCCGCCCTCGTAGACGACGGTGTCCACCGCGAGATGGCGTTCCCGGACGTGCCGTTCCAGCCGTTCGGCGAGGGATTCGGGGACGTCCGCGCCGAGGACGAGGGTGACCAGCTCGCCGCCCGCGGAGAGCATCCGGTCCAGCACCGTCGTCGCGGTGCGGACGAGGTCGGGCCCGATCACCGCGACGTCCCCGTCGATCAGGCCGAGCACGTCGCCGGCCTGGCAGACCCCGGCCATCGTCCAGGAACGGTGCTCGGCGACGGCCAGTTCGGCGTAGCGGGTGGCGCCGGCCGCCGCGGTCATCGCGACCATGTCCTCGTCGAAGCTGCGCCCCGGCTCGTGCACCGCCAGCGCCGCCAGCCCCTGGACGGCGGAGCGGGTGGGGATGACGGCGACCCGTACGCCCTCGGTGCGGGCCTGCTCGGCGGCGGCCGCCGCGGTGTGCCGCAGCTCCGGGTCGTTGGGCAGCAGCATCACCTCGCGGGCGCGGGCCTGCCGGATCGCCTGGACCAGTTCGCCACTGGCCGGCGGCTCCCCGGGGCGTACGGTCACCGGGGTCGCGCCGGCCTGCGCGCACAGCCCGGCGAGGCCCGCACCGGGCACCACCGCGACCACGGCCCGGGCCGCCAGCGCGGGCTCCCTGGTCCGGCCGCCCGCGCCGAAGTGGGTGATCCGGATCCGGTACGGCCGGCCGGCCTCGATCCCGGCCTCCACCGCGGCCCCGGCGTCGTCGACGTGGACATGGACGTGCCACAGGCCGTCCCCGCCGACCACCACCAGCGAGTCGCCGAGCCGGTCCAGCCGGGCCCGCAACCGGGCCACCTCGCCGTCCCCGGCCTCCAGCAGGTAGATCACCTCGAAGGCGGGCCCGCCGGCGTGCGGATCGGCGCAGCCCGCCGCCTCCGGGTCCGCCGCCGCGCAGCCGGCCGGCTCCGGCAGCGGCCCGTCGGCCCGTACGGCGACGGGGGCGGCGCCGACCTCCCCGGACAGCGCGTCGGCGAGCGCGCCCAGCAGGGCCACCAGCCCGCAGCCGCCCGCGTCCACCACGCCCGCCGTCCCCAGCACCGCGAGCTGCCCCGGGGTGGCCCGCAGCGCCTCCGCGGCGCCCCGGTGGGCGGCCCGGGCGACGTCGGCGGCCTCGCCGGCGGCCTGCTCGGCGGCGCCGGCGGCGGCCGTCGCCACGGTCAGCACGGTGCCCTCCACGGGGTGCGCGACCGCCTCGTAGGCGGCCGAAGCGGCCCGCCGCAGCGCCCGCCGCAGCGCGTCCGCACCCGCCTCGCCGCCGGCCGGGGCGGTCGCCAGCACCTGGGCCATGCCGCGCAGCAGCTGGGCCAGGATGGTGCCGGAGTTGCCGCGCGCCCCGATGAGGGCGCCGTGCGCCATGGCGCCCGCGGCGTCGGCGAGGCCGGGCGCGGTGCCGGCCGAGCCGTGGCCGTCGAAGGCGGCCTCGACCGCGCGGGCGGCCGACTCCACCGTCAGATAGAGGTTGGTGCCGGTGTCGCCGTCGGCGACGGGGTAGACGTTGATCGCGTCGATCCGCTCGCGCTCCCGTCCGAGCGCCTCCAGGGCCAGCCCGCACCAGGCGCGGACGGCGGCGGCGTCGAGCGGGTGGGGCACGTCGTCCTCCTGAGGGTCGCGGGATGCACCCGCACAGTAGTCGCGTCCGCCGGGACGGCCGGGGCGGGGGCCGGAGGGTGCGTGGTAGTTTCGTCCTGCGGGAGCGGCCGTTGTATGCTGCTCCGGTTGCCCGATGAAAATCGGGCCATTCCTCTCCCATCGGCGCCGGCACGGCCATGCACTCGGCCCGGTGGGATCTCACCGTAAGTGCATCTGAAGTCTTTGGAGTGACCCGTGGCTGCCAACTGCGACGTCTGCGGCAAGGGGCCGGGCTTCGGCAAGAGTGTCTCGCACTCGCATCGCCGTACCAACCGTCGTTGGAACCCCAACATCCAGACGGTGCGTGCAGTGATCGGGCGCACGCCGAAGAAGCTGAACGCCTGCACCTCGTGCATCAAGGCCGGCAAGGTCTCGCGCTGACGCCTTAGCCGTAGCGCAGCCCCGCCGGTTGCTTGTGAAGCCGGTCCACCGCAAAGGTGGACCGGCTTCTGCCATTGCATGACCGGACGCCGTGGTCAGTGCGCCGCGCGCAGCCGCCACCCGTGGTCGACCGGCCCGATGCCCGCGCCCAGCCGGAAACCGGCCGCGATCGCACCGCTGACGTACTCCTTCGCGGCCGCGGCGGCCTGCGGGACGGTGTCGCCGTGCGCGAGCCGCGCGGCCAGGGCGCTGGCGAGGGTGCAGCCGGTGCCGTGGGTGTGCCGGTTGTCGTGGCGCGGGGCGCGCAGCCAGTGCTCCTGGGCACCGTCCGTGAGCAGGTCGACGGCCTCGCCGGCCGCGTCCGGGGCGCCGGCCGGCAGATGGCCGCCCTTGATCAGCGCCCAGCGCGGCCCGAACGCCAGGATCGCCTCGGCGGCCCGGCGCATCCCGTCCGCGGTCCGCACCCGTATACCGGTGAGCTGCGCCACCTCGTCGAGGTTGGGGGTGGCGACCGTCGCGGTCGGCAGCAGCGCGCCGCGGACCGCGTCCAGCGCCGAGGCGGCCAGCAGCGCGTCACCGTGTTTGGAGACGCCGACGGGGTCGACGACGACCGGGACGGGGAGTCCGGCGAGGAGTTCGGCGACGGTGCCGACGAGCTCGGCCGAGGACAGCATCCCGGTCTTCACGGCCTGGACGCCGATGTCGTCGACGACGCTGCGGAACTGGGCGCGCACCGCCTCCGCGGGCAGCTCCCACGCGCCCTGGACGCCGAGGGAGTTCTGCGCGGTGACGGCGGTGAGCACGCTCATGCCGTGGGTGCCCAGCGCCAGCATCGTCTTCAGGTCGGCTTGGATGCCCGCACCGCCGCCGGAGTCGGAGCCGGCGACGGTCAGGACGCGGGGAGGTGTGTGCATGCGGGCGAATCTACCGGGCCGCCCTCCGGGGCTAGTCGGCGTCCCCGTTGTCCCCGAAGTGGTCCCAGCCGGCCTTCGCCCAGGGGGCGCCGTCCACGGTCACCTGGGGCAGCGCCGAGGGGTTGAGGACCTCGCCGATCACCTTCCAGCGGGCGGGCAGCTTCACGTCGGGCGGGAAGGTGGCCACGATCGCGTGGTCCTCGCCGCCGTTGAGCACCCACTGCATCGGGTCCACGCCGACGGCGGTGCCGATGTCGGACATCTGCGAGGGGATGTCGATGTTGGCGGACCGCAGGTCGATGCGGACCTTGCTGGCCTCGGCGATGTGCCCGAGGTCGGCGACAAGACCGTCGCTGACGTCGGTCATGGCGGTGGCGCCCAGGCCCGCGGCGGCCGGGCCCGCGTGGTAGGGCGGTTCGGGGCGGCGGTGCGCCTCCACGAAGGCGCGCGGGGAGCGGAAGCCGCGGGTGAGCACCGCGTGGCCGGCCGCGGACCAGCCGAGCCAGCCGGTCACCGCGACCACGTCGCCGGGCTGCGCGCCGGCGCGGGTCACCGGCTCCTGGTTGCGCAGGTCGCCGAGGGCGGTGATGGCGACGGTGATGGTGTCGCCGCGGACGACGTCCCCGCCGACCACCGCGGCGCCGGCCACCTGGCACTCGTCGCGCAGCCCGTCCATCAGCTCGGTCGCCCAGGTCGCGGGGAGTTCGGCGGGGACGACCAGGCCGAGCAGGATCGCGGTGGGCACCGCGCCCATCGCCGCGATGTCGGCGAGGTTCTGCGCGGCGGCCTTGCGGCCGACGTCGTAGGCGGTGGACCAGTCGCGGCGGAAGTGCCGTCCTTCGAGGAGAATGTCGGTACTGGCGACGACCCTGCGGTCCGGCGCGGTGACCACCGCGGCGTCGTCCCCCGGCCCGATCCGTACGGCGGGAGTGGAGGTGAGCCGGGAGGTGAGCTCTCTGATAAGCCCGAACTCCCCCAGCTCGCCCACGGTGCCCTTCATGCTGTTGCCCTTCCGATGTGTACGGACGGTCCGTACGTGGCTGACGACTGCGCCGCACCGGCCCAGTTCACCGCGCGGGTCTCCCCGCTCCGCTCGGTGACGCGGTACCGTGGCGTCCCTTCTTCCCACATGATCCTCGTAGCCGCCCTGGAGGTTCCGTGGTACAGGCTTACATCCTGATCCAGACCGAGGTCGGCAGGGCCTCGGCGGTGGCCGAGGTGATCGCGAAGATCCCCGGCGTGCTGACGGCCGAGGACGTGACCGGACCCTACGACGTCATCGTGCGCGCGCAGGCGGACACCGTCGACGAGCTGGGTCGCATGGTGGTCGCGAAAGTCCAGCAAGTGGAAGGCATCACGCGGACGCTCACCTGCCCGGTGGTCCATCTCTAGCTCCCCCGTATGCTCGGCCGGGTGAGACGCGCAAGACACCGGTACCTGGCCGCACTGCCCCTGCTCGTCGCGGTGTCCGCGCTCGCGGGCTGCTCGTCCGCGACGGAGGTGGCGCCGCCCTCCCCCACCGGCGGGAGCGCGGAGAACTGCCGGGCGCTCCACCAGGACCTGCCGCGGACCGTGGACGGACTGCGACGGGGTACCGCCGAGCCGGTCTCGGACTTCACTGCCATATGGGGCGATCCTGCCGTGGAGCTGCGCTGCGGGGTGCCCAAGCCGGAGGTGCTCAGACACGGGAGTGAACATTACAACCCCGACACCGACTCGGCGGAAGTCGACGGCGTCCAGTGGCTCTTCGAGAAGCAGGACGACGGCTACCGCTTCACGACGGTGCTGCGCAAGATCTATGTCGAGGTGACCGTACCGGGCAGGTACGCCCCGGAGGTCAACGTCCTGCCGGACCTCGCGGCCGCGGTGAAGAAGACCATCCCGGCGGGGGTGTAGGCGAGCGGGCGCCCGTCCTCGTACGAGGGGCTTCCTCGTACGAGGGCCTCTGCGGTGGCGATGCCCTGGGGCGCCCCGCCCCCGCCGCCGCACACCGGAATACCGGCCCCGGCCCGCCGCGTTGGGCCCCGCAAGGGGCGCTCACGTCCCCTAGGGGATCCGTTCGCCCAACCCCCAAGGGCCCGGGCCCCGAACACCGCCCGCTCGCGGTGCGGGCCCCTCCTCGGCCCGGGGCCCGCTCTCAGCCTCGGTTCGGCCTCAGCGCAGTCCCGTCGAGCGGGTCAGGGCCGCCTGGAGGAGCCGGTCGATGAGTTCGGGGTAGCTCACGCCGCTCTCCTGCCACATCCGCGGGTACATCGAGATGGGCGTGAAACCGGGCAGCGTGTTGATCTCGTTGATCACGAACTCGCCGTCGTCCTGCAGGAAGAAGTCCGCGCGGACCAGGCCCTCGCAGGACGCCGCCTCGAAGGCCGCGACCGCCAGCTCCCGGACCTTTTCGGTCTGCTCCTCGGTCAGCGGCGCCGGCACGATGCCGGCGGCGGAGTCGATGTATTTGGCCTCGAAGTCGTAGAAGTCGTGGGCGGTGACCGGCGGGATCTCGGCCGGCACGCTGGCCCGCGGGCCGTCCTCGAACTCCAGCACCCCGCACTCGATCTCGCGGCCGCGCAGCAGCGACTCCACGATGATCTTCGGGTCGTGGCGCCGGGCCTCCTCGACGGCCTCGTCCAGCCCGGACAGGTCGTCGACCTTGCTGATGCCCATGGACGAGCCGGCCCGGGCGGGCTTCACGAACAACGGCCAGCCGTGCTCGGCGGCGAAGTCCACGATCTTCCTGCGCGCGGCCGAGCCCTTTTCTCCGTTCGGAGCGGACGTCTCCCACTCGCGCGGGCGGATGACCTCGTACGGGCCGACCGGCAGCCCGAAGGAGGCGAACACCCGCTTCATGTAGTCCTTGTCCTGGCCGACGGCCGAGGCGAGCACGCCCGAGCCGACGTAGGGCACCCCGGACAGCTCCAGCAGGCCCTGCAGCGTGCCGTCCTCGCCGTACGGGCCGTGCAGCACGGGGAAGACGACGTCGACCTCGCCGAGCGCCTTGGGGACCGCTCCGGGCTCGGTGTAGACCACCTCGCGGCTGGTGGGGTCGGCGGAGAGCACCACGGCGCCCTCGTCGCCCTCGGTCAGCTCGGCCACGCTGGGCAGCTTCCGGTCGGTGATCGCCATCCGCCCGGGGTCGTCGGCGGTCAGCGCCCAGCGGCCGTCGGTCGTGATGCCGATGGGCAGCACGTCGTACTTGTCGCGGTCGATGGCGGCCAGCACGGCTCCGGCGGTGACCACCGAGATGGCGTGCTCGGAGCTGCGACCGCCGAACACGACGGCGACGCGGGGCTTGTGGGTGGAGGTCTCGCTGCTCATATCGGCTTGAGGGTACCTGCTGGTAGGAGTTGCGTCGGCGCGGCGGCGGCCGGTCGGGGCGTGGCGGCGCGGTGCCGTGCGCCCCGTCGCGGTCAGTGCCGTTCCGGCTTGGCGGTGCGGGACATCAGCTCCTTGAGGGCCACCAGCGGTGGTTTGCCCTCGTGGACGATCTCCACCACGGTCTCGGTGAGCGGCATGTCGACGCCGTGCCGGCGGGCCAGATCGAGCACGGACTCGCAGGACTTGACGCCCTCGGCGGTCTGCTTGGTGACGGCGATGGTCTCCGCCAGCGACATGCCCCGGCCGAGGTTGGTGCCGAAGGTGTTGTTGCGGGAGAGCGGCGAGGAGCAGGTGGCGACGAGGTCGCCCATGCCGGCCAGGCCCGCGAAGGTGTGCGCGTCGGCGCCCATGGCCAGGCCGAGCCGGGTGGTCTCGGCCAGTCCGCGGGTGATCAGGGACGCCTTGGCGTTGTCGCCCAGTCCCATGCCGGTGGCGATGCCGACTGCGAGCGCGATGACGTTCTTGACCGCGCCGCCCAGTTCGCAGCCCACCACGTCGGTGTTGGTGTACGGGCGGAAGTACGCGGTGTGGCAGGCGGTCTGGAGGCGCCGGGCGACGGACTCGTCGGCGCAGGCCACCACGGCGGCGGCGGGCTGCCGGGCGGCGACCTCCTTGGCGAGGTTGGGGCCGGTGAGCACCGCGACGCGGTCCGCGGGGACCTTGGCGACCTCCTCGATGACCTCGCTCATGCGCTTGGCGGTGCCGAGTTCGACGCCCTTCATCAGGGAGACCAGGACCGTGTCGGAGGGCAGCAGGGGCGCCCACTCGGCGAGGTTGGCGCGCAGCGTCTGGGACGGCACGGCGAGGACGGTGAAGTCGGCGCCGCGGGCGGCCTCGGCCGGGTCGGTGGTGGCCCGTACGCCCTCGGGCAGTTGGACGCCCGGGAGGTAGTCGGGGTTGGTGCGGCCGGTGTTGATGGCGTCGACGAGGGCCGCTCTGCGCCCCCACAGGGTCACCTCGCATCCCGCGTCGGCGAGCACCATCGCGAATGCGGTGCCCCAGGACCCCGTGCCGAAGACGGCGCAGCGCGTCACTTGCCTTCATCCTCCTGTGCCTGCCGGTTGCTTCGGGCCTGCTGCGCGGGAGCCGCCGGAGCGGTGGACCCGGCCGGTTCCCGTGCGGTGTCGTCGGTGCCGGCCGCCTCCGCGGCCCGGGCGGCCTCGCGGGCGGCCCGCCGCTCCCGGGCGATCTCCTTGCGGTAGTCGAACGGTTCGGCCGGCGCGGTCTCGCCGCGCAGCACGGCCAGTTCCGCCGTGATGGCGGCCATGATCTTCTCGGTGACGGCGCGCAGCACCTCGGCGGTGGGCTCCTTGCCGTGGAACTCGCTGAGGTCGACCGGTGGACCGGCCTTGACCCGCAGGGTCTTGCGCGGGAGGAGCCGGAGCTTCTGCTCCTTGGCGTAGGGCGGCATCGCGTCGTTGGCGCCCCACTGGGCGACGGGGATGACGGGCGCCTTGGTCAGCAGCGCGACCCGGGCGGCGCCGGTCTTGCCCTGCATCGGCCACATCGCGGGGTCGCGGGTGAGGGTGCCCTCGGGGTAGAAGGCGACGCATTCGCCCTTCTCGATGGCGTGCACGGCGGCCCGGAACGCGGTGGCGGCGTCGGTGGTTTCCCGGTAGACCGGGATCTGCCCCGTTCCGCGCATCACCATGCCGACAAAGCCGCTCTTGAAGAGTCCGGCCTTGGCGAGGAATCGGGGGACCCGCCCGGTGTTGTACTGATAGTGCGCATAGGAGAGCGGATCAAGATACGAGTTGTGGTTGACCGCGGTAATAAAACCGCCGTCGACCGGAATGTGCTCCATTCCCCGCCAGTCCCGCTTGAACAGAACCAAGAGCGGCGGTTTGCAGATGACCGCGGCCAAGCGGTACCAGAAGCCGATTCTGCGGCGGGACACTGGGACACCCTCCTTGTGGGACCTGCGAAGCTGCTGCGAGCCGGCAGCCGCACAAGTGTCGCCCCGAGTACCCGCTATGTCGAGAACACCGTAACCCCGCCACTCCGGAAAGCTTCCGGCGGCAGGTGAGAATGAACCCGATGCGAAGAGACGGAGCGGTTGTGGCCTGGAGCCTCGTAGTCCCGCTGAAACCGCTGGTGCGGGCCAAGAGCAGGCTGTCCGGGGCGGCCGGCGAGGAGTTCCGGCCGAAGCTGGCGCTGGCATTCGCACTGGACACCGTGACGGCCGCGCTGGCCTGCACGGACGTGCGCGATGTGGCGGTTGTCACGGACGATCCGGTGGCCGGGGAGCACTTGGCGGCGCTGGGGGCGCGCATCGTGCCGGACGCTCCGGCCAACGGGCTGAATGCCGCACTGGCCCACGGCGCCGCCGTGGTAAGGGCCCGGCGGCCGGGTGCGCCGGTGGCCGCGCTGAACGCCGATCTGCCGGCGCTCCGCCCGGCCGAGCTGGCCGTGGTGCTCCATTCTGCGGCGCTATTTCCACGGGCATTTCTCGCGGATGCGGCGGATATCGGGACAACACTTCTGTCCGCGACTTCCGGCACGGAATTGGACCCGGCTTTCGGGGGCCCCTCCCGGGCCCGCCACCTGGCGTCCGGGGCGCGGGAGATCACCGTGCCGGACGTGCCGTCGGTGCGCCGGGACGTGGACACCGGGGAGGATCTCCGGGCCGCGCTGGCGCTGGGGGTGGGCCCGCACACCGCGCGGCAGGCCCCCCGCGTGCCGGGCTGGGCGGCGCGGGCGGAGGCCGTGCCGGTGTCCGGCCACGCCGGGGGGTACGGGGTCGTGGGCCTGCCGGGTGCCCGGAGCGGCGCGGAGCCCCAGGTCAGAGCGTCTGGAGCGTGACGAGGACGATCCGCCGGGCGTCACCCTCGCCGGTGACCTCGATACGGACCCGCTGACCGGGCCGCAGCAGGAGCAGGCCGCCGGCGTCGAAGGCCGCCGCGTCGAAGGGCAGCGGGGTCCCGTCGTCCAGCAGCACGCTGCCGGAACGGGTCGTCTCGTCGTAGGTGTACGCGGTGGCCTGCATGGGGCCAGCGTAGACGGGGCGCCCGGTGGGCCACGCACCGCGGGCCGGGCTCCCCGGAAGGGAGACCGGCCCGGCGCTTGGCGTTGCGTCGCCGTGGAACTACCGCTTGCGGGCGGTGGTCTTCTTGGCGGTCGTCTTGCGCGCCGTGGCCTTCTTGGCGGGAGCCTTCTTCGCCGTGGCCTTCTTCGCGGGCGCGGTCTTCTTCGCCGTCGTCTTCTTCGCGGTGGCCTTCTTCGCCGCGGTGGCCTTCTTGGCGGCGGTCGCCTTCTTCGCGGGCGCCGCCTTCTTCGCCGTGGTCTTCTTCGCGGTCGTCTTCTTCGCCGTGGTCTTCTTCGCCGCCGCCTTCTTCGCCGGCGCCGCCTTCTTGGCGGCGGCCTTCTTGGCGACGGCCTTCTTCGCCGCGGCCTTCTTCACGGTGGGCTTGGCGCCGCCGGTCAGGCTGCCCTTGGGCGCCTTCTTGACGGCGACTTCACCGCCCTTGGGGAGCTTCTTCGAGCCGCTCACCAGGTCCTTGAAGCCCTGACCGGCGCGGAAACGGGGCACCGAGGTCTTCTTGACCCGCACCCGCTCACCCGTCTGCGGGTTGCGCGCGTAACGGGCCGGGCGGTCCACCTTCTCGAACGAGCCGAATCCGGTGACCGAAACCCGGTCGCCGGCGACAACTGCACGGACGACTGCGTCCAGTACGGCGTCCACCGCGTCCGCGGCGTTCTGGCGGCCGCCGAGCTTGTCGGCAATGGCTTCTACGAGCTGCGCCTTGTTCACGTCTTCCCCTTCGGAGACATTGCTGGAACGAAAGTTTCCAAGCTTTTTCGCACGTTAGGCAGATATATACCGCAAATCAAACACGAAACGGGCTAATCACCCTTGTGCCGCAACGGACTCGACCTTCACGGACTTCCGTCGGCATGCACATCTTCGGGATAACGACCTTCGTCAAGGTCGTGCATGAACCACTCCAGACGCCTTGCCGCGTCCGCAAGATCGTGTTTAGCCGCGGCCGTGATGACGAGCAGCTTCCGGGTCAGCGCCATCCGTACGCCCTCCGGGACTTGCAGTGTCCGCACTCTTGCGTGTGCGTCCTTGAGTCGGTCGGCGACGAAACCGTAGAGCTCGAGTTGGTCGTCGCGTTCCATGCGCTAATTGTGCCATCTGCGGCGAGTTGTCGCTTCACGGGGCCTCAACACCGGCCTCCACACGCCGATGCGCCCCCTGCCAACTGCACAGGGGGCGCATCGTACGCAATAAGCCTTTGAGCCATAAAACCCGAGGTCAGACCTCGATGGTACGCGGTTTGAACGACGGCCTGTTCACCTCGTACGCGGCGATGGCGGACTCCTCCCGAAGGGTGAGGCTGATGTCGTCCAGACCCTCCAGCAGCCGCCAACGGGCGTTCTCGTCCAGCTCGAAGGCGGCGGTGACGCCCTCGGCGCGGACCTCGCGTGCGACCAGGTCGACCGTCACCTCGGCGGTCGGGTCGGACTCCACCAGTTTCTGCAGCCGGTCCACGGTCTCCTGCGGCAGGACCACCGTCAGCAGGCCGTTCTTGAGGGAGTTGCCGCGGAAGATGTCCGCGAACCGCGAGGAGACGACGGCCTTGAAGCCGTAGTTCTGCAGCGCCCACACGGCGTGCTCGCGCGAGGAACCGGTGCCGAAGTCGGGGCCGGCGACCAGCACCGTGGCGCCCTTGTGGGCCTCCTGGTTGAGGACGAACTCCGGGTCCTTGCGCCATGCCTCGAAGAGCCCGTCCTCGAAGCCGTCGCGGGTGACCTTCTTCAGCCAGTGGGCGGGGATGATCTGGTCGGTGTCGACGTTGCTGCGGCGCAGCGGAACGGCCCGGCCGGTGTGGGTGGTGAAAGCTTCCATGGTTCAGACTCCCGCGGGCGTGGCGACGTCGGACTGGCCGACCAGGTCGGCCGGTGAGGCCAGATGGCCGAGAACCGCCGTTGCGGCGGCGACCTGGGGCGAGACCAGGTGGGTGCGGCCGCCCTTGCCCTGCCGGCCCTCGAAGTTGCGGTTGGAGGTGGACGCGGAGCGCTCGCCGGGCGCCAGCTGGTCGGGGTTCATGCCCAGGCACATCGAGCAGCCCGCGTGCCGCCATTCGGCGCCGGCGCCGGTGAAGACCTTGTCCAGCCCCTCCTCGACGGCCTGCAGCGCGACCCGGACCGAACCGGGGACGACGAGCATCCGCACGCCGTCGGCCACCTTGCGGCCCTGGAGGATCGAGGCCGCCGAGCGCAGGTCCTCGATGCGGCCGTTGGTGCACGAACCTACGAAGACGGTGTCCACGGAGATCTCACGCAGCGGCTGACCCGCCGTCAACCCCATGTATTCCAGGGCCTTTTCGGCGGCCTGCCGCTCCGAGGGGTCCTCGTACGAAGCCGGGTCGGGGACGCGCGCCGAAAGCGGCGCGCCCTGGCCGGGGTTGGTGCCCCAGGTGACGAACGGCGCCAGCTCGGCGGCGTCGATGACGACCTCGGCGTCGAAGACCGCGTCGTCGTCGGTGCGCAGCGTCTTCCAGTACGCGACGGCGGCGTCCCAGTCGGCGCCCTGCGGCGCGTGGTCACGGCCCTGCAGGTAGTCGAAGGTGGTGCGGTCGGGGGCGATCATGCCGGCCCGGGCGCCCGCCTCGATCGACATGTTGCAGATGGTCATCCGGGCTTCCATCGACAGCTTCTCGATGGCCGCGCCGCGGTACTCGATGACGTAGCCCTGGCCGCCGCCGGTGCCGATCCTGGCGATGATCGCCAGGATCAGGTCCTTGGCGGTGACGCCGTCGGGCAGCTCGCCGTCCACGGTGATCGCCATGGTCCGAAACGGCGCCATCGGCAGCGTCTGGGTCGCCAGGACGTGCTCGACCTGGCTGGTGCCGATGCCGAACGCCAGCGCGCCGAACGCGCCGTGGGTGGAGGTGTGGCTGTCACCGCAGACCACGGTGGTGCCGGGCTGGGTCAGTCCCAACTGCGGTCCCACGACGTGGACGACGCCCTGCTCGACGTCGCCCAGCGGGTGCAGCCGGACACCGAACTCCGCGCAGTTCTTGCGCAGGGTCTCCAGCTGGGTCCGCGAGACCGGGTCGGCGATGGGCTTGTCGATGTCGAGGGTCGGGGTGTTGTGGTCCTCGGTGGCGATGGTCAGGTCCGTCCGCCGCACCCGGCGGCCGGCCTTGCGGAGACCGTCGAACGCCTGCGGGCTGGTGACCTCGTGCAGCAGGTGCAGATCGATGAAGAGAAGGTCGGGCTCGCCTTCCGCGCGCCGGACGACATGGTCGTCCCAGACCTTCTCCGCAAGTGTCCGTCCCATCGCTTTCCCTCCGGCCGGCCGCAGTGCCGGCCTTGCTCGTCTGTGCGCGATGCCCGCCCGTGTCCCCTGGCGGGCCTGACGCCGGGCCCTGGTCGAGGGCCGCATCTACAGAGTGACGACTTCCCTGGAAAATTGAACTTGCGTTTCACACTGTGAGACGCGAGTATCGTTGCATGGACAACTCTAGCGGCGTCGGCGTTCTCGACAAGGCAGCTCTGGTTCTGAGCGCTCTGGAGTCCGGTCCGGCCACCCTCGCCGGGCTGGTCGCGGCGACCGGGCTCGCACGACCCACGGCCCACCGGCTGGCCGTGGCACTGGAACACCACCGGATGGTGGCGAGGGACATGCAGGGCCGGTTCATCCTGGGCCCGCGGCTCTCCGAGCTGGCCGCGGCCGCCGGCGAGGACCGCCTCCTGGCGACGGCCGGGCCGGTGCTCACACATCTGCGCGACGTGACGGGCGAGAGCGCCCAGCTCTATCGCCGGCAGGGCGACATGCGGATCTGCGTGGCGGCGGCGGAACGGCTGTCCGGACTGCGGGACACCGTCCCGGTGGGCTCCACGCTGACGATGAAGGCCGGCTCGTCCGCCCAGATCCTGATGGCCTGGGAGGAGCCTGAGCGGCTGCACCGCGGCCTCCAGGGCGCCCGCTTCACCGCCACCGCGCTCTCCGGCGTACGGCGCCGCGGCTGGGCCCAGTCGATCGGCGAGCGGGAGCCCGGCGTGGCCTCCGTCTCCGCGCCCGTCCGCGGCCCCTCCAACCGCGTGGTGGCCGCCGTATCGGTCTCCGGCCCGATCGAGCGCCTGACCCGCCACCCGGGCCGGATGCACGCCCAGGCGGTCATCGACGCCGCCGCCCGCCTCTCCGAGGGCCTGCGCCGCAACGGCGGCTAGGGCGCTTCTGTCGCACCGGACAGATCTGGGCCCCGACGGCCGGTCCCCGCTCCCCCGCGGCGGCCGGCCGTCGCGCTTCCCGGCGTCCTCGTCCGCCGCACGCCCAACTCCCCGTCCCGCGCGGGCCACCGTCCTGGCTGCCGACCCAACTCCCCTGTCGCATCAAGGGCATTGGATGCCGTGCGGAGTTACGGTGCGGACCGGGGTGGCGGGTTCCGGGAACAGCGGAAAGGCCCCCCGCATCACGCGGAGGGCCTTTCCTGGACGTACCCCCGACCGGATTCGAACCGGCGCTACCGCCTTGAGAGGGCGGCGTGCTAGGCCGCTACACAACGGGGGCCTTGCAGATGAGCTCTGCGAGCTGGCCTACCTGGACTCGAACCAAGACTAACTGAACCAGAATCAGTCGTGCTGCCAATTACACCATAGGCCATGGTGGTGTAGACCAGTACCCCCGACCGGATTCGAACCGGCGCTACCGCCTTGAGAGGGCGGCGTGCTAGGCCGCTACACAACGGGGGCCCTAGCGATCCTGCGTGAGTGGCAGTGGGTGCGACCCGACTGCCTCCCCGGGAAGGATCTGTACCCCCGACCGGATTCGAACCGGCGCTACCGCCTTGAGAGGGCGGCGTGCTAGGCCGCTACACAACGGGGGCCTTGCAGATGAGCTCTGCGAGCTGGCCTACCTGGACTCGAACCAAGACTAACTGAACCAGAATCAGTCGTGCTGCCAATTACACCATAGGCCATCAAAGTGCAACCCCCGGTGGGGGGCCTTGCCTTGATCTGCGCTTCCCGGTCCGGGCCTCTCGGCTCTCTCGGGCGGCGCAGGAAGAACATTACCTGATCGTGGAGGGTGCTCCAAAACCGATAACGCGGCGCACCAGCTCGGGAAGCGCGGCCAGCCCGCCGATGCGGTGTACCCCCGCCGGGGGCCGCTCGCCGGTGCCCGTGCGGTCCAGCCACACGGCCGCCAGCCCGGCGTCCCGGGCGCCCAGGCCGTCGACGTCGAGCTGGTCGCCGACGTAGAGCACGTCGGCCGGCGGCAGGCCGAGGGTCGCGCAGGCTTCCCGGAACGCCTCGGGGGCGGGCTTGGCGTGGCCCAGACCGTCGGCGCAGAGCACCGCCTCGAAGCGCTCCCGGATGCCGAGGGCGGAGAGCTTGCGCTCCTGGTTGGCGGTGGAGGAGTTCGAGAGCACCGCCTGGCGCACCAGGGGGGCCAGCGCCTCCAGGGCGGGGAGTGAGTCGGGGAAGAGCTCCCAGGACGCCTCGTAGTGGGCGAGGTAGCGGCCGAACCAGGCGTCGGCCTCGGCGTCGCTCAGCGGGGTGTCCAGGAACGTGCGGGCGCGGGCCCTGCGGTGTTCCAGGAACCCCAGCTCGCCGGCGAGGAAGCGGGCGAACTCGGTCTCCATCGCGGCCCGCCAGCGGGCCAGCGCGGCCGCCTCGCCGCCGTACGCGGACAGCAGGCCCTCGGTCCGCAGGTGCCGCAGCACACCCGTGCGGTCGGACCCGGTGTAGTCGAAGAGGGTGTCGTCGATGTCCCAGAGGACGGCGCGGAGGGCCATACCGGAAATCTAGCGGGCGGTGGGCCGGGCCGCGCGGGGGAATACAGGCACCCGCCCGGGAAAAGGGGCGGGCCCGGAAGCGCGGGGCTTCCGGGCCCGGGGTCCCGTGGGGTTGCGGTCGGGTCAGGCGGTGAGCCGGGCCAGGGCCGCGTCGATACGGGCGAGGGTGCGGTCCTTGCCGAGGATCTCCAGGGACTCGAAGAGGGGGAGGCCGACGGTGCGGCCGGTGACGGCGACCCGGACCGGGGCCTGGGCCCTGCCGAGCTTGAGGCCGTGCTCCTCGCCGGCGGCGAGGACGGCCTGCTTGAGGGGCTCGGGGCCGGAGGTCCAGTCCGCGGCGTGGAGGTTGGCGCGGGCGGTGGTGAGCAGGGCCACCGGGTCGCCCTTCATGGCCTTCGTCCAGGACGCCTCGTCGTCGACCGGCTGCTCGCGGAAGAGGAAGTCGACGTTGGCGGTGATCTCGGAGAGGACCGTGAGGCGGGTCTGGGCGTGCGGGGCGATGGCCTCCCACGCGGCCTGGTCGAAGTCCTCGGCCGCCCAGTTGGCGAACGGGGCCTTCAGCCAGGGCTCGCAGGCCGCGGCGAAGTCCTTGGGGTCCAGGCGGCGGATGTGCTCGGCGTTGATCGCCTCGGCCTTCTTGAGGTCGAAGCGGGCCGGGTTGGCGTTGACGTCCGCGATGTCGAACTTCTCGATCATCTCGGGGATCGTGAAGATGTCCTGGTCGGCGGAGAACGACCAGCCCAGCAGCGAGAGGTAGTTCAGCAGGCCCTCGGGGAGGAAGCCGCGCTCGCGGTAGAGGTTGAGGTTGGCCTGCGGGTCGCGCTTGGAGAGCTTCTTGTTGCCCTCGCCCATGACGTAGGGCAGGTGGCCGAACTCGGGGACGGCCGAGGCGACGCCCAGCTCGATCAGGGCCCGGTAGAGAGCGATCTGGCGGGGGGTGGAGGAGAGCAGGTCCTCGCCGCGCAGGACGTGGGTGATGCCCATCAGGGCGTCGTCGACCGGGTTGACCAGGGTGTAGAGCGGTGCGCCGTTGGCCCGGACGATGCCGTAGTCGGGGACGTTCTCCGGGGTGAAGGTGAGTTCGCCGCGGACCAGGTCGGTGAAGGTGATCGGCTCGTCGGGCATCCGGAAGCGGACGATCGAGGAGCGGCCCTCGGCCTCGTAGGCGGCCTTCTGCTCGGCGGTCAGCTCGCGGCAGGCGCCGTCGTAGCCGGAGGGCCGGCCGGCCTTGCGGGCGGCCTCGCGGCGGGTGTCGAGCTCCTCGGTGGTGCAGTAGCAGGGGTAGGCGTGGCCGGCGGCGAGCAGCTTCTCGGCGACGTCCTTGTAGAGGTCCATCCGCTGGGACTGGCGGTAGGGGGCGTGCGGGCCGCCGACCTCGGGGCCCTCGTCCCAGTCGAAGCCGAGCCAGTGGAACGCGTCCAGCAGCTGCTGGTAGGACTCCTCGGAGTCGCGGGCCGCGTCGGTGTCCTCGATGCGGAAGACCAGCTGGCCGCCGGTGTGCCGGGCGTAGGCCCAGTTGAACAGGGCGGTACGGACCAGGCCGACGTGCGGGTTGCCGGTCGGGGAGGGACAGAAACGTACGCGGACGGGGGTTCCGGGGGTCGCGTTAGCCACGCTTGATCACCTTGTTGGTGAGAGTGCCGATGCCTTCGATGGTGACGGAGACCGTGTCGCCGTCGTGGAGCGGGCCGACCCCGGCCGGGGTGCCCGTGAGGACGACGTCGCCGGGGAGCAGCGTCATCGCCTCGGTGATGTGGACGATCAGGTCCTCGATCGGGCGGACCATCTCGCTGGTACGGCCGAGCTGGCGCTGTTCGCCGTTGACGGTGCACTGGATGGTGAGGTCGCTCGGGTCCAGGTCCGTCTCGATCCAGGGGCCCAGGGGGCAGGAGCCGTCGAAGCCCTTGGCGCGGGCCCACTGCTTCTCGCGGCGCTGGACGTCGCGCGCGGTGACGTCGTTGGCGCAGGTGTAGCCGAGGATGACGTCCTTGACCCGCTCGCGGGGCACCTCGCGGCACATCCGGCCGATGACCACGGCCAGTTCCGCCTCGTGGTGCACTTCCTCGGAGAAGGCGGGGTAGGCGAGGGGGTCGCCGTGGCCGATCACCGAGGTGGAGGGCTTGAAGAAGGTGACCGGCGTCTCGGGGACCTCGTTGCCCAGTTCGGCGGCGTGCTCGGCGTAGTTGCGGCCGATGCCGACGACCTTGTTGGGGAGCACGGGCGGCAGCAGCCGCACCTTGTCGAGGGGGACCTTGCGGCCCGAGCGCTCGAACTCCGCGAACGGATGCCCCTTGATGACGTCGAGTTCGTCTCCTTCGAGGACGCCGAAGCCGACGGTGCCGTCGATGGAGAATCTGGCGATGCGCACGGGTTGCCGCTGCCCCTCATGATCATTGGCCGGAGTTGACACTCCAGGCTATCGCGGGGGCATCGGGGCATCGCCGCCCATTTAGGCGGTGACGTTCTGCTCCGGGGGGTCCATGAGGACGGTGCGGCGGGGATTGGCCGTCCGGCGGGGCAGTTCGACGGTGTGCTCCGGGGCCTGCGGGGCGCCGAGCTCGCCGGCGTCCTCGAGGTGGGCCAGGGTGGTGCGCCGCGGGTTGGCTATGTTGCGGAACATCATCGTCGTCTTCACTGCGGTATGCCTCGCGTCTGCTCGGAAAAGAGTTGCCGGACGTTGCGTTTTCGGCGGTTGTCGTTTTACGCAACTGTGTAAAGCGTCAGGCTAAGCGCGCTATTCCCAGCGGATCGGCGGGAAAGTCGGCGATCTTCCTGTGAGTTTCCTCACGAGGGGTGTGACATATGCCGCATTTCCCATGATCAACATCCATGGTCGAAACGGACATTGGTGGATTGAACCGCATGTTCCGCTCCTGATCACCGCACCTGGGACAGGGCGCGAGGGCGGACGACTCGCGGGTAAAAGTCCGAAATCAGGGGGCCGGTCTTCTACCGGTCGTAACGCTTTCCGCACATTGCGTCATCCACGTCACGGCGGCCGGCTCCGCTCTTGTTGGAGATCCGGCACTGTGCTGGAATTCCACGGACCGCCGCACGATTCCGCCGGCGCGCAGGTGCGAAGGAGCGCCGCGCGGTGGTGCCGCTCTCTCGGCCAGAGGGGGCAGCCCGCCGGTCACTCACGACCGCCATGGGGGACTTCGCGGTCCCCTTCGACTCGACACCGTCCCGCCGTTGACGCGGTGGGACGCCTGGTCCAGAGGTTGCGACGCTAGTGCAGGGACGTTTCAAGAGGGATGGCAACGCTGCGGCGGACCCGGAGCTGCGCGGCGGCACAGACCGCGAGCGGACTCCGGGCGAGGACGCCGCGGACGGAGGCAAGCCCAAGAACAGCCCCAGCGGGCCCGGCAGTCGAATGGCGCTGCGCAACTGGCGCATCAGCACCCGCCTGGTCTCCCTGCTCGCGCTGCCCGTCGTCGCCGCGACGACCCTGGGCGCGCTGCGCGTCAACACCGAGCTGGAGAACATCGACCAGCTCGACAAAATGCAGCTGCTCACCGAGATGACCCGGCAGGCCACCGAGCTGGCCGACGCCCTCCAGGTCGAGCGGGACAAGTCGGCCGGCCCGCTGGCCGGCAGCGGCAACGTCAAGGACGACCAGGGCGTGGTCGCCCCGCGCGAGGCCACCGACCGCGCCAAGGTCTCCTTCAACCAGGCCACCGGCGACATCAAGCCGGACGACGCCACCATGGCCGGCGTGCGCGCCACCGTGCTGGAGATCGGCCGCCAGCTCAACACCCTCAACGAGATCCGCGCCAACGCCTACAAGGACGACGAGAACGTCACGCGGACCGTCACCGCCTACAACCAGCTGATCACCTCCCTGTTGGGCCTCTCGCAGGACATGGCGCAGGCCACCAGCAACCCCGAGATGATCCGCAGCACCCGTGCGCTGGCCGCGTTCTCGTCGGCCAAGGAGTACGCGTCGATGCAGCGCGCCCTGGTCAGCGCCGGCCTGGCGCACCCGGGCGGCCCGGAGCTCTCGGCCAACGACCGGCAGGCCGGCCGCACCGCCGAGGACGACGAGAAGGCGGCCCGGGACCGCTTCTCGCAGATCTACAACGGCAACGCCGGCACGCTCACCCGCGGCCTGGACGGCAACAACGACGAGATCAAGGCCGCCTACGCGTTCGCGCACCGCGCCTTCGCCAGCCCGACCGGCATCCGCAGCCAGGAGTACAAGTACCTCGACTGGTACGACTCCGACACCGTCAAGATCGACGAGATGTCGCGGATCGAGACCTCGCTGCTCTCCGAGATGGAGCAGAAGTCCCGCGAGCTGCGCAACGCCGCGACCCAGGACGCGATCCTCAACGGTGCGGTGATCCTGCTGGTCCTCGGCGTCTCGCTGGTCGGCGCGTTCGTCGTGGCCCGCTCCATGGTCCGCTCGCTGCGCCGGCTCCAGGACACCGCGCAGAGGGTCTCCCAGGACCGGCTGCCCGAGCTGGTCAAGCAGCTGTCCGAGTCCGACCCGCAGGACGTGGACACCTCCGTCGAGTCGGTCGGTGTGCACAGCCGGGACGAGATCGGCCGGGTGGCCGCGGCGTTCGACGAGGTGCACCGCGAGGCCGTCCGCCTCGCCTCCGAGCAGGCGCTGCTGCGGGGCAACGTCAACGCGATGTTCACCAACCTCTCGCGCCGCTCCCAGGGCCTGATCCAGCGTCAGCTCTCGCTGATCTCCGAACTGGAGTCCCGTGAGGCCGACCCGGACCAGCTCTCCTCGCTCTTCAAGCTCGACCACCTCGCCACCCGTATGCGCCGCAACGGCGAGAACCTCCTCGTTCTCGCCGGTGAGGAGCCCGGCCGCCGCTGGACCCGTCCGGTCCCGCTGGTCGACGTGCTCCGCGCCGCCGCGTCCGAGGTGGAGCAGTACGAGCGGATCGAGCTGAACGCCGTTCCGCAGACCGAGGTCGCCGGCCGGGTCGTCAACGACCTCGTGCACCTGCTGGCCGAGCTGCTGGAGAACGCCACCTCGTTCTCCTCGCCGCAGACCAAGGTCAAGGTCACCGGTCACGCGCTGCCCGACGGCCGGGTGCTGGTCGAGATCCACGACACCGGCATCGGCCTCTCCCCCGAGGACCTCTCGGCGATCAACGAGCGGCTGGCCAGCCCGCCGACCGTGGACGTCTCGGTGTCCCGGCGGATGGGTCTGTTCGTGGTCGGCCGGCTGTCCCTGCGGCACGGCATCCGCATCCAGCTGCGGCCGTCCGACTCCGGCGGCACCACCGCGCTCGTCATGCTGCCGGTCGACGTCGCCCAGGGCGGCAAGAAGCCGGCGCCGAGCACCGCCAAGAGCGGCGGCAAGCCCGAGGGCGGCGCGCCCACCAGCCGGCTGGCCGGGCTCCAGCCGCGCGGCCAGGTCGGTTCCGGCCCCGGCGGGCGGGCCGCGCTGCCCGGCCGTGGCGGCGCCCCCGGCGGTGCCCCGAACGCCTTCGGCGCGCCGGCCCCCGGCGGCCGTACCGCGCCGGACCGCGGCGCCGACGGGCGGCCCGCGCTGCCGGTGCGCGGTGCGGATGCGGACCGCGGTGCCGAGGACGGCCGCACCCCGACCGTGGCGCCGCCCGCCGGCCTGCCCGGTCGCGAGGAGCGGCCGCAGCTTCCGACGCGTGCCGCCGGACCGGCCGAGCTGCCGGGCGGCGGGGCCGGACGTGGCTCCGCGGACGCGGGGCAGCCGGGCGAGGCGCCGCTGGGCGTGCGCCGGGACCGCGGCACCGACGACGACTGGCCGCTGGCGCCCAGGGAGGCGCAGGACCTGCCGCGTGGCCACGAGGAGCCGGAGACCCCCGGTCCCTTCGGCCGGCCCGCGCCGGCCGCCGGCCCCGGCGACACCGCGGCGTTCCCCCGGCCCGACTTCGGCGGCCCGCGGCCCGGCGCGGACGACGCCCCGGGCGCCGGCCGCGAGCCGGCCCGGGCGGCCGGCGGCCCCGGCGACAGCGGGCGCTTCCCGCGGCCGGACGGCGACACGGGGCAGTTCCCGCGGCCGGACGGCGACACCGGGCAGTTCCCGCGCCCCGAAGCCGACAACAGGCAGTACGACACCGGGCAGTTCGACACGGGCCGGTTCCCGCAGCCCGACGCCGGGCGGTTCGACGCCGCGCCGTCGGAGAGCACCGGGCAGTTCGAGACCCCCGGCCGCTTCGAGACCGGCCAGTTCGAGACCACCGGGCAGTTCCCGCGTCCCGAGGGCGAACGGCCGGAGCCGGGCCGGCAGGTCCGGCAGCCGGACGCCGGACGGGCCCCGGCGGGCCAGGACCCGCTCGGCGATCCGCTGGGCACCACGGACGCCGGCCCCGTCGACGACCGCACGCCGATCTTCGACACCATCGAGTCCAACTGGTTCAACACCCCGGCCTCGGCGGCCGCCGGTGTGCCGCCGCTGCCGCGCCGCGGCGCCGGCCAGGAGGGCCAGGACCGCACCACCCAGGACCGCACGGCCGAGAACCGCACCGCCCAGGACCGCACCGCCCAGGACCGCGCGGCGGAGAACCGCGCGGCCCAGGAGCGCGCGGCCCGGCCCGGTGCCGGCCGGGGCGAGACGCCCGCCGGCGGCATACCGGCCGCCGGGGCCCGCACCGGCGCCCCGGCCGACGCCTCCGCGCAGTGGCGCACCTCGCCGAACGACGAGGCGTGGCGGCAGGCGGAGCAGGTCCGCCAGCCGGCCTCGGGCGGGGTCACCACGTCCGGGCTGCCCCGTCGGGTGCCGCGCGCCAACCTCGTCGCCGGCACGGCGCAGCAGCAGGCCCCGCAGAACGGTCCGCAGGTCTCCCGCGCGCCCAGCGACGTGCGCGGCCGGCTGACCAATCTCCGCCGGGGCATCCAGCAGGGCCGGCAGGCCGGGACGTCGTCCACCGGCACCCACGGCATTGTCGATCCCACTCACCAGCAGGAGCGTTAGTTGAGTCCGATGAGCCAGGCGGCGCAGAATCTGAACTGGTTGATCACCAACTTCGTGGAGAACACCCCCGGGGTGTCCCACACGGTCGTGGTCTCCGCGGACGGTCTGCTCCTCGCCATGTCCGAGGGCTTCCCCCGGGACCGCGCCGACCAGTTGGCGGCGGTGGCCTCCGGTCTGACGTCGCTGACCTCCGGCGCCTCGCGCATCTTCGAGGGCGGGACCGTCAACCAGACGGTGGTGGAGATGGAGCGCGGTTTCCTCTTCATCATGTCCGTCTCCGACGGGTCGTCGCTGGCCGTACTGGCGCACCCCGAGTGCGACATCGGCCTCGTCGGCTACGAGATGGCCCTGCTGGTCGACCGTGCGGGCACCGTCCTCACGCCCGATCTGCGTGCGGAACTGCAGGGCAGTCTGCTGAACTGAGTACCGGCGGCGTCCGCAGCGCCGCCGCGCCGGTGACCCCTCATCCATTCACGCCGTACCCCCCACCGGCCCAACCCGACGACACGTCAGTTGTCCCGCCCGGAGGATCCATGACCCCGCCACCCGCCAATTCCGGCCCGTACGGCGCCTACAGCCCGGCGTCGTACGGGAGCGAAGGTGACCAGCCGCTGGTGCGCCCCTACGCCATGACCGGAGGCCGGACCCGGCCGCGCTACCAGCTCGCCATCGAGGCACTGGTCAGCACCACCGCCGACCCCTCCCAGCTGCCCGGGCTGCTGCCCGAGCACCAGCGGATCTGCCACCTGTGCCGCGAGGTGAAGTCGGTGGCGGAGGTCTCCGCGCTGCTGCACATCCCACTCGGCGTGGCACGCATCCTGGTGGCGGACCTGGCGGAGGCCGGGATGGTGGCGATCCACCAGCCGGGCGGCAGCGGCGAGGCGGGCGGCACGCCGGACGTGACGCTGCTGGAGAGGGTGCTCAGTGGACTTCGCAAGCTCTGACCCCGGCCAGAGCCCGGCCCGCGCCACGACCTCGGCGAAGATCGTGGTGGCGGGCGGCTTCGGCGTGGGCAAGACCACGTTCGTCGGGGCCGTCTCGGAGATCAATCCGCTGCGCACGGAGGCCGTGATGACCTCCGCGTCGGCGGGCATCGACGATCTCAGCCACGTCCAGGACAAGACGACCACGACCGTGGCGATGGACTTCGGCCGGATCACCCTGGACGAGGACCTGATCCTGTACCTCTTCGGTACGCCGGGCCAGGACCGCTTCTGGTTCATGTGGGACGACCTGGTGCGCGGCGCGATCGGCGCGGTCGTCCTGGTCGACACCCGGCGGCTGGCCGACTGCTTCCCGGCGGTCGACTACTTCGAGAACAGCGGCCTGCCCTTCGTCATCGCCCTCAACGGCTTCGAGGGACATCAGCCCTACACCCCGGACGAGGTCCGCGAGGCCCTCCAGATCGGGCCGGGGACGCCGATCGTCACCACCGACGCGCGGCACCGCGCGGAGGCCAAGAGCACGCTCATCACGCTCGTGGAGCACGCGCTGATGGCCCGCCTCCAGTAGTGCCGGCCGGGCGGCCCGCCCCGCCATCGGGCGTGGGCCGTACGGCAGTTGTTCCCGGGGGTTCCTCACCCCTGCCCTGACGCGGTTGCGGCCGCCCGACCCGGTGATCTGTGTCCTTCGACACGCCGGTTCAGGGCTTCATAACGTTTCGACAGTGAATCGGCCCGCCATCGACACCGCGCGCGCATGCCCGGCTTCGCTGCGCTCACATTTCTCCCGCCTTTTGCCGCGCCTCGCCCTTAACGCCCCTTTTATCTGGCGCCTTTGACGAGCCGCTCCGGCTGTTTTCAGTGTTTGGAACGCACCGCCCTGACGTGCTGAAATTCGCTGAACTCCGGAGTAGTAACGCCCAGAAGAAACGGCACTGCCAACCCGTGCCGTCGCCGAGAGGTTGTTGGTCGAGTGAGGCGAGGCACGACGAGCCCCGAGCCGCAGGAACCGCGGCGGGGCAACTTCACGCCGCCACCCCGTGAGGGTGGCGCACCGGCTTCCGATGCCCCCGAGACCCCGGTCGCGAAGCCTCCGGTCAGTGGCGGCAAGTACTCCCCCCGCAACTGGCGGGTGGCCACCCGCCTGAACGCCATTCTGCTGATCCCGGTCCTGGTGGGCCTGGTCTTCGGCGGGCTGCGCGTCAACGGCTCCCTCGGCACCTGGCGGGACGCCCAGGACGCCGAGAACACCGCGAAACTCGTTCGCGCCGCGCTTTCCTACAGCAACGCCCTCATCGACGAGCGGGACCGCACCGCCGCGCCGCTGCTGAAGGGCCGCACCGACGACCCCGTCGTCCAGGAGGCCCGGGACACCACCGACCAGGCCGCCCAGGCGTTCCACGAGGCGGCCAAGAGCATGCCGGACAAGCCGGGCCTGCAGCGCCGGCTCGCGCTGTTCGAGAAGACCGAGCCCAAGCTGGCGCAGCTGCGCAAGGTCGCCTTCACCGCCAAGCTGCACGGCGTGCAGACCGAAGAGGGCTACGTCGAGATCCAGCACCCGCTGATGGAGTTCGCCAACGAACTCGGCCTCGGCACCGGCAACATCACTTCCTACGGGCGCACCGTCTACGCCGTCGCACTGGCGAAGGCCGCCGCGTCGCTGACCCGCTCGATCGGCACCCACCTGCTGGTCGACCCGGCGTCCCCGCAGGCCGGCAAGGAGCACAAGCAGCAGCTGACGGCGTTCGCTTCGTACCGCTACCTGGAGGGCATCGCCATCGGCGAGTACACCTCCGGCGGCACGCCCGACGACGAGGCGCGGCTGAAGTCGGACGCGGCCCGGCTCCAGCAGGCCGCGCAGCAGCAGGTCGCCCGGGCGAAGTCGCAGGCGGAGGCCGCCGGCCGGACCTTCCGCGCGCCGCCGTCGCTGGACCAGATGACCACCCTGATCGCCTCCGGCGCGACGCCGGACGAGCTGGCCCTCAAGGGCGTCACGCCGGACGCGTACTTCCAGGCGTCCACCGGCAAGTTCGACATGTACCGGGGCATCGAGAAGGACCTGGCCGACAAGGCCGTGAACGAGGCCGCGCAGATCTCCTCGGACGCCAAGTGGTCCACCTTCCAGGACTCCGCCATCGTGCTGGCCGCGCTGATCGTCGCGTTCGTCGTGGCCGGGCTGATGGCCCGCCGGATGAGCCGCAACATGCGGGCGCTGCGCAACGCGGCCTTCGGCGTCGCCGAGCAGCGTCTCCCGCTGCTGGTCGACCAGCTCTCCCGCACCGACCCCGGCCGGGTCGACACCCGCGTGGAGCCGATCCCGATCGCCACCACCGACGAGATCGGCGAGGTCGCCCGCGCCTTCGACCAGGTGCACCGCGAGGCGGTCCGGCTGGCCGCCGAGCAGGCGCTGCTGCGGGGCAACGTCAACGCGATCTTCACCAACCTCTCCAGCCGCAACCAGGGCCTGATCGAGCGCCAGTTGGAGCTGATCACCCACCTGGAGAACAACGAGGCCGACCCGGACCAGCTGGAGAACCTCTTCCGGCTCGACCACCTCGCCACGCGCATGCGCCGCAACGGCGAGAACCTCCTGATCCTCGCCGGCGAGGAGCCGGGCCGCCGGTGGAACCAGCCGGTGCCGCTGATCGACGTGCTGCGGGCCGCCACCTCCGAGGTCGAGTCGTACGAGCGAATAGAGCTCAGCGGCGTCCCGGAGAGCGACATCCACGGCACCGCGGTCACCGACCTCATCCACCTGCTGTCCGAGCTGCTGGAGAACGCCACCACGTTCTCCTCCCCGCAGACCAAGGTGAGGGTGGCCGCGACCCGGCTGCCGGACGGCCGGATCATGATCGAGATCCACGACAAGGGCATCGGGCTGACCGCCGAGGACTTCTCGGACATCAACCACAAGCTGGCCAACCCGCCCAGCGTGGACGCCGCGATCTCCCAGCGGATGGGCCTGTTCGTGGTCGGCCGGCTGGCCGACCGGCACGGCATCCGGGTCCAGCTGCGCCCCTCGGGCGAGCAGGCCGGCACCACGTCGCTGGTCATGCTGCCGGAGGCGATCACCCACGGCGGTGGCGGCGACGAGCAGTTCGACGACACCTTCACCGTCTCCCGGATCGTCCCCGAGCACCAGCAGCAGGGGGCGTACGAGGCGGGCCAGCGCACCGCGGCCGAGCTGGGCTTCGACGACGGATTCCAGGCGCACGACGGACCCGGCGCCGGGCTGGACCCGGTGGGCCGCTCCCTGCTGCGCGAGGAGCGCCGGGCGGCCCTGGAGGCCCAGACGGGCGCCGGCCGGCCCGCGCCCGAACCGGTGGACGAGCGGCCGCTGTTCCGCGACGAGGTGTCCGCCGGCGGCCACGACCACCGCGCGGCGTACGAGGACCACCGAGCGGCGTACGAGGATCACCACGCACCCTATGCGGAGCCCGTTGCGCCGTATGCGGAGCCCGGCGCGCCCCTCTACGACGACCGCTCCTCCGGGGTCGACGCGTTCGGCGCGCCCGCGCCCGCGGAAACCACCGGGCAGTTCTACGCCCCGCAGGACGCCGGTGCGCCCGGCGGCTGGCCTGAACCACCTGCGTACGACGGGCACTTCGGAACCGAAGCGGAATCTGACCGGAATCCACCTGCCGCTCCCGCTGATGCGTCCGAGCGCGTAACATTCGAGCGTCCCGGCCCGACCGCGAGCGTGATCCACTCGCTGACCGAAGCTGGCCTTCCGCGCCGCGGAGCCGGCTCGCCGCACGGTCAGCAGGAGCCCGCAGCGGAGCCCGGCCAGGGCGACGGCCCCGCCTGGCGCAGCGAGAACGACGATCGCTGGCAGCGGGCGGGCCGACTGCGCCAGCCGTCGGCCGGCGGGGTCACGTCTTCCGGCCTCCCCCGGCGGGTGCCCAAGGCCAACCTGGTCGAGGGCACCGCGGAGCAGAGCGCGCAGGGCGGCCCCCAGGTCTCCCGCGCCCCGGAGGACGTCCGCGGCAGGCTGAGCAATCTGCGCCGCGGTGTCCAGCAGGGGCGCAGCGCCGGCACCGGCACGGACCCCTCCTCGGGGGTCCCCCAGAATGACCAACAGGGCTTCGGCCCCGGCAGCACCTACGATCAGGAGCGTTAGTGTGAGCCCGATGAGCCAGGCGGCGCAGAATCTGAACTGGTTGATCACCAACTTCGTGGAGAACACCCCCGGGGTGTCCCACACGGTCGTGGTCTCCGCGGACGGTCTCCTCCTCGCGATGTCCGAGGGCTTCCCCCGTGACAGAGCGGATCAGCTGGCGGCGGTGGCCTCCGGCCTGACGTCGCTGACCTCCGGCGCGTCCCGCATCTTCGAGGGCGGCAACGTCAACCAGACCGTGGTGGAGATGGAGCGCGGTTTCCTCTTCATCATGTCCGTCTCCGACGGGTCGTCGCTGGCCGTACTGGCGCACCCCGAGTGCGACATCGGCCTCGTCGGCTACGAGATGGCCCTGCTGGTCGACCGTGCGGGCACCGTTCTCACGCCCGATCTGCGTGCGGAACTGCAGGGCAGCCTTCTCAACTAGCAGACAGGCAGTGCGTTTCCCGCCACCGCGCCATAGGGTTCGGTGGCGCGACCGGCGTCAGACAGGCAAGTTGAAGGAGGAGACGTGGCAACGCCCCCGAGCGGCTACCCGTATGGATCCGGACAGCAGTCCGGCCCCCAGGGCGAGACCCATCACAACCGCTTCAACTTCCCGTCTGCGCCGAGCCGCAGGCCGCAGCGGCTCCAGCCGCCGCAGCAGCCGCGGCATCCCGCTCAGCAGCAGGGCCCGTACGGTCCGCCCTACGGGCCGTCCGAGCCGTCGCCGTACGACCAGCCGCAGGCGCCGCGCATCCAGCCGGTGCAGCCGCCGCGGCCGAGGCCCGAGCCCTCCGCCCCCACCGGGGGCGCGAACAACCCGCTCGTGCGGCCGTACGCGATGACCGGGGGCCGGACCCGGCCGCGCTACCAGCTCGCCATCGAGGCGCTGGTCAGCACGACCGCCGATCCCGCGAAGCTGCAGGGCCAGCTGCCGGAGCACCAGCGCATCTGCCACCTCTGCCGCGAGATCAAATCAGTGGCCGAGATCTCGGCCCTCCTCTCCATCCCCCTCGGCGTCGCCCGGATCCTCGTCGCCGACCTGGCGGAGGCCGGACTCGTCGCCATCCATCAGCCCGGCGGGGACGAGACCGCCGGTGGACAGCCAGATGTGACACTGCTCGAAAGGGTGCTCAGTGGACTTCGCAAGCTCTAGCGGTGCAGCCCGCTCCACCACCTCGGCGAAGATCGTGGTGGCGGGCGGCTTCGGCGTGGGCAAGACCACGTTCGTCGGGGCCGTCTCAGAGATCAATCCGCTGCGTACCGAAGCCGTGATGACCTCCGCGTCGGCGGGCATCGACGACCTCACGCACGCGCCGGACAAGACCACCACGACCGTGGCCATGGACTTCGGCCGGATCACCCTGGACCAGGACCTGATCCTGTACCTCTTCGGTACGCCCGGTCAGGACCGCTTCTGGTTCATGTGGGACGACCTGGTGCGCGGCGCGATCGGCGCCGTCGTCCTGGTCGACACCCGCCGCCTCGCCGACTGCTTCCCCGCGGTCGACTACTTCGAGAACAGCGGCCTGCCCTTCGTCATCGCCCTCAACGGCTTCGACGGGCACCAGCCGTACACGCCCGACGAGGTCCGCGAAGCGCTCCAGATCGGCCCGGACGCGCCGATCATCACCACCGACGCCCGCCACCGCAGCGAGGCCAAGAGCGCGCTCATCACGCTCGTGGAGCACGCCCTGATGGCCCGCCTGCGGTAGCGGTGGCGCCCGACGGCGCGCGCTTGCCGACGAGCCGTACGCGAAGGCCCCCGCACACCTGCCAGGTGCGGGGGCCTTCGCGTACCGGCCTGCGGCCGGTGCTCTCAGCCGTCCACGAAGTGGTCGAACTCCCCGGCCTTGACGCCCAGGATGAACGCCTTGAGGTTGGCGGGGGTGGTGGTGAGGACGACGTCGGGGTCGTCGCTCTCGCGGAGCTTGATGGTGTCGCTGTCGGGGGCGGCGACGTAGAGACACTGTGCGCCCTCGCCGCTGAACGACGACTTCTGCCACTCGTGTATGGGCATGGCGTTCCTCTCAGACGGTCTTTGCGATCCGGCGGATCAGATCACGCGACTTGGCCGGCGTGAGGGCTCGGGATTCCAAGCAGTCCAGCACCGTCCGGTACTTCTCCAACTGATCCTCGGCATGCATGAAATCACAGCCGTACTCGGTATCGACTTCGACGGTATCCAGTGCAGGAACTGGGCCGGAGACGTAGACGTATGGCTGACCGGACACGGGAACCGAAGCGTCGCCGAACGGGATGACGACGACCGAGATGTGATCGTGTTCGCTCATCTCGGCAAGGTGGTTGAGCTGCCCACGGGACGCCTCAGGGCCTCCGAAGCCCATCCGCAGGGCAGCCTCGTGGACGATCGCGGTGTACGGAGTGGGCCGATCACCGAACAGCACCGCCTGCCTTCTGATGCGGAAGGAGGTGCGGTGCTCCAATTCGTGTGCCGGCAAAGGGGGAACATTCGCGCGGAAGGTCGCGCGTGCATGCTCCGGCGTCTGCAGCAGGCCAGGCATGTGGATCACGACCGCTACGCGCAAGGCCGTCGCGGAGTGCTCAAGCTCCGCGACATCGACCAGCCCACCGGGCAGGAACTCGCGATACTCCTCCCACCAGCCACGCGTCCGCCCTCCCGTCATCCCGGCGAGTCCCTCGACGTAGTCCGGATCCGCGCAGCCATAGCCCGCCGCAAAGGCCCGCACCCGATCGGCGCTCACCGCGTGCCGGGCCGCTTCGATGTTGCTGATCTGCGCCGGCTTGACGCCAAGGCGGTTGGCCGCCTCGCTCGACGAGAGACCCGCTCGTTCCCGCAGTTTCCTCAGCTCAAGGGCAAGTCGCTGCTGCCGCAGGGTGATTGGCTTACTCGACGGCATCCGCTTCCCTCTCCTCACCCGTCAGGAACGACCGCCGTCACCCACACAGGTGGACTGTAAATTCTTAGCTTTCCCACTAGAGCAATATATATCCAGCTGGGCTACCGTGTGTGACGTGAGCCACTCCATCGGCTCCCCCAACTCCCTGAGCAGGAGGACTCCATGAACACCGTAGCGTCACAGGCCAACGACCCTGAGCACACGGGCAACTCCCACCCCGTGGGCACCCTGCACCCCGAACTCGCGGCCATGGCGAACGAATTGGCGCCGCGGCTGTTCGCCGTCGCGCAGCAGTACCCCGTCGGCGACGGGGAGTTCGACGGGCATATCGCCGCCTGGGGGCTGGCGTACGAGGACGGGCGGGCGCAGGTGATCAGCGCGAGCGGACGGGCGCATTACAGCCTCGGCTCGGCGGAGAGCGCGGTGCGTTGGTTCGGGAGGCCGGCGGATACCCAGGCGTGGCTGATCTGGCCGGGGGCGGCGACGCTCTCCGCCTGAAACGTGAGCGGCACGGACAGACGACGGCGGCCCCCACACCGAGGTGCGGGGGCCGCCGGAACGCAAAAGCGGGTCAGCGCTGCCAGCTGGTGGCGCCGTGGAAGCCGGTCTGGCGCTCCAGGCGGCGCCAGCGGGCCGCCGAGGTGCGCGGGCCGGGGACGGCCGACGGGCGGTGCGCGGCGCGGGCCAGGAGGACGGCGGTCAGCGCGGCCAGCTCCTCCTCGCTGGCCTGGCCCTTCTCGACGCGGATGGGAGCGTCGGTGACGGCACTGGGGGCAGTGTTCACTGCGGTCTCGATTCTCCGTGGTGGGATCAGGAAGGACGGTGGGCGGCGCGTGGGCTACTGCGGCGGGTTGCCGTGCTTGCGGGCCGGCAGGTCCGCGTGCTTGGTGCGCAGCATCTCCAGGGCGCGGATGAGGGTGTGGCGGGTCTCGGCGGGGTCGATGACGTCGTCGACCAGGCCGCGCTCGGCCGCGTAGTAGGGGTGCATCAGCTCGGACTTGTACTCCTTGACCATGCGGGTGCGCATGGCGTCGGAGTCGTCGGCCTCGGCGATCTGCTTGCGGAAGATGACGTTGGCGGCGCCCTCCGCGCCCATCACCGCGATCTCGTTGGTGGGCCAGGCGTAGGTGAGGTCGGCGCCGATGGACTGCGAGTCCATGACGATGTAAGCGCCGCCGTAGGCCTTGCGCAGCACGATCGAGATCCGCGGGACGGTGGCGTTGCAGTACGCGTAGAGCAGCTTGGCGCCGTGCCGGATGATGCCGCCGTGCTCCTGGTCGACGCCGGGCAGGAAGCCGGGGACGTCGAGGAGGGTGACGATCGGGATGTTGAAGGCGTCGCACATCTGGACGAAGCGGGCGGCCTTCTCCGACGCCTCGATGTCCAGGACACCGGCCAGCGACTGCGGCTGGTTGGCGATGATGCCCACCACCCGGCCGTCGAAGCGGCTCAGCGCACAGATGATGTTGGTCGCCCAACGCTCGTGGATCTCCAGGTACTCGCCGTCGTCGACGATCTCCTCGATGACCTTGCGCATGTCATAGGGGCGGTTGCCGTCGGCCGGGACCAGGTCCAGCAGCGCGTCGCCGGAGCGGTCGGCGGGGTCCTCGCAGGCCACCACCGGCGGGTTCTCCCGGTTGTTGGCCGGGAGGAGGGAGAGCAGGTAGCGGACCTCTTCGAGGCAGGTGACCTCGTCGTCGTAGGCGAAATGCGCCACCCCGGAGGTCTCGGCGTGCACATCGGCACCACCCAGGCCGTTCTGGGTGATCTCCTCACCGGTCACCGCACGGACCACGTCGGGCCCGGTGATGAACATCTGCGAGGTCTCACGGACCATGAAGACGAAGTCCGTCAGCGCCGGCGAGTAGGCCGCACCACCGGCACACGGGCCGAGCATCACGCTTATCTGCGGGATGACACCGGAGGCCCTGGTGTTGCGCTGGAAGATGCCACCGTAGCCGGCGAGCGCGGAGACGCCCTCCTGGATACGGGCACCGGCACCGTCGTTGAGGGAGATCAGCGGGGCACCGGCCTGGATGGCCATGTCCATGATCTTGTGGATCTTGGTCGCGTGGGCCTCGCCCAGCGCACCGCCGAAGATCCGGAAGTCATGCGCGTAGACGAAGACGGTCCGGCCGTGGACCGTCCCCCAGCCCGTGATCACGCCGTCCGTGTACGGCTTCCTGGCCTCCAGCCCGAAACCGGTGGCCCGGTGCCGACGCAGCGGCTCGACCTCGTTGAAGGAACCCTCGTCCAGCAGCAGGTCGATCCGCTCGCGCGCCGTCAGCTTGCCCTTGGCACGCTGCGCTTCAGTGGCTCGCTCGCTGGGGCCTCGCCGCACCTGCTCACGGATCGCGTGCAGTTCGGCGACGCGCCCGCGGGCGTCGTTGGCACCGGCGGGCACATCTTCGACAGTGGTCATGTATCGACGGTACGTGGGCGAGGGCCCACACACCGATGTCGGTTTCGTACAACGTCGGGCGCGATTTCGTGGGCAGGCGGTACAGAACCACGCTGCACGAGGCCCGACTGCCGGGCTGTGACGGGGTGGACGCGGTGTCCAGCGTCTGTACGGTGCCGACAAACGCCGGCCGGGTGACGTTGTGCTGGTCGGAGGCCGGCCGTAGTGCCGGTGATCAGCGCAGCAGCACCGTGCAGCGGTGGGTGGCACAGGCCGTGCCTGGGGCCAGCCGCAACCGGAGCACGGCGCCGGCGGTCAGCACCGCCACCGCCGGGTCGTGTCCCAGGACCGCGCGGACCGGCCGTGACCAGGTGATCTCCAGGGTCTCACCGGTGCGGGCGGGGGCCGCGGCGCACAGCGTCGCGGTGCGGCCCCGGCGGCCGGGCGCGGGCCGTTCGCGGACCAGCACGCTGGCGGGGCCGTCGGCGGCGAGCGGGCCCGCGGTGCCGGCCCGCCAGAAGTTGGCGGCGGTTACGCCGAGCGGGTCCACGGCGATCGCCTGGCGGTCGGCGTCGTTGGCGAGGACGGTCAGCCAGTGCCGGTCGGCGGCGCGGGCGGCCAGCGCGCGCCGGGTGGCGCCCGGCATCAGCAGGTAGGCGTAGCCGGCGTCGGTGGGGTCGGTGCCGTGGTCGTACCACAGGGTGAGGTAGCGGCGGGTGTACGGGTCGCGGGTGGACGTGGTGTTGATGTCGGACCAGCGGCCGGTGCGGTCCTCGCGCAGGACGTGCAGGGCGGGTCCGCCGGGGGGATCGGGGAAGACCCAGCCGCCGTGGCCGTCGAGGTGCGCCCAGCGGGCGCGCCCGAGGACGGTGGTGCGGCCGGGGGCGGCGGGCCTGCGGGTGCCGTCGACGGTGAGGGCGGCGGTGCCCCGCTCCCCCAGGTTGCGGTTGTCGACGACGGTCTCGGCGGGGACGCCGTCGCGGGAGGTGATGCCGGCGCCGAGGCAGACCACGCAGTCGGCGAGGGCGAACCAGGACTTGCGGGCGGTGAGGGTGGAGGCCAGGCCGCGCAGGTGCTGGCCGAGGGCGGCGTAGCTGCCGTCGGTGGTGCCGCCGACCCAGCGGACGTCGGGTCTGGGCTCGCCCCAGCCGCCGCCCTCGTTGTCGGCGAGGCGCTTGGTGGAGACGGTCGTGCCGGGGAGCCGGTAGGGGTCGACGGTGGGCCAGAAGGCATCGGTGTACTGGTCGCCGGCCCGGCCCGCGGGCCACCAGTAGAGCATTCCGGAGCCGGTGTGCCAGCCGTGGCGGTTCTCGCCGTTGCCGTTCTCGTAGTGGGTGATGCGCTCGGAGGCCATGGCGAGGCCGGCGGTCCAGCCGGGGCGGCGGTGCACGGCGCGGTCCATGGCGGGGAAGAGCCGGTGGCCGAGGGGTTCGGGGGCGGCGGGTGCGGGGCCGCGGTCGACGGCGGCCAGGCGGGCGAGGTCGGCGACGGCGAACTGGCGGTCGGTGAGCACCGGCAGGGTGCGGTCGCGGGCGATCCAGCCCTTGATCAGGGCGTGCCAGCGGTCGCGTTCGACGGGGCTCGCGCCCTCGGCGAGCAGGGCGAGCGCGGCGATCACGGCGTGGCCGTGGCGGTGGTCGCTGTGCAGCAGGTGGCGTTCGTCGGCGCGGAGGTAACCGCGGCTGACGGCACGGCCGTTGACGCTGTCCATCATCAGGCCGTCGTGGAGCAGCGGGGCGTAGGCGTGCTCGACGCTGTCGAAGACGATCTGCCGACCGGGGTCGGTGATCTCCCAGGCGGAGCCGCGCAGCAGGGTGAACAGGCGGCCCAGGCCGTCGAGGAGGACCGCGCCGTAGGTGCCGGAGTAGGCGACCCAGGTGTGCTGGACGAACGAGCCGTCGGCGTAGAGGCCGTCGCCGTGGGTGACGTAGGGGAAGACCGGGGAGAGGGCGTCGCGGGCCAGGGCGAGCTTGCCGGGGGCGCGGCCGAGGACGCCGCGGACGGCGACGACCCGGCAGAGGTCGACGCGGTTGGCGCCGGTGCTGGTGCCGGTGTAGGAGCCGAGCGCCCGGTCGGGGACGAAGTGGTCGACGGCGGCCAGGCAGCGGGTGCGGAGGTCGTCGCCGGTGCCGCCGGGGAGGTGCTCGTCGAGGACGGCGAGGGTGTCGAGGAGGAGTCTGGGGCTGCCGATCTGCCATTCCCACCAGTTGCCGTAGGGGGTGGTGGCGGGGTGGTAGACGGTGCGGTCGAGGTGGTCGAGGCCGGTGGTGACGGCGGTGGCGAGGTCCCCCTCGCCGGTGCGGCCGGTGCCGGGCTGGGCCCAGGCCAGCGCCATGGTGGCCAGGCGGCTGTAGCTGCGGGTGATGCCGGTGGGCGGGTCGTACGGACAGTCCGCCCACAGCGAGTGGGGCTCCGGGCGCATACCGGCCGCGTGGCGGCCGGCGAGTTCCCCCGTCTCGCGGAGGACGGCGGCGTACGGCGCCGCGGCCGGGTCGTACCCGGTGCCGAGCGTCAGCTCACACCAGCGGGCCCGGAGGGTCCGGAAAGGATCCGGGGGTTCCCCGGCTACGGCCGACGCCGGGGCGGCCCGCCCCGCACCGATGGCGGCGCCCGCCGCGAGGAACTCCCGCCGTGACCACATGCGTTGGCCCTCCCCACGTTGTCGGCTCCCCCGCCGTAGGGGTTCCCTTTGCTGCGCCTTCGGCGCATCGGGTCCGCTGCGCGGGGCTTTCGGGTGCGGTGCCGGTCCTCCGGGGCCGGTGGGGGTGAACGTAGACCCTCAACCGCCCGCAGTCGACCACCCGCGTCCGCCCCCGCCGGCCTTCCCCCACCGCACCCGACAGCCCCGCGCAGCGGCGACGCAGTCAATGCGCCGCAGGCGCACACGGCAAGCGCCGCCAGGCGCAAGCAAGGCGAACCCCTACGGCGGGAAAGCCGACGACGTGGGGGGGGTCACCCCTGCGGGGGCACGCCCGCGCGCAACAAGCCGTACGCGTACGCGTCATCCAGTGCCTGCCAAGACGCCGCGATGACGTTCTCGGCGACGCCGACCGTGGACCACTCCCCGCGGCCGTCGGTGGTGGAGACCAGGACCCGGGTGGTCGACCCGGTGCCCAGGGCGCCCTCCAGGATGCGGACCTTGTAGTCCACCAGCTCCATCGACGCCAGCTGGGGGTAGATCCGCTCCAGGGCCACCCGCAGCGCCCGGTCCAGCGCGTTGACCGGGCCGTTGCCCTCGGCGGTGGCCACGATCCGCTCGCCCTTGGCCCAGAGCTTCACGGTCGCCTCGTTGGCGTGGGTGCCGTCGGGGCGGTCCTCGACGATGGCGCGCCAGGACTCGACGGTGAAGTAGCGCAGCGGCCCGCCGCGCACCTCCTCGCGCAGCAGCAGCTCGAACGAGGCGTCGGCCGCCTCGTAGGTGTAGCCGGCCAGCTCCCGTTCCTTGACCCGCGCCACGACCCGGCCGACGACCTCGCGGTCGCCGCCCAGGTCGATGCCGAGCTCCTTGCCCTTGAGCTCGATGGAGGCGCGGCCGGCCATGTCGGAGACCAGCATCCGCATGGTGTTGCCGACCAGGGCCGGGTCCATGTGCTGGTAGAGGTCCGGGTCCACCTTGATCGCGGAGGCGTGCAGCCCGGCCTTGTGGGCGAACGCGGAGACCCCGACGTAGGGCTGGTGGGTGGCGGGGGTGAGGTTGACGACCTCCGCGATGGCGTGCGAGATCCGGGTGGTCTCGGCGAGCTTGCCGAGCGGCAGCACCCGGCGGCCGTACTTCAGCTCCAGGGCGGCGACGACCGGGAAGAGGTTGGAGTTGCCGACGCGTTCGCCGTAGCCGTTGGCGGTGCACTGGACGTGGGTGGCGCCGGCGTCCACGGCGGCCAGGGTGTTGGCTACCGCGCAGCCGGTGTCGTCCTGGGCGTGGATGCCGAGCCGGGCGCCGGTGTCCGCGAGGACGGTGCGGACCACCGCGGTCACCTGCGCCGGAAGCATCCCGCCGTTGGTGTCGCAGAGCACCACGACGTCGGCGCCGGCCTCGTACGCGGTGCGCACGACCGCCTTGGCGTAGTCGGGGTCCAGGGCGTAGCCGTCGAAGAAGTGCTCGCAGTCGAGGAAGACCCGGCGGCCGTGGGCGCGCAGATGGGCGACGGTGTCGCGGACCATCGCGAGGTTCTCCTCGGGCGTGGTGCGCAGCGCCAGTTCGACGTGGCGGACGTGAGACTTGGCGACCAGGGTGACGACCGGGGCGTCGGATTCCAGGAGCGCGGCGACCTGAGGGTCGTCCTCGACGCGGACGCCGGCCTTGCGGGTGGCGCCGAAGGCGACGAGCCGGGCGTGCCGGAAGTCGATCTCCTTGCGGGCGCGCTGGAAGAACTCGGTGTCCCGCGGGTTGGCGCCGGGCCAGCCGCCCTCGATGAAGCCGACGCCGTAGTCGTCCAGGTGGCGGGCGATGGTGAGCTTGTCGGCGACGGTCAGGTTGATGCCCTCGCGCTGTGCGCCGTCGCGCAGCGTGGTGTCGAACACGTGGAAGTCGTCGGGGACGGCGGCTTCGGGAACATCCGTCATGCTGGTCTGGCTCCTGTCGGGTCTCGGTCTACCGGAATAACCGGTTCCACCGTCCCTCCATGATCCCTCGCGCTCCGCCTCCGGTGAACGGGTGGGCCCGGAAACGAAAAAACCCCTCGCGGGTGCGAGAGGTCTGCGCGCGGGTCGGGGACGACGATGGCCGCTCCGTACTCGGGTCGTACGGGCGGTCACTGCGGACCGGCGCGCCTGCTGCCAATAATCATGGCGAACGAGAGCACGGGGGCAGTCTGGCACACGACCGCCCCCGTCCCGGCGTCCGTCTCAGGATGCGAGCACGCGCTCGGCGGTGCCGTCGCCGCTGTCCTTGCCGACCCGGTGCAGGTCGATGGTCCGGGTCTCCCGCATCGTCAGGTAGACGATCAGCGAGACGGCGGCGCAGCCGGAGACGTACCAGTAGAAGCCGGACTCGATGCCGCCGTTCTTGAACCACAGGGCGACGTATTCCGCGGTGCCGCCGAAGAGGGCGTTGGCGATGGCGTAGGGCAGGGCGACGCCCAGGGCGCGGATGCCGGTGGGGAACAGCTCGGCCTTCACGCAGGCGTTGATCGAGGTGTAGCCGGTGACCACGACGAGGGCCAGCAGCGACAGGCCCAGGGCCGGCCAGAAGGAGCCGGCGTGCTTGAGCAGCGTCATGATCGGCACGGTCAGGAAGGTGGAGCCCACGGCGAAGGTGACCAGCAGCGGGCGGCGGCCGATCCGGTCCGAGAGCCGGCCGGCCAGCGGCTGGAGGCACATGAAGAGGAACAGTGCGCAGAAGCTGACGAGGGAGGCGGTGGGCTTGGACAGTCCGGCGGTGCCGGAGAGGTACTTGGTGAGGTAGGTGGTGTACGTGTAGTACGCCACCGTGCCGCCCATGGTGAGGGCGATGACGAGGAACGCCTCGCGCTTGTGGGCCCACAGGGCCTTCATGGTGCCGCGGTCGGGGTCGCTGTGGGCGTGGTCGTCGTCGGCGTAGACCTCGGTCTCCAGCATGTTGCGGCGGAGGTAGAAGACGATGCCGGCGCCGAGTGCGCCGACGATGAACGGGATCCGCCAGGCCCAACTGTGCAGCGCCTGCTCGGACATGCTGCGCTGGAGGATGATCTGGAGGCCCAGGCCCAGCAGCTGGCCCGCGGTCATGGACACGTACTGGAAGCTGGAGGCGAAGCCGCGGCGGTCGGGCGCGGACGCCTCGGTGAGGTAGGTGGCGCTGGCCGCGTACTCGCCGCCGACGGAGAGTCCCTGGAGCATCCGGGCCACGAGCAGTACGGCGATGCCGCCGTAGCCGGCGACCGCGTAGGTGGGGGCGACGGCGATCAGGATGGCCGAGGCGGACATCAGCGTCACGGTGAGGGTGAGCGCGGCTTTGCGGCCCCGGCGGTCGCCGACCCGGCCGAGCACCCAACCGCCGACCGGGCGCATGAAGAAGCCGACCGCGAAGATCCCCATGGTGTTCATGAGGTTGGCGGTGTCGTTCCCCTTGGGGAAGAACGCGTCGGCGAAGTACACCGCGAAACTGGCGTAGACGAACCAGTCGAACCACTCGACCATGTTGCCGGCCGAGCCGACCCAGATCTTCTTCCATTGCTCTCGTCCCATAGCCGATCACGGTCGCCCAGAGCGGGCCGGGCGGCAAGGGCCGGGGCGGCAACGATCGCGCGTACTTGCGTGCGTTGCGGTCACGGCCGCGGGGCGTAAGGGGTCAGGCCGGGGGCGGGGTGAGGGCCTCGTCGAGGAAGGTGCGGACCTCTTCGCGCACCCGCTCGCGGTCGGTGCCGGGGAGGCCGACGACCAGGTGGGTGCCGAAGCCGTCGAGCAGGGCCCGGGTGCGGGTGGCGAAGCGTTCCGCGTCGACGGGCCGGAACTCGCCGCGGGAGGCGCCCTCGACGAGCAGGGCGACCAGGTCGCGGTGCCAGGCCAGCTCCAGGTCGAGTTGGCGTTCGCGGGTCTCGTCGTCGGCGTTCTGGGAGCGGACCCAGACCTCCAGCCACAGGGTCCAGCGGGGGTCGCGGTGGCCTTCGGGGAGGTAGAGGTCGATCAGGGCGTCGAGGCGTTCGCGGGCGGAGCACCGGCGGGCGAGGGCGGCCCGGCGTTCGGTGCCGAGCTGTTCCTCGCTCCACTGGAGGGTCTGGAGCAGCAGTTCGTCCTTGGTGCCGAAGTAGTAGAGGATGTGGCCGCTGCTCATGCCGACCTCGCGGCCCAGTCCCGCCATGGTCAGCCGGTCCAGGCCCTCGGCGGCGATGGTGGCCATCGCCGCGGCCAGCACCTGCTCGCGCGGCTGGCTGAGCCGCCGCCGGGGACGGCGTACGGGACCGGGCACGGGGACCTCCGGGGTCGGGACGGGCGGTCGGACGGGCGTCAGACCTTCGGCTGCTGCTGGGTGATGCAGTGGATGCCACCACCCGCTGCGAAGATCGTACGGGCGTCCACGAGGGTGACGGTGCGGTCGGGGAACAGCCGGCGGAAGATCGCGGCCGCCTCCTCGTCGCGCGGGTCGTCGAAGGCGCACAGCACGATGCCGCCGTTGCACTGGAGGTGGTTGATGTAGGAGTAGTCGACCAGCTCGCCGTCCTCCTCCAGGACGGTGGGGGCGGGGATCTCGACGACCTCCAGCTGCCGGCCGCGGGCGTCGGTGGCGGCGCGCAGCATCTTGGCGATCTCGTTGCAGATGGCGTGGTCGGGGTGGTCGGGGTCCGGCTGGGTGTGGACCATGACGACGCCGGGGCGGGCGAAGGCGGCGACGATGTCCACGTGGCCGCGGGTGCCGAACCGGCCGTAGTCGGCGTAGAGGCCGCGCGGCAGCCAGATGGCCTTGGTGGTGCCGAGGTGGGCGTGGATCTCGGCCTCGACCTCCTCCTTGGTGCGGCCGGGGTTGCGGCCCGGGTCGAGCTGCACGGTCTCGGTGAGCAGGACGGTGCCCTCGCCGTCGACGTGGATGCCGCCGCCCTCGTTGACCAGGGAGGTGGCGTAGCTGCGGGCGCCGGCGAGCCCGGCGACGTGTTCGGCGATCTTCGCGTCGCGGTCCCAGGCGGCCCATTCCTGGGCGCCCCAGCCGTTGAACACCCAGTCCACGGCGGCCAGTCGGCCCTGGTCGTCGGTGAGGAAGGTGGGGCCGATGTCGCGCATCCAGGCGTCGTCGAGGGGGCGTTCGACGAGGTCGACGCCGGGGCCGAGGAGGGCGCGGGCGCCGTCCAGCTGGCCGGGGCCGGCGACGACGGTGACCGGTTCGTACCGCCGGACGGCGCGGGCGACGGCGGCCCAGGCGCGGCGGGCCTCGGCGAGTGTGTCGTCGCCCTCGGCGCCGAAGGTGAAGTTGGGGCCGGGCCAGGCCATCCAGGTGCGCTCGTGCGGCGCCCACTCGGGGGGCATGCGGAAGCCGTGGGCGGCGGGGGTGTTCATAGGGGTCCTCGGTCCTGGGGATGCGCGCGGGGTCGCGGAGCGGAAGGGCGGGGCGGCGGGCCGGGGCGGCCGGTGGCGTCAGAGGAAGTACAGCCGGGAGAGCGGGACGGCGTCGGCGGGTTCGGAGCGCATCGGGTCGCCGTCGAGGGTGACCAGTCCGGTGCGTTCGTCGACCTGGACGTCGCCGACCCGGGAGTTGCGGAGCAGGTCGCGGGGGCCGATGCCGCGGGTGCCGCGGACGGCGACCCGGCGCCGGCGGGTGGGCAGGGTGTCGCCGCCCTGTGCGGCCGCGGCGCCGGCGACGAAGGCCACCGAGATCTCGGCGGGGGTCGCGCCGTGCGCGCCGAACTGCGGGCCGAGCACGAGGGGTTCGCAGGTGTCGGTGGCGGCGTTGGGGTCGCCGGTGACGCCGTAGGCGGGGAAGCCGGACTTCAGGACCAGCTGCGGTTTGGCGCCGAAGTACTGCGGCTTCCACAGCACGATGTCGGCCATCTTGCCGACCTCGATCGATCCGATCTCGTGCGAGAGGCCGTGGGCGATGGCGGGGTTGATGGTGAGTTTGGCGATGTAGCGCAGCACCCGGGCGTTGTCGTCGTGGGCGCCGTCGCCTTCTGCGGGGCCCAGTTCGGCCTTCATCTTGCCGGCCATGGCGAAGGTGCGCCGGACGGTCTCGCCGGCCCGGCCCATGCCCTGGGCGTCGGACGAGGTGATGCCGATCGCCCCGAGGTCGTGCAGCACGTCCTCGGCGCCCATCGTGCCGGCCCGGATGCGGTCGCGGGCCATGGCGGCGTCGCCCGGCAGATCGGTCTTGAGGTCGTGGACCGAGACGATCATGCCGTAGTGCTCGGCGACCGCGTCCCGCCCGAAGGGGAGGGTGGGGTTGGTCGAGGAGCCGATGACGTTGGGGACGCCGGCCATCTTCAGGACGTTGGGGACGTGTCCGCCGCCGCAGCCCTCGATGTGGAAGGCGTGGATGGTCCGGCCGTCCAGGACGCGGAGGGTGTCCTCGACGGTGAGGCACTCGTTGAGGCCGTCGCTGTGCAGCGCCACTTGGACGTCGTGTTCCTCGGCGACCCGCAGCGCGGTGTCCAGGGCGCGGGTGTGCGCGCCCATGTCCTCGTGGACCTTGAAGCCGCAGGCGCCGCCCTCGGCGAGCGCCTCCACCAGCGGGGCGTCCCCGGAGGACGAACCGCGGCCCAGGAAGCCGATGTTGACCGGCCAGGCGTCGAAGGCGCCGAAGGCGTGGCCCAGCGCCCAGGGGGAGTTGACGCCGACGCCCCAGACGGGGCCGAACTCCTGGCCGATGACGGTGGTCACGCCGGAGGCCAGCGAGGCTTCCATGACGCGCGGGGACAGCAGGTGGACGTGGGTGTCCACGGCGCCGGCAGTGGCGATCATGCCTTCGCCGGAGACGATGGAGGTGCCGGTGCCGACCACCACCTCGACCCCGTCGAGGGTGTCGGGGTTGCCGGCCCGGCCGATGGCGTGGATGCGGCCCGCGCGGATGCCGACGGACGTCTTGCGGATGCCCTGGACGGCGTCGACGACCAGGACGTTGCTGATGACGATGTCGCAGGTCTCGCGGAGCGAGGCGGCCTTGAGGTGCAGTCCGTCGCGGGCGGTCTTGCCGAAGCCGGCCAGGAACTCGTCGCCGGGCTTCTGGGAGTCGGACTCGACCCGGACGACGAGTCCGGAGTCGCCGAGGACCACCCGGTCGCCGGCCCGCGGGCCGTGCACCGAGGCGTACTCGTGGGGGTCGATGGTCATGCCTGGTCCTCCGCTCCCAGGTAGCCGCAGGCGGCGGCCCGCCGCAGCGCTTCGGTCTTGGCGCCCGGTGCGTCGAGCGGGCCGTCGACCAGGCCGGCGAAGCCGATCGCGATCCGGGCGCCGCCGATCGGCACCAGGCCGACCTCCGAGGACCCGCCGGGGTCGAACCGCACGGACGAGCCGGCGGGCACGCACAGCCGCATGCCGTAGGCGGCGGCGCGGTCGAAGGCCAGCCGGGGGTTGGCCTCGAAGAAGTGGAAGTGCGAGGTGACGCTGATCGGCACGGTCGCGGTGTTGCGCACCGCGACGACGACCGCCGGCTCGGGCTCCGGGTCGGCGGGGCCGGGCAGCACGGCGCCGGGCGCGGGCGCCGTCCCCCGGCCGGATTCCGCGGCGGGCGCTGCGCCGATCGGGTCGGTGACCACCGCGAGCCGGGAGCCGTCGTCGAAGACGGCCTCGACGTGCACCTCGGTGACGACGTCGGCGACGCCCGGCAGGACGTCCTCGGGGCCGAGCACGCCGCGGGCCGCCTCGATGGCCTGCGCGAGGCGGCGCCCGTCCCGCGCCGCCTCGCAGACCGTGTCCGCGATCAACGCGGTCGCCTCGGGGACGTTCAGCTTCAGTCCGCGGGCCCGGCGCGCCCGCGCCAGCTCGGCGGCGCCGAACAGCAGCAGCCGGTCGCGTTCCGTGGGGGTGAGCCGCATCCGATCACTTCCTCCCGTGTGCGAATTGAGCGTCACTCTAACTCGGAATTCTTCATTCCGAAACCATTGACCTAGGCAGCAACGGTGCTTCATATTGAGCGTCGCTCTAGAACATGGCTCGATCTGATCGTTTTTAGAGCATCGTTCAAATGATCTCGCAGCAGCGAGCACGCGCTTCGTAGGCACCGCCGAACGAAGCCCTTGTCCACGACGGAGCACCGCGCCCAGCACCGCTTCTCATCTCTGTTCCGGCCTCTCAGGGGAGCCCTCATGCCGATAGAACAACGCGGAGTCGACACCATCCCGGACGACGAGCGCACCAGTAGGCCGCGCGACCTGGTCTCCATCCTGCTCGGCTCGAACCTCGCACTCGGCGTGGTGATCTTCGGCTGGCTCCCGGTCTCCTTCGGCCTAGGCTTCTGGGGCTCGGTCACCTCCCTCACCGCCGGCACCCTGGTCGGCGCGGTGCTGACCGCGCCGCTCGCGCTGGTCTCCCTGCGCAGCGCGACCAACCTCTCCACCAGCAGCGGCGCCTTCTTCGGCGTCCGCGGCCGGCTCATCGGCTCGGTGATCGGCCTGCTGCTCTCGCTCGGCTACACCGCGCTGACCCTCTGGGTCGGCGGGGACGCGATGGTCGGTGCTCTGCACCGCCTGGTCGACCTGCCGGCGGACGGGGCCGCGTACACGGTCGTCTACGCGGTACTGGCGGCGGCCACCGCCGTCGGCGCGGTCTACGGCTACAAAGTGCTGCTGCGGCTGAGCAAGGTGCTCTCGATCGGGCTGACCGTCCTGCTGCTCATCGGCGTCTTCGCGTTCGCGCACCACTTCTCGACCGGCCCGGTGCCCGGCGTCCACTACGCGCTGGGCGGCTACTGGCAGACCTGGCTGCTCTCCGCGGTCTCCGCCGGCCTGAGCGGCCCGATCGCCTTCATCACCCTGCTCGGCGACTACAGCCGCTACATCTCGCCCCGCCGCCACCGCCCCGGGGCGGTCTTCGGCGCGACCTACCTGGGCCTGGTGCTGGGCCTGCTGGTGCCGCAGTTGTTCGGCACGTTCAGCGCGCTCGCGGTCGGCGCCGGCTCCGACTACGCCGGCCCCCTGGTCGCCGGCGCACCCCTGTGGTACCTGGTCTTCCTGCTGCTCAACGCCTCGGCCGGCTCGGCCGGCAACTCCGGCCTGATGCTCTACAGCATGGGCCTGGACCTGGACGCGATCCTGCCGCGCGCCACCCGCACCCAGGCCACCTACGTCGTCGCCGGCCTCTCCACCGCGCTGGTCTACGCCGGCCACTTCCTGTGGGACGCGCAGAACGCGATGACGTCCTTCGTGCTCCTGATGACCGCCATCGGCACCCCGTGGGCGGTCGTCACCGTGATCGGCTACGTCCGCTGCCGCGGCGTCTACGACGCGGACTCGCTCCAGGTCTACAACCGCGGCACGGTCGGCGGCGTGTACTGGTTCCGGGCCGGCTGGAACGTCCGGGCCACCGTCGCCTGGGTGCTGGGCTCGGCGGTCGGCCTGCTGGGCGTGGGCTCCCCCTACGAGGGGCCGCTGCTGAAGTACACCGGTGGGATCGACATGAGCTTCCTGCTCGCCGCCGCCACCGCCGCGCTCGTCTACCTCGCCCTGGTCGCCCGGCAGCCGCGCCCGGTCCCGCCGCTGCGGGCCGCCGGTACGGCCCGCGCCGGTGCCGCGCAGGAAGCGCCGGCCGAGGTCGGCTGAACCGCCGGGCCGTCCGTACGCACACCGAGGCCGCCCCGGCATCGCGCCGGGGCGGCCTCGGTCCCGCTTCCGGCCTCAGCCGATGAGGTGCCGCCAGCCGTGGGCGTCCGCGGTGACCCCGCGCTGGATGTCCAGCAGCGCCTCGCGCAGCTTCAGCGTGACCTTGCCCGGCTCGCCGCCGGACTGGGTCCACTCGGCGCCGTCGCGCTTGACCGTGCCGACCGGGGTGATCACCGCGGCGGTGCCGCAGGCGAAGACCTCGGTGAGCGTGCCCTCGGCGGAGTCCCGCTGCCACTGGTCGATGGAGATCCGCCCCTCCTCCGCCTCGTGACCCAGGTCGCGGGCGACGGAGAGCAGCGAGTCGCGGGTGACGCCGGCGAGCAGCGAGCCGGTCAGCTTCGGGGTGACGATCCGGTCGCCGTACACGAAGTAGAGGTTCATCCCGCCGAGCTCCTCGACCCAGGTGTGCTCCACCGCGTCGAGGTAGGCGACCTGGTCGCAGCCGCGGGCCGCGGCCTCGGCCTGGGCCAGCAGCGACGCGGCGTAGTTGCCGCCGGTCTTGGCGTCGCCCATGCCGCCGGGGACGGCCCGCACCCGGTCCTCGGACAGCCAGATGGAGACCGGCTTGACGCCGCCGGGGAAGTACGCGCCGGCCGGCGAGGCGATCACGACGAAGAGGTACTCCGAGGCGGGCTTGACGCCCAGCCCGGCCTCGGTGGCGATCATGAACGGGCGCAGGTAGAGCGACTCCTCGCCGCCGTGCGGCGGCACCCAGTCCCGGTCCTGCCGCACCAGCAGGTCGCACGCCTCGACGAAGGTCTCGACCGGCAGCTCGGGCATGGCCAGCCGGCGGGCGGACGCCTGGAAGCGCCGGGCGTTGGCGTCCGGACGGAAGGTGGCGACGCTGCCGTCGGGCTGGCGGTACGCCTTCAGGCCCTCGAAGATCTCCTGCGCGTAGTGCAGGACGTTGGTCGCCGGGTCGAGCGAGAGCGGGCCGTACGGCACGAGCTGCCCGTCGTGCCAGCCGCGGCCCTCGGTCCACCTGATCGTCACCATGTGGTCGGTGAAGTGGCGGCCGAAGCCGGGGGCGGCCAGGATGCGCTCCCGCTCCGCCGCGGGCAGCGGGTGCGAGGAGGGCTTGAGCTCGATCGTGGGCGTCGTCATGTATCCGTGTCCTTCACTGCGTGGTCCGATACCTGCGCCGGCCGCGCGCACCGCGGTCGCTCGCTCGTACCGGTCGTTGCCGGGACGTCCGAGTTTCCTGCCGGACGGCGGACCCTCGTCCGATTATCGCTCGCGGGCGTCCGCCGCCGGAACCGGTGTGCACACCCGCTTCGGACGGTGCGCGCGATGCGGTGCAACGCGGCAGCGCCGGACCGTGACCGGCCCGGCGCTGGGGTCCTGCGGCTGCGTCGGGCGTCAGCCCTCCACAAGTGCCGCGATCGCGTCACCGATCTCTTCGGTGCTGCGCACCGTACCGTCCCGGGCCTCCAGCTCGGCGGCGACCTCCGCCTCGATGCGCGCGGCCTGCTCCCCGTAGCCGAGGTGGCGCAGCAGCAGGGCGACGGAGAGGATCGTGGCGGTCGGGTCGGCCTTGCCGGTGCCGGCGATGTCCGGCGCGGAGCCGTGGACCGGCTCGAACATCGACGGGAACGCGCCGGTGGGGTTGATGTTGCCGGAGGCGGCCAGGCCGATGCCGCCGGTGACGGCCGCGGCGAGGTCGGTGAGGATGTCGCCGAAGAGGTTGTCGGTGACGATCACGTCGAACCGCTCGGGCTGGGTGACAAGGAAGATCGTCGCGGCGTCGACGTGCAGGTAGTCGGTGGTGACCTCGGGGTACTCCTCGCCGACCCAGTCGAAGATCTTCTTCCACATGTGTCCCGCGTAGACCAGGACGTTGTTCTTGTGGACCAGCGTCAGCTTCTTGCGCGGCCGGGCGTTGGCCCGCTCGTAGGCGTCCCGGACCACGCGCTCCACGCCGTAGGCGGTGTTCACGCTGACCTCGGTGGCGACCTCGGCGGGGGTGCCGGTGCGCAGGCTGCCGCCGTTGCCGGTGTACGGGCCCTCGGTGCCCTCGCGGACGACGACGAAGTCGATCTCGGGGCGGCCGGCCAGCGGGGTCGCGGTGTTCGGGAAAAGCTTCGAGGGGCGCAGGTTGACGAAGTGGTCGAAGGCGAAGCGGAGTTTGAGCAGCAGCCCGCGCTCCAGGACGCCGGAGGGCACCGACGGGTCGCCGATCGCGCCGAGCAGGATCGCGTCGTGCTCCTTGAGCGCGGCCAGTTCCTCGTCCGGCAGGGTCTCGCCCGTGCGGTGCCAGCGCTTGGCCCCGAGGTCGTACTCCTTGGTTTCGAGCTTGACGTCCTCCGGGAGGACCGCGGTGAGGACCTTCAGGCCCTGCGCCACGACTTCCTGGCCGATTCCGTCACCGGGGATCACTGCGAGGCGAATGCTGCGAGACATGCCTGGACCCTACTCTCCGTCCCATGGATTGACATGTGATGTCCGGCATTCGGACAGCGTCGCCGGTGCGCGTCGGGGCGCCCGGGACCGCTCCCGGGCGCCCCGACGCGGGTGCGGGGTCGGCGTGCTCAGTGACCGGTGGCGCCGCCGTTGTCGCGGCGGTCGAGTGCCCTCTGGAGGGCCGCGGCGGCGTTGCGGCGGTCGGCGTCGTTGGTCTGACGGGAGGAGTGACGGGTCCTGCGGACGATGGTGTCGGCCATGATGCGCGTCTCCAATGCCAAAGCCCCGAGAAGTGCAGGGTTGTGTCGAAGAGGGGTGGTGGTGCGACGGCCGGAGGGGCGGGGGCCGCGGCGCCGCAGGGGTCACCTGCGCGGACGCGCCGGGCCGCATCCGCATTCGCTGGATGCAGCGATACGTTCGGCTCCTACAAAGCTAGGACAGCCCGGCCGTGATGTCTGCACAATTACTTGGGCTTCCTACTATTTGAGACGGCGATCATGCGCGGAGCCCTTCCGGTGCAGCTCAGGGGGCGGGCCGGAGGGTGTGCCGACGGCCGCGGCCCGGCACCCCCGAAGGAGTGCCGGGCCGCGGCCGTGCGGGTGGACGTCAGCCCATGTGCGGGTAGCGGTAGTCGGTCGGCGGGACCAGGGTCTCCTTGATGGAGCGGGTGGAGGTCCAGCGCATCAGGTTCTGCTTGGCGCCGGCCTTGTCGTTGGTGCCGGAGGCGCGCCCGCCGCCGAACGGCTGCTGGCCGACGACGGCGCCGGTGGGCTTGTCGTTGATGTAGAAGTTGCCGGCCGCGAAGCGCAGCTTCGCGCAGGTGGCGGCGGCCGCGGCGCGGTCCTGGGCGATGACGGCGCCGGTCAGGCCGTAGGCCGAGGCGGACTCCATCTGGTCGAGCATGGCCTCGTAGCCGCCCTCGACCGAGTCGTCGTAGACGTGGACGCCGAGGATCGGGCCGAAGTACTCGTCCTTGAAGATCTCGTTCTCCGGGTCGGTGGAGACCAGGACCGTCGGGCGGACGAAGTAGCCGACGCTGTCGTCGTAGGTGCCGCCGGCCACGACCTCCACGGTCGGGTCGGCCTTGGCGCGGTCGATCGCCGCCTTGTTCTTGGCGAAGGCCCGCTCGTCGATGACGGCGCCCATGAAGTTCGCCAGGTCGGTGACGTCGCCCATGGTCAGGGCGTCGACCTCGGCGGCGAACTCCTCCTTGAAGCCGGCGTTCCACAGGGAGGCCGGGACGTAGGCGCGGGAGGCCGCGGAGCACTTCTGGCCCTGGAACTCGAAGGCGCCGCGGGTCATGGCGGTCTTCAGCACGGCCCGGTCGGCCGACGGGTGGGCGACGATGAAGTCCTTGCCGCCGGTCTCGCCGACCAGGCGGGGGTAGGTCCGGTACTTCTCGATGTTGGTGCCGACGGTCTTCCACAGGTACTGGAAGGTCCTGGTCGAGCCGGTGAAGTGGATGCCGGCCAGCTCGGGGTGGGTCAGGGCCACCTCGGAGACGTCCTTGCCGTCGCCGGTGACGAGGTTGATGACGCCCGGCGGCAGGCCGGCCTCCTCCAGCAGGCGCATCAGCAGCACCGCGGCGAGGGTCTGCGTCGGGGACGGCTTCCAGACCACCACGTTCCCCATGAGGGCGGGGGCGGTCGGGAGGTTGCCGGCGATCGCGGTGAAGTTGAAGGGCGTGATCGCGTAGACGAAGCCCTCCAGGGGGCGGTGGTCCGAGCGGTTCCACACGCCGGGGGCGTTCACCGGGGGCTGCTCGGCCAGGATCTGGCGCGCGAAGTGGACGTTGAAGCGCCAGAAGTCGACCAGTTCGCAGGGAGTGTCGATCTCGGCCTGCTGGGCGGTCTTGGACTGGCCGAGCATGGTGGCGGCGGCCATCGTCTCGCGCCAGGGGCCGGCCAGCAGGTCGGCGGCCTTGAGGATGATCGCGGCGCGGTCGTCGAAGGACATCGCGCGCCAGGCCGGGGCGGCGGCCAGCGCGGCGTCCACCGCGTCCTGCGCGTCACCGACCGTGGCGTTGGCGTAGGTGCCCAGGCGGGCGGAGTGGTGGTGCGGCTGCACGACGTCGAAGCGCTCGCCGCCGCCCATCCGCCGCTCGCCGCCGATGGTCATCGGCAGCTCGATGGGGTTGCCGGCCAGCTCCTTGAGCTTGGCCTCCAGGCGGAATCGCTCCGGGCTGCCCGGGGCGTAGCTGTGCACCGGCTCGTTCACCGGCACGGGGACCTGGGTCACAGCGTCCATGGTTGCCGTGTCTCCTTACGCTTGCGATCGTCACGCTCGCGATCGTCGGTATGCGATCACTCGTCGTCGTACGTAGGTGTGTTGTCGTACGTCGGTGTACGTCGGTCATGCCGAGGCCGCTGCCACGGCGGGTGGCCGGGGATGGCCGGCGGTCCGTGCGCCGTCCCGGGAGAGGCTCCCCCGTCCAGGATCCACCCATACGGTGCCAAAAGAGTCGTACGGGTCGTTCCCGGGCGTCGGTCGGGGTCCTCAGCCGCGGGTGGCCAGGGACCTCAGGAAGAACGTCAGGTTGGCCGGACGCTCGGCGAGGCGCCGCATGAAGTAGCCGTACCAGTCCGTTCCGTAGGGGATGTAGACCCGCATCCGGTGGCCCTCCTCCACCAGCCGCCGCTGCTCCGCCTCCCGGATGCCGAACAGCATCTGGAACTCGTAGTCGGCGGGCTTGCGGCCGTTGCGGTGCGCCAGTTCCTGGGCGATGGCGACCATCCGCGGGTCGTGGGACCCGATCATCGGGTAGCCCTGCCCCGCCATCAGGATCTTCAGGCAGCGCACATACGCCCGGTCGACCTCCTGCTTGTCCTGGAACGCGACCGTCGCGGGCTCCTTGTACGCGCCCTTGACCAGCCGTACCCGGGAGCCTTCCCCGGCCAGCGCCCGGCAGTCGTCCTCGGTGCGGAAGAGGTAGGACTGGAGCACCGCGCCCGTCTGGGGGAACCGCTCGCGCAGCGCCGCGAGGACGGCGAGGGTGGAGTCGACGGTGGTGTGGTCCTCCATGTCCAGCGTCACGGTCGTGCCGGCTTCGGCGGCGGCCTCGACCACCGGGGTGACGTTGCGCAGCGCGAGGTCGTGCCCGCCGGGCAGCGCCTGCCCGAACGCGGAGAGCTTGACCGACATCTCCGCCCTGGTGCCCAGCCCCAGCTCCTTGAGGGCGGCGGCCAGCTGGAGGTAGGCGTCGCGGTTGCGCAGCGCCTCGGCCGGGTCGGTGATGTCCTCGCCGAGGTGGTCGAGGGTGACGTCCATGCCGCGCGCGGCCAGATTCCGTACGGCCGCCATCGACTCGTCCAGGCGCTCGCCCGCGACGAAGCGTTCCACCACGGGTCGGGTGACCGGAGCGGCCGCGACGACGCGGCGGATGCTGTCGCTGCGTGCGGCAGCGAGAAGCACGGGACCCAGCATGGGGCACCTCCACGATTCAGGATGACAAAAATGCCGGGGCCAACGCCGATCGGGCGCTCGCGGCGGCGAGATGAGCCACCTGAAATTTAAGGATCTCGCCACTTTCCGGCCATCGACAGCTGTCACGCCTTCGTGGCCGGCATCTCAGACAGATGTATGAGAATGGGAGGCAGGCGACGGCAGTGACAGGAGAGGGGTGGGGCGGCGGTGCGCGGCGACTACCAACAGCTGGTGGACGAGATCTCGGCGGCGCTCGGCGCGCCGGCGACGCTGGAGGACCGGGACTTCGGGCTGATCGCGTTCGGCGCGCACGAGGGCGAGGACGACGAGGTCATGGACCCGGTGCGGACCCGTTCGATCCTTCAGCGGCGGTCCTCGGCGGCGGTGCGCGCGTGGTTCGAGGCGTTCGGGATCGCCCGCGCCACCGCGCCGCTGCGGATTCCGCCGGACCCGGCGGCCGGGGTGTTCCGCGGCCGGATCTGCCTGCCGGTGCGGCACGGGGGCGTGGTGCACGGCTATGTCTGGCTGCTGGACGACGGCCATCTGACCGATCTGGAGCTGGGCGGCGCCGGCGCCCCGACCGACCCGCGGATGGCCCAGGCGATGGAGACCGCCGCCCGGATCGGCGCCCTGCTGGCCGACGAGTCCCGGGCCGGGCACGAACTCGCCGAGGTGCTGCGGGAGTTGCTGACGTCACCGGTCTCCGGCCGGGCCGCGGCGGCGGCCGCGCTGCGCGACGCCCTCCGGGACACCCTGCGCTTCACCCCGGGCACCCCGCTCACCCTCGTCGCGGTCCTGCCCTGGGACACCGCCGGCACCGACACCGCTCCCCTGCCGAGCCTGCCCGGACTCCTCGCGGCCTGCCCGCTGCCGGGCGCCCCGGCCGGGGACCCGGGCCGGCCGGGCCCCGGCGGCACCGCCGCGCTGGCCGGCTTGGTCCGGCTGCGCCAGACCGGCTCGCCGGCGCCGGCCCATGCGGCCGCCGAGCATCTGCTGCGCTCCCCGCGGGCGGGCGTCGGTCCGGCGGCGGCCGGGGCGCGCGGCCCGCGCGGCGCCGCCGGGATCGGCCTCGCCACCCGTGAGCCGACCGAACTCCCGGCATCCTGGCGGCAGGCGCTGGCCGCGGCCCGCGCCGCCCGCGCCGAGCCCCGGCTGGGCCCCGTCGCCGAGTGGGACGGCATAGGCGCCTACCGCCTGCTGACCGGCCTCCCGGACGCCGCGCCCGACCCGACGGTCGCCCCGCTGCTGACCCCCGCACACGCCGAACTCGCCCGTACCGCCGAGGCGTTCCTGGACTGCGCCGGCCAGGCCGGCCGCACCGCCCAGCACCTGGGCATCCACCGGCAGACCCTCTACTACCGCCTCGGCCGGGTCGAGAAGCTGACCGGCCTCGACCTGGACGAGGGCGCGGACCGGCTGCTGCTCCACATGGCGCTCAAGGCGTCGCGGCTCTGACGCGGACCGCGTGCGCCGCGGTCCGTGCCCTGGGGCGGGTGCCGAACTCGGCTGCGGGGGCGGGACGTTGGACGCGGGGCGATCGGCGGTCGCCGGTTGTCCCGGAGTGCCCCGGGACGCCACCTGATGTCCATGAACCCGTTGTCCACAGGACCTGTTGCCGGTCGCTACCGGCAAGTAGCGTGTGCGCCGTCCGAGGGTGCCCGACCGCCCGGCCGGTTGGCGGGGCACCCCCGTCTGCCGTCATGTAGCGCAGCCCCAGGGGGATTTGATGCACGGGATGAACCGCCGCCAGTTCGTGTCCAGACTGTCCGCCGCGGTGGCGGGGGCCACGCTGTGGTCGGCGGCCTCGTACGACCGTGCGCTGGCGGTCACCGCGGCGCGGGCCGTGCGCACCAGGGGCACCACCCTGGAGCAGGCCGCCCGCCCCGTCGGCACCGGGGCGTACAAGCGGCTGGTGGCCGGCCCCGGTTGGCCGCTGGTGGTGCGCGGCGAGCTGGCCGCCGGGAGCGCCGGGCGGGACGACCGCCGGACCGGCCTCGCCTCCTTCGTGCAGTTCACCGACCTGCATCTGGCGGACGTCGAGTCGCCGGTCCGGTTCGAGTATCTGGCCCGGGTCAACGACAGCGCGCACCGCCCGCACGAGGCCCTGACCGTGCGCGGCGCCTCCTCGCTCGTCGAGCGGGTCAACGCGGTGCGCCGGGGCCCGTACACCGGGCTGCCGTTCGGCTCGGTGATGGCCACCGGCGACAACACCGACAACCACGAGCGGATCGAGCTCGACTGGTATCTGACGGTGATGAGCGGCGGCCGGATCACCCCCAGCAGCGGCGACCCCCGGCGCTACGAAGGCGTGCAGAACTCCGGCAACGCGGCGTACTGGAACCCCGAGTCGGCGCTGCGGGACGCCTACAAGGCCAAGGGGCTGCCGCAGATACCGGGTTTCCTGTCGGGTGCGGCCCGCCCGTTCACCGCGCCGGGCCTGGCCGTCCCCTGGTACACCACGGTCGGCAACCACGACGACAGCATCGAGGGCACCCTGCCCGATCTCGGCCTGCTGGGCGAGCTGTACACCGGCGACCGGAAGCTGGAGGGCTGCGACGACGCCACCGCGGCCCGGCTGGCGGACGCCCTCAAGCACGATCCGGCGCAGGCCGCGGCGCTGCTCGGTTCCCTGCTGGCCGACGGCGGCGCGGTCCGCAGGATCACCCCGGACGAACGGCGGCACCCGTTCACCCCGGCCGAGTTCGCCAAGGCCCATCTGGACCCGGCGTACACCGGCGCGGGCCCGGTGGGCCACGGCTTCACCTCCGACGCGGCGGCCAGCGGCCGCCTCTACTACACCTTCCCGCTCGCCGAGGGCGTCCTGGGCGTCAGCCTGGACACCACCAACCGCGCGGGCTGGGCGGACGGTTCGCTGGGCACGGCGCAGCTGCGGTGGCTGGAGTCGGTGCTCCAGGAGCACAGCAGCCGCTGGTACGACGGCGACGGCCGCACGGTGCGCGGCCGCGGGGGCGACCCTCTGATCGTGCTGTTCAGCCACCACACCAGCGCCACCATGGGCAATCTGCTGCCCGACCCCTACCGGCCCTTCGAGGGCCGGCACGACGGCAAGGCCCTGGTCGCCCTGCTCCAGCGCTATCCCAACGTGGTCGCGTGGGTGAACGGCCACACCCACGAGAACCGCATCACCCCGCACGCCCACGCCGTGCCCGAGCGCGCCTTCTGGGAGATCAACACCGCCTCGCACGTGGACTTCCCGCAGCACGCCCGGATCATCGAGCTGGCCGACAACGGCGACGGCACACTGTCGCTGTTCACCACGCTCATCGAGTCCGCCGCCCCGTACGTCACGTCCGTCACCGACACCTCCGACGCCGGACTCGCCGCGCTCTACCGCGAGTTGTCCTACAACGACCCCTACGCGACGCCGGACGCCAAGCTGGGCACGTCCGCCGACCACAACACCGAGCTGCTGCTCGCCCGCCCCGGGAGGTGAGCCGGCCGGAGCGGACCGGGGCCGCGCCCACCCGGCCCGCTCCGGCACCCGTCCCCTCAGCCCGACGTACCGGGCGGTTCCGTCGGCTCCGTCGGCTCCGTCGGGCCGGCCGGTCCCGGCGGGAGCAGCCCGTAGTGCCGGTAGAGCCGCTCCTCCTCCGACGGGTCGAGATGGCCCTCGGCGTCGATCCGGGGTGCCGCCTTCATCGCCCCCTTGGTGTGCGGGACATGCAGTTCGTCGCCGGCCCGCCGGGCCCCGGCCAGCGGCACGAAGGTCTCCTTCAGGCCGAGCAGTCCGGTCCGTACGGTGATCCACTCGGGCTCGTCGGTGGCGTCGTCCCGGTAGACCTGCTGGACGACGCCGACCTTGGCGCCCTCCGCGTCCACCACCCGCAGTCCGGTCAGGCTCTGCGGAGTGCCACCCATGGGTGCGTCCATGGCGTCCCGCCTCCTTCCGCGCACACCGGCTCCACCGGGGCACGCGCGGTGTCCCCGCACGCGCAGTTCCCATTGCGCGCCGGGCCCGCCGCGACGGCGACCCGGGCGGTCCGGTGCCGGCGGGCCGCGGCACCCGCCCGACGGTCCTGGCGGGGCGCCCGCCCCAGGACACCGCTTCCCCTGGACCCCACTCCCCCGTTCGGGTGAATTCTCGAACGCGGCGACCGCCCCGGACGGCCACGGGCCCGGCCCCCGCCGAAGCGGGGACCGGGCCCGTGGCCCTGCGAGAACCGGTGGGTCAGTGGGTGAGGTTCACCGCGCGCACCGAGGTCGCGCCGATCTCGTCGGAGATCTCGGCCAGCACGCTCGCCGGAATGGTGTCGTCGACCGTCAGCACGACCAGCGCCTCGCCGCCGACATCGGCCCGGGCGACCTGCATGCCGCCGATGTTGATGCCCGCCTCGCCCAGGATCCGGCCGACGGTGCCGACCACGCCGGGGCGGTCGGTGTAGCGCAGGAACGCCATGTGGTCGGCGAGCGCGAGGTCGATCGAGTGGTCGCCGACCGCCACGACCTTCTGGACGTTCTTGTGGCCGGCCAGCGTGCCGGAGATCGACACCTCCTCGCCGCCGGCGAGGGTGCCGCGGACGGTGACCACGTTGCGGTGCTCGGGCGACTCGCTGCTGGTGGTCAGCCGCACCTCGACGCCGCGCTCCTGCGCGAACAGCGGGGCGTTGACGTAGGACACCGTCTCGTCCACGACGTCCTCGAAGACGCCCTTGAGCGCGGAGAGTTCGAGCACCTTGACGTCGTGCTGGGTGATCTCGCCGTACACCTCGACGTCGAGGCGCAGGGCGACCTCGCCGGCCAGTGCGGTGAAGATCCGGCCGAGCCGCTCGGCCAGCGGCAGCCCCGGCTTGACGTCCTCGGCGATCACGCCGCCCTGGACGTTGACCGCGTCCGGCACCAGCTCGCCGGCGAGCGCCAGCCGCACCGACTTGGCGACCGCGATACCGGCCTTCTCCTGCGCCTCGCCCGTCGAGGCGCCCAGGTGCGGGGTGCACACGACCTGGTCGAACTCGAACAGCGGGGAGTCGGTGCAGGGCTCGACGGCATACACGTCGAGGCCCGCGCCGGCCACCCGGCCCTCCTTGAGCGCGCCGGCCAGCGCCGCCTCGTCGACGATCCCGCCGCGGGCGGCGTTGACGATCCGGACCGACGGCTTGACCTTGTGCAGCGCCTCGTCGCCGATCAGGCCGAGGGTCTCGGGCGTCTTGGGGAGGTGGACGGTGATGAAGTCCGAGACCGCGAGCAGCTCGTCCAGGGTCAGCAGCTTGACGCCCATCTGGGCGGCGCGGGCCGGCTGGACGTAGGGGTCGTAGGCCACGACCTTCATGCCGAACGCGGACATCCGCTGGGCGACCAGGACACCGATCCGGCCGAGGCCGACCACGCCGAGGGTCTTCTCGCTGAGCTCGACGCCGGTGTAGTTGCTGCGCTTCCACTCGCCGTTCTTCAGCGCGGTGTTGGCCTGCGGGATGTTGCGGGCAGTGGCGACCAGCAGACCGCAGGCCAGCTCGGCGGCGGTGACGATGTTGGAGGTCGGGGCGTTGACGACCATCACGCCGGCCTTGGTGGCGGCGGAGACGTCGACGTTGTCCAGGCCCACCCCGGCCCGGGCGATGACCTTCAGCTTCTTGGCGGCGGCGATCGCCTCGGCGTCGACCTTGGTCGCGCTGCGCACGAGGACGGCGTCGACGTCGGCGATGGCGGGCAGCAGCTCGGCGCGGTCGGCGCCGTTGCAGTGCCGGATCTCGAAGTCCGGGCCGAGGGCGTCGACGGTGGCCGGCGACAGCTCCTCGGCGATCAGTACAACGGGTTTACCCGGGTTGGCAGTGCTCACGTGGTCTTCAGTCCTCACTAGTACCTTCGCGGACGGCCGTCCCGACGGCCGAAGGCGGTAAGGGGGGAATGCCGCGTGGAAGACGCACGACGCTGTGAGCCTGACGCGCTTGTGTCGAGCAGTGTAGTGGCGGGGCACGGCACGGTCTGTGCCGGAGCGTAAGGATCACCCATGCGTGGTTCTACGCGGTGGACAAGGCGGCGGACGGGCCCGCGGACAGGGGGTGCGGCCGCATACGGACGAGGGGGCCGCGAGCAGTGTCGCGACCCCCTCTCCCACGGCTCACGCCTCGTCGTCCACCCAGCTCATCAGCTTGCGCAGCTTCTTGCCGGTGGTCTCCAGCAGGTGGTTCTCGTCGGCCTTCTTGTACTCGTTGTACTTCGGCAGGCCGGCGTTGTACTCGGCCATCCAGTTGTTGGCGAAGGTGCCGTCCTGGATCTCGGCGAGCACCTTCTTCATCTCGGCCTTGGTGGCGTCGGTGATGATCCGCGGGCCGGTGACGTAGTCGCCCCACTCAGCGGTCTCGGAGACCGACCAGCGCATCTTCTCCAGGCCGCCCTCGTACATCAGGTCCACGATCAGCTTCAGCTCGTGGAGGCACTCGAAGTACGCGATCTCGGGCTGGTAGCCCGCCTCGACCAGGGTCTCGAAGCCGGCCTTGACCAGCGCCGAGGCGCCGCCGCAGAGCACCGCCTGCTCACCGAACAGGTCGGTCTCGGTCTCCTCGGTGAAGGTGGTCTTGATGACGCCGGCACGGGTGCCGCCGATGCCCTTGGCGTACGAGAGCGCCAGGTCGAACGCCTTCCCGGACGCGTCCTGCTCGACGGCCGCGATGCACGGCACGCCGCGGCCCTCCTCGTACTGACGGCGCACCAGGTGGCCCGGCCCCTTGGGGGCGACCATGCAGACGTCCACGCCGGCCGGGGCCTTGATGAAGCCGAAGCGGATGTTCAGGCCGTGCCCGAAGAACAGCGCGTCGCCGTCCTTGAGGTGGTCCTTGATGGACTCCTCGTAGACCTTGGCCTGGATCGGGTCCGGCACCAGGATCATGATGACGTCGGCCTCTTCGGCCGCCTCGGCCGGCGTCACCACGCGCAGGCCCTGCTCCTCGGCCTTGGCCTTGGACTTGGAGCCCTCGTGCAGACCGACGCGCACGTCGACGCCCGAGTCGCGCAGGGACAGCGCGTGGGCGTGACCCTGGCTTCCGTAGCCGATGACCGCCACCTTGCGGTTCTGGATGATGGACAGGTCGGCGTCGTCGTCGTAGAACAGCTCGGCCACTTCGGGTCTCTCCTTGGATCTAGCGGGGTGCCCACACAGTACGTCGGGCGGGGAAGGGAAAGTCGGGGGGTCTCGCGATACGGTCCGAACGGACCGCCGGAATCAGGCTGTACGGTCCAGCGCGCGCAGCGAGCGGTCGGTGATGGACCGGGCGCCGCGACCTATGGCGATGGTGCCGGACTGCACCAGTTCCTTGATGCCGAAGGGCTCCAGCATCCGGAGCATCGCCTCCAGCTTGTCGCTGGACCCGGTGGCCTCGATCGTCACGGCCTCCGGCGAGACGTCCACGGTCTTGGCGCGGAAGAGCTGCACGATCTCGACGATTTGCGAGCGGGTCTCGTTGTCGGCGCGGACCTTCACCAGGACCAGCTCGCGCTGGATGGCCGAGCCCGGCTCCAGCTCGACGATCTTCAGGACGTTGACGAGCTTGTTGAGCTGCTTGGTGACCTGCTCCAGCGGCAGCTTCTCGACGCTGACCACGATGGTGATGCGGGAGATGTCGGGGTGCTCGGTGACCCCGACCGCCAGCGAGTCGATGTTGAAGCCGCGGCGGGAGAACAGCGCGGCGATCCGGGCGAGGATGCCGGGGGTGTTCTCCACCAGGACGGAGAGCGTGTGCTTGGACATGTCGTCTTCTCTCTTCTTCCGTGCGTCCGTGACGTCCTGGGTCAGTCGTCTTCGTTGTCGCCGAAGTCGGGACGCACGCCCCGGGCGGCCATGACCTCGTCGTTGGAGGTGCCGGCGGCGACCATCGGCCACACCTGGGCATCCTCGTGGACGATGAAGTCGACCACCACCGGACGGTCGTTGATGGCGTTGGCCTCCTCGATGACCTTGTCCAGCTCCGCGGGGTCCTCGCAGCGCAGCGCGGCACAGCCCATCGCCTCGGCCAGCTTGACGAAGTCCGGCACGCGGGTGCCCTTGGCCTGCGGGTTGACGTCCTCGGGGCCACTGTGGAGCACGGTGTTGGAGTAACGCTGGTTGTAGAAGAGGGCCTGCCACTGGCGAACCATGCCCAGCGCGCCGTTGTTGATGATCGCGACCTTGATCGGGATGTTGTTCAGCGCGCAGGTGACCAGCTCCTGATTGGTCATCTGGAAGCAGCCGTCGCCGTCGATCGCCCAGACGGTGCGGTCCGGCATACCGGCCTTGGCACCCATCGCGGCGGGCACGGCGTAGCCCATGGTGCCGGCGCCACCGGAGTTCAGCCAGGTGGCGGGCCGCTCGTAGTCGATGAAGTGGGCGGCCCACATCTGGTGCTGGCCGACACCCGCGGCGAAGATCGTGTCGGCCGGGGCGAGTTTGCCGATCCGCTCGATGACCTGCTGCGGGGAGAGACTGCCGTCGTCGGGCAGGTCATAGCCCAGCGGGTAGGTCTCCCGCCAGCGGTTGAGGTCCTTCCACCAGGCCGCATAGTCGCCCTTGTGGCCCGCCTCGTGCTCGGCCTGGACGGCGACGATCAGATCGGCGATGACCTCACGGGCGTCCCCGACGATCGGCACGTCCGCGGCGCGATTCTTGCCGATCTCCGCCGGGTCGATGTCGGCGTGCACGACCTTGGCGTACGGAGCGAAGGAATCCAGCTTGCCGGTGACCCGGTCATCGAAGCGGGCGCCGAGGGTGATCAGCAGGTCCGCCTTCTGCAGCGCGGCGACAGCGGTGACCGAACCATGCATACCGGGCATGCCCAGGTGCTGGGGGTGACTGTCGGGGAAGGCCCCCAGCGCCATCAAGGTGGTGGTGACCGGGGCGCCGGTCAGCTCGGCGAGCACCTTGAGTTCGGCGGTGGCACCGGCCTTGAGGACACCGCCACCGACGTAGAGCACCGGACGCTTGGACTCGACGATCAGCCGGGCGGCCTCACGGATCTGCTTGGCATGCGGCTTGGTCACCGGACGGTAGCCGGGCAGATCGGTCTGCGGCGGCCAGACGAAGGTGGTCCGTGCCTGGAGAGCATCCTTGGCGATGTCGACCAGGACCGGACCGGGGCGGCCGGTGGAGGCGACGTGGAACGCCTCGGCGATCGTCCGGGGGATCTCGGCGGGGTCCGTGACCAGCCAGTTGTGCTTGGTGATCGGCATGGTGATGCCGCAGATGTCCGCCTCCTGGAAGGCGTCCGTGCCGATCGACTTGGAGGAGACCTGACCGGTGATCGCGACCAGCGGGACGGAGTCCATGTGCGCGTCCGCGATCGGAGTGACCAGGTTGGTGGCGCCCGGCCCGGACGTCGCCATGCAGACCCCGACCCTGCCGGTGGCCTGAGCGTATCCGGTGGCGGCATGCCCCGCGCCCTGCTCGTGCCGCACCAGCACGTGCCGGACCTTCGAGGAGTCCATCATCGGGTCGTACGCGGGGAGGATCGCACCGCCAGGGATCCCGAACACCGTGTCGGCCCCGACCTCCTCCAACGAGCGGATGAGGGACTGCGCACCCGTGACCTGCTCGACGGTCGCGGGCTGCTGCGCTCCGCCGGTGTGACGGGTCCGCGGCTGCGGATGGTGGGCCCCGTTGGCCTGCTCGGTCATCTGCGTCTCTTCTCGAAGCTGAGGGTTTTGTCGGGGTTTGTGAGGTTGCTGTGCAACAAAAAACCCCTCGTGCCGTGAGGCAAGCGAGGGGAGCGCGCCGGTGTGGTCAGCTGGGTTCGTCAGGGTCCCAGCTTCAGCCGACGCGCTTTCCAAGTACGAGAATTCGGGTGCGCATGGCACTGACCCTCCCCCTCCCGTGCACCGAGTGTCAAGTGGGTGGGACGGAGGTCTCACTATTTGGGCGCAACGGGGGATGCCTCCGTGTCCCCGGCCGCGGCGGCGCGCCGGACCGGGCGGCTGCCGCTGAGCACCACCGCCCTGCCCTGGCCGGTCAGATCAGGTACCGGATAGCTGCCGCGGGTCAGCGCCCGGCGCAGCCGGGGCTCCTCCAGCGGCGCGGAGAAGGCCAGGCCCATGCCGTGGGTGCACCCCAGGGAGCGCAGCGCCAGCACCTGCTCGGGCAGGTCCACGCCCTCCGCGACCGACTGCATGCCGAGGTCGTCGGCGATCCGCAGCAGCCCGGCGGTGATCTTGTGCAGCCGGGCGGACTCCACCACGCCGTCGATCAGCCCGCGGTCCAGCCGCAGGACGTCGATGGGCAGCCGGCGCAGCGCGGTCATCGCGGCGTACCCGCTGCCGTCCAGCGCGATCCGCACGCCCAGCCGGCGCAGCGCGACCAGCCGGCGCTCCAGGTCGTCGAGCGGGATCCGGGGGTCGCTTTCGGACAATTCCAGGACGAGCGCGCCCGAGGGGAGGCCGTGCCGGGCGAGCAGCGCCTCGATGGCCTTCGGGGTGAGCGCGCGGTCCAGCAGGCGCCGGGCGGAGAGCCGGACCGCGACCGGGATCTGGTGGCCGGCGCGGTGCCGGGCGGCGGCCTGCTCCACGGCCTCCTCCAGCTGCCAGCGGCCCAGTTCGGCGGCGCGCTCGCCGCCCTCGTCGGTCAGCCGCCCGCGGTCGCCGACCCGCAGGAACTCGGCCGGGGTGAAGAGGATGCCCTCGGCGGACCGCCACCGGGCGTGCGCGGCGACCGCGGTGATCCGGCCGCCGGCCAGCTCGACCACCGGCTGGTGGAGCAGCGCGAACTCGCCGTCCTGGAGGGCGGTGCGGAGCTTGCTGACGAGCTCGGCGCGGTGCGCGACCTCGTCCTGCATCTGCGGGGCGTAGAGCTCGACGCGGCCCTTGCCGGCCTGCTTGGCGCGGTACATCGCCAGGTCGGCGTTGCGCAGCAGGCCCGCGGGGCTGACGCCTGGTTCGGCGAAGGCGACGCCGATGCTGGCCGCGACCCGGACGTCCCGGCCGTCGATGCGGTAGGGCTCGGAGAGCCGGATGCGCAGCCGGTCGGCGATCTCCAGGCTGCGGAACTCCCGGGCCGCGCGGTCGCGGGTGCCGTCGCCGGTGATCAGGGCGGCGAACTCGTCGCCGCCGAGGCGGGCCGCTATGTCGCCGGCCCGCACCGACTCGGCGAGCCGGCGGGCCGCCTGGATCAGCAGTTCGTCGCCCGCCTGGTGGCCGATGGTGTCGTTGACCTGCTTGAAGCCGTCGAGGTCGATGTAGAGCACGGCGGTGTCGTGGTCGCTGGCCCGGCGGCCGGTGACGGCCTTGGTGACCCGCTCGGTGAACAGCGCGCGGTTGGGCAGGTCGGTGAGCGCGTCGTGCGAGGCGTTGTGCTGGAGCTGGGCCTGGAGCCGGACGCGCTCGGTGACGTCGCGGGAGTTGAAGATCAGGCCGCCGTGGTGGCGGTTGACCGTGGACTCGACGTTCAGCCAGCCTCCCCCGCTCTCGGCTTCGCCCGAGCGGGAGGTGCCCCCTCCGCCGGCGCGCCGCTCGCCGGCCCGGAAGCGGCACTCGATCCGGGTGGTCGGCTCGACCTCGGGCGAGGCGGCGAGGAAGCGGCGGACCTCGTGGACCACCCGGCCCAGGTCCTCGGGGTGGATCAGCGAGGCCAGCTCGGAGCCGACCAGTTCGTCCGCGTCGCGGCCGTAGACCCCGGCGGCGGCCGGGCTGACGTAGCGCAGCACACCGGTCGGTGCGGCGATCATGATGACGTCGCTGGAGCCCTGCACCAGGGAGCGGAAGTGGTTCTCCTTCTGCGCGAGTTCCTGGGTGAGGGTGATGTTGTCGAGCAGCATGATGCCCTGCCGGACGACCAGGGCGAGCACGACCGTGCAGCCGGTGAAGAGCACCACGCGGTCGATGCGGCGCCCGTCCAGCACGTTGGTGAGGATCCCCAACGTGCAGACCGCGGCGGCCAGATACGGGGTCAGGGCGGCCAGCGAGCCGGCGATGGGGCGGCTGCCGGACGACTGCGGGCGGCGCGCCTCGGGGCCGGGGGCCTCGGCGGCGGTCTCCGCGGCGGACCGGCGGCCCACCCACGGGGCGTAGGCGAAGAGCATCGAGCCGGCGAACCAGCCGGCGTCCAGGATCTGGCCGGAGCGGTAGTGGTCGTGCAGCAGCGGGGAGCTGAACAGCGCGTCGCACAGCACCGTCAGCGCCAGTGCGGCGATGGCGGTGTTGATCGCCGAGCGGTGCACCGAGGAGCGCCGGAAGTGCAGCGCCAGGACCATGCTGACCAGGACGATGTCCAGCAGCGGATAGGCCAGCGAGAGGGCGCTCTGGGCGACCGTGCGGCCCTGGAAGTGCGCGGTGTGCGCGAGCGCGAGGCTCCAGGACAGGGTCAGCAGCGACCCGGCGATCAGCCAGGCGTCGAGCCCGAGGCAGATCCAACCGGCCTTGGTCACCGGCCGCTTGGCGAGCACCAGCAGGCCGACGATGGCCGGCGGAGCGAACAGCAGGAAGAAGAAGTCGGCCAGCGAGGGGTTGGGGACGGCGGCCCCCCGGACGACCTCGTACCAGCCCCAGACGCCGTTGCCGAGACCGGCCATCCCGGAGGAGACGGCGAACAGCACCCAGGCGGGGCGGAAGGGGGTGGAGTACCTGCGGGCGTAGAGGCCGCAGGAGACGGCGGCGACGAGGGCGGCCACGCTGAGCCCGAAGTCCCCCATGACCGCGGCGAGTCGCGGAGATCCCCAGCCCATCGCGGAGCCGACGGCGTAGCCGCCGCAGACGACGGCCAGCGCCACCTGGGGCACCGGGTTCGGTGCGCCGGCGGCCTGTGCGGGCGACCGGGAGAGCATCGCCCCCGGGGCGCTCACCGTGCTCTCCCGTTCACCCGTGCCGGGCCGCGTCGGGAACGGCGCGTGCGGGGTCCCGGCGGCATCGCTGCGGGCGGTCGTGGATCGCGTGTCTCGCGGATCATCCATCGGCAGTACATCGCCCGTCGCCCCCCTCGGTTCCGGATCTTTCGTATCGCGCCGTGACGATCCCGGCGCATCCCCGCTCGGGACGATACACCAGATCCGTCACTCAGGGACATAGTGCTTCTACGGAGCGTGACAACCTAGGGATTTGTAGACACGGAGAGCAGCGCTACGGACTCGTAGAGCGATCCACTGCGGATTCCGGGGCGGTGGCGACGACGTTCCGGACCGGCTCGCCGGCGGCGAAAAGCGTCAACTGACCGCGCAGCAGCCGCTTCGCACGGGGCAGAAACGCAGAGCTGGGGCCCCCGACGTGTGGAGTGACGAGCACGCCGGGTGCGTGCCAGAGCGGGTGATCGGCGGGCAGGGGTTCCGGTTCGGTGACGTCGAGGGCCGCGCGCAGCCGTCCGGACGCGGTCTCGGCGAGCAGCGCGGCGGTGTCGACGACCGCTCCTCGGGCGACGTTCACCAGGAGTGCGCCGTCCTTCATCCGGGCCAGGAAATCGCGTCCTACCAGGCCACGGGTGTGCTCGGTGAGCGGAATGGCGAGGATGACGACGTCCGCGGCGGGCAGGAGGGCGGTCAGCCCGGAGAGTGGATGCACCGGACCGCGCACAGTGTCACGGGCGGTGCGCGCGATGCGCATCACCCGCGCGCATTCGAAAGGTGTGAGCCGGTCCTCGATGGCACTGCCGATCGAACCATAGCCCACAATGAGGACCGACTTGTCGGCGAGCGCCGGCCGGACTTCCGGCCGCCACTCCCCCGCGTCCTGGGCCCGGACGAACTCCGGGACGCCGCGCAACGATGCCAGCGTCAGGGTGAGCGCCAGCTCGGCGGTGCTGGCGTCGTGCAGGCCCCGGGCGTTGCACAACCGGGCGCCGGGCGGCATCCGGTCGAGTCCCGGGAGCAGGTTCTCGGTCCCGGCCGTGAGGGCCTGCACCACGCGCACCCGGCTCATCCGCGCCAGCGGACGCAGGCAGACCTCGGCGGGCTTCATGTAGGGGACCGCGTAGAAGACGCAGCGGGCGGGGTCGGCGGGGTACTCGGGACCGGCGTCCCAGTGGACGTAGTCGAGGCCCTCGGGGAGGCCGTCGATCTCCTCGGGCGGGATCGGGAGCCAGACGTCGCCGGGGGCCGCGTGCGGTGCTGCTGTTGCCATGGCCCGAGGCTATGCGAAGAGACGTTTGGTTCAGACGTTAGTTTGGTCTGGCCCTTGATCGGGGGCGAGGGACGGAGGCACGACCAGGTGGAGCGCAGGACAATCGGCGCGGCGGCCCTGGAGGTCGGCGCGATCGGCCTCGGCTGCATGCCGATGAGCTGGGGGTACAGCGCGTCGCAGCGCAGCAAGGAGGGGTCGCTGCGGGCGCTGCACGCCGCGCTCGACCGGGGGTGCAGCCTGCTGGACACCGCAGACATGTACGGCCCGTTCACCAACGAGTTGTTGGTGGGGCGGGTGCTCAAGGAGCGGCGGGCGGACGCCTTCGTCTCGACGAAGTGCGGGCTGCTGGCCGGGGACCAGCACATCGTCGCCAACGGGCGCCCCGGCTACATCAAGCGTGCCTGCGACGCCTCGCTGCGCCGGCTCCAGACCGACCGCATCGACCTCTACCAACTGCACCGCGCCGACCCCGAGGTGCCCATCGAGGAGACCTGGGGGGCGATGGCGGAGCTGGTGGCCGCCGGGAAGGTGCGGTCGCTGGGGCTGTGTGCGGTGGGGGCGCGCGCCGCGCGGCCCCCGCGTGCCCTCCGGGCGGGCCGGGGCGCGCCCGGTGCCCGGGTCCCGCGTCCCTCGGGGATGCACACCGGGACACTGCGTCAACTGGAGCGCATCCAGCAGGTGTTCCCCGTGAGCAGCGTGCAGGCGGAGCTGTCGGTGTGGTCGCCGGAGGCGCTGGCGGAGCTGCTGCCGTGGTGCGAGTCGCGCGGGGTGGGTTTCCTGGCCGCGATGCCGCTGGGCAACGGCTTCCTGACCGGCACGCTCACCCCCGGCCAGGGCTTCGAGCCGGAGGACATACGGGCCCGGCACCCGCGTTTCACCGCCGAGATGATGGCCGCCAACCAGCCGGTGGTGGCCGGGCTGCGGCGGGTCGGCGCCCGGTACGGGGCCACGCCGGGGCAGGTGGCGTTGGCCTGGGTGCTGGCCCAGGGGCGCCACGTGGTCCCCGTGCCGGGGACGAAGAAGGATCGGTGGGCCGCGCAGAATGCCGCTGCCGCGGCGTTGGTGCTTGCGGCCGAGGATCTGCGGGAGATCGCCGGGCTGCCGGCGGCGCGGGAGTCCTGGTATTAGCTGCGCTTGGTCGGCTTCCCACGGTGTCGGCTTTCCCGCCGTGGGTTTTCTTTTTGCGCCTGCGGCGCGAAGCCGCTGCGCGGGGCTTTCGGGGTGCGGTGACGGACCTCCGGGGCAGGGGTGTGCCGGACTGCTTCGCTTTACGTCCGGCACACCCCTGCCCCTCCGGCCCGTCCCCTCCCGTTGAGGGTCATGAAGACCATGGGTGGGGGCGGGCGCCGGAGGGACGGTGTGCGTGGTCGGGTGGGTGGGGATGTGGTGTCCTTATCCCGCTCGCCGACGAGAGGACCTCTGCCGTGCAACGACGTTCCCGGACCGCCGTGTTGGCCGCCGTTTCGCTGCTTCTGGCGGCGGGATGCTCGTCCGGTGGGGGGACGGGTGGGAGCGGCGCGGGGTCCGCAGGAGCGGGCACGCCCGGGGCGTCCGCCGGGGTGTCGTCGCCGAGCCCGTCGGCGTCGGTCGTGGTGCCGCCCGCCAGGGGCTCGGTGCGGGTCACCGGGACGTCGGCCACGGGGCTGAAGTCGCCGTGGGGCGTGGCCGTGCTGCCCGGTGGGGATCTGCTGGTCGGGGAGCGGGACAGCGGGCGGATGGTGCGGGTGGCCGCGCACGGCGGGAAGGTCACCTGGCTGGGGTCGGTCCCGGGGGTGGCGCCGGAGGGCGAGGGCGGGCTGCTGGGGCTCGCGGTGTCCGCGTCGTTCGGCACCGACCACGAGGTGTACGCCTACTTCACCACCGCGTCCGACAACCGCATCGCGCGCATGATCTACGACGAGCGGCGGGCGCCCGGAAACCAGCTGGGTGCGCCCAACACCATCTTCAAGGGCATCCCCAGGGGCCGGGTCCACAACGGCGGGCGGCTCGCCTTCGGCCCGGACCGGATGCTGTACGCGGGCACCGGCGAGACCGGTGACAAGGCGCTGGCGCAGGACAAGGGCTCGACGGCCGGGAAGATCCTGCGGATGACCCCGGACGGCGAACCGGCGCACGGCAACCCGGAGGCGGACTCGGTGGTGTACGACTACGGGCACCGCGATGTCGAGGGGCTCGCCTGGGACGCCGACCGGAGGCTGTGGGCCTCGGAGTCCGGGCAGGGCGCCTGGGACGGGCTCGATCTCGTCGAGCCGGGGCGGAACCACGGCTGGCCGCAGGTCGACGGGAAGCGGAAGGGCGGTTCGGTCCCCACGGGGTACGCCGACCCGGTGGTGGTGTGGAAGCCGGCGGACGCCTCGCCCGGCGGGCTCGCGTACGCCAAGGGCTCCTTGTGGACGGCCTCGTTGCGCGGCGAGCGGCTGTGGCGGATCCCGTTGAACGGGGCGAGGCCGGTGGCGGCGCCGCAGGCGTTCCTGACGGGTGCCTACGGGCGGCTGCGGACCGTGGTGGCGGCCGGTGACGGGGCGTTGTGGCTGGTCACGAGCAATACGGACGGGCACGGCACGCCCCGCAAGGGGGATGACCGGATTCTCCGTCTGGAGGTGAGCTGAGCCCTTTGGGGAGCCGGTTGCCTGGACTCGGCGCGGGGACGGGTGGGCCGGTGGTCATGCCGAAGCCGAAGGGGGCACGGTGTTCAACGTCGTGGAAGAGCTGTTCGCGCCCGGCCGCCAGCACGCCGACGAGGAGCGCGAGCGGATGACGCTGGTGGTGGACGACGTCGGGGACGGGGCCCCGGGGAAGGGGCCGATCGATCTGGCGTCCGGGGTGGTGGTCGTCCGGGCGGTGAAGGACCAGGGGCAGGGGCAGGGGCGGGTGTCGTAGGGCGCAAGTCTCCGGTGGGTGTGGGCCGTTGGCGGCGCCGGAGGGGCGTCAGGTGGCCGGTTCCATGGTCGGTGGGGGGTCGGCGAAGAGGCGGAGGCGGTGGGCGACGGCGCCTGCCTCGCCGCGGCCGGAGACGCCCAGTTTGGCGAGGATGTTGGAGACGTGGACGCTGGCGGTCTTCGGCGAGATGAAGAGGGTGTCGGCGATCTGGCGGTTGCTGCGGCCGTCGGCGACGAGGCGGAGCACGTCCCGCTCGCGGGGGGTGAGGCCGAGGGACTCGGCGGGGGCGGCGGGTGGCGGTGAGGCGGCGGGGCGATGCGCCGCGCCCGGTGCCGTGCGGCCGGGGAGGGGTATCCGGGCGCGCTGGGCGAGGAGTTCGAGTTCGCCGATGAGCGGGTGGGCGCCCATCCCGACGGCGGCGGCGTGGGCCTGGCCGAGCAGCAGTACGGCGGCCTCGCGCGGGGTGCGGCCGTCGAGGCCGACCGTGGCGCGCTCGGTGCCGTGCAGCAGCGATTCGGCCCAGCGGCAGCAGCACCAGGCCAGCTCGTGCGGCCGCTCCAGCGGCTCGAAGGCGGCGACCGCCGCGGCCCAGGCGTCGGGCGACTCCCGGCCCTCGGCGCGGCGGAGTTCGGCCTCGACCGCCGTGCCGTAGGCGTCCCACACCGGGGAGAGCCGGGCCGGCCGCTTGGCTGCGGCACGGAGGCGGGCGAGGATCCCGGGCCGGTCGGGGGCGGCGGCGGGCAGGCCGCGGGCGTCGGACTCGGCGGCGGCCGCCGCCCACAGCAGCGGCCAGGCGTAGCGGTGCAGGCCGGGGGCTGAGCCGGCCTCCAGTGCGGACTGGACGAGGATGACGCGGGCGTCGAGGATCCGGCCCTGGCGGGCGGCGAGCCGCAGGGCGTGCCGGGCCATCGGCAGGGCGTGCTGCGGCTGGGGGTCGTGGGTGCCGTAGTGCTCCTGGGCGACGGCGAGTTCGCGCTCGGCGGCGGCGAGGTCGCCCTCGTCCAGGGCCAGGCCGGTGAGCCGGCTGGCGGCCAGGGCGATGGCGCGGTGGTCCTGGGCGAGGCGGCGGGCCTCGGCGGCGGCCCGGCCGGCCTCGGCCCAGCGGCCGAGGGACTGGAGCGACTCGGCGCGGTTGCTCAGCACCCAGCTGGTGGTGTTCTTCAGGCCGTAGCGGGTGGTGAGTTCGACGCCCTGTCCGGTGACCTCGACGGCCTCGCGGGACCGGCCGACGCCTTCGAGGGTGCCCGGGAGGTTGACGTGGCCGCGGCCGATGACGGCGAAGTAGCCGCGCTGCACGGCGCGGTCGAGGACGGTGCGGAACTCGCCGAGGCCGCCCTCGACGTCCCCGGCGTCCACCCGCAGCCCCGCCAGTGTCACCCGGGAGTTCAGCTCGGCCTCCTCGTCGCCCACCAACCGGGCCAGCTCCACGGCGCGTTCGGCGGTGGTGAAGGTGCCGGGGCCCGGTTCGTGGAGCATCTGCCAGCTGGCGACGGCGGCCATGACCGTGGCGTGCACGGCGGACGGCGGCAGACCGCGCACCAGCTCCTGGGCCCGGCCCAGGTCCTCCCAGCCGTCGCCGCGGCCGGTGCCCTGGCAGAGCCGGGAGCGCTGCACCAGGAACCAGGCGGTGCGCAGGGGGTCGTCCTCGGAGCGCAGGGCGCGCAGGGCGCGCTTGGTGATGGTGAAGGCGCGCTCGCCGTCGCCGGAGAGCCGGGCGGCCACCGCGATCTCGGCGAGCAGGTCCAGGAAGCGCAGGGCGTCGTCGTCGCAGCCGCAGGCCGGGTACGCCTCGGCGTAGTCGACCGGGCGCACGCCCTGGCGGACCTCGGGGGGTGCGTCGTCCCACAGCTCCAGGGCGCGGTCCAGCAGCCGGAGTTGCTCGGCGTAGGCGTGCCGCCGGCGGGCCTGGACGGCGGCGGCGAGGACGGCGGGCAGCGCCTTGGCGGCGTCGTGGGCCTTGTACCAGTAGCTGGCGAGCCGGGTGGCGCCGACCTCCGAGCGGACCAGGGACGGGTCGGCCTCCAGGGCCTGTGCGTAGCGGCGGTTGAGGCGGGTGCGCTCGCCGGGCAGCAGGTCGTCGACGACTGCCTCGCGGACCAGGGCGTGCCGGAAGCGGTAGCCGGTGCCGTCCTGGGTGGGGATCAGGGTGTTGGTGCCGACGGCGGCCCGGAGCGCCTCGATGAGGTCGTCCTCGGGCATCCGGCAGACGGCGGCGAGGAGTTCGTGCTCGACGGTGGAGCCGCCCTCGGCGGCGATCCGCACCACCCGCTGGGCGTCCTCGGGGAGCGCCTCGACGCGCACCAGCAGCAGGTCGCGCAGCGGGTCGCTGAGGCCGTAGACGCAGCCGTCGGCGAGGCTGCGGGCCAGTTCCTCGACGAAGAAGGCATTGCCCTCGGAGCGTTTGAAGACCCGGTCGACGGTGCCCTCGGCGGGCTCGCTGCCCTGGATGCCGGCGATCTGGGAGCGGACCTCGTCGCGGTTGAAGCGGTCCAGTTCGATGCGGCGGACGGTGCGCATCCGGTCGATCTCGGCGAGGAACGGGCGCAGCGGGTGGCGGCGGTGGATGTCGTCGGAGCGGTAGGTGGCGACGAGGAGGATGTGGGCGTCGTGGAGGGCGCGCAGGAGGTAGGCGAGCAGTTCGCGGGTGGAGCGGTCGGCCCAGTGGAGGTCCTCGACGAGGACCACGAGGGTGCGGTGGGCGGCGAGCCGCTCCAGGAGGCGGGCGGTCAGCTCGAAGAGCCGGGCCCGGCCGAGCTCCTCGTTGCCCGACCCGCCGGCCGTTTCACCCAACTCCGGCAGGATGCGGGCGAGTTCGCCCTCCTGGCCGGAGACGGCGGCGGCCAGCTCGTCCCGGAGCTGGGCGTTGAGGCTGTGCAGGATCGAGGAGAAGGGGGCGAACGGCAGGCCCTCGGAGCCGATCTCGATGCAGCCGCCGAGCGCGACGTGCGCGCCGCGGGCGCGGGCCGTCTCGCAGAACTCCTCGACGAGGCGGGTCTTGCCGACCCCGGCCTCGCCTCCGATCAGCAGGGCCTGGGGCTCGCGGGACGCCGCGGCCCGCGCCAGCGCGTCGCCCAGCTCGGCGACTTCGGCGGCGCGGCCGACGAAAACGGGACTGATGGGTCTGCTCTCCACGATGCCGAGCATCGCACAGGGGTCCGACACTGCGGCAGTGGTGTGCGGCACACCCACAGGTGCCCCGGTGCGCACGGCGCGGGATGTGGAGTGCGGTCAGGCGGCGGCGCGCCGGACGCGCCCCCACCACCGGCCCCGGCCCGTACTCACCCGCCCTTCGGGTTCGTCCTCCCCGGAGCGGGCGGCGGTCCGCTCCGCCCCGGTGGCCTCGCGGACCAGGCGGCGGCGGTCGGCCTCGCGGCGCAGTTCCTCGTAGCGGACCCGGAGTTCGAGTTCGGAGACGTACATGGTGGCTCCCCTTGGGACGCGGTGGTGACGCCGGGTCGGTCGCCCGGCGCCTTCGACCACCACTCTCGTCGCCCAGGGGGGTCCGCCACATCGGGAGAGTTCCCGATCTTCGCGCCGTGGTGCGGCTGCGAAACCGGGGGCGGCGGGCGGCCGGGGGCTCAGATTCCTGCGCCCGGGGGGCGTGCACGGCTTCAGAATTCCGCGGGCGCGCCCCGGGCGCCTTAGGCGCGCCCGCCGCCGGCCTTAGGAGCGGCTCAGGCGCCGCCGCCGGGTGCCTTAGGGAGGCTGGGCAGGCTCGCGAACAGGTCGAGGTACATGCCCGCCGAGACCAGCAGTCCGAGGAGGCCGAGCACCAGCCCGCCCCAGGCCACCGCCCGCACCCAGGTGCTGCGCCGGCCGGTCAGCACCACCGCGGCGACGAGCATGGCGAGCACCGCGAACACCCCGTTGACCAGGGCGGTGGTGTGCCAGGGGGCGCCGTAGAGGGTGCCGATCTGGTCGGTGGCCTTGCCGGACTGGAGCTTGATCTGGCCCAGCAGCGTCTGGCGTTCGGCGAGCAGGGTGCCGAGCCAGGTGCCGGTGACGGAGGCCAGGCCGAGCCCGGCCGCGACCACCGCTCCGGCGCCGGCTGCGGCACCGGAGCGGGCGGGCTCGGGTTCCGCCGGGGCGTCGTCCGCGTCCTCGGCGTCCTCGGCGTCGGCCCGGGTGCTCTCGTCGCCGTTCTCGTTTCCGGTCGCGGCGGCAGCCGCGGTCTTGTCGTCGGCGTCGGTGGCGGTGCCGGCCCCGGCCTCGTCGGCCCCGGCGCCTTCGGCGGGCGTGCCGGCCGCCGCGTCCTCGGTCTCCCCGTTCTTGTGTGTCGCCTTCTTGATCGGCTCGTCGTCGGTTCGCTTGTCGGTCGTCGTTCCCATGGGCGCGACCGTAGGTGCCGCGTCTGAGAGTCCGATGAGAACCGGCCCGCGCCCGGCCGCGGGCGTCAGACCGCCACCCGGGGCCGGTCGTCCGCCGGCGGGGCGGGGGCGGCGGGCTCCGGCGGTTCGATGCTCAGGTGCGGCAGGCGGCGGTCCAGCCAGGCCGGCAGCCACCAGTTGGCGCCGCCCAGCAGGTGCATCAGGGCGGGGACCAGCAGGGTGCGCAGGACGAAGGCGTCCAGCGCGACCGCCGAGGCGAGGCCGATGCCGAACATGGCGATGATCCGGTCGCCGCTGAGGACGAAGGCCGCGAAGACCGCGATCATGATCACCGCGGCCGAGTTGATCACCCGGCTGGTCTCGGCGAGCCCGACCCGTACGGCCCGCCGGTTGTCGCCCGTCCGCCGCCACTCCTCGTACATCCGGCTGACCAGGAAGACCTGGTAGTCCATGGAGAGCCCGAAGAGCACCGAGACCATGATGACCGGGAGGAACGGCTCGATCGGGCCGGCGCTGCCCAGGCCCAGCGCCTCGCTCCCCCACCCCCACTGGAAGACCGCGACGACGATCCCGAACGAGGCGGCGACCGCCGCGAGGTTCATCAGGGCGGCCTTGACGGGGATGCCGACGCTGCGGAAGGCGAGCAGCAGCAGGACGGATCCGAGGCCGATCACCACGCCCATGAAGAGCGGCAGTTTGCCGACGATGACGGCGGCGAAGTCGTCGTAGCCGGCGGTGACCCCGCCGACCCGGACCCGGAGGGTGGTGCCGTCGGCGGCGGCCGGCAGCACCGTGCCGCGCAGCCGGTCGACCAGGTCGGAGGTCCGCTCGGACTGCGGCGCGCTGTCCGGGACGACGGTGATCACCCCGATGGCGCGGCCGCCGTCGAACTCCGGGCCGCTGACCTGGGCGACGCCCGGGGTGTGCCGGAGGGTGCCCGGGAGCTTGTCGAAGGCGAGCCGGTCGGTGGCGCCGTCCAGCGAACCGACCAGGGTCAGCGGCCCGTTGAAGCCGGGCCCGAAGCCGTCCGCCAGCAGGTCGTACGCCTTGCGGGTGGTGCTGGTCGCAGGGTCGTTGCCCTGGTCGGAGGTGCCCAGGCGCAGGCCGAGGGCGGGCAGCGCCAGGGTGACCATCACGGCGGCGGCGACGGCACCGAGGAGCTTGGGGCGGCGGGCGACGAAGCCGGCCCAGCGGGCGGCCGGGCCGGTGCGCCGGTCGGGTCGCGGCCCCTCGGCGGCCAACCGGCGCCGCTCGCGGCGGCCCAGCGCCCGGGTCCCGATCAGGCCGAGCAGCGCGGGCAGCAGGGTGACGGAGGCGGCGACGGTGAGGACGACGGTGAGCGAGGCGGCCAGCGCGACCCCGTTGAGGAAGCCCAGCCGCAGGGTGAGCATGCCGAGCAGGGCGATGCAGACGGTGGCGCCGGCGAAGACCACCGCGCGCCCGGACACCGCCACCGCGCGCACCGCGGACTCCTGGACGGTGAGTCCGGCGCGCAGCCCCTTGCGGTGCCGGGTGACGATGAACAGCGCGTAGTCGATGCCCACGCCGAGGCCGATCAGCATGCCCAGCATCGGGGCGAAGTCGGCGACGGTCATGGCGTGGCCGAGCAGGCTGATCCCGGCGGCGGCGGTGCCGACGGCGGCCAGCGCGGTGACGATCGGCAGCAGGGTCGCGGCCAGCGACCCGAAGGCGAGGAAGAGCACCACGGCCGCCGCGGCCAGCCCGATGAGCTCCGGCAGGCGTTCCTGCGGTGCCTGGGTGAGGGCGGCCCCGGAGCCGCCCACCTCGACCTGGAGGCCGTCGCCGGCCGCCGCCCGGGCGGTCCTGACCACCGCGCCGGCCTGCGCCGGGGACAGGTCGTCGGGCGAGGCGCGGAAGGTCACCGCGGCGTAGGCGGTGTGCCCGTCGTGGCTGATCTGCCGGGCGCCGGCGGGCCCGTAGGGGCTCTGGACGGCGGCGACGCCGGGCAGCCGGGCGACCTCGGCCAGCGTGCGCGTCATGGTCGTGCGGACCGCGGTGGCGCGGACGCCACCGGCCCCGGCCCCGGTGTGCCAGACGATGGTGTCGGTGTCCCCGGCGCGGTCCGGGAACGCCTTCGCCAGCAGCGCGCCGGCCTGCCCGGACTCGGTCCCGGGGACCGCGTAGTCACTGGAGTACGCGGATCCGGCCATACCTGCGGCGACGGCGGTCCCCGTGAAGGCGGCGAGCCAGAGGAGGATCACCACGAGGCGGCGCCTGAGGCACCAGCGAGCCAGAGCGGTCACGGGCTGCTTCCCGGTTGTGCGCCGAAAACTCCCGGGAGCGGGTGGAGCCGAACGCGGACGGACGGGTACGGATGTGTTCCGCGTGCAGGGTGCCAGCCCGAAAAGATCCTTTGACCCCTTTGTGGACTTCCCCACAAAGAATAAGGAATAGGCAACCCAGCCCGCTTATGGGGCAGTTATACCCGACAAATGCCCCTTACCGGGTCACTACGGACGAAGGTGAGTCGGATGGAGGTGAGTCGGGCGACGCCGCACCGGTCCCCCACCACTCACACCACACGGCCTTGCCCGGTACGCGCCCCTCGACGCCCCACTTGTCCGCCAGCGCGGACACCAGCAGCAGCCCCCGCCCGGACTCCTCGTCCACCACGTCGCCCGGCTCCGACGATCGCGGCTCCCCGTCACCACTGTCGTGCACCTCGACCCGCAACAGTCCGTCCTCCGCCCCCAGCGCCAGCCACAGCCGATAGCCGCGCCCCGGCGGGACGCCGTGCAGCAGCGCGTTGGTGGCCAGTTCGCTCACACAGAGCACGACGTCGTCCGCACGGCGCCGCACTCCCCAGTCCGCCAGCGCGCTCCGCGCGAACTCCCTGGCCAGCCGCACGGATCGGCGCTCGCGCCGGTAGAAGGCCGCACGCACCCGCACGACCTGAATCTCCTCTTGCATGCCCCCACTGTCACAGGGGGTGATTGCGCTGGGCCACAGCGTGATTTCGTACAGATTCGATGTACGACTTCCAGCCGTGTCGGACGGTTATGGGGAGGGGAAGGCAGTGCGCATGCACGCGGCGAAGAAACCGAAGAGGATCACGTCCTGGCACGTCATCGGTGCCCAGCTGAGTCACTTCCGGCGGACGGCCCGGCTGACGCAGCCGGCCCTCGCCGAGGCGGCGGGAGTCCACGAGGACACCATCGGCTCCATCGAGCAGGGCCGCCGACCGCTGAAGATCGACCTGGCCGAGACGTTCGACGAAATCCTCGGCACGAAGGGGGCGTTGGCGGTCGCGGTGGCGAAGGTGCCGCAGAAAGAACGCTTTCCGGCCTTCGTGCAGGACTTCGTCGAGTACGAGGCGGAAGCCCTGTCCCTGTTCTCGTACGAGAACCACGTCGTGCCCGGCATGTTGCAAACGGCGGACTACGCGCAGGCCGTCTTCTCGTGCCTGTTCCCGCCCATCAGCGAAGCGGAGGCCGCCGAACGGCTCTCGGCTCGACTCGATCGTCAGCAGCTGCTGCAACGGGATCCGCCGCCCGTCTTGAACTTCATCGTGGAGGAGGTGGTTCTTCGCCGGCCCATCGGCGACGCGGAGGTGCTGCGGCAGCAGATCGGCCATCTGCGGCAGTGCGCGGAGTTGCCGTTCGTCGGGCTTCAGGTCATGGCCACGTCCCGCACGAAACATGCAGGCTTGGACGGGCCGATCGTTTTGCTGGAGACAGCCGATCACGGTCAACTTGCCTATATCGAAGGCCAACGAGTCAGCTACCTCGTAGATGAACCGGACGAGGTCAGTGTCCTCCAACAGAAATATGGGATGCTGCGGTCGCAGGCACTCACACCAGAAGACAGCATCAGCCTGCTCGATCAACTGGCGGGAGAGGCATGAGCGATCTCACCTGGTTCAAGTCCACCTACAGCGGCGATGAAGGCGGCAACTGCATCGAAGTCGCCTACGACTGGCACAAGTCGAGCTACAGCGCCAGCGAGGGCGGCAACTGCGTCGAAGTCGCCCCCTGCCCCTCCCCCACCCCCCGCCCCACCATCCACATCCGCGACTCCAAGAACCCCGGCGGGCCGATGCTCACGCTCGGCGCCGCCGCCTGGGCGGCGTTCGTCGCGGATGTGGTGGGCTGAGCGCCGGACCTGGCTCACCCCTCCAGCAGAGCCGGTGCCAGCTCCCGCAGCTGGTCGAGGCCGAGGTCGCCGCCGGTCGTGATCGGCTGGAGCGACACATGGTCGGCGCCCGCGTCGTGGTGTTCCTGCACCCGCCGCCGGATCGCGTCCACGTCGCCCCACGCCACGATCGCGTCGACCAGCCGGTCGCTGCCGCCGTCCGCGAAGTCGACGTCCTCGAAGCCCAGTCGGCGCAGGCTGTTCACGTAGTTCGGCAGGGCGAGGTAGAAGCGGAGGTGGTGCTCGCGGATCAGGGCGCGGGCGGTCGCCGGGTCGGCCTCCAGCAGCACCGCCTGCTCGGGGGCGAGCAGCGGGGCGGTGCCCAGCACCTCGCGGGCCCGGGCGGTGTGCTCGGGCGTGACGAAGTACGGGTGCGCGCCCGCCGCCCGCTCGGCGGCCAGTTCCAGCATCTTCGGGCCCAGCGCGGCGAGCACCCGGGCGGGCGCCGTGGCCACCGGGGCGTCGTAGGTCGCCCGGTCCATCGCGTCCAGGTAGGAGCGCATCGCGGCGAGCGGCTTGGCGTAGGTGTGGCCGCGCCCGTTGACCTGCGGGGCGTGGCTGGCGCCCAGGCCCAGCAGGAACCGGCCGTCGTACGCCTCGGCGAGGGTGTGCGCGCCGGCGTTCATCGCGGTGGCGTCCCGGACCCAGATGTTGGCGATGCCGGTGGCGACGGTCAGCCGCTCGGTCGCGCCCAGCAGCACTCCGGCGTGGGCGAACGCCTCCTTGGTGGACTGGGCCTCGCCGAACCACAGCGCGCCGTACCCCAGCCGCTCCACCCCGGCCGCGAACTTCCGTGCGGCCGCGGCCGACGCCCGGCCCAATACCCCATGCCAGATCCCGACCCGGCCGATCCGCGCGGCGACCTCCCGCGGCCCCGGTGCGGGACTGTTCTGCTGAGCCATGGCTCACTCCTCCACTCTCCGGCGAGCGTTGCTCCCCTTGATCCTCTTCCGGTGACAGCGCCGGAGAGGGGCGCGGCATTCCGCCTCCAGGGAGGAGATCCCCAAGGTCCAGAGATCGACCGATCGCGGCGCAGCACCTGACGACCGACCTTGTGTCGCCAATCGGCACCCCGGTGAACGGAGTTGAGAGATTGGCGAACGAATCGCTTTGCGGCGAGGCGGTTGCTCATTCGCACCTGAAAAACCTACCTACTGGGAGGTAGCAGTAACCTGCGGCACAAGCCGCTAAATGTGACCTGGATAACATCCGTTGCGGCGATGGCGCCGGCCCGTCCGACGGAGGTCCGCGCATCCCGTTTGATCGATCACCAACACGCTTCTGACCTGGGAGTTTGATGGTCAGTCATGCTGGTTCGAGGGATGCGGAGTTGGCATCCCGGATCACCGCGAGGCGACATCGGGCCCGTTGCGGGTGCATACCACGTCGCACGTTCGGGCGCCGTCGGAAGGACCCGGTAAGCTCGTAGCACTCTCTCTTTCGTGCCCGGTCGGCGGGTACACGTGGCCAACCGGCCTGCCCAAAAGGAAAGAACGCGGAAGGGAGACAGATCCGATGGCCAACAACTCCATGCAGGACGAGGAGGACCGGGACGAACCCCCGGACCACCGCGGCCCGGAGGAGGAGGATCGCGGTAAGACGTGGGTCACCTGGGTGCAGTTGGCGTGCGACACCATAGTCGCGCTCTCCGCGGTCTGGGGCGTGTTCCACGGCAACGGCGGATGAGGTAACCGTCCTCATCCGCCGCCTTTTACCGAGCCGGCCCGGCCCGCGTTCATGGATTCGGCCCCCAGGACGCGGGCCACTTGCTTTCTCATGGCTCGCTTGTTCTCCGGAACCCGCTGGCATGCGCCAACGGCACTTCCGGAATACCGCGGCACACAGTCCGCGTCTCTGATTCTGCCGGTACGCGGCCACACCAGGGAACCCCATTCGACGCTAAACGGTACCGCCGAAACAGCCGATCCAGCACGGATGTCCGCACTCGGGACGGCGCCAACACATCACTCGGCACACAACTGCCGCTAAACGGTACCCTTTGCCGCAGCCAGCCGTCTCCTCGAAGGAAGGTGACCCGGAGCCATGCCCCGTGGAGCCGCCCCTTTCGATCACCGCGTCCTCGCCGGCCTCCGCCGCACCAGGACCGTCGACGGAAACCTGCTGAGCGCCGCCGAACTCGCCCGCCGGCTGGGCACGTCGAAGGCCCGGGTGCTGGCCTACGAGGCGGGCACCTCTGTGCCGGAGGCCGCCCGGATCGCCGAACTGGCCCGGATCTTCCGCGTCCCGGCGAGGGAGCTGTACCAGGAGCCCGCCCGCCCCGAGGACAGCATCCGCACGCTGCGGCTCGGCGCCGGGCTCACCATGGCGGAACTCGCGGCCCGGCTGGGGATCAGCGTCGCCGCCTACCGCGACCTGGAGCGCGCGGCGAGGCTCCCGGCGCGTACGGACGGCACGCTGCCGCTGCGTCTGGCCCGCGAACTCTCCGTGCAGGTGCGGGAGATCGACGAGGCACTCGACCGGCATCCGCACGCCAGCGAACGCCGCCAGAAGATCACGCAGCTGCTGGAGGAGCTGTTCGCCCGCGCGCACACCACGCACACAGCGGCGGTGATCGACATGGAGGAGCCCCAACTCCTCGGCGTGGCACACCTGTTGCGCCGCCCGCCCAGCGTGGTGTGCCGCCTCGTCAATCGCGAACTCGCCCTGCTGCGGCAGTCGTTGCGCGTAGGGGCGGAGGCCCGGGCGAGCCTGGCCTATGCGCAGGGCGAGCGGGAGGCCCAGCGCGCCCGCCATCTGATCACGGTACAGACCCAGGCCGTCGAGGAGGCACCGGAACGCGCCGCCACCACCCTCGTCCGGTTCCTGGCCGAGGCCATGAGCAGCCGGCAGTGGCGGGCGCTGGTGCACCTGGTCAACCGGGAGAGCCCGGTACCGGAGCCGCGCGCCCGCGAGCTGGCGGACCCGGAGGCGTGGGACGGCCTGGTGGCGCGCAACTTCGTCACGCGCGAACGGGTTTCCGGCAACGGCCCCCTGGTCTACGCCCTCTCCTCCTGGGGACTCGGCCGGGTGATGGCGCAGGCTCCGCTGTATGCCTGCCTGTACCCGCGGGCTCCCGCGCCCGACGAACAGCTCGCGCTGCGGCACCGGCTGCGGCCCTGGGCCCGGCGGTCGCTCACCGTACGGCCGGAGCTGGGGGCCGCGCCGGCCGACGCCTGACGCACGCGAAGCGGCCGCCCCTCCGGAGGAGGAACGGCCGCTTCACATACGGGCGGGTGATCAGCCCTCGACGCCCAGCTTCTCCAGGATCAGCTCCCGGACGCGGGCCGCGTCGGCCTGCCCCCGCGTGGCCTTCATGACCGCGCCGACCAGGGCACCGGCCGCGGCCACCTTGCCGCCGCGGATCTTGTCGGCGATGGCGGCGTTGGCGGCGATCGCCTCGTCCACCGCGGTGCCGAGCGCGCCCTCGTCGGAGACGACCTTCAGACCGCGCTTCTCGACGACCGTGTCCGGGTCGCCCTCGCCGGCCAGCACGCCCTCGATGACCTGACGGGCCAGCTTGTCGTTGAGCGAGCCCTCGGCGACCAGCGCGGAGACCCGGGCCACCTGCTCCGGGGTGATCGGCAGCGCGGCCGGGTCCACCCCGTCCTCGTTGGCGCGGCGGGCGAGCTCGCCCATCCACCACTTGCGGGCGGCGGCGGCGTCCGCGCCGGCCTCGGTGGTGGCGACGATCAGGTCCACGGCGCCCGCGTTGAGGATCGACTGCATGTCGTGCTCGGTGATCCCCCACTCCTCGCGCAGCCGGTTGCGGCGGACGCGCGGCAGTTCGGGCAGGCCGGCCCGCAGCTCCTCGACCCACTCACGGGACGGGGCCACCGGCACCAGGTCGGGCTCGGGGAAGTAGCGGTAGTCCTCCGCCTCCTCCTTGACCCGGCCCGAGGTGGTGGAACCGTCGTCCTCGTGGAAGTGCCGGGTCTCCTGGACGATCGTGCCGCCGGCGGAGAGCACCGCGGCGTGCCGCTGGATCTCGTAGCGGGCGGCCCGCTCCACCGAGCGCAGCGAGTTGACGTTCTTGGTCTCCGAGCGGGTGCCGAACTTCTCGGTGCCGTTGGGGCGGAGCGAGAGGTTCACGTCGCAGCGCATCTGGCCCATCTCCATGCGGGCCTCGGAGACGCCCAACGCCCTGATGAGCTCGCGCAGTTCGGCGACGTACGCCTTGGCGACCTCCGGCGCACGCTCGCCGGCGCCCTCGATCGGCTTGGTGACGATCTCGATGAGCGGGATGCCGGCGCGGTTGTAGTCCAGGAGGGAGTGCTGGGCGCCGTGGATCCGGCCCGTCGCACCACCGATGTGGGTGGACTTGCCGGTGTCCTCCTCCATGTGGGCGCGCTCGATCTCGACGCGGAAGACCTCGCCGTCCTCCAGCTGCACGTCGAGGTAGCCGTCGAAGGCGATCGGCTCGTCGTACTGGGAGGTCTGGAAGTTCTTCGGCATGTCCGGATAGAAGTAGTTCTTCCGGGCGAAGCGGCACCACTCGGCGATGGTGCAGTTCAGGGCCAGGCCGATCTTGATCGCGGACTCGACGCCGGTGGCGTTGACGACCGGGAGCGAGCCGGGCAGGCCCAGGCAGGTGGGGCAGGTCTGCGAGTTGGGGTCGGCGCCCAGGGTGGTCGCACACCCGCAGAACATCTTGGTGTTGGTACCGAGCTCGACGTGCACCTCCAGACCCATCACGGGGTCGTAGGCGGCCAGCGCGTCCTCGTACGGCACCAGGTCGGTGACAGTCACGGTGAAACTAACCTCTCAGGTCCGGCGCCGGTCAGCCCGCGAGGACGTCGTCGTCGTTGAGACGGCGCAGTTCGCGGACGAGCAGGGCGACGCCGGTGACGATGGCGGCGGCGGAGACAACGGCGTCGACCAGCTGGAGCGTGTCGTGCTCGCCCCTGGCCTTCTTCGCCTGCTTGACGACGCTCACCGCGCCGAACAGCGTGGTGCCGATGGACAGGTAGGTGCCGGGCTTGGACTTCTTGAAGTTCTTCGCCTTGGCCAGCTTTCCGCTCACAGCTCTCCTCCGAGGTCCTCGTTCTCCCCCAGTGCCCGGACGGCCTGGGCGGTGCCCGCAATTCCGCTCACAGCGCCGGTGCCTCCTCCAGAAGCGGGTGGCCCCACTTCTCGTCCAGCGCGGACTCGACCGCGGCACCGACCTTGTAGAGCCGGTCGTCGGCCATGGCGGGGGCGATGATCTGGAGCCCCACCGGCAGCCCGTCCTCGGGTGCCAGCCCGCAGGGCAGCGACATGGCGGCGTTGCCCGCGAGGTTGGCGGGGATGGTGCACACGTCGGCGAGGTACATCGCCATCGGGTCGTCGGTGCGCTCGCCGATCGGGAACGCGGTGGTCGGCGTGGTCGGCGAGATGATCACGTCGACCTGCTCGAAGGCCCGCTCGAAGTCGCGGGTGATCAGCGTGCGGACCTTCTGGGCGCTGCCGTAGTACGCGTCGTAGTAGCCGGAGCTGAGCGCGTAGGTGCCGAGCATGATGCGGCGCTTGACCTCCGGGCCGAAGCCGGCCTCGCGGGTGAGCGCGGTGACCTCCTCGGCGGACTTCGTGCCGTCGTCGCCGACCCGCAGGCCGTAGCGCATGGCGTCGAAGCGGGCGAGGTTGGAGGAGCACTCGGAGGGCGCGATCAGGTAGTACGCGGCCAGCGCCAGGTCGAAGGACGGGCAGTCCAGCTCGACGATCTCGGCGCCCAGCTCGGTGAGCAGTGCCACCGACTCGTCGAAGCGCTGGAGCACACCGGGCTGGTAGCCCTCGCCCCGGAACTGCTTGACGACGCCGATCCGCATCCCGTCCACGCTGCCGTTGCGGGCCGCCTCGACGACCGGCGGGACCGGGGCGTCGATGGAGGTGGAGTCCAGCGGGTCGTGGCCGGCGATGGCCTCGTGCAGCAGCGCCGCGTCCAGCACCGTGCGGGCGCACGGGCCGCCCTGGTCCAGGGAGCTGGAGAAGGCCACCATGCCGTAGCGGGAGACTCCGCCGTAGGTGGGCTTGACGCCGACGGTGCCGGTGACGGCGGCGGGCTGGCGGATCGAGCCGCCGGTGTCCGTGCCGATGGCGAGCGGGGCCTGGAAGGAGGCCAGTGCGGCGGAGGAGCCGCCGCCGGAGCCGCCGGGGATCTTGGTGAGGTCCCAGGGGTTGCCGGTCGGCCCGTAGGCGCTGTTCTCGGTCGACGACCCCATGGCGAACTCGTCCATGTTGGTCTTGCCGAGGAGGACGACGTCGGCTTCCCTGAGCTTCCTGGTCAGGGTCGCGTCGTACGGCGGGATCCAGCCTTCGAGGATCTTCGAGCCGACGGTGGTCGGCATGTCCTCGGTGGTGAAGATGTCCTTCAGCGCGAGCGGGACGCCGGCCAGCGGCCCGAGCTTCTCGCCGCGGGCCCGCTTCTCGTCGACGGCGCGGGCCTGGGCCAGCGCGCCCTCGCGGTCCACGTGCAGGAAGGCGTGCACCTTCTCGTCGACGGCCTCGATGCGCGCCAGGTGGGCCTCGGTGACCTCGACGGCGGTGAGCTCGCCGGCGGCGATCCGGGCCGCGATCTCGGCGGCGGTGAGCTTGATCAGATCTGCCATGGTGGTCACTCCTCCCCCAGGATCTGCGGCACCTTGAAACGCTGCTGCTCCTCGGCGGGAGCGCCGGAGAGCGCCTGCTCCGGGGTGAGCGACGGACGGACCTCGTCCGGACGCATCACATTGGTCAGCGGCAGCGGGTGGGAGGTCGGCGGGACGTCTTGACCGGCGACCTCGGAGACGCGGGCGACCGCGCCGATGATGTCGTCGAGCTGTCCGGCGAAGTGGTCGAGCTCTTCGTCCTTCAGCTCCAGACGTGCCAGCCGGGCGAGGTGGGCGACCTCCTCGCGCGTGATGCCAGGCATGCAGAGATCCTCTGGTGTTTTCGGCGGTGTTCTGGGCGGAGTGTTCCGGAAGGAGATTTCTGGGCGAATTCTCCGGCGGGGTATTCCGGCCCAATCCTATGGCGTAGGGGAACGCTGCCGCGAAACGCTTTCGCCGGACCGTCACGACGGGCCTGCGGGCGGGGCGCGGCGCGGGCCGCCGCGGCGGCCGCCGCCGGGCCGCCGCGGCCGGTCAGCCGCCGTCCGCGGCGGGGGGCCGGGGGGCGTCCGGCGGCTCCGGCCCGCCGGGGGCGGTGCCGGTGCCGTCGGGTGGAGCGGGGGCGTCCGGGGCGTCGGGTGGCGGATCGTTTGTCCTGGGGCCCCGCGCCGCCGGGCCCCGGGGCGCCGGGACTACCGGCGGGGGACCGTCCGGAACGGGGGGCTCCGGTGCGGGGGTGTCCGGAGCGGATGCGTCCGGTGCCGGGTCGTGCGGTACGGGATCGTGCGGTGCAGGTGCGTCCGTGGCGGTGTCGTCCGGGGCCTGCCGGTCCGGGCGGGGTCGGTGCGGGGGCTGTGCGGTGGTGTCGGAGCGGGGAGTTGGGACGGCCGGTGGCCGGGTCACTTCAGGACCTGTCCCGAAGGGCGCTCGGCTGCCTTCTCCGCCGCCAGGGCGGTCGTCTCCGACGCACGGCGCCAGCCGTGCTCACCGCGGGCCCGCAACCAGGCCGTGGTCTCGTCCGGTGGCATCGCGGCCGCCACCAGCCAGCCCTGGACGGCGTCGCAGCCCAGGTCGCGCAGCCGCTCCCAGGTCTCGTCGTCCTCCACGCCCTCGGCCACGACCAGCAGGCCCAGCGAGTGGGCGAGGTCGAGGGTGCATCGGACGATCTCGGCGTCCTCGGTGTCGACCGCCAGCCGGGCCACGAAGGAGCGGTCGATCTTGAGCTCGCTGACCGGGAGGCGCCGCAGGTGGACCAGGGAGCTGTAGCCGGTGCCGAAGTCGTCCAGGGACATCTTCACGCCGTGGGCGGTGAGCCCGGCGAGGGTGTCGGCGGCCCGCTGCGGGTCCTCCAGCAGGACGTGTTCGGTTATCTCCAGCTGGAGTGCGCCCGGTGGGACGCGATGTCGGGCCAGGCGGGCGGCGACCGCGCCGGCGAAGCCCGGGGAGTGCACGTCGCGGGGCGAGACGTTCACCGCGACCGGTACCTCCAGGCCCATCGCGCGCCAGCGCGCCACCTGGGCGAGCGCGGTCTCCAGGACGTACTCGGTCAGGCGGGGCATCAGGCCGGAGGACTCGGCGATGGCGATGAACTCGTCCGGGGGGACCCGGCCGCGGTCCGGGTGGACCCAGCGGACCAGTGCCTCCAGGCCGGAGACATGGCCGTCGAAGCGGACCTTGGGCTGGTAGTGCAGTTCCACGTCGCCGGCGTCCAGGGCGCGCCGCAGATCGCCCAGCAGGCCGAGCCGGTCGGGGGTGTTGCCGTCCCGCTTGGCCTCGTAGAGCTCGACGCCGCTGCGGTCCCGCTTGGCCTGGTACATCGCCACGTCGGCGCGGCGCAGCAGGCCCTCGGCGTCGAGCGCGTGCTCGGGGAAGACCGCGACCCCCGCGCTGGCTTCGAGCACGAGGGTCAGCCCGTCGAGGTCCAGCGGCGAGCCCAGGGCCGCGACGAGGTTGCGGGCCACCCGCTGGGAGCTGGTCAGGGAGTCGGTGGCGGGCAGCAGGACGGCGAACTCGTCGCCGCCGAGGCGGGCGGCCTCGGCGCCGCGCGGCAGGGCGTGCCGCAGGCGGTCGGCGATCTGGAGCAGCAGCCGGTCGCCGGCGAGGTGCCCGAGGGTGTCGTTGACGGAGCGGAAGCGGTCGAGGTCGATCAGGACGAGGGCGGCCCGGGTGCCGGACCGCCCGGCCTCGTCCAGGGCCGACCAGGTGCGCTCCAGCAGGCGCTGGCGGTTGGGCAGGCCGGTGAGCGGGTCGCGCAGCTGCTCCTCGGCACGCGCCCGGGCTATCCAGAGGGTGGAGTCCAGCGCGATCAGCGGGACCGCGAAGAGCGGCAGCAGCAGCGGGGCGCCCACCGCGCACACCGCGATCAGCGGGGAGATGCCCAGCAGGGCGATGCCGACCAGGGCCTGCCGCACCACCGCCGGGCGGGCGATGGCGGGCAGGCCGCCGCCGACCGGCAGCCGGCTGCACCACAACAGCCCCCGGCTGACGAGGAGATAGCCGCCCGCCATCACCACGACCTCGGGCAGCACGGAGAGGTCCCACGCCTCGGGGCTCCAGGGCCGGCGGACGTCGGGGTGCACCCCGCAGGCGGCCAGGCCGAGCGCGGCGGCGCCGATGCCGAGGAGGTCGACGGCGCCGTGGACCACGGCCTGTCGCCAGCGCTGGCGCCGGGCGGCGCCGACCAGGAGCACGACGGAGAGGCTGACCAGGCCGGCCGCCACCCAGCCGTACAGGAGGAGCACGGCGAGGGCGAGGGCCGCCCCGGAACCGGTGCCGCCCCACCAGCGGTCGCGGCCGAGGGCGACCAGATGGCCGACGATGACGCCGGTCAGGACCGCCAGCGACCAGCCGACGGCTCCACCGGGGAAGAGCGGCTCACCGCCGCCGAGGGCGTGCAGCACACCCGCGGCGAACACCGCGCCCGCCGCCATGACCACGGCCGCGGGCAACACGGGCACCACAAGCCGGCGGAGCCGCGACGCCGGAGCGGCACTGTCGGTCGGTTTCATTCCGATCCCTCTCACAGCCGGCTGTGCCCGCGCCACGACAGGCGCACACGTCAACAGTAGGACGCGGAAGGCCGCCACGGGCAGCGATCCGCAGCGGTTGCCCGAATGCGACCCGGCCTCCCAGATCAATCTGGTATGCGCCGATGGGGTGACACCTCACTCCTCCTCAGGCGGAGTGACCGCTACCGCTCGTGCCGCCTCGGGACCCTGCTCCAGCAGCACAGCGAAGCCGTCATCGTCCAACACGGGGACCTTCAACTGCATGGCTTTGTCGTACTTCGAACCGGGGTTGTCGCCCACCACTACGAATCCGGTCTTCTTGGAAACGGATCCGGTCACCTTTGCACCGCGAGCCTGCAGCGCCTCTTTCGCGCCATCTCTGGTGTGTGACTGAAGTGTGCCCGTTACCACGACGGTGACGCCTTCCAGCGGGCGCGGGCCCTCCTCGCCCGTCTGCTCCTCCTCCATCCGGACGCCGGCGGCCCGCCAGCGCTCCAGGATCTCCTGGTGCCAGTCCACCGCGAACCACTGCTTAAGGGAGGCGGCGATGGTGGCGCCGACGCCGTCCACGGCCGCCAGTTCCTCCTCGCTCGCCTCGCGGATCCGGTCGACGGAGCGGAACTCGCGGGCCAGTGCCTGCGCCGCCACCGGTCCCACGTGGCGGATCGACAGACCGGTGAGGATCCGGGCCAGCGGGCGCTCCTTGGCGGCCCGGATGTTCTCCAGCATGGCGAGGGTGTTCTTCTTCGGCTCGCCCTTCTGGTTGGCGAAGAAGGTGACGACCTTCTCCTCGCCGGTCTTCGGGTCGCGCTTGGGCAGGCCCGAATCCGGGTCCAGGACATGGGACTTGATGGGCAGCAGCTGCTCGATCGAGAGGTCGAAGAGGCCGCCCTCGTCCTTCAGCGGCGGCTCGGCGGGCTCCAGCGGCCGGCTGAGCGCGGTGGCCGCGACATAGCCGAAGTTCTCGATGTCCAGGCACTTGCGGCCGGCGAGGTAGAACAGCCGCTCGCGGATCTGGGCGGGGCAGGAGCGGGCGTTGGGGCACCGCAGGTCGATGTCGCCCTCCTTGGCGGGCTGCAGCGCCGCGCCGCACTCGGGGCACTCGGCCGGCATCACGAACTCCCGCTCGGTGCCGTCCCGCAGGTCGACGACCGGGCCGAGGATCTCCGGGATGACGTCGCCCGCCTTGCGGATGACGACGGTGTCGCCGATGAGGACGCCCTTGGCCTTGACCACGTCCTGGTTGTGCAGGGTGGCGAACTCCACCTCGGAGCCGGCGACGGTGACCGGCTCGACGACCGCGTACGGAGTGACCCGGCCGGTGCGGCCGACGCCGACGCGGATGTCGACCAGCTTGGTGTTGACCTCCTCCGGCGGGTACTTCCAGGCGATCGCCCAGCGCGGCGCCCGCGAGGTGGCGCCCAGCCGGCCCTGGAGCCGGATCTCGTCGAGCTTGACCACGACACCGTCGATCTCGTGCTCCACGGCGGTGCGGCGGGTCTCCGGGTCGCCGTAGTGGCCGATGAACTCCCGTACGGCGGCGAGGGAGTCGACGACGCGGTTGTGCGTGGCGGTGGGCAGGCCCCACTTCCTCAGGAGGTCGTACGCCTCGGAGAGGCGGTCGATCTCCAGGCCGTCGCGGGCGCCGAGGCCGTGCACCACCATGTGCAGCGGGCGGGTGGCGGTGACCTTGGGGTCCTTCTGGCGCAGCGAACCGGCCGCGGCGTTGCGGGGGTTGGCGAACGGCGGCTTGCCGTCGGCCACCAGGCGCTCGTTGAGCTCCAGGAACCGCTCCATCGGGAAGTAGACCTCGCCGCGGATCTCGACCAGGTCGGGGACCCGGTCGCCGCGGAGGCGGTGCGGGATCTCGCCGATGGTGCGGACGTTGGGCGTGATGTCCTCGCCGGTGCGGCCGTCGCCGCGGGTGGCGGCGCGGGTGAGGCGGCCGTGCTCGTAGGTGAGGTTGACCGCGAGGCCGTCGACCTTGAGCTCGCACAGGAAGTGGTAGCCGGCGCTCTTCGGGTCGCCGCCCAGTTCGGTGGCGAGCCGCTCGGCCCAGGCCGACAGTTCCTCGTCGTCGAAGGCGTTGTCCAGCGAGAGCATCCGCTCGCGGTGGGCGACCTCGGTGAACTCCGTGGCGTACGACCCGGCGACCTTCTGGGTCGGGGAGTCGGGCGTGCGCAGCTCGGGGTGCGTCTCCTCCAGTGCCTCCAGGGAGCGCAGCAGCCGGTCGAACTCCGCGTCGCTGACGACCGGGGCGTCCTTGACGTAGTAGCGGAAGCGGTGCTCCTCGATCTGCTCAGCGAGCTGCGCGTGCTTCTCCCGTGCCGCGGCGGGCACCTCGGATGCCGCCGCGTGCTGTTCGCCAGCCACCGTCTTGTCCTCCCGTGTCCTTGAGGGCGGTCACTCAGGGTTGTCCGCGAGCGACCTGGCCGCCCGGACGCAGTGGGCGAGCACCGCGCGGGCGTAGGCGGGCGAGGCGCCCGCCAGACCACACGAGGGGGTGACCACCACGGACTCCGCGAGAAGCCCCGGTGCCAGCCCCAGCCTGCGCCACAGCGTCCGGACACCCATGACGCTACCGGCAGGGTCCGACAATCGACCGTCCACGCCCGGCACCACGCCCGCGAACAGCGCGGTGCCGGCCTCGACGGCCTCGCCGAGCACCTCGTCCTCACGCTCGGTGAGCAGTCCGAAATCGAACGAGACGCCGGCGGCGCCGGCCCGCCGCAGCAGCCCGAAGGGCACCTCGGGCGCGCAGGAGTGGACCACGACGGGCGCGCCGTCCGCGGCGCCGACGAGGTCGCGCAGTGCGCCCTCGACGACCGCGCGGTCCACGGCCCGGTGGGTGCGGTAGCCGCTCGCGGTCCTCACCCGCCCCCGGAGCACCGCGGTCAGCGAGGGCTCGTCGAGCTGGAGGACGACCTCGGCGCCCGGCACCCGCCGCCGGACGTCCGCGAGATGGGCGCGCAGCCCCTCCGCGAGGGATTCGGTGAGGTCCCGGCAGGCCCCGGGGTCGCCGAGCGCCGCCTCGCCGTTGCGCAGTTCCAGGGCGGCGGCCAGGGTCCACGGGCCGACCGCGGAGACCTTCAGCGGCCCGGCGTACCCCTGGGTGAACTCCTCCAGGGCGTCCAGGTCCTCGCCGAGCCAGGAGCGGGCCCGTCGGGTGTCGCGGCCGGGCCGGTCGCTGATCCGCCAACCGCTGGGCTCCACATGGGCGTAGAGCTCGACGAGCATGCCGAGGGTCCGCCCGATCATGTCGGCGCCGGGCCCCCGTGCCGGGAGCTCGGGCAGGTGGGGGAGGTCCTCCAACGAGCCGGTGACGGTCTTCGCCGCTTCGCGGGCGTCCCCGCCGGGCATCGAGCCGATGCCGGTCGCCGCGCCCGCTGCCCACTTGTGCCTGGTGTTCTCGCTCACCCGGGAAGGGTATGCGGCGCCGGGCCGCGGGTGCGGCGGGAGGGTACGGGGGCGCACCGGCCCGGCGCCCGGAGCGTCCGTCGCCCCGGTACGCACGTCGCCCCCGTGCGCTCGGCACGGGGGCGAGGGAGGCACGGGCGGGTCACCGGCCCGGGCGGACCACCACGTCCTTGAGTTCCGCGTCGCGCGGCAGGTCGATCGCGGTGAGGATGGCCGTCGCCACCGACTCCGGGTCGATCCACTTCGACGCGTCGTAGTCCTTGCCCTCCTGGCGGTGGGTGCTCTCCTGCATGGGCGTGGCGGTGCGGCCCGGGTAGACGGAGGTGACCCGGACGCCGTTGTCGTGCTCCTCGGCGCGCAGCGAGTCCGCCAGCGCCTTCAGTCCGTGCTTGCTCGCGGCGTAGCCGCCCCAGTTGGCGTGCGCGGTGAGCCCGGCACCGGAGTTGACGAAGACCACGTCGCCCTTGGCGACCCGGACCAGCGGCAGCAGCAGGCGGGTGATCTCGGCGGGCGCGACGAGGTTGACGGTCAGCTGCCGCTGCCACGCCTTGGCCGGCAGGTCGCCGACCGCGCCCAGTTCGATGACGCCCGCGATGTGCTGGAGCGAGTCCAGCCGCTCCGGCAGCCGCTGGTGGCCCAGTGCCCAGTCGAGCTTCTCCGGGGCGGAGAGGTCACCGACCAGGGTGTGCGCCCCGGGGAACCGCTCGGCCAGCTCCTTGGCCCGGCCGACGTCCCGGGCGAGCAGCCACAGTTCCTCCCCGCGCTCGGCGAGCCTGCGTGCGACCGCCGCTCCGATGCCCGACCCCGCGCCTGTGATCAAATGCGTACCCATGGGGCCGATCCTACGGCGTGCCCTCCGGCGGCGGGTCAGCCCCGGGTGCTCGCCCGCTGCTCCAGGTAGGCCAGCGCGGCCACCCCGTCCTCGGCGAAGAACACCAGCTCGGAGAGGGCGACGGGCAGGAAGCCCTCGGCCGCCATCCGCCGGAACTGGGTCTGCAGTCCGTCGTAGAAACCAGCGGTGTTGAGCAGGACCACCGGCTTGTCGTGCATCCCGTGCTTGCGCAGCTCCAGGATCTCGGTCGCCTCGTCCAGGGTGCCGGTGCCGCCGACCATGACGACGACGGCGTCGGCCCGCGCGAGCATCTCCGCCTTGCGCTCGGCGAGGTCCTTGGTGACGATCATCTCGTCCGCGCCGGCGCGCGCCTTGTCCGCCAGGAACTCCACGGAGACGCCGAGCAGTTTGCCGCCGGCCTCCTGGACGCCGTCCGCCATGACCTTCATCAGGCCGGTGTCCGAACCACCCCATACCAGGGCATGCCCGCTGGAACCGATCAGTTCGGCGAACTTGCGGGCGGGCACGACATAGCGGTCGTCGAGGTCGGCGGCGGAGCAGAAGACGCAGATGTTCATGCCGTTCACCCTACGGGGCACGGGCGGCGCCCCGTAGGGTGTACGGGCGGCGTCAGATCAGACCCTGGTCCAGCATCGCGTCGGCGACCCGCTCGAAGCCGGCGATGTTGGCGCCGGCGACGTAGTCACCGGGCAGCCCGAAGCGCTCGGCGGTCTCGAAGCAGGTGTCGTGGATCCCGCGCATGATGGCGGCGAGTTCGCCCTCCGCGCGCTCGAACGACCATGCCTCGCGGGCGGAGTTCTGCCGCATCTCCAGCGCGCTGGTCGCCACCCCGCCGGCGTTGGCCGCCTTGCCGGGGCCGAAGGCGACGCCGGCCCCCTTCAGGAGCGCCACCGCCTCCGGGGTGGTGGGCATGTTGGCGCCCTCGGAGACCGCCTTGACGCCGTTGCGGATCAGGACCCGGGCCGCGTCCGCGTCCAGCTCGTTCTGGGTGGCGGACGGCAGCGCCACGTCGCAGGCGACGTCCCAGACCCTGCCGCCGGGGACGTACTTCGCCGAGCCGCCGCGCCGCTCGGCGTAGTCGGCGACCCGGCCGCGCTCGACCTCCTTGATCTGCTTGAGCAGCGCCAGGTCGATGCCCTTCTCGTCGACGACGCAGCCGCCGGAGTCCGAGACGGTCACGACGTTGGCGCCGAGCGCCTGGGCCTTCTCGATGGTGTAGAGGGCGACGTTGCCGGAGCCGGAGACCACCACCTGCTGGCCGTCGAGCTCCTCGCCGCGCTGCTTGAGCATCTCCTGGGTGAAGAGCACGTTGCCGTAACCGGTGGCCTCCGTACGGGCCTTGGAGCCGCCCCAGGACAGGCCCTTGCCGGTGAGGACGCCGGCCTCCCAGCGGTTGGTGATCCGGCGGTACTGGCCGAAGAGGTAGCCGATCTCCCGGCCGCCGACGCCGATGTCGCCGGCCGGTACGTCGGTGTGCTCGCCGAGGTGGCGGTGCAGCTCGGTCATGAAGGACTGGCAGAAGCGCATCACCTCGGCGTCCGACCTGCCGTGCGGGTCGAAGTCGCTGCCGCCCTTGCCACCGCCGATGTTCAGGCCGGTCAGGGCGTTCTTGAAGATCTGCTCGAAGCCGAGGAACTTCACGATGCCGAGGTTGACGGACGCGTGGAAGCGCAGGCCGCCCTTGTACGGGCCGAGGGCGCTGTTGAACTCCACCCGGAAGCCGCGGTTGACCCGGATCGCGCCGGAGTCGTCCTGCCAGGGCACGCGGAACATGATCTGCCGCTCCGGCTCGACGATCCGCTCCAGGACCTTGGCCTCGGCGAACTCCGGCCGGGCGGTGAGCACCGGGGCGAGTGTCTCCAGGACCTCCAGGGCCGCCTGGTGGAACTCCGCCTCACCGGGATTCCGACGGACCAGCTCGGCATGCAGGGCGGTGGGACCGCCGCGCGTGGCACCAGTGTGAACAGTCGACATGACTTCCGTTCCCTTCGTGGCCGACGAAAGCCGCGTGCCGTCCGGATCGCCGTTGAACCGTCGACGCGGGGCTCTGTTGTCCCGTCGCATCGCCGACCTTATGCGCAACGGGCCCCGCCGATCGAGGGCGGGGGCCCGGCGCGCCCGATCCTGTACGCGATGTCCCCAACTCCCGCGCGGCTCCGTCTCAGACGGCGGCCGGCACGGCGGCAGCGTCGGCCGGCTCGTCGCCGGCCCCGTCGGACGCGTCCCGGCGCGCGTCCCGGATGTCGGCCTCGACCATCCGCCCCATGTACTCGGCGCTGCAGGCGCCGCCCGCCACCGAGGCCACCAGGATCGACACCAGCGTCAGCACCGTGCCCAGCCACACCATGACGTGCACCGGCAGGACGTAGGCGCCGACGGCCCTGACCACGCAGTCGGTCAGCAGCGCGCCGCCCCAGATCAGCGTGAACCGCCGCTCCAGCCGCCGGAACCGCGCGCTGTGCGCCCGCAGCCGGTCCCAGGCGGCGTTCCCCTCCGGGCCGCCCTTCGTCACCCAGGGCTTGAGGCCGGCGCTCATCAGCGGCCGTCCGGCGACCGCCGAGAGCAGCATCGCCAGACCGATGACGCTGCTGGTGGCACTGTCCTTGGCCATCATCAGCCGGGGATCACCGGTGAGAGTGCTGGTCGCCAGCCCCACCACGTTGACGACGAGCATCAGCAGCGCCAGGGCGTTGACGCGGCGCTCGCGGACCAGGCCCCAGACCGTGCGCAGCGCCGGCACCACGCTGCTCCAGGCCAGCGCGGCCACGTCGCTCATGCCGAAACCGCTGCCGAGGACGTAGTACGACGCCATCGGTATGCCGGCGTCGACGACCAGCGGCATCAGGGCCTTGCCGAGCTGGCTTCCGGCGGACTGCTGCTGGCTCTCCATGGTCTCCCCCGAGTCGGGCCGGTCCCGGCGCCTGCTGCGCCGTGGCGGACGACCCAAGCCTCGGGCACGGGGGCACCCGGCCGGCAGCCCCAACTGTCCCTACTTGACCGTGACATTTGTCCCGGGCGGCACCGGGGCTGGCCCGGGCGCCGGGACGGGACCGCCTGCGGGGCGGGGTGACGGTGGGTCAGCCGGCCTGCTGCTGCGGGGCCTCGGCGGCGGCCGACCGGCGCGTGGTGCCGGCGATCGTCGCCGAGCCGACGACCCGGGTCCCGTCGTAGAGGACGATCGCCTGGCCGGGGGCGACGCCGCGCACCGGCTCGGTGAAGTCGACCCGCAGCTCGGCGCCGTCCTCGGTGCCGCCGACCAGCTCGGCGGTCACCTCCGTCTCGCCGCCGTGCGCGCGCAGCTGCGCGGTGTACCGGGCCGGGCCGGACTCCGGCGGGCGGCCGCACCAGCGGGGGCGGATCGCGGTGAGCGCCGTCACGTCGAGGGAGCGGGCCGGGCCGACGGTGACGGTGTTGTCCACCGGGGAGATGTCGAGGACGTAGCGGGGCCGGCCGTCCGGGGCGGGGGTGCCGATGCGCAGGCCCTTGCGCTGGCCGATGGTGAAGCCGTAGGCGCCGTCGTGGGTGCCGAGCTTCGCACCGGACTCGTCGACGATGGCGCCCTCGGCGGTGCCCAGCCGCTTGGCGAGGAAGCCCTGGGTGTCGCCGTCGGCGATGAAGCAGATGTCGTGGCTGTCGGGCTTCTTGGCGACGAACAGGCCGCGGCGGGCGGCCTCCGCGCGGATCTCGGCCTTGGTGGTCGGGGTGTCGCCGAGCGGGAACATCGCGTGTGCCAGCTGGCGGTCGTCGAGCACGCCGAGGACGTAGGACTGGTCCTTGGCCATGTCGGTGGCGCGGTGCAGCTCACGGGCGCCGTCGTCGTTCACGATCACCTGGGCGTAGTGGCCGGTGCAGACCGCGTCGAAGCCGAGGGCGAGCGCCTTGTCCAGGAGGGCGGCGAACTTGATCTTCTCGTTGCAGCGCAGGCACGGGTTCGGGGTGCGGCCGGCCTCGTACTCGGCGATGAAGTCCTCGACGACGTCCTCGCGGAAACGCTCGGCGAGGTCCCAGACGTAGAAGGGGATGCCGATCACGTCGGCGGCGCGGCGGGCGTCGTGGGAGTCCTCGATGGTGCAGCAGCCGCGGGCCCCGGTGCGGAAGGACTTGGGGTTCTCGGACAGTGCGAGGTGGACACCTGTGACGTCGTGGCCCGCCTCGGCGGCGCGGGCCGCGGCGACGGCGGAGTCCACCCCGCCGGACATGGCGGCGAGGACGCGGAGGCGGCGGGGGGCGGCGGCATCAGTCATAACCCCTCCAGAGTAGACGGAACCGGAGAACGCCCGGAAAGCGTTGTGGAGGACGCCGTGGAGGAGGTGGCGGGCGTGGCGGAGACGACGGCGGCGGCGGACGGCGCGCGGGCGGCGTGGCGGCCCACGTACGGGGAGCAGGACGAGGGGCGGGACGAGGGCGGGACGGCAGCGCGCCGGGAGGCGCCCGGCTCCTCACGCGGCGCCCGGCGCCGGGACCGCTGTCTGACCCTGGTCCGCGCGGAACCGCGCCGCCCGGCGCCCCGGGCGTGACCCGTCGGCGGCGGCCAGGGCGCCGTCCCTTCTGCCACGGAGACCCGTCGGCAGCGCCCTAGCTCAGCCCCGCGCCCCGGGCGCGCTCGACGACCGGGCCGATGACCTCGGCCAGAGCCGCCACGTCCTGGGCGGTGGAGGTGTGGCCGAGCGAGAAGCGCAGGGTGCCGCGGGCGAGGTCCTGGGACATGCCGGTGGCCAGCAGGACGTGGCTGGGCTGGGCGATGCCGGCGGTGCAGGCGGAGCCGGTGGAGCAGGCGATGCCCTGGGCGTCCAGCAGGAGCAGCAGGGAGTCGCCCTCGCAGCCGGGGAAGGTGAAGTGGGCGTTGGCCGGGAGCCGGCCGGCCGGGTCCGGGTCGCCGCCCAGGATGGCGTCGGGGGCGGCCGCCCTCACCGCCTTGATCAGGTCGTCGCGGAGCGCGCCGATCTCGCGGGCGAACTCCTCGCGGTGCGCCACGGCGTGCCGGCCGGCCGCCGCGAACGCGGCGATGGCGGGGGTGTCGAGGGTGCCGGAGCGGACCTGGCGCTCCTGGCCGCCGCCGTGCAGGACGGGCACGGGAGCGTGCTCGCGGCCCAGCAGCAGCGCACCGATGCCGTACGGGCCGCCGATCTTGTGGCCGGAGACGGTCATCGCGGCCAGCCCGGAGGCGGCGAAGTCGACGTCCAGCTGACCCACCGCCTGCACCGCGTCGGAGTGCAGCGGAATGCCGAACTCCGCTGCCACCTCGGCCAGTTCGCGGATCGGCTGGACGGTGCCGATCTCGTTGTTGGCCCACATGACGGTGGCCAGGGCGACATCGGCGGGGTTGCGGGCGATCGCCTCGCGCAGCGTGTCGGCGTGCACCCGGCCGTGGCCGTCGACGGGCAGCCAGTCGACGGTGGCGCCCTCCTGCTCGGCGAGCCACTCGACGGCGTCCAGGACGGCGTGGTGCTCGACGGGGCTGACGAGGACCCGGGTGCGGGCCGGATCGGCCGCCCGGCGGGACCAGTACAGCCCCTTCACCGCGAGGTTGTCGGCCTCCGTGCCGCCCGCCGTGAAGACGATTTCGCTGGGCCGCGCCCCCAGGGAGGCGGCGAGCGACTCCCGCGCCTCCTCGACGGTGCGCCGGGCCCGGCGGCCGGCGGCGTGCAGGGAGGACGCGTTGCCGGTGACGGTCAGCTGGGCGGTCATCGCCTGCACCGCCTCCGGGAGCATCGGAGTGGTGGCGGCGTGGTCGAGGTAAACCATGGTGCGCTGATTCTACGAGCCACTCCGGGGCGCGTGCCCCGCGCGGGGGCGCACTTGCCGGGGCGCACGCTCTGGCGAGAGGAATCGACAGAACCGCACACTTCTGTGCATGGCCGACACCTACGCGACGACAGAGGCGCGGGCCGACTTCGGCTCGCTCGTCCGCCGGACCGCGCTCGCCCGCGAGCGCATCACCATCACCGATCGCGGCCAGCCCGCCGCAGTGTTGATGAACCCCCAGGAGCCGGCGGACCTCGAAGACGCTCTCGCACTCTCCGAGTACCTCGCCCGGGAGGCCGCCGGCACCGCCCGCACCGTGCCGCATCACCAAGCGCGCCCGCCTCGGCCTGGGGCACGAGTGAGCTACGAGATCAACTGATCAACGACTCCACCGTCACGATCACCGTCGTCCACGTCGACCGCACGAGCCGACCTCCCACGAGGCGGCCGGGCGCTACGGGAGGCCACCGTGCCGGTGCAGGAGGACGCACCGGGCGAACCGGCCGTGGTGCTGCGGGAGTTCGCGCGGCGGGCGCGACCGGATCCGCGGGCCCGGCCGGAGATCTCCCGGGCGCCTTCGGACAGCGGCCGGCAGGCGGCGGCGTCGCGGCGGGCCCTACGGTGCCAGGACCGTGCGGGCCAGTTGGCGGGACTGGGCCACGAGGCGGTCGGCGGAGTCCCAGACCTCGGCGTCCTCCTCCAGGAAGCCGCCGGCCAGATTGCGGGTGGTGATGGCCACCCGGAGCGGGCCGGGGGCCGGGCGGTGCCGGACGTGGCAGGTCAGCTCGACGGTGGGGACCCAGCCGCGCAGGCCCATTTCGAAGGCGGTGGGCGGCAGCGCGTCGACCGTCAGGAGGAGGGAGAGCGGGTCGGGGTCGCGGCCGTCGGCCAGGCCGAACCAGCCGCGCATCTCGCCGTTGCCGGACGGGGCGCCCACCGCCCAGCCGACCGTCGCCGGGTCGAGCCGGAGGTCCAGGCGCCCGGCGATCGCGGTGCTGCCGGGGATGGCCGGCCGGTCGCCGGGGGCGCTGTCCGGGCCCGGGCAGTGCTCGTAGGGCGGAATGGCCGGGGGCTTGGCGGTGGTGCGGACGTCGTCGGGGAGGGCGGCGAGGTCGCCGTAGGTGGCCAGCACCCGGATCCGCTCGACCTCGGTGCCGTCGTCGGCGAACTGGACCAGGCGGGCGGTGCCGGTCGAGAGGGTGCGGCCGGTGCGCACCGCCTCGGTGCGGACGACGGCGGGGCCGGGCGCGGAGGCCGTCAGGTAGTGCGCGGTGACGGTGAGCGGGTCCGAGTGCGGCAGGGCGTCGCCGAGGGCGCGGCCGACCAGGGCGAGGAGGTAGCCGCCGTTGACGGCGTTAATGATCGTCCAGCCCGCGGAGAGGTGGGCGTCGTAGACGCCCGGGGCGCGCCGGGTGACCGCGGTGTCGCGGTCGAACTCGCTGTTTCCTACGGTCGCCGTTGCCATGGCGGCACGCTACACGGCTTTATTACCGACCGGTAGTGTCGGTTTCAAGGAACGGACGGACGCATGCGGGGAGCTCGGCCGGAGGGCCCGGTTCCGCGGCTGTCATCATGACCGCATGCTTCATGTGCTCTACCTGGTCGGGGTCGCGGCCTTCGCCGCGAGCGGCGTGCTGGCGGCCTACCGCGCCAACATGGATCCGTTCGGCGGTCTGGTGCTCGCGTTCGCCGCGTCCATCTCCGGCGGCACGCTGCGCGATCTGATCCTGGACCGGCGGCCGCTGTACTGGACGCACGACTGGGTGCTGCTGACGGTGATCATCTGCGTCGGCGTGGGCACCATCCTCTATCTGCGCTTCTGGTTGCTGCCGCGGAAGTCGCTGCTGGTGGCGGACGCCGTCGGGCTGTCCGTGGTCACGGTGATCGGGGCCCGGGCGGCGATCTCGGCGGGCGCCACCCCGCTGGCGGTGATCATCCTGGCGGTGCTGACGGGCGTGGCCGGCGAGGTCCTGCGCGACGTGCTGTGCGGGGAGTTCCCGCCGCTGCTGCTGCGCGAGGACGTCTACGCCATCGCGGCGCTGGCCGGGGCCTGCTGCTACCTGCTGATGGACCGCCTCGGGGCCGGGGCCAACCCCGCCGCAGTGGTCTCGGCGGGGTTGGTGTTCGCACTCCGGATGGGCGCGCTCTACCTGGGGCTGCACCTGCCGCGGCCGCAGCAGCTGCGCGACCGGCGCCGGAAGGGCGCCGACGCCGGCCAGGGCTAGCGCCGGCCCGGCGTCCGGCCGGTCACTTGCCCGGCAGTGCGGGCCGGCTCGGGGTGTCCAGCCAGGTGTGGAAGAGGTCGCCCAGCCGCTTGCCGGAGACCTTCTCGGCGAGCGCGATGAACTGGGCGGTGTCCGCGTTGCCGTAGCGGTGCTGCGCGGTCCAGGTGGGCAGCAGCTGGAAGAACGCCTTGTCGCCGATGCGTTCGCGCAGCGCCTGGAGGGTCATCGCGCCGCGCTCGTAGACCGCGCCGGAGAACATGGTGTCCCGCTTCGGGTCGGAGACCTTGATCTTCCAGAAGGCGTCGTCGGCCGGTATGCCCTGGTACGCCTTGCGGAAGGCGTCGTGGGCGGTGGCGGTGCCCTTGTGCTCGGCCCACAGCCACTGGGCGTAGGTGGCGAAGCCCTCGTTGAGCCAGATGTCCTTCCACTGCCGGACCGAGACCGAGTCGCCGAACCACTGGTGGGCCAGCTCGTGGACGATGGTGGTCTCGTTGCGGACCGCGGAGTAGGCCGGCTTGGACTGCACCTCCAGGGAGAAGCCGGCCTCCGGCATGTCGTCGACGATCGCGCCGGTCTCCTCGAACGGGTAGGGACCGAAGACCTTCGACCAGTAGTCGGTGGCCGCCGCGGTGACGCCGTAGACGTCGACCTTGCCGGTGGGCAGGGTCGGGTCGGTGGCGACGTAGATCGGGGTGCCGCCGGGGGTGGTGCCGGTGCGCACGTCGAACTTCCCGATGGTGGCGGTCGCCAGGTACGGCGCCATCGGGCGGTTCTCGCGCCAGTGGAACCACGCCCGGCCGCCGTGCTCGCCGGTGCCGACCAGCCGCCCGTTGGAGACCCCGGTCAGACCCTTGGGGGCGTCGATGCGGATGTCGTAGGTGGCCTTCTCGTCCGGGTGGTCGCTGGAGGGGAACCACGTCGAGGCGGCGTTGGGCTCGCAGGCGACGAACACCCCGTCCTTGGTCTTCATCCAGCCGTACTTCGAACCGAAGACGATCGGGCCGCTGAGCGGCTGGGGGACGCCGTGATAGACGACGGTGACCGTGAAGCGCTCGCCGCGGGCGAGCGAACGGCCCGGGCGGACGACGAGTTCGTCGCCCGTTCTGGAGAAGCCGGCGCGGTGGCCGTCGACCAGGACTTGGTCCACGGTCAGCTTCTGGAGGTCCAGGTCGAAGGCGGAGAGGTCCTGGGTGGCCCGGGCGGTCACGGTCGTCCGGCCGTCGAGCCGGCCGGAGTCGGGGTGGTAGCTGACGCCGAGGTCGTAGTGGAGGGGCCGGTAGCCGCCGTTGCCCAGTCGGGGGAAGTAGGGGTCACCGATGCCGGGGGCGCCCGGCCTGGCCGCGGGGGCCGCGGCGATGGTGGCGGCCGAGGCCACCGCGGTGGCCAGGGCGAGCCAGCGGGAGGAGCGAAGCGCAGAACGGGAGAGCGCCATGAGCCGTCCTTTCGGTTACGCGGATGCGAGGACAACATCCGCGCCGACTCTGCACTCTCCCGCCCCATTCCACCAGCGACTTTACCAAGTCGTCAGGTGTCACTGGCCAGTTGATGCCTGGCCTTCCGAACTCACGCCTGCCGAAGGGTCGTTGTCCGCCGCCGCCTCGGGGTGGTGGCAGGCCACCTGGTGCCCAGTCCGCAGCTGGACCAGCGGCGGTTCGGTGGTGGCGCACTCCTCGGTCGCCTTCCAGCAGCGGGTGCGGAACCGGCAGCCGGACGGCGGGTCGATCGGCGAGGGCACGTCGCCCTTGAGCAGGATCCGGTCACGCTGGGTGCGCCGCCGGGGGTCGGGCACTGGTACGGCCGAGAGCAGCGCCTTGGTGTACGGGTGCAGCGGCGCGGCGTACAGCGCGTCCCGGTCGGCCAGTTCGACGATCTTGCCGAGGTACATCACCGCGATCCGGTCCGAGACGTGCCGGATGACCGAGAGGTCGTGGGCGATGATGACGTAGGTCAGGCCCAGCTCCTCCTGGAGGTCGTCCATGAGGTTGACGACCTGGGCCTGGATGGAGACGTCCAGGGCGGAGACCGGCTCGTCGGCGACCACCAGCTTGGGCTTGAGGGCCAGCGCCCGGGCGATGCCGATGCGCTGGCGCTGGCCGCCGGAGAACTCGTGCGGATAGCGGTTGTAGTGCTCCGGACTCAGGCCCACCAGCTCCAGCAGCCGCTGCACCTCCTTCTTGACCCCGCCCTCGGGCTCGACGCCCTGGAGCCGGAAGGGGGTGGAGACGATCCCGCCGATGGTGTGCCGCGGGTTCAGCGAACCGTACGGGTCCTGGAAGATCATCTGGACGTCGCGGCGCAACGGGCGCAGCCGGCCGGGTGAGAGGTGGGTGATGTCCCGGCCCTCGAACTCGACGGTGCCGCCGGTCGGTTCGTCGAGCCGGGTGATCAGCCGGCCCATGGTCGACTTGCCGCAGCCGGACTCGCCGACGACGCCCAGCGTCTCGCCGGGGAAGACCTCGAAGTCGATCCCGTCGACCGCCTGGACGGCGCCGACCTTGCGCTTGAGCAGGCCCTTGGTGATCGGGAAGTGCCGGACCAGACCGCGGACCCGCAGCAGCGGTTCGCCGGCGGCCTCGGACTTCCCGGGCTTCACCGACTTCACCGGCTTCTCGGTCGCCGCGGCCGTCTCGGTCGGCTCAGCCGTCCCGCTCAGCTCGTCCGGCTCGCTCGGCTCGTTCGTCTCGTTCGTCTCGTTCGTCTCGTTCGTCTCGGTCACAGCTTCGGCGCAATCTCTTCGGTCCAGATACGCTCCCGCTCCTCCCGCGGCAGATGGCAGGCCGAGAAGTGCCGGCCGTCGACCTGCTGCAGTTCGGGGCGCACCGTGCGGGTGACGTCGTCCTCAGGGACGTCCGCGTACGGGCAACGGGGGTTGAAGGCACAGCCGGACGGCACGTTGATCAGGCTGGGCGGCGAGCCCTTCACCGGGATCAGCCGGTCGGTCTGGTCGCGGTCGATCCGCGGCATCGAGCCGAGCAGGCCCCACGTGTAGGGGTGCTGCGGGGTGGCGAACACCTGGTCCGAGGGGCCCCGTTCGACGCACCGTCCGCCGTACATCACCAGCAGGTCGTCGGCGAGTTCGGCGACCACGCCCAGATCGTGGGTGATGATGATGACCGCCGAGCCGAACTCCTTCTGCAGATCGCGGATCAGGTCCAGGATCTGCGCCTGGACGGTGACGTCCAGCGCGGTGGTCGGCTCGTCGGCGATCAGCAGCTCGGGGTTGTTGACCAGCGCCATCGCGATCATGGCGCGCTGCCGCATCCCGCCGGAGAACTGGTGCGGATGGTCGTCCACCCGCTTGTCGGGCTGCGGGATGCCGACCCGGTCCAGCATCTCGACGGCCCGCCTGCGCGCGGTCTTCCGGTCGACGTCGTGGTGGACGCGGTACGCCTCCACGATCTGGTTGCCGACGGTGTAGTAGGGGTGCAGCGCGGAGAGCGGGTCCTGGAAGATCATCGCCATCCGGCGGCCGCGCAGCCGGCGCACCTCGTCGGGGTCGGCGGCGACCAGGTCCTGGCCGTCCAGCCGGATCTCGCCGGACATCCGCACCGTGTCGCGCTGCCGGCGGGAGGCCCGGTGCAGGCCCATGATCGCCAGGGAGGTCACCGACTTGCCGGAGCCGGACTCGCCGACGATGCCGAGCGTCCGGCCCTTCTCCAGGCTGAAGGTCAGCCCGTCGACGGACTTCACCAGGCCGTCGTCGGTGGGGAAGTGCACCTTCAGGTCCCGCACCTCCAGGAAGGCGGAGGGGGCCTGGCCCGCCGTGGTCTTGTCCTCGGAAGAGTCGGTCACGTGAGCCTCACCCGCGGGTCGACGGCGGCGTACAGAACGTCCACCACCAGGTTGCACAGGACGATGAAGAACGCGGCGAGCAGGGTGACGCCGAGAATGTTCGGCAGGTCGTTGGCGTTGATGGAGTCGACCGCGAAGGCCCCGACTCCCTTGAGCGAGAAGACCTGTTCGGTGATGAGCGCGCCGCCCAGCAGCAGGCCCAGGTCCATGCCGAAGACGGTGATGATCGGGGTGAGCGCGGCCCGCAGGCCGTGCCGGACCACCACCCGGCGCTCCCGCAGGCCCTTGGCGCGGGCGGTGCGGATGTAGTCCTCGCTCAGCGTCTCCAGCATGCCCGCCCGGGTGAGCCGGGCGTAGAGCGCGGAGTAGAGGAAGGCCAGGGTCACCCAGGGCAGGACGAGGGTGCGCGCCCAGCCCAACGGGTCGTCCAGCAGGGGGATGTAGTCGCTGCGTTCGAAGAGGGGCCACTGGTAGGTGAACAGTGCCAGTGCCAGCGCGCCGGTGAAGAACATCGGGAGCGAGACGCCGGCCAGCGCCACGCCCATCGCCAGCCGGTCGAAGACCGACCCGGGGCGGAGCGCGGAGAGCACGCCGGTGGCGACGCCGGAGAGGAGCCAGAGCACCGCGGCGCCGGCGGCCAGCGACAGCGTCACCGGGAGCCGGGACTGGATCTCCGGCCAGACCTCCAGATGGGTCTTGAAGGAGTAACCGAAGCACGGCACATGGCACTTGGCCGCCTCGGGCCCGAACTTGTAGTCGACGCCGACGAAGATGCCCTTGAGGAAGTCCCAGTACTGCTCGTACACGGGCTTGTCCAGGCCGAGGTTCTGCTTCACCGCGGCGATGTCCGCGGGCGTGGGGGCCTTTCCGATGTACTGCTGGGCAAGCTGGTCGGTGGACTGCCCGGCCAGTTTCGGCAGCAGGAAGAAGATGCCGAAGGTGACCGCGCTGACGATCAGCAGCAGGATCACCGCGCTGATCAACCTGCGGATGATGTACGAGAACACGGGGATGCGGCGCCGGTGCCGCGGGCCGGGAGCGACCGGCCCGCGGGCACCAATGCCTTCACCTGCCTTCCAGGGCTGCTACTTCTTGACGCCGATGTTGAGGTAGTCGTACTCGCCGCTCCAGGCCGAGCTGGACACCATGTTGGTGGCCTTGGGCGAGCGGTAGAGCAGGACCTTGAAGTAGGTCAGCGGGACGATCGCCGCCTGCTCCATCGCCTTGCGGTCGATGTCCCCGTACGCCTTCTCGCGGGCCGCCTGGTCGGGGTTGGCGATGGCGGTGTCGAGGAGGTTGTTGATCTCGGGGTCGTCCAGCTGCGAGAGGTTGCTGTTGCCGGACTGGCTGATCGCCTTGCCGTGCAGGATCTGCTGGAGGTAGCCGTAGCCGGTCGGGAAGTCGGCGCCCCACTGCATCATCATCAGGCCGACGTTGTTGGACTTGTCGAACGCCGGCACGCCGGCGTAGTCCGAGAAGTACTTGCTGGTCGGGTACGACTGGATCTTGGCGTTGATGCCGATCTTCTTCAGTGAGCCGATCACCGAGGTGGCCGCGTCGATCTCGTCCTGGCGGTCGTTGCGGGCCAGGATCGTGGTGGTGACGTTGCCCGCGCCGCACTTCTTCCAGTGCGCCCTGGCCTCGGTCAGGTCCAGGTTGTCCCCGTCGTACTTCTGCGGGTACTGGTCGAACTTCTGGTAGCCGGCGAGGTCCGTCGGCAGGACCGTGGAGGCGATGTCACCGCGGATCGGGCCGCCCAGCGCGGTCTGCACGGCCTTCTTGTCGACGGCGTACTCGACGGCCTTGCGGCACTCGACGTTGTCGAACGGCGCGACCTTGGTGTTGATCGCGGTGTAGACCAGGCGCTGACCGAGCGCGTTGTCGGTGTTGGACTTCTCCTTGGGGTCGGTCAGCAGCTGGGCCTGGGTCTGGCCGTCCACGCCGCGCCCGGCCATGTCGACCAGGGTGTTGCCGGACTGGAGGTCCTTGTCGATGGTCGACTGGGCGACCTTGAGGTTGAGGACGATCTTGTCCGGCAGCTGCTTGCGCAGCGGGTCGTTCGCGGCGGACCACTGGGGGTTGCGGACCAGAGTGAGCTGCTTGCCCTCCTGGTAGCTCGCGAACTTGTACGAGCCCGTGGAGACCACCGACTTGGTGTAGTCCGCGCCCTTGTCCTTGGCCTGCGGGACCGGCGCGGTCTGCGGGGCGCTGACGAGGTAGTCGAACTCGGCGAACGCCTTCTTCAGGTGGAAGACGATCGTCTGGGCGTCGGGCGTCTCGATGGACTTGAGCCCTTCCTTGCTCTTGTCCTTGTACGGGCCCTTGTAGCCGCCGTCGTTGTCCACCAGGAACTGCTGGAAGTAGTTGGGGCCCAGCGAGAGGACGTCGCGGGCGAAGTTGCTGCGCTCCACCGCGTACTTGACGTCCTGGGAGGTCACCGGGGTGCCGTCCTCGAACTTCACGCCCTTGCGCAGCTTGTACGTCCAGGTCTTGCCGCCGTCGCTGGACTTGCCGAGCGACTCGGCGAGGTCCGGGGCCAGCTCGTTGCCCTTGGCGCCGGGGCCCGGCTTGAAGGTGGTGAGCGGACGGGCGTACAGGCGGCTGAAGTTGTAGACGAAGGCGTAGTAGGTGTTGCCCGGGTCGAACGACTCGGGGGCGTCGCTCATCGCGTAGGTGACGGTGCCCCCCTTGTCGTCCGAGGCGTTGACGACGCTCTTGGTGGCGGCGTTGGCTCCGGCCGAGCTGTCGGAGGAGCCCTTTCCGCCGCAGCCGGCCAGCAGGAGGCCCGCACTGGTGATGGCCGCGACAGTCGCGACCGGAAGTGACCTGCGCATGATGCTCGGTGTCCCCTTCGTTCGTCGAGAAACGTCAGTTCGAAACGGCAGGATGTGAGGTGTCCGGGGTCGGCGGCCGGTCAGCGGCTGCGCGGGTCCAGCGCGTCCCTCAGGCCGTCACCGAGCAGGTTGAACGCCAGCACGGTGACGAAGATCGCGAGGCCGGGGACGATCATGTACTGGGGGTCGACCTCGTAGTACTTGACCGCCTGGGTCAGCGTGCCGCCCCAGGACGACTGGGGTGGCTGGATGCCGACACCCAGGAAGCTCAGCGCCGCCTCGAAGAGGATGTTGGAGGGGATCAGCAGCGTCGAGTAGACGATGACGGGTCCCACGAGGTTGGGCAGGAGTTCCCGGAAGAGGATGAACGGCCCCCGGGCGCCCAGGCCGCGGGCGGCGGCGACGAACTCCCGCTCCCGCAGCGACAGGGTCTGGGCCCGCACGATCCGGCCCATGTAGGGCCAGTTGAAGAAACCGATCACGAAGATCAGCACCGAGATGTGCAGCGGCAGGCCGTCCAGGCCGAACGCGCCGCCCTGCAGCGACGCGGAGATCGCGATGGCGAACAGCAGCAGCGGGAACGCCAGGAAGACGTCCATCATGCGGCTGATGAAGGCGTCCACCCGGCCGCGGTAGAAGCCGGCGACCACGCCGAGGACGGTGCCGATGGCCACCGACAGCAGCGTCGCGCCGAAGGCCACCAGCAGCGACACCCACGAGCCCTCCAGGATGCGGGAGAGCAGGTCACGGCCGAACTTGGGGTCCACGCCCAGCAGGTGGTCGGCGCTCATCCCGCCGAAGTCCCCCTTGGGGAGCGTGGTGTTGGGGTCGATCAGGTCCTGGTGCGGCTGGTTCGGGTCCAGGCCGAACAGGTGCTGCAGCGGCCGGGAGAGCGCGGCTACCAGGATGAGGAGGATGACAACGACGGCACCCGCCATCGCGACCTTGTCGCGGCGGAACCGCAGCCATGCGATCCGGCCGAGCGAGCGCCCCTCGATCCGCTTGCTCTCCATGCCCTGCAGCACCGCCTCCGGCTGCGCCTCGGCAGCCGCCCCGGTGGTCTCGATCGGTGCGGTCACGGTGCCTCAGAACCCCTCCCGGCCGACGGAGCCCGGCCCTGTGCCCGGCCGCGGCGGCGGCCTGTCGCTACCTCACTGGTGTTCCCCTGCCGCCATCTGCTCCGGTTCGCACGGGAGTTGGCCCTGCGGAACGACTCAGGGATGCGCAGGACTCCGGTGGCGGATGACGCTCGTACAAAGGACCGAGGTCCTCGATGCCGGGAGTCTTCATCCGAGCCGCGATCACTCACCAGCCCTGACGAGGAAAGGATGCGCAACTGTGATGTGGCCCGCAGCCTTCCGTTATACGAACAACGGTGCGGACTGAGCGGTGCGCGAGGCGGGCGCCCGGGCCCTCAACTGCCGGGCGGACGGGGGGAATTCACCGCGAGGCGGACGGTGCGCGAGGCCCCCGCGGCCGGCTGCGGGGAAGGGTGCGGATCGACGGGATCGGTACGGATCGGCGGGATCCGGGGGGATTCGTGGGGACCCGTGGGGATCAGTAGGGGCGCGGGTGGCCGTAGCCGTAGGTGGGCCCGGGGGCGGGCGGCGGGGCGTAGCCGTCGCGGTCGAAGAAGGGGCGGGCGCAGGCCCGCATCCACATCCCGACCGGGTCGTACTCGTCGTTCATGGCGACCGTGGAGACCGGCAGGCCGTCCGGTACGGCACCCATCGACTGCTGGATCATCAGCCGGGCGGCGTCCACCGAGGGCTGCCCGGTGTCGTAGAGGTCCAGCCCGATCGCCAGATACGGGGCGCCGAGGGCGGGTTGGACCCAGGCCCGGCGCAACGACCGCACCGGGGGCGTGTGGTGGGCGTTCTGTGCGAGCAGGGCGTAGAACTGCGGGATGTCGACGACCGGTTCGGAGATCCGCAGCGGCCCGGCGGGCAGCCGGTCCAGGCCGGCGGCGATCCGGCGCAGGTCGAGCCAGGGGATGCCGATGCCGCCGCCGGGTGCGTGCGGGTTCAGCCACAGGCCCCAGCGGTCGGGGAAGAGGGAGGCGGCGATCTCGGGGCCGCCGACGAGTTCGTGGTCGCGGGTCCAGCCGGAGGCGGCGAGTTCGGCGGCGGAGGTCACACAGGGGGCGTAGCCCAGCCCGTCGACCTCCATGTTGCCGTACTGGGCGTCGGGCTGGCCGGCCCGGCCGTGCCACAGGAGCATCCAGACCTGCCCGTGCGCGAGGGCCTGAAGCAGCGCCTCGTAGGCGTCGTAGCGCCCGGGCGTGACCTGCCGGAGCATCTGCTCGACGTGGTCGGCCGCCGCCGCTCCCTGATGGGCACCCGCGCTCACGTGGTCCGTCCCTTCTCCCGGCAGGGCCTGCGCCCGCCCGTCGCTGCACCAGCTTAGGGCGTGTCCGATGGGTCAGGGTCGGGGTCGCGGCGCCTGGCACGGCACTCCCCCAGCCAACGCCGGGAGGGGCCCCGCGCCGCGACCTGTCCGGCCCTGCCTCATCGGACACGCCCTACGAGTGGTCGCGGGTATAGAAAGGCCGCACGCGCTCCAGCATCCAGTCGGCGACCGGGTCGCCCTGGGCGACGTCGAGCAGCACGAGCTGGACGGACCAGGGCACCGGCACCCGGCCCAGCGCCCGGCCCAGCGCCGCGAGCACCTCGTCGCGGGCACTGCCGTCGTAGAGCCGCTCCGGGACGACGTCCAGCTGCACGCCCACGAAGAGTGCCGGCGTGTCGCCCTCGACGCTGGCCAGCGCGCGCCGGGCGGCGAGCACCGAGCCGGCGGCGGAGAACTCCAGGCCGGCGGCGGCCAGGAAGTCCACCGGCTCGTCCTGCCAGTCCGGTTCGAAGAGCCGCACCCTGGCGCCGGCGGCCTGCGGGCCGTCCAGTTCCGTCCGTCCGCTGCGGCACAGTTCGGCCACCGCGGGCGGCGGCAGCGGGACGCCGACGGTGCCGTCCGGATTGACCGCGATGCCCAGCATCGGCGGCAGCCCGCGGGCGAACTCCACGGCGGGCGCGACGGTGTACGACAGGTGGGTGCCGACGACCTTCAGGAACTCCTGCTCGGAGCTGAAGACGGGGACGTAGGCGGCGCCGCCGATCTCGACGGTGGGCAGGTCCAGGCCGGCCGCCCCGGGGCCGGCGCTGTCCGGGCCGCCGCCCTCGGGCAGCGGCACCCACACCGGGCTGCGGCCCAGCACCTCGACGATCCGGCCGCCGGCCCCGGGGTGCCCGACCGACGCGGCCAGCACCTGCTCCAGCTCGTTGGCCGGCCAGGCCGGCTGCGGTATCCCCGCGTCCGGCATCCGCCCCGGCACCGCACCGCCGTGCTGCGGGTAATCGTCCGGATAGTTCATCTCACCCACCCATTACTGGCCGCGCTGCCCGGCCCCTGAACCTGGCGGGCGGGCCCGCGGGCCGCCCCGTGGATCAGACCCTAAGGGTCTGTCCGGTGGACCAGACGCCGCGACCCATCCGACCCCGATCCACCGGACAGACCCTAACCGGCGGACCGCCGGGCGCCGAAGCCGGCGGTCTCACCCGAAGGAGACCCGCTCCAGGGCCCCGGCGGCGGGCCGGTCCAGCAGCACCGCGGAGGCGAAGCCCGCGGGGAGCCGGGAGCGCTCGGCCTGTGCGAGGAGCCGGCGCACCGCCCGGCGGTGCCGGACGAAGGCGTACCTCGACACCCCGCGGCCGCGGGCCCGTTGGCCGGTCAGCGCCGCCTCCGGCGGCACGTCGAGAAGCACCAGGTGCACCGCCCGGCCGTCGCGCCGGGCCGCCCGGGAGAGCCAGCGGCGCACCCACGCCAGCGTCCCGCAGTCGTGCACCACCACGCTGCCGCCGGCGCGGAGCGCCCGGCGCAGCGCACCGTAGTGCGCGAGCCGGACCAGCGGGCGGTAGAGCGCGTACGGGAGGCGGCGGAGCCGGCCGCGCTCCCAACGCTCGCGGGTGTCCTGGGAGTCGAGGCGGTGCACCGGGGCGCCGCGGCCGTCGCACTCCGGCAGCACCCGCCGCATCAGGGTGCTCTTGCCGCTGCCCGGCAGCCCGGAGACCACGACGAGGTCGCCGGGCGGGAAACGGAGGGCGGTGCGCGGGGTGCGGGAGGTGCGGGCGCCGGCGCGGAGCCGGAGGTCGGTGGTGCGGGGCCGGGCGGGCCGGGCCGCTGGGCGCGTCCGGCGGGCCGCCTCCGGTACGGGCCCCGGCGGTGCCGCCCCCGCCCCCGTCGCGTACGCCGCTTCACTGTGCACGTGATCGCCCCTCCCCCTCGGATCGGGCCGGGTTCGGGAACCCGCCTGCCCGCAGAGTGTCAAGAAAGGGTAATAAGCAGCAAGTGACGGCCGGGCGCACCACCGGATCCGTCAGAAGCACCCTAGGTGCGGCGGGCGGCCGGATGCCGAGCGGCGGCCGGGGCTCCTGTATCCGGCGATCCCGTGTAATGATGTGGCCGCCACGGGCACACCACTGGTCACTCGTGCGCAGCCAGCCAACTCCATACCGGCCGCTTGAACCCGCGCGGGAGAGTCCCCGGCCGCCACGGCGGGGCGCCGAAGGAGCAAGTCCTCCCTTGAATCTCTCAGGCCCCTATACCGCACGGGCGAGGCAGATCTGAAAAGCGAGCCCCCGCCCGGCCGACCGGGAACGGCTCCACCCAAGGTGCAAACCGGGCCCGTCCGCGGGCTCCCGGTGAACCTCTCAGGTTCCGATGACAGATGGGGAGACCGTCTTGTCACCCATGCCTGGGAGCCCGGAACGATGACACAAGCCCCCCGCCGCACCGCGCTGGACGCCACACACCGCGCGCTCGGCGCGACCATGACCGACTTCGCCGGCTGGGACATGCCGCTGCGCTACAGCAGCGAACGCGAGGAGCATGTCGCGGTGCGCACCCGCGCCGGCCTGTTCGACCTCTCCCACATGGGCGAGCTCACCGTCACCGGCCCGCAGGCCGGCGCCCTGCTCGACCACGCGCTGGTCGGCAACATCGGCGCCCTGAAGGTCGGCCGGGCCCGCTACACCATGATCTGCCGTGCGGACGGCGGCATCCTCGACGACCTGATCGTCTACCGGCTCGCGGACCAGGAGTTCATGGTCGTCGCCAACGCCTCCAACGCCCAGGTGGTGCTGGACGCGCTGGCCGGGCGGCAGGCCGGCTTCGACGCCGCGGTCCGCGACGACCGGGACGCCTACGCGCTGATCGCGGTGCAGGGCCCGGAGTCCCCCGGCATCCTCAAGAAGACGACCGACGCCGACCTGGACGGGCTGAAGTACTACGCCGGCCTGCCCGGCACGGTCGCCGGCGTCGAGGCGCTGATCGCCCGGACCGGCTACACCGGCGAGGACGGCTTCGAGCTGTTCGTCCGACCGGCCGACGCGGTCGCGCTGTGGGAGGCGCTGACCGAGGCGGGCCGGGACGTCGGCCTCGTCCCGTGCGGCCTGTCCTGCCGCGACACCCTGCGCCTGGAGGCGGGGATGCCGCTGTACGGACACGAACTGACCACCGCGCTCACGCCGTTCGACGCGGGCCTGGGCCGGGTCGTGAAGTTCGAGAAGGAGGGCGACTTCGTCGGCCGCGCGGCGCTGGAGGCGGCCGCCGGGCGCGCCGAGCAGGACCCGCCGCGCAAGCTGGTGGGCCTGCTCGCCGAGGGCCGGCGGGTGCCGCGCGCCGGCTACCCGGTCGTCGACGCCGACGGCACGGTGATCGGCGAGGTCACCTCGGGGGCGCCCTCCCCCACCCTCGGCAGGCCGATCGCCATGGCCTACGTCGACGCGGCGCACGCCGCACCGGGCACCGAGGGCGTCCGGGTGGACATCCGCGGCACCCACGAGCCGTACGAGGTCGTCGCGCTGCCCTTCTACAAGCGGCAGAAGTAGCGGCCGGCGCCGGGCCGTCCGCGGTGCCCGCCACGGGCCCGCACGGTCGCGTCCGGCGCCGCGTGTCTCACAGGGCGAGACAACCCTCGCGGACGCCGTCCGGGAGACGCCCCCCATTCACGATCACACCCCCGCGTACAGGAGAATCGAGCCATGGACAACCCCCAGCAGCTGCGCTACAGCAAGGAGCACGAGTGGCTGTCGGACGCCGAGGGCGGCGTCTCGACGGTCGGCATCACCGAGCACGCGGCCAACGCCCTCGGCGACGTCGTCTTCGTGCAGCTCCCCGAGGTCGGGGCCACCGTCACCGCGGGCGAGTCCTGCGGTGAGCTGGAGTCGACGAAGTCGGTCAGCGACCTCTACTCGCCCGTGAACGGCGAGGTCGTCGCGGTGAACGAGGAGGTCGGCAACGACCCCTCGCTGGTGAACTCCGCCCCGTTCGAGGGCGGTTGGCTGTTCAAGGTGAAGATCAGCGGTGAGCCGGAGGACCTGCTCACGGCCGACGAGTACACCGCCTTCGCCGCCGGCTGACGCCCCGAGCCGGCACCCGCCACCGCACGGGCGGGGCCGCGGCGCCCCGCCCGCTCCCCCTCTCTCCAGGAAGTCCCATGTCGCTTCTGAACAGCTCCCTGCACGAGCTCGACCCCGACGTCGCCGCCGCCGTCGACGCCGAGCTGCACCGCCAGCAGTCCACCCTCGAAATGATCGCGTCGGAGAACTTCGCCCCGGTCGCCGTCATGGAGGCCCAGGGCTCGGTCCTCACCAACAAGTACGCCGAGGGCTACCCGGGCCGGCGCTACTACGGCGGCTGCGAGCACGTCGACGTCGTCGAGCAGATCGCCATCGACCGGATCAAGGCGCTCTTCGGCGCCGAGGCCGCCAACGTCCAGCCGCACTCCGGCGCGCAGGCCAACGCCGCCGCGATGTTCGCGCTGATCAAGCCGGGCGACACCATCCTGGGCCTGAACCTCGCCCACGGCGGGCACCTCACCCACGGCATGAAGATCAACTTCTCCGGCAAGCTCTACAACGTGGTGCCCTACCACGTCGACGAGAAGACCAACCTGGTCGACATGGAGGAGGTCGAGCGCCTCGCCAAGGAGCACCGCCCCAAGCTGATCGTCGCCGGCTGGTCCGCCTACCCGCGCCAGCTCGACTTCGCCGCCTTCCGCCGGATCGCGGACGAGGTCGGCGCGTACCTGATGGTCGACATGGCGCACTTCGCCGGCCTGGTGGCCGCCGGGCTGCACCCCTCCCCGGTGCCGCACGCCCACGTCGTGACCACCACCACGCACAAGACGCTGGGCGGCCCCCGCGGCGGTGTGATCCTGTCCACCGCCGAGCTGGCCAAGAAGATCAACTCCGCGGTCTTCCCCGGCCAGCAGGGCGGCCCGCTGGAGCACGTGATCGCCGCCAAGGCGGTGTCCTTCAAGGTCGCCGCGTCGGAGGAGTTCAAGGAGCGCCAGCAGCGCACCCTGGAGGGCGCCAGGATCCTGGCCGAGCGCCTGGTCCAGGACGACGTCAAGGAGCACGGCGTCTCGGTGCTCTCCGGCGGCACCGACGTCCACCTCGTCCTGGTCGACCTGCGCGACTCGGCGCTGGACGGGCAGCAGGCCGAGGACCGTCTCCACGAGGTCGGCATCACCGTCAACCGCAACGCGATCCCGAACGACCCCCGGCCCCCGATGGTCACCTCCGGCCTGCGGATCGGCACCCCGGCCCTGGCCACCCGCGGCTTCCGGGCCGAGGACTTCCGCGAGGTCGCCGACATCATCGCCGAGGCGCTCAAGCCCAGCTACGAGCGCGAGGCGCTCAAGGCCCGGGTCACGGCCCTGGCCGAGAAGTTCCCGCTGTACCCGTCGCTGTGACGGGACGGCTGCCGGGGCGCCGCGGCCCCCGGTAGCCGCGGGCGGCGGACCGGCTCCCCGGCCCGCCGCCCCACCGGGCCCCGGTCCGGGCCGCCGCCCCGGGGCCGCTTCCTCCTGCCCGGACGTCCCGTCCGCGCCCCACCGGCGCCGTCACCGTCCGGCCTCGCCCCGTCCCGCTGTTCTCCCGCCGTCCCCGGTGGCTTCCCCTGCCCGCCGCCTCCCGTCCGGCGGCATTCCCCCGCGAGCGGGTTACGCTCGACAGTCGGGCCGGAAAACACCCCATTCCTGTCCCGATGTGCTCCACCGTCCACCACGAGCAGACAAGGGAGTCAGCCCCCGTGGCCATCTCCGTCTTCGACCTCTTCTCCATCGGCATCGGCCCGTCCAGCTCCCACACCGTCGGCCCCATGCGCGCCGCCCGGATGTTCGCCGGCCGGCTCAAGAAGGACGGTCTGCTCGCCCAGACGGTCTCGGTCCGCGCCGAGCTCTTCGGCTCACTGGGCGCCACCGGCCACGGCCACGGCACCCCCAAGGCGGTGCTGCTGGGCCTGGAGGGCCACTCCCCGCGCAGCGTCGACGTCGAGACCGCCGACGACGAGGTGGCGCGCATCCGCACCACCGGCCGGCTGCGGCTCCTCGGCGCCGAGATAGGCACCGCCCACGAGATCGACTTCGACGAGTCGAGCCAGCTGATCCTGCACCGCCGCCGTTCGCTGCCGTACCACGCCAACGGCATGACCCTCTTCGCCTACGACGCGGCGGGCGCGCCCCTGCTGGAGAAGACCTACTACTCGGTGGGCGGCGGCTTCGTCGTCGACGAGGACGCGGTCGGCGAGGACCGGATCAAGCTCGACGACACCGTCCTGACCCACCCCTTCCGCACCGGCGACGAGCTGCTGCGGCTCTCCCGGGAGACCGGCCTGTCCATCTCCGCGCTGATGCTGGAGAACGAGAAGGCGTGGCGCACCGAGGAGGAGATCCGCACCGGCCTGCTGGAGATCTGGCGGGTCATGCAGGGCTGCGTCGACCGCGGCATGTCCCGCGAGGGCATCCTCCCCGGCGGTCTGAAGGTCCGCCGCCGGGCCGCCAACGCCGCCCGCGCGCTGCGCTCCGAGGGCGACGCGGCGGCCCGCGCCATGGAGTGGGTCACCCTCTACGCCATGGCCGTCAACGAGGAGAACGCCGACGGCGGCCGGGTGGTGACCGCCCCCACCAACGGCGCGGCCGGCATCATCCCCGCCGTCCTGCACTACTACGTCAACTTCGTCCCGGGCGCCGACGAGGACGGCGTGGTGCGCTTCCTCCTCGCGGCCGGCGCGATCGGCATGCTCTTCAAGGAGAACGCCTCCATCTCCGGCGCCGAGGTCGGCTGCCAGGGCGAGGTCGGCTCCGCCTGCTCGATGGCCGCCGGCGGTCTCGCCGAGGTCCTCGGCGGCACGCCCGAGCAGGTCGAGAACGCCGCCGAGATCGGCATGGAGCACAACCTCGGCCTGACCTGCGACCCGGTCGGCGGTCTGGTCCAGATCCCGTGCATCGAGCGCAACGGCATGGCCGCGGTGAAGGCCGTCACCGCCGCCCGGATGTCGCTGCGCGGCGACGGCCGCCACCACGTCTCCCTCGACAAGGTCATCAAGACCATGAAGGAGACCGGCGCCGACATGTCCGTCAAGTACAAGGAGACCGCCCGCGGCGGCCTCGCGGTGAACATCATCGAGTGCTGAGTCCCGCCCGGACTCCCCCGCCCCGCGCCCCGTGCGCCGACGAGCAGCGTCTCGCCGGCGCCCGGGGCGTCTGCGTGTGCCGGCGTCGTCAGCGGCCGATCTCCCAGGCGAACGGCGGGAGTTCGCAGGCGCGGAAGTAGATGTCCAGGGCCTGCGGGGCGGGGACGAAGGGGTGGACGCGGCCGCCGTCGAGGCCGGGGAGGAGGCGGGCGCAGTGGCGGACGCAGCCGGCCACCTCGCGGCCGTGCCGGTCGACGAGGGTGGCGGTGTCGGGCGGGCCGTCGCACGGGGTGGGATCGGCGGCCGCGGCGGCCGGGCAGCGGCCGCGGGCGCCGGCCGGGCGGAGCGTGGGCGGGGCGCTGATCTGCTGTTTCATGGCGGTCCCCCTGGTGCTGCGCGGGTACGGATGCGGGCGCGGCACCAGCGGCGGTCGGGCGCGCTCACCGGTGCCCAGGACAGTGGTGCTCGGCCCGGTGGGGGTCCATGCGGCCTTGGCGAAGACCTGGGGAGTTCGTCGGCCAATCATGGTCAAGCCCTGGGCGGAGGTCCTGCGGGGACCGGCCGGCGCGGGATCGCCAGGGGGTCGAGGAGCAGCGCGAGCGGCAGCAGGGCGGCGGCCAGCAGCCAGCCGGCCAGGACGTCGCCGGCCCAGTGGACGCTCAGACAGACGCGGGTCAGGCCGACGCCGACGGCCCAGAGGGCGAGCAGGGCGCACCGGAACCGGCCGGCGCCGGGGCGGGTCCGGCGCAGCACACCCCAGGCCAGGATGCCGGCGGCCAGCGCGGCGGTGGTGGCGTGGCCGGAGGGGAAGGAGTACCCGGAGGCGTACCCGGCCCAGTCGGCCCGCGGTGGGCGGGGCCGGGCCAGGAGTTCCATCAGGCCGCCGCGGACGGCCTGGCCGGCGGCGAGCACGAGCAGCGCGCAGGCCGCCGCGCGGATCCGGCCGGGGGTGCCGCGGCCGGCCAGGAGGCCGGCGAGGAGCGCCATCAGGTAGGGGACGGCGCCGGTGCCGGTGGCGGTCAGGGCGCCCGCCAGGGAGCGCAGCGGCTCGCCGTGGTGGGCGGTGGACCAGTGCAGGGCGGCCCGTTCGAACGCGAGCGGGGCACCGTGCCGCACGGCCGTGGTGACGGCCGCGGCGGCGAACAGGGCGGCGGGGAGCGCCGCGAGGGCGAGGAGGCGGCCGGGGGGCGCGCCGAGGCGCGGGCCGCGGCCGGGCGCCGGGCGCGCGCCGTCGCACGGTGGGCCGGGGGCCCGCTCCGGCGGCGCCCCCGGCGGCGTCACCGGGTGGCGACCAACGGGCGCAGCGGGGTCTCCCGGACGCGTTCGACGAGCGGTGCGGCGCGCCGGGCGAGCGGCATGAGGACCGCGGCGACCAGGGAGCCGACGACCAGGCCGACGACGACGTCGTGCGGGTAGTGGGCGCCGACCCAGACCCGGGAGGCGCCCATCAGGAGCGCGGCCGGGACGGCGAGGGCGCCGATCCGGCGATCGAGGAGCAGCAGTGCGATCGCCGCGGAGGCGGCGATGGCCGAGTGGTTGCTGGGGAAGGACCAGTCGCCCAGCCCCGGGCACGGCTCGACGGTGACCACGTCGTGCAGGGTCTGGCAGGGCCGCTGCTCGTGGAAGAAGGCCTTGACCACGTCGTTGGCGACGTAGGCCAGCACGACGACGACCGGGACGGCCAGCGCCATCGCCATCGTCACGGCCGGCGTGTGCCGGCCCTCGCCGCGCGCCAGTCGGCGGCGGGAGCTGCCGCCGAGCCGCTGCCGGGCACGCCACCAGGCGACCAGCATCATCAGCGCGAAGACCCCCAGTCCGAGGTCGGTCCAGTAGGAGACCAGGACGTTGAGGAAGTGCGGCATGTCCTGGGCGAAGCCGGTCACTGAGGTGTACAGGCCGCCGTCGATCGAGGCTCCGCCGAAGGCGAGGTCGGTCACTGGGCTTACTCCTTGGCGGATGGGCGCATGGTGCGTGGGCCGGATGTCGGGCGGCCCGCGTGGTGCGCCGGCCGACGTTGTGCTCCAGCAAGTGTGCCGGGTCGGTCAGGGTGCCGGTGGCGCGGAGGCGTGATCCGGCGCATCACCGGGTTCCGCGGCCGGCTCGCGCGCCGGGCGCCCGGCGCGCGAGCGGAGCACCTCCAGCGCGATCGGGGCCAGCGAGACCAGGACGACCAGGGCGACGACCGGCAGCAGATACCGGTCGACGTTGGGCACCGAGGAGCCCAGGGCGTATCCGGCGAGGGTGAGGCCGATCGTCCAGCCCAGGCCGCCGACGGCCTGCCACAGGGCGAAGGTGCGGGCCGGCACGTTGAGGGCGCCGGCGAGCGGGTTGAGCACGGTGCGGACGATCGGCACGAAGCGGGCCAGGACGATCGCCTTGGCGTGGCCGTAGCGGGCCAGGTACTCCTCGGCGCGGGCGGCGCCCTCGCGGAGCTTGCGGGAGCGGCCCTCGGCGAGCAGCGCCCGGCCGCCGCGGCGGCCGATCCAGTAGCCGGTCTGCGAGCCGGCGAGGGTACCGACGGCCGCGGCGGCCAGGACCTGCGGCAGCGCGAGGTGGACGGCGCCGCCGACGCCGGGCGCGCACAGCAGTCCGGCGGTGAACAGCAGGGAGTCGCCGGGCAGGAAGAAGCCGACCAGCAGGCCGGTCTCGGCGAAGAGGACGACGGCGACGCCGAGCGCGCCGAAGGCGGCGAGCAGCGAGCCCGCGTCGAGGACGTTGACCGCCTGTGTGACGGCGGTGGCGGACAGTGCAGCGGCCGCTACGGCCATGTCGGTGGCCCCTCCCATAATGGGTTGCGGGCCTGCCGAGCGACGGGCCCGACCGTCTACAGCCACGTAGACGGCCTACGGAACTGTAGACGACGAAAGGGTGGAGGGCGTTCCATGTCGGAGACATCCCCCGCGGCCCGCCGCCCCGCCGGCGAGCTGGAGGCGAGCGTGCTGGCGGCGCTGTGGACGGCCGAGGGACCGCTGACGCCCGCCGAGGTGCAGGGCGAGCTGGGCGGCGAGCTCGCCCGTACGACCGTCACCACCATCCTCAGCCGGCTGCACGACAAGGGCGCGGTCTCCCGCACCCGGGCCGGCCGCGGCTTCGCCTACTCGCCGATACACGACTCCGCCGGCCTGACCGCCCGCCGGATGCGCAGCGAGCTGGACAAGCAGGACGACCGCACCACCGCGCTCGCCCGCTTCGTCTCCGAGCTGACCACCGAGGACGAGCGCCTGCTCCGCTCGCTGCTGGACCAGGCGGACGGGCCCGGCCGGCTCCCCGGTTCCCGGCCCGGCCCCGGTTCCGGTTCCGGGACGACGCCATGATCTTCGCGGTCTGGATCCCGCTGCTGGTGCCGCTGCTGGCCGTGCCGACCGCCCGCCGGCTGGCCGAGTCGCTGCCGCCGCGCGCCGCGGCCTGGCTGCTGGCCGGCTGCGCCGCCGTGCTGGCCGCCTGCACGGCCGCGGCCCTGGGGCTGCTGACGGTCGCCGGGGCGCTGCGGCTGCCGCCGGTCGCGGCCTTCGGCCATCTGGAGCGGGCGCTGCCGGGCACCGACGCGGTGGTGACGGTCCCGGCCGCCCCGATCGCCGGCGCGCTGCTGGCCGGCGGCGCGTGCGCGGTCGCCCGCCGCGCCCTGCGCCACCGCACCGAGCTGCGCGCGGCCCGGCGCGCCGCCGACGCCCACGGCCGGGCCGGCGACCTGTGCGTCCTGCCCGACGCGGGGCCCGACGCCTACGCCCTCCCGGGCCGGCCGGGCCGGGTGGTGGTCACCGCCGGCATGCTGCGGGCGCTGCCGTCGGCCGAGCGCGAGGCGCTGTTCGCCCACGAGCGCGCCCATCTCGCAGGCCGCCACCACCTCTTCCTGCTGACCGCCGCACTGGCCGCGGCCTGCCACCCGCTGCTCCGCGGCCTGCGCTCCCCGCTGGCGTACGCGCTGGAGCGCTGGGCCGACGAGTCCGCCGCCTCCCGGGTGGGCGACCGGCAGGTCACCGCCCGGGCCATCGGCCGCGCCGCGCTGGCCGCGCACACGCACCCCGCGGCCGCGCCCCGCCCGAGCACGGTGCTCGCCGCGACGGCCGGCCCGGTGCCCCGCCGGGTCGCCGCCCTGCTGACCCCCGACCGCCCGGCGGACCGCCCCCGCGGCCGCGCCGCACCGGTCGGCCACCGGCTGATAGCCGCCACCCTGCTGGCCTGCGTCAGCTTCTCCGCGGCCGGCGCGGTGGACGCCGCGGCCGACCTCCACCGCACGGTGGAATCGGCCCAGGGGGAAGCGACGGGCCGCTAGGGCGCTTAGGGCGCTTCTGACGGCAGGCGGGAGCGTGCTGCCACGCCCGGCCCCCCGGTCACCCGCCGGCCGTTTCCTCCGTCCCGTCCGGTCCGTCCGGGCCCGTGGCGCGCACCGTGAAGCCCAGTCGGGCGCCGCCGCCGGGGCGGGTGGCGGCGTGGGCGCGGCCGCCGTGCGCCGTCGCGATCTCCCGGACGATGGCCAGGCCCAGGCCGGAGCCGGGCAGGCCGCGGGCGGCCGGGGCGCGGTAGAAGCGGTCGAAGACATAGGGAAGGTCGCTGTCGGCGATGCCCGGGCCGCGGTCCAGGACCTCCACGCGGGGGCCGGTGACCACGACCTCGATGGGCGCGGTGCCCTCGGGGTCGAACTTGGCGGCGTTCTCCAGGAGGTTGCCGACCGCCCGGTGCAGGGCGGCCGGGCGGCCCTCGACCAGCGCCGGTCGGTCGGACCGCACGGTGATCTCGCGGCCGGTCCGGCGGCGGGCCGAGGCCGCCGCGCGCTCGGCGACCTCGGCCAGGCGGACGTCCGACGGCGGGTCGTCGTCGCGCTGCCCGGCCGCCAGGTCGACCAGCTCGTTGACCAGGTCGGTCAGTTCGCGGGCCTCGCCGGCCAGGTCGGCGAGCAGCTCCTCGCGGGCGTCCGGCGGCAGTTCGTCGAAGCGCCTGAGCAGCGAGATGTTGGTGCGCAGCGAGGTCAGCGGGGTGCGCAGCTCGTGTCCGGCGTCCTGGACGAGCCGCTGCTGGTCGCGCACCGCGGTGGTCAGCCGGCCCAGCATGTCGTCGAAGGCCCGGCCGAGCCGGGCGACCTCGTCCCGGCCCGCGACCGGCACCGCCACGTCCGTCGGGCCGTGCGCGGCGACCTGCTCGGCGGCCGCGGTCAGCCGGACCAGCCGCCCGGTGATCCGGCAGGCCAGCCACCAGCCGACGGCCCCGGCCAGCGCGACCACCCCGGCGGCCAGCAGCACGGTGCGCTGCTGGAGCGCGGCGAGCAGGTCCTCGGTGCCGCTGAACTCCTGGGCCACCTGGACGGCGCCGCGCCCGCCGCCGAGCGCGACGGTGGCGACGTGGTACTCCGTGTCGCCGAGGACCGCGACCCGTTCCTCCCAGTCGCCGGCCTTCCGTCCGGCGGCGAGGTGCCGCGCGCGGTCGCCGACCGGCAGCGCCGGGTGCCCGGCCTCGGCGATCCGGCCGTCGGCGGCCAGCACCTGGACGTCGGTGCGGGTGGCGCCGGTCAGTTCGTCGCGCGGCCCGTCGGCACCGCGGCCGCGGCCGCCGGTGTAGTCGGCCGGGGTGTGCGGCCGCTCCCGCACCTGGGCCCGCAGGTCCCGGACGACCCCGGTGAAGACCGACTTCTCGTCCAGCCGCACCAGACGGGCGGCCGAGTCGTAGCTGAGGAGGCCGACGAGGACGGTCACCCCGGCAGCGCCGACGGCGAAGGCCAGCGCGAAGGAGGTGCGCAGGCTGGCCGGTTTGCGGGCACGCAACCAGGCCGGGCGCCGTACGGCCCACCGGGCCGCCGGCAACCGGGCGGACGGATCGCGGCGCCCGGACACTCCCTAGTCCTCCCGGAGCACGTAGCCGACGCCGCGCACCGTGTGGATCAGCGGGCGGCTGCCCGGCACGTCGACCTTCCGCCGCAGATAGCCGACGTAGACCGCGAGGTTCTTCGAGCCCGGCCCGAAGTCGTAGCCCCATATCCGGTCGTAGATCGTGGCGTGGTCCAGCACGATCCCGGCGTTGCGGGCCAGCAGTTCCAGCAGCTCGAACTCGGTGCGGGTCAGCTCCAGTTCGCGCTCCCCGCGCCAGGCGCGCCGGGAGGGGCCGTCGATCCGCAGGTCGGCCGCCTCGACGACGCCGCTGTCCCGGCCGTCGTACCCCTCGCCGGGCCCGGTGCCGTCGGCGGCCGGCGGCGGGGCGGTGCGCCGCAGCAGCGCCCGCAGCCGGGCGAAGACCTCCTCGACCTCGAAGGGCTTGACGACGTAGTCGTCGGCGCCGGCGTCCAGGCCGGCGATCCGGTCCGCGGTCTCGACCCGGGCGGTGAGCATCAGGATCGGGGTGCGGTCCTGTTCGGCGCGCAGCACCTGGCAGACCTGGAGCCCGTCGATGCCGGGCATCATCACGTCGAGCAGGATCACGTCGGGCCGTTCGCGGTGGGCGGCGGCCAGCGCCTGGATGCCGTCGGCGACGGCGGTGACCCGGTACCCCTCCAGGGTCAGGGCACGTTCCAGCGCGGTGCGGATCGGGCGGTCGTCCTCGGCGAGCAGCACGGAGTGGGTCACCCGGCAAGTCTGCCAAGGCGCTTCGCGGGGCCGGCGGGCGGCCGGTCCCCCGGTCGCTTTCTTACCGGTCTCTCACCCGGGGCACGCCCGCGGCTTACCCGGTGGGGCCACGGTGGCCGGTGCCGGACGGGCCGCCCGCGGGACCGGGCGGGCCCGGCCCGGCCGGCGGCACGGACGTCCGGTGCCCCCGGGGCGCGGTTCGGGCGCCCCAGCGCGCGACACCCGGAAGACAACCCCATGAAGATCACCCTCCTGCTGCACAACGCGTACGCCGCCGGCCCCGCCCTGCGCGGCACCCTCGCCCTCGCCGCGGCGCTCGCCGACCGGCACGACGTCGAGCTGGTCTCGATGCTGCGGCACCGCGAGGTCCCGCGGTGCGCGGTGGACCCGCGGCTGCGGCTGCGGCCGCTGGTCGACACCCGGATCGGCAGCGAGGACATGGCGCACCCGCTGTTCGGCGAGCCCGCGCCGGACGTCCCGCGCGCCGAGGGGCAGCACCACCAGTACAGCCGGCTGGTCGGGCTGCGGGCGGCGGAGTTCCTGCGCGGCACCGACGCCGACGTCCTCGTCGGGACCCGCACCGGCGTCAACGTCCAGCTGGCGCGCTTCGGCCCCCGCCGGGCCCTGCGGATCGCCCAGGAGCCGCTGCGGTACGACGCCGGCGACGCCGCACTGTGGGCCGAACTCGCCGGCCCCTACCGGGCGTTGGACGCGCTGGTCGCCCCGAGCGAGGCGGCGGCGGCCCGGTGGCGGGCGCAGCTGCCGCTGCCCGGGGTGCGGGTGCTGGCGCTGCCGCCCGTCGTGCCCGCGGCCGGGACGGGTGACGGCCCGGATCGGGGCACCGGCGCCGACGGCGGCCCGCGGACCATCGCGGCGGCCGGCCGACTGGTCCCCGGCGAGCGCTTCGACCTGCTGGTCGAGGCGTTCTCCGCGGTCTGCGCCAAGCACCCCGGCTGGCGGCTGCGGATCCACGGCGAGGGCCCGGAGCGCCCCCGGCTGCACAGCCTGATCGACGGGCTGGGGCTGACCGGCCGGGCGGAGCTGGCCGGGCCGCGGACGGCGGACGGCGCGGAGTTCGCCGGGGCGTCGATCGGCGCGTCGGCCGCGGAGGCCGGGACGTCCGGGCCGGCGCTGGTCGAGGCGATGCGGCGGGGCGTCCCGGTCGTCGGCACCGGCCGCCCTCCGGGCCCCACCGAGCTGATCCGGGCCGGCGGGGGCGGGGTGCTGGTGCCGTGCGACGACGGGCGGGCGCTGGCCGGGGCGCTGCTGGACCTGGCCGGGGACCCGGCGGGCCGCCGGGCCATGGGCGCGGCCGCCCTGGAGAGCGCCCGCCGGCACGGCCCGGGGCCGGCCGCCGAGCGCTGTCTGCGGCTCTTCGAGGAGCTGCGGGCCACCCGCCGCTCCCGGGCGGTGCGCCGCACGCTCGGGCTGGCCGGGCACCGCGTACGGGCGCTGACCCAGGGGCACGCACGGGCCTGAGACGACGGGCACACCGGCGGGCCCGGACCGGCAGGGGCACGCCCGCCCGCCGCGACCGCCCACCCCATCCGCACCATCCGCCCCACGTGCGCCTTGCGTCACCAACTCCCCTGCGCCGCCGGGAACTTCGGCGCGGCGATCTGGCGTCTCCGGTCGTGAACATGCTGAACTGCTGAGGGGGCGGCAGCCGCTTCGAGCAGATGGCGCTTCGCATTCCGCAGGTCCGACGGGCAGGAGGCCGCTCATGCTGCACGGTGTCGATGTCAGCTCCTACAACACCGGATATTCGGCCAAGGGGCTGGACTTCGTCTTCATCAAGGCGACCGAGGGCCGCTCCTACACCAACCCGCACCAGTCGGCCCAGGCGGCGCGGGCCCGGGAAGCGGGTGCGGTGGTCGGCTTCTACCACTTCCTGTGGCCGGGCAACATCGCCGCCCAGGCCCGTTACTTCGTCGAGAAGTGCGCCTCGCTCAAGGGCGACCTGCTGGCCGCCGACTGGGAGACCACCGGCTCCGGCACCTACGCCAGCAACGCGCAGAAGGACGAGTTCCTCCGGGAGGTCAAGAAGCTCCGCCCCACCCACCGGGTGCTGCTCTACTGCAACCGCGACTTCTGGCTGAACCGCGACTCCACCTCGTACGCCGCGGACGGGCTGTGGATCGCCGACTACGTCACCGCCGGCCACCCGCGGATCAAGGCGGCCTGGCGCATCCACCAGTACACCGACTCACCGCTGGACAAGGACGTCATGGCCTTCGGCAGCAAGGCCGAGCTCAAGAAGTGGGCGCACCCGGCATAAACTTCTCCGGCAGTGACCGGTCACGCCTGGCGGCCACTCCGCGTGACACGATCCCGCGGCTAGCGAACAGTGCGTGACGAAAACGCGAAGGAGCACCCGTGACGGACCCGGCGGCCAAGGCCCTGCAGCAGGAGATAGCCCGCGAACTCCAGGTGCCCGCGGAGTTCGACGCCGAGCGCGAGATCGAGCGCCGGGTGTCCTTCCTCACAGCACAGCTGACGTCGACGGGGCTGCGCGCCCTGGTGCTGGGCATCAGCGGCGGGGTCGACTCCACCACCGCGGGCCGGCTCTGCCAGCTCGCGGTGGAGCGGGCCCGCGCCGAGGGGCACGACGCGACCTTCTTCGCGATGCGGCTGCCCTACGGCGAGCAGGCGGACGAGAAGGACGCGCAGCGTGCGGTGGACTTCCTGCGCGCCGACCGGCTGCTGACCGTCGACGTCCGCCCGGCCAGCGACGCCGCCCTGGCCGCCGCCCTCGACGCCGGCGTCGTCTTCCGCGACGCCCACCACCAGGACTTCGTCCACGGCAACATCAAGGCCCGGCAGCGCATGATCGCCCAGTACGCGGTGGCCGGTGCCGAGAACGGCCTGGTCGTGGGCACCGACCACGCCGCCGAGGCGGTCTCCGGCTTCTTCACCAAGTTCGGCGACGGGGCGGCCGACGTGGTCCCGCTGACCGGGCTGACCAAGCGCCGGGTGCGCGCCGTCGCCCGGGCCCTGGGCGCCCCGGCCGAGCTGGTCGAGAAGGTCCCCACGGCCGACCTGGAGACCCTGGACCCGGGCAAGCCCGACGAGGACGCGCTCGGCGTCAGCTACGACCAGATCGACGACTTCCTGGAGGGCGAGTCGGTCGAGCAGGCCGCCTTCGAGGCCATCGTCCGGCGCCACCGCCGCACCGCCCACAAGCGGGCGCTGCCGATCGCGCCCTGAACGGCTCGGGCCGGGGCGCGGCCAGGACCGGACGCGCCCCGGCACCGACCGGTCATGCGCCGGCCAGGGAGCGGTCACCGGCCCGGTGCTAAACCATGGGCCGGAGCGGGCATGCATCCGGCCATGGGAAGCCACGAAGTGCGATCGGAAGATCAACTGTCAGTGGGGCCGCCTACTCTCCACGACATGGGTGACGCACGCCTGACCGAGCTCCAGACCGCGCTGACCACTGCCTCCGACCTCGCCTCCGCCCTCCGCGCCGCGCCGACCCGGCGGGACGCCGACCAGCTCGTCGACGTCCTCCGCCGGGCCCTGACGATGGCCGGCTCGCTGGACGACGGGACCGCCGGCCCGACGGGCTGCGCCCTGCATCCGCACGGCGCGGTGGACCCCCTGCACGGCGACCCGGACGACCCGCTGCCGCCCGGGTACGGCAAGTGCCTGCTGTGCAACGACCGCCGCCGCCGGGCGGACGCCCAGCATCCGCACGTCCGCCCGTGCACCCGCCCCCGCCCGCACCCGGGCTGGCACCGCCGCCTGAGCGCGTAGGCCCCGGCGGCTAGCCGGACGTGCGGTCCCGGGTGCCGGGGCCGGCCTGGTCGTGGTCCGGCGCCGCCTCCCGCTTCCGGTCCGGTCGCAGGGCGATCCGGGCGAGCAGCGCGGCGACGGCCAGTGCGGCCAGCGCCAGCAGCACCGTGTTCGGTACGCCGTTCCCCAGGCGGGCCGCCCATTCCTCCAGGCGGCCCTCGGTCTCCGCGCTCAGGATCCCGGGCAGTGCGCTGGTCCCGTTGAAGCGCAGGAACAGCACGCCGATGCCGATGAAGAAGAGGCCGGAGACCAGGGACGTGGTGTGCAGCCGCAGCCGGCCGAGGGTCAGCTCGCGGCCGCGCAGCCAGCCCCGGGTGCCGAGCCGGAAGCGGTCCCACAGCAGTGCCAGCAGGAACAGCGGCAGCGCCATGCCCAGCGCGTAGACGGCGAGCATCGAGGCGCCGTAGAGCGGCGATCCGCTGACCGCGGTCACGGTGAGCACCGCGCCGAGGATCGGCCCGGCGCAGAAGCCGGCCAGGCCGTAGACGCAGCCGAGCAGGAAGGTGGAGAGCGCGGTGCGCGGGGTGATCCGGGCGGCCGCGGCCTGGGCACGCCGGGAGGCGAATCCCAGGCCGAGGATCTGGGCCAGGCCGAGGGCTATCACCAGCCAGCCGCCGACGGCGATCAGCTGGTCGCGGTGGCCGTTGAAGAGCCGGCTGGCGGCGGTGCTGGCGGCGCCCAGCGGCACCAGGGTCGTGGCCAGCCCCAGGTAGAACACCCCGGTGCGGGCCAGCAGTCGGCCGGGGCTGGCCAGCGAGTAGGCGAAGAACGCCGGGAGCAGCAGGGCGCTGCACGGGCTGACCAGCGCCAGCGCGCCGCCCAGGAAGGCGGCGAGGTAGCCGATGTCGGAGGTCATTCGCCGGCCCCCGCGCCGTGCTTCTTCGCCGTCGCGGCGGCCTGCTCGACGGCCTGCTCGAAGACCGCGGTGTCCTGCGCCCCGGCGATCGGCCGGCCGTTGACCAGGAAGGACGGGGTGGACTGGACCCCGAGTTGGTAGCCCTCGTCCTGGTCCTTCTTCAGGGCCTGTGCGGCGGCCGGGCCGTTCAGGTCGGTGCGGAACTTCTCCAGGTCCGGCACGCCGGCGGTGCGGGCCAGGTCGACCAGCTTGTCCTCGGCGAGCGCGTCGCCCTTGCGGGTCTTGGCGTAGAGCTCGTCGTGCAGCTGCCAGAACTTCCCCTGCCGGCCGGCCGCCCAGGACGCGTGGGCGGCGCGCTCGGAGTCGGCGCCGAAGACGGGGAAGTTGCGGAACTCGATGCGCAGGGTGCCGGCGTCGACGAACTTCTTCACCAGCGCGGGCTGGGTCTCCCGGGTGAAGCGGCCGCAGAACGAGCACTGGTAGTCGGCGTACTCGACGAGGACGACCGGGGCGTCGGGCTTGCCGACGGCCAGCGGGTCGCCGGGGGTGCGGCGGCTGGTGCGGTTCGCCAGCTGGTCGTACAGCTTCTGCTGGGCGGGGTCGTCCTGCTGTACGGCGGAGGCGCCGCCGTCCGGGGCGGCTCCGGAGGAGGCGGTGGTGTCCCGGCCGTTCTCGACGGCCTTGCCGACCGCGACGGCGATGGCGATCACGGCCACCACGAGCGCGAGGACCGCGCCGACGGCGGCGAGTTTGCGGGCAGGGGAGGCGGAAGCGGGCATGCGGAAGCTCCTGAGGTGCGGAGGTAGGGGAAAAGAAGGCAGCCGGAGGTGGGGCCGGGCGGCCTATATCCGCAGTACGGGCAGGAGCGCGGTGTGGTCCGGGGCGAGGGCGCCGCCGGTGGGCGGGCGGGCCAGGGCGAACCGGTGGGGCAGGTCGGCGGCGAGCGGCCCGGGGGCGGTGACGTCCACGGCGAGCGGCTCGGCGCGGTGCGGGGCGGGCAGCGGGGCGCCCTCGCCCGGGCTCGGCGCATGGCGGCCGGAGCAGTTCTTGGCGGTGTCGGCCACCGCCACGGGAGCGGTGGCCGCGGGGTGCGCGGCGGACGCCGCGGCCGGGCCCGCGGGGCCGCTCCGCCAGAGCTCGGCGGCGGCCGCCGCGCGACCGGCGAGCCATGCCTGGTCGCCGCCGATCCGGCAGAGCAGCGGGCCGAAGGCGACCGCGAGGAGGAGCAGCAGGGTCAGCGTCGCCGAGCGGCGCAGCCGGTGCATGGTCCCCCCTTCGCCGTCGGGCCGTGTCGTTCGGAACATCCCATCCTACGGACCGCCGGCGCGAGAGCCACCGCGGTGGCATAGGTCACGCCGGACACACCCTGCCTTTAATGGCAGAACATCCGGAAGTTTCCGTTTTGCGGCCTTTGGTCGATGGTGGCCTGGCCTGCCATAGTCGTCCGCGGCGGCCCTCCCCCTGCCGACAGCGGGGGCCGGTCGCCGCCGGCCGCACGGGCACCCCCCTTCCGCCCGTGGACGGCCGGGTACTGGGGCTCACCCCGCGTCACCCGCGGGAGGGCCCCAGTCCCGTCTCCGGGAGGAATCCGGAAGCGGGCCGCGCGGGCGCGTTCAGCGGTCGCCGACGCGGATCTCGAACCAGGTCGTCTTGCCGCGCGGCAGCAGATCCACGCCCCAGCGGTCCGAGAGCTTGTCGACGAGGAAGAGCCCGCGGCCGCTGACGTCCATCGGCTGCACCGGCATCAGGCACGGCAGCCCGCGCGAGGGGTCGCGCACCTCCACCCGGATCCAGCCGCGGCGGCGCAGTATCCGCAGCCCGAACGTCCGGGCGCCGGTGTGCCGTACGGCGTTGCCGACCAGTTCCGAGACCAGCAGCACGGAGTGCTCGGCGAGCTGCGGCGAGAGGGACCACTGGCGGAGCAGGATGGCGGCGGTGAGCCGGCGCGCGGTCCGTGCGGACTGAGGTCGCGAGGGGAGCCGGACCTCGCCCAGGGTCGGGTCCCCGACCAGGTCGGGGCCGCCGGGCGGCCGGGCGGCCGGTGCCGGGGCCACGGGTGCCGGGGTCGTCTCCCCGCCCGCGCCGGGGGTTTCCCAGTGCGGGGCCGCGCCGCTCCGCGGCCGCGGCTGCTCCGTTCCATCGAGGCCCGCCATGTCCCCCATGATGACCGTTCGCGGTCGCGTCGGGGGACGGAACCTGTGGAATCCCTTGTCCGGAATCATGACCTCCGCGCCTCCCCCACGACATATGCCAACGGCAGTACGGGCCCTCCCCTGCCGCGCTGACCTGCGGCAACTCCCCGTGTACGACGGGGCGATGGGAGTCGGCGGTGCGGCCCCGTTGCGGTGGGACGAAGTTTTCCGCAATTCGCCCGCACGAGGCATGGTGTACCGGCCAAACCCCATACGCCCCGTCAACACCACGCATCTCAGCGGAACTTTGCCTTGCCCGGCCCCTCCTCGACGAAGCTGCGCATCCCGATCTCCCGGTCCTCGGTCGCGAACAGCCCGGCGAACCAAGTACGTTCGATCGTCAGCCCGGTGTCGAGGTCGGTCTCCAGCCCCGCGTCGACGGACTCCTTGGCGGCCCGCAGCGCCAGCGCCGGCCCGGCCGCCAGCCGCGCGGCCCAGGCGTGCGCCTGCGCATGGACCTCGTCGGCGGGCACCACCCGGTCCACCAGCCCGATGGTCAGCGCCTCGTCGGCCTTCACATGGCGGCCGGTGAAGATCAGGTCCTTGGCCTTGGACGGGCCGACCAGCCGGGCCAGCCGCTGGGTGCCGCCGGCGCCGGGGATCAGGCCGAGCAGGATCTCGGGCTGGCCGAGCTTGGCGTTGTCGGCGGCGATCCGGAAGTCGGCGCAGAGCGCGAGTTCGCAACCGCCGCCGAGGGCGTAGCCGGTGACCGCGGCGACCACCGGCTTGGGGATCCTGGCCACCGCGGTGAAGGAGTCCTGCAGGGCCTTGGACCGGACGACCATGGCGGCGTGGTCCATGGCCTGCATTTCCTTGATGTCCGCGCCGGCCGCGAACACCTTCTCGCCGCCCCAGAGCACGACGGCGCGGACGTCGTCGCGGCGGCCGGCCTCCTCGGCCAGTTCGCGGAGCCGGTCCTGGGTGGCGATGTCCAGGGCGTTCATCGGCGGGCGGTCCAGGCGGATGGTGCCGACGCCGTCGGCGACCTCGAGATGCACAGTCATGCGGGCAGGTTAGTACGCGTTAACGCGTCGCGCCGCCCCGCCCCCGGCCGCCCTTCCGCCCGGCCCGCGGCGCCGCGTCACCGGCCTCTCCGAACAGCGCGCCTAGGACGACCGCCACCGGTCCCACGAGAGGTTCCAGTCGCCGAAGCCGTTGTCCGGCTGGATGGTGCGGTCGTGGGAGTTCCGGACGACGACCACGTCGCCGATGAGCGAGTTGCGGTAGAACCAGGCCGCCGGGGTGTCCGGATCACCGCCGCCGCGCACGTCGTAGAGGCCGACGCAGCCGTGGCTGGCGTTGCGGGTGCCGAACGCGGCCCGGCCGGACCAGTAGTTGCCGTGGATGAAGGTGCCGGAGGTGCTCAGCCGCATCGCGTGCGGGACGTCCTTGATGTCGTACTCGCCACCGAAGCCGACGGTGTCGCCGTTCATCCGCGTCACCAGGTGCTTCTCGCTGATCACCATCCGGCCGTTGTAGGTCTCGGTGCCCGGGGCGCCCGCGGTGATCGGGACCGTCCGCAGGATCCGGCCGTCGCGGACCACCGTCATCTGCTTCGTCCGGGCGTCGACGGTGCTGACCTGGCTGCGGCCGACGGTGAAGGAGACCTGCTTGGCCTGGGTGCCGTAGACGCCCGGACGGCCCTCGACGCCGTCGAGGTCGAGCCGGAGGGTGACCCTGGTGCCGGGCGCCCAGTACTTCTCGGGGCGGAAGTCGAGGCGGTCGTTGCCGAACCAGTGGCCGGCGATCGGGACGGCGGGGCGCGCGGTGACGGTGATGGCCCGCTCGACGGCCCGGGGGCGGGTGATGCCGCGGGTGAAGCGGATCGAGACCGGCATCCCGACGCCGACCAGCTGGCCGTTCTCGGGGGTGTACTGGCCGATGAAGGTGTTCCTCGGGACCAGGGTGGTGAACGTGGCGTGCTCGGCGGCCTGCCGGCCGCGGGCGTCCACCGCCACCGCGTCGACGGTGTACCGCGTCGAGGCGCCGAGGTGGCCGTCGGGCCGCCAGAGGGCGCCGGCGTCGGATATCTTCCCGTCGACCTCGTTGCCCTTGGCGTCGGTGACCTTGACGGAGCTCAGCCGGCCGCGCCGGGCGGTCACCTTCAGGGCGCCGCTGGTGGCCACCTCCCGGGCACCGTCCCGGGGCGCTATCACCACGGCGGCCTGCGAGGCGGCGGTGTCCGGCCCCCGGCCGGTCGCGGTGCCGACCGCGCCGCCGCAGGCGGCGACGAGCAGCAGCAGCGGAGCGAGCAACAGGGCGAGCGGCGCGCCCGCGCGGCGCACCCGCCGCCGGCGCACCGGCTCCCCCGCCATCGGCTGGACGTACACGACTGGCCCCTTCCCCCTCGCCGGCCGGCGGTCCGGCACCCGGGCGCCGGCGGCCGGGTCCGTACCTCCAGGCAACCACACGGCACCGACAGTCAACTCCCCCCGGAGAACGCCGTTTAGTCACCGACGGCGGGGTGGGTGCGCGGGCATGCGTACGAGCGCCGGGCGGTGCCCCGCGGGCGCGCGGGCGGCGGCCGGTTCAGCGCAGCGCGCTGCCGGCCCGCCAGGCCGCCCAGGGCATGTTCCAGCCGCCCAGGCCGTTGTCGGGGGCGACGGTGCGGTCCGGGGAGTTGCGGACCTCCACGGTGTCGCCGACGATCGAGTTCCGGTAGAGCCAGCCGGCCGGGGTGTCCGGGCCGCCGCCCCGGACGTCCGGCAGCCCGACGCAGCCGTGACTGGTGTTCAGACCGCCGAAGACCGCCCGCGGCGCCCAGTAGTTGCCGTGCAGGAAGGTCCCGGATCGGGTCAGCCGCATGGCGTGCGGCACGTCCGGGATGTCGTACTCGGCGCCGAAGCCGACGGTGTCGCCGTCCATCCGGGTCACCGCGTGCCGCTCCAGGATCACCATCGTCCCGTTGTAGGTGGGGTTCGCGGTGTTGCCCGCGGTGACCGGCAGGGTGGCCACCACCTTGCCGTCCCGGCGGACGGTCAGCGTGTGCCGGGCGGCGTCGACGGTGCTGACCTGGTCGCGGCCCACCTGGTAGTGGAGGGTCTTGAGCTGGATGCCGTAGGAGCCCGGCCCGGTGCGGACCTCGCGCAGCCGCAGGTGGACGGTGAGGCGGGTGCCCGGCCGCCAGCGGCTCCGGGGCCGGAAGTCCAGCCTCCGGTGGCCGAACCAGTGGGCGGCGATCTCGACGGCGGGCCGGGCCCCGACGGTCACCGCGCGCTCGACGGCCGCGCGGTCGAGGACCGGGCGGTTGAAGACCAGCGAGAAGATCAGGCCGGTGCCGACGGTGGCGCCGCTCTCCGGCGAGTAGAAGCCGATGACGCGGTGCGGCGGCGCGAAGGTGTTGAAGACGGTGTGGCGGGTGGTGCGGCGGCCGGCGCCGTCCACCGCGACCGCGTCGACGGTGTACCGGGAGGCGAGTTCGAGGGAGTCGGAGAGCGGCCGCCAGATCGTGCCGTCCCGGGAGATGCGGCCGGCGACCGGCTGCCGGCCGCTGCCGCCGGTGCGGTTGACCTCCACCCGCTCCAGCCGGCCCTCCGGGACCCGGACCTCCAGCCGGCCGTTGGCCCGGACGCCGCGGGCGCCGTCGCCGGGGACGATCCGGATCGCCTCCTCGGGGGTCGGCGGTGCGCCGCCCAGGAGGTCCCGTTCGGCGCAGCCGACCAGCGCCGCCGCGCTGGTGAGCACGCCCAGCAGCGCGCGGACGGCGCGACGCGGGCGGCGCGTCCGGGGCGCGCGGCGGGCCGCCGGGCCGTCCCCTGGTGCGCGGCCCGTGGTGCGGCCGCTGGTGTCGCCCCCTGGTCGAAGATGCTGATGGCCGGTCATATCCCGGATTGTGACGGATAATTCGCAAGTTGGACGGTATGTCGCGAAGAGGAATGTCAAGGCGCCGCCCGGCCGGCCGGGCCCGCGGTGGCGGGAAACGTGAGGCAACGCCCGGTTGCGGGCAGAAGAACGGTGAACCATCGTGCACCGCGGGCGGCGGCCCCACGCCCGGCCGGGACGCCGTGCCCGGGCGCCGCCGCCCGGCCCAGGGCCTGCCCGGTGACGCAGGCCCCAGCCCCGAGCCGCAGGAGGCCGGCACGTGTCCAGCGCACCCGAGCAGGAGGCGGTGGCGGACGAACCGCTCGCCCCGCCCGCGGACGTCCGCCCCGGCAGCCCGACGCCCCTGGGGGCCCGCTACCGCACCGGGGCGGACGGTGCCGCCGGCACCAACTTCGCCCTGTGGGCGGGCGGCGCCGAGGCCGTCGACGTGTGCCTGTTCGACGACGAGGGGCAGGAGACCCGCTGCTCCCTCACCGAGCTGACCCATGAGATCTGGCACGGCTTCCTGCCCGGCGTCCGCCCCGGCCAGCGCTACGGCTACCGGGTGCACGGCCGCTGGGACCCCTGGACCGGCGCCCGCTGGAACCCCGCGAAGCTGCTGCTCGACCCGTACGCCCGGGCCGTGGACGGCGACTTCGGCACGCGGACGGAGCAGGGGCCCACCGGACCCGCGCTGCCCGCCCAGCTCTACGGGCACGTCCGGGACTGGCCCGACCAGCAGGTCGCCGACACCGTGCGGGACGACCGCGACTCGGCGCCGTACGTCCCCAAGGGGGTGGTGGTCGGCGACGGGGAAGAGGGGGCGGACGGGGAGGACGAGTGGCGGGACGACCGGCGGCCGAAGACGCCGTGGCCGGATTCCGTCCTCTACGAGCTGCACGTCCGGGGGTTCACCATGCGCCACCCGGGCATCCCGGAGCGCCTGCGGGGCACCTACGCCGGGCTGGCCCACCCGGCGGCGCTGGCGCATCTGACCCGGCTGGGGGTGACCGCGGTCGAACTGCTCCCGGTGCACCAGTTCGCGCACGAGGACCACCTGGTGCGCCGGGGCCTGCGCAACTACTGGGGCTACAACTCCATCGGCTATTTCGCGCCGCACGCCGGCTACGCCGCCACCGGGACCCGAGGCCAGCAGGTCGGCGAGTTCCGGCGGATGGTCCGGGCGCTGCACGACGCGGGCATCGAGGTGATCCTCGACGTCGTCTACAACCACACGGCGGAGGCCGGTGAACGGGGCCCGACCCTCTCGCTGCGCGGCATCGACAACCGCGGCTACTACCGCCTCCAGGAGGACTCCCGCCGCTACGCCGACTACACGGGCTGCGGCAACACCCTGCACGTCGTCCGACCGCACGTCCTGCGGCTGATCACCGACTCGCTGCGCTACTGGGTCACCGAGATGGGCGTGGACGGCTTCCGCTTCGACCTGGCGGCCGCGCTGGCCCGCTCCATGCACGACGTGGACATGCTCTCGCCGTTCCTGGCGGTGATCGCCCAGGACCCGGTGCTGCGCCGGGTCAAGCTGATCGCCGAGCCGTGGGACGTCGGCTCGGGCGGCTACCAGGTCGGTGCCTTCCCGCCGCTGTGGACGGAGTGGAACGACCGCTACCGCGACACCGTCCGGGACTTCTGGCGCGGCGCCACCCACGATGTCCGGGACCTGGGCTACCGGCTCTCCGGGTCCAGCGACCTCTACGCCTGGGGCGGCCGCCGCCCGTACGCCTCGGTCAACTTCGTCACCGCGCACGACGGCTTCACCCTGCGCGACCTGGTCAGTCACGAGCACAAGCACAACGAGGCCAACGGCGAGGACAACCGCGACGGCACCCACGACAACCGGTCCTGGAACTGCGGCGCCGAGGGTGCGACCGACGACCCGGAGGTCGCCGCGCTGCGCCGCCGCCAGCTCCGCAACCTGCTGGCCACCCTGCTGCTGTCCACCGGCGTGCCGATGCTGGTGGCCGGCGACGAGATGGGCCGCACCCAGGGCGGCAACAACAACGCCTACTGCCAGGACAACCCCACCGGCTGGGTCGACTGGTCGCTGCTGGCGGATCCGCACTGGCGCGCGCTGGCCGGCCTCACCGCCCGCCTGATCGCGCTGCGCCGGGCCCATCCGGTGCTGCGCCGCCGGGCGTTCTTCTCCGGGCGTCCGCAGCGCCGCGGCGGCCTGCGGGACCTGGCGTGGTTCCGGCCGGACGGCACGGAGATGACCGAACAGGACTGGTACGCCCCCGGCGCCACCCTGGCCATGTACCTCTCCGGCAACGACATCCCGCAGCGCGACGCCCGCGGGATCCGGGTCACCGACGACAGCTTCCTCGCGGTCCTGCACGCCGGCGCCGACCCCCTGACGCTGGTGCTGCCCGGCCTGCCCTGGGCGGGCGGGTACGAGCTCCTCGTGGACACCTCGGCGGAGCCGCCGCCGGACGGGACGGCCGAACCGCCCCCGGAGGGCGTGCCGTTGGCCGCCGGCTCCGAACTCACCGTGCCGGCACGGACGGTGCTGCTGTTCCGGGCGGTGCCGGGGTGAGCCGGGGTGACGCGGGGGTTACGGCCGCCGGGAGGGTGCGCGCCAACTGACCGTCTCCCGCGGCCGCTTCGGGCGAGGGCAGATACCGGCCCGCCCCCGCCCCGTTCCGGACGGCTCGGCGAAAACCGCATGAGCGTTGTCAGTGGTGCGCCGTACGCTCGCGGGTGATGGCCACGATCACGCGTTCGACGCCGCCGGGCGAGCGGACCGGAGCGGTACGGCGCTCCGCGGTCCGCTCGCTGCTCCGCCTGTGGCCGTTCGTCCGCCCGGTGCGGGCGCGGCTGTTCACGGCCGCCGGCGTGGCCGTGGTGGCGTCCTGCCTGTCGGTGGTCCTGCCGCTGGTGCTCAAGTGGCTGGTGGACGGCCCGGTGGCGCACGGGGACACCGCCGGGGTGTGGCGGGGCGGCGGGTATCTGCTGCTGCTCGGGCTCGCCGAGGCGCTGCTGTTCGGGCTGCGCCGGTGGCTGGTGGCACGGCCGACGGCCGCCGTGGAGGCCGCGATGCGGGACGCGCTGTACCACCATGTGCAGCGGCTCCCGGTCTCCTTCCACGACCGCTGGTCCTCCGGCCAGCTGCTCTCCCGGGCCACCACCGACCTCCAACTGCTGCGCCTGTTCCTGGTCTTCCCGCTGACGTTCCTCCTGGTCAACGGCGCGACGATCGTGGTGGGCGGGGTGCTTCTGCTGGCCCAGGAATGGTCCCTGGGGCTGCTGCTGACGGCGCCGGTGCTGCCGCTCGCGGCGGTGTGCTCGCTCTTCCAGGCCCGCTACGGGCAGGCCGCGCGCCTGGCCCAGGACCAGATCGGCGATCTGACCACGGTCGTCGAGGAGTCGGTGCTCGGCATCAGGATCGTCAAGGGGTTCGGGCGGCACCGCAGCCAGGCCCGCGCGTTCCGAGAGCTGGCCCGCGCGGTGCGCGCCACCGAGCTGCGCAAGGCCCGGCTGCTGGCCGCCGTCTGGGGCGTCAACTCCCTCCTCCCGGAGGTGGCGTGGGGCGCCGCGCTGGTGCTCGGCACGCTCCAGGTGGCCGACGGCCGGCTGTCCGCCGGCACCCTCGTCGCGTTCCTGTCGACGGCGCTGGCGCTGCGCTGGCCGGTGGAGTCGATCGGCTTCCTGCTGGCGATGAGCAGCGCGGCGGCGGCCGCCGCCGACCGGTGTTTCGAGGTGCTGGACGAGCCGGCCGTCGAGGAGGCCGCTCCGGGCCCGCCCGGAGCGGCCTCGGAGGGCGGGCGGGCCCGCGGCGGACTGGTCTTCGAGGGGGTGGAGTTCCGGTATCCCGACGCGGCGCCGGGCGCCCCGCCGGCCCTCCGGGGCGTCGATCTGCACGTCCGGCCCGGGGAGACGATGGCGCTGGTCGGGGCGACCGGCAGCGGCAAGACCACCCTCACGGCACTGGTGCCGCGGCTGTACGACCCGACCGCGGGCCGGATCCTCCTGGACGGCCGGGATCTGGCCGGACTCGGCCGGGCGGAGGCCCGGGCGCTGGTGGCGGTGGCCTTCGAGGAGCCGACCCTGTTCTCGGCCTCGGTGGCGGAGAACGTCCTGATGGGCGCGGCGGACGGCCCGGAGGCGGAGCGGGCCGCGGATCTGCGGCGGGCGCTGCGGGTGGCGCAGGCCGAGGAGTTCGTGGCGGCCCTGCCGCGGGGCGCCTCCACGGGGGTCGGCGAGCAGGGGATGAGCCTGTCGGGCGGGCAGCGGCAGCGGCTGGCGCTGGCCCGCGCGGTGGCCGGCCGGCCGCGCTTCCTGATCCTCGACGACCCGCTCTCCGCCCTCGACGTGCACACCGAGGCCCGGGTGGAGGCGGCGCTGCGGGAGGTGCTGGCGACCACCACCGCACTGGTCGTCGCCCACCGCCCGTCCACGGTGCTGCTGGCCGACCGGGTGGCGCTGCTGTCCGGTGGCCGGATCGCCGCCGTCGGCACCCATCACCAACTGCTGCGGGAGAACGCCGAGTACGCGGCGCTGATGTCCGGCGGCCCGGAGCACGGCGGCACCGGGCGGCCCGAGGGGGAGGACGGGCGATGACGACTACGGAGACCGGCCGGCCGGCCGACGGCCCGGGCCGCGGCGGCCCCGGCGGCACCGGCCGCCGCACCGGACGGGCCGCCGCCGACGCCCCAGGGCGCCCGCGGGACGACGCCCCCGAGGGCACCCCCGACGGCGGCCCCGCCGATCCCCCCGGCGGCCTCCCCGACGGCCCGCCGGACGCCTTCGAGTCCGATCTGCTGCCCACCCCGAAGGGTGCCTCGCGCACCCTGCTGCGTTCGCTGCTGGCCCCGCACCGCGGTCGGGTGGCCGCCGCCACCGGTGCGCTGCTGCTCCAGCAGGCCGCCGCCCAGGCCGGCCCGCTGCTGGTGGCCTACGCCCTGGACGGCGTGGTGCCGGCGCTGCGCGCGGGCGCGCACGGCCCGCTGGTCGTCCTGGCGGTGGCGGCCGTGCTGTGCGCGGTGGCCGCCGGCGGCCTCCAGTGGGCCTTCGTCCGGCTCTCCGCCCGGGCCGGCCAGGACGTGCTGCTGGATCTGCGGGCCCGGATCTTCCGCCACTCCCAGGCGCTCGGCCTGGATTTCCACGAGCGCTACACCTCCGGCCGGCTGATATCCCGCGCCACCACGGATGTGGAGGCGCTGCGCGAACTCCTGGAGGAGGGCCTCCAGGAGCTGGTCACGGTCGTCCTCTCGACGCTCTACATCACCGTGCTGCTGCTCTGGCTGGACGTGGGCCTGGGCGCCGCGGCGCTGCTGTCCGCGGTGCCGCTGGCGCTCCTGGTCCGGTCCTTCCGGCGCCGCTCGCAGCGGGCGTACCGCGCCAAGTCCACCGCGACCGCGGCGGTGATCGTGCGGTTCGCCGAGACCCTGAACGGCATCCGCCCGGTGCTGGCGTTCCGCCGCGAGGCGGCCAACGACGCGGCGTTCGCCGGGCTGAACTCCCGGCACCGCCGGTTCAACGGCGACGCGATCCTGGAGATGGCCCGCTATGTCGTCGGCTCCCGCGCGACGGCCAACGCCGCGACCGCCGCGATCGTCCTGTGGGGCGCCTACCGTGTCGCCACCGGCACCCTCGCCCTCGGCGTGCTGGCCGCCGCGGCCCTGTATCTGCGGCGGTTGTACGACCCCATCGACCGGCTGGGCGTGTTCCTGAACACCTACGAGTCCGCCGCCGCCTCGCTGGAGAAGATCGCCGGGCTGCTGGCCCAGCGCCCGTCGGTCGCCGAGCCGGCCGTGCCGCGGGCGCTGCCGCCCGCCGCCCCCGGCCGGCCCGGCCGCGCGGTGGCCTTCCGCGGCGTCCGCTTCGGGTACCGCACGGGCGGCGAGGTGCTGCCCCGCTTCGACCTGACGCTGGCGGCCGGCACCACGGTCGCGGTGGTCGGTGCCACCGGCGCCGGCAAGTCCACCCTGGCCCGGCTGCTCGCCAGGTTCCACGACCCCACGGAGGGCCGGGTGCTGCTGGACGGCGTGGATCTGCGCGAGCTGTCCGGCGCCGAGCTGCGGCGCGCGGTGGTGATGGTCACCCAGGAGGCGTTCCTGTTCTCCGGGACGGTCGCCGACAACATCGCGCTGGGCCGTCCGGAGGCCGGCCGTGCGGACATCGAGCGGGCCGCGCGGGCGATCGGCGCCCACGACTTCATAGCCGCCCTCCCGGACGGCTACGACACCGACGTCCGCAAGCGCGGCGGCCGGCTCTCCGCGGGCCAGCGCCAACTAGTCGGCTTCGCCCGGGCGTTGCTGGCCGATCCGGCGGTGCTGATCCTCGACGAGGCGACCAGCTCGCTGGACATACCGGGCGAGCGGGCGGTGCAGCGGGCCATGGGCGCGGTGCTGCGCGGCCGTACGGCGCTGGTGATCGCGCACCGGCTGTCGACGGTGGAGTCCGCCGACCGGGTGCTGGTGATGGCCGGCGGCCGGATCGTCGAGGACGGTTCCCCGGCCGCACTGACCGCCGGCGGCGGGCGCTACGCGGCGCTGCACCGCGCCTGGCGGGAGAGCCTGGCCTGAGCAGCGGACGCCGCCCCGCGCTCCGAGCGTCCCACCAGCACCACATCCACATGCAGGGCGGCCCCGCTCGCATCTGGAACGGCCGGGCCCGATGGCCCCCGGTCCGTGCCGTCGGCCTACCGGCCGGTCACCAACGGGCCCTACCCGTTCACTGGTTGGCGAACTTCCGGCTCATGGTCTCGAAGACCTGCTGCGCCTCGGGGCCCAGGTGCGGGCCGGCCAGCCAGCCGGAACTGCCCTTGGGGCCGATGGAGGTGTTGGACACCAGGGTCAGCTTGCCGCCGCGGTTGACGAACCAGCCGCCGCCGGACGAACCGGGGGACATCGTGCAGCCGATGCGGTCCATCGCGGGCGTCCCCTGCGCCACGGTGTAACTGACCGGCCGGTCCAGGCAGCCCATCATCCGCGCACCGTCGTACGGCGCGGCGGACGGGTAGCCGAACGCCTGCAGCGAGCCGAAGCCCTGGCCCGTGGGGGCGTTGAACCAGACCTGGGCGGCGGCGCCGACGGTCTCCTGGAGGGACTTGCCGCCGCCGTTCTCCGGCTTGACGTGCAGTACGGCGAAGTCGTACGGCCAGCCGGCGTCGCTGTCCTCGCCCTGGTTGATCCACTCATTGGAGGTGACGACCCAGTCGGCCCAGAACTTGCCGTACGGCGTGATCTGCTGGGACGGCGTGCGGCCGACCTGGCTCATCGGCACGCCGTTGTCGTTGTACGACGGGACGAAGATGGTGTTGCGCATCCAGCCGCCCCGCTTGCCGGAGTGGACGCAGTGGCCCGCGGTCCAGACGAGGTTGGACTTCCCGGGGTGCGCCGGATCCTCGACGATCGTGCCGGAGCAGACCATCGCGCCCTCGGGGCTGTCGAAGAAGATCTTCCCGACCGGGGCCATGTTGCGGTGGTACGGCTGGGCGACCTCCCGGGCGTTCACCGGCCGCGGCACCGGGTTGCCGGCGCCGTTCCCACTGCCCAGTGCGGCGTCCCGCAAGCCGACGTCCGGCGCGGCCTTGGCCTGGGCCAGCCGCTGCTGCCCCCAGTGGCCCTTGATGATCGGGTTGGTGAAATCCTGCGCCTTGCGCGCCCACTTGTCCCAGTTCTTCCAGCCGCCGTCCTTCCACTTCTTCAGGTCGTCGAGGCTGGTCGGCAGGGAGCCGGGGAGGTGCGAGCCGCCGGTGGCGGACGAACCGCCGGACGCCGCCGACGCCCTGCTGTCGCTGGGGCCGCAGGCGGTGGCGGTGAACGCGAGCAGCGCGGCCGTCGCGACGGCGGCCGCCGCGGAACGGCGCGTCCGGCGAGGCCGGGACGCGGTCGGCGTCGACGGTACGGAAGGTATGGGCGACTTGGGCGGCATGGAGCGGTTCCCCCTAGATGCGTACGTACCGGCGCCGGCTGTGCTTGCGCGCGCCGCGAATGACATGCCCCTGCCGGGGCCGCCCTCTACTATGCCGAACCGGCACGTCGGCCGGGCGACCGGGCCCCCGGGCCCCACCGCCTCCGGGGCGCCGCACCCGTCAGGGAGGCTCCGTGTCCTCCGAGCGGTCCACGCCCCCGCACGGACGCCGTACAAGCGGGCGCGCGGCACCGTTCCGTCGAGGCCCGCCACCTGATTGCCCTCGGGATCACACCGCCCGACCGTCCGGCTTCCGGACGCAGAATTCGCCCAACGGACGTTTTCCGGCCAATTAGTTGAACGGCACCTGACAGCCACTCGCCGGTGGTGGCACTCTTCCCGGCAACCGCCACCCGGACCCCCACAGCACCGCAGCACCGCTCCGGGCGGCCGTGGCCACCGCACCACCGGCTCGTCGATCCCCCCACACGCTCCACGAGTTCTGCCTCGCTCTGCCCGGACGGCCGCCCAGCCGCCCGGTCCCCCCTTGGCCGCTGCGCTCGTGCGCGGCCCCGCAGAAGGAGTCAGTGTGAGACGCACCCCCCATGGCCCCACCAGACCCACCCCGCAGCGGCGCGCCGTGGCGACCGGCGCGCTGGTCGCGGTCACCGCGCTGCTGGCCGTCGGCGTCCAGGCCGGTACCGGCGCGGCCGCCAGCCCGCAGGGCACCCCCGCCGCCCGCCCGGGCCCGCACGTGGCACCGCTCGCCGGTGCGCTGCCGGCCAAGCTCAGCCCGTCCCAGCGGGCCGAGCTGATACGCGAGGCGAACGCCACCACCGCCGCCACCGCCCGCCAACTGCACCTCGGCGCCAAGGAGAAGCTGGTCGTCAAGGACGTCGAGCGGGACGCCGACGGCACCACGCACACCCGCTACGACCGCACCTACGAGGGGCTGCCGGTGCTCGGCGGCGACCTCGTCGTGCACACCGCCAAGGGCGGCGCCGTCAAGGGCACCACCAAGGCCACCAGGTCCGCACTCGCGCTCGCCTCCACCACGGCCAAGGTCGCCCCGGCCGCCGCCGCGGCCAAGGCGGTCTCCGCGGCCAAGTCCCTCGGCTCGGCCCGGACCGCGGCCGACCGGGCCCCGCGCAAGGTGGTCTGGGCCGCCGACGGCACCCCGCGGCTGGCCTGGGAGACGGTGGTCGGCGGCCTCCAGGACGACGGCACGCCCAACCAGTTGCACGTCATCACCGACGCCACCACCGGTGCGCGGATCTTCCAGTACCAGGGCATCGAGACCGGCATCGGCAACAGCCAGTACAGCGGCAAGGTCACCATCGGGACGTCCGGCTCGGCACCGAACTTCACGATGACCGACACCACCCGCGGCAACCACAAGACGTACAACCTCAACCACGGCTCGTCCGGCACCGGTTCGCTGTTCACCGACGCCGACGACACGTGGGGCGACGGCACCACGAACAACCCGCAGACCGCCGGCGTGGACGCCGCCTACGGCGCCCAGGAGACCTGGGACTACTACAAGAACGTGCACGGCCGCACCGGCATCAAGGGCGACGGCGTCGGCGCCTACTCCCGCGTGCACTACGGCAACGGCTACGTCAACGCCTTCTGGGACGACGGCTGCTTCTGCATGACGTACGGCGACGGCCAGAACGACAGCAGGCCGCTGACCGCGCTCGACGTCGCGGGCCACGAGATGTCCCACGGTGTCACCGCGGCCACCGCGGGCCTGGAGTACAGCGGCGAGTCCGGCGGCCTCAACGAGGGCACCTCCGACATCTTCGGCACCGCCGTGGAGTTCTACGCCAACAACCCCAGCGACCCCGGCGACTACCTCATCGGCGAGAAGATCGACATCAACGGTGACGGCACCCCGCTGCGCTACATGGACAAGCCCTCCAAGGACGGCTCCTCGGCCGACTACTGGTCGAGCGACGTCGGCAACCTCGACGTGCACTACTCCTCCGGCGTCGCCAACCACTTCTTCTACCTGCTGTCCGAGGGCAGCGGCGCGAAGGACATCAACGGCGTCCACTACGACAGCCCCACCTACGACAACCTGCCGGTGCCGGGCATCGGCCGGACCAACGCCGAGAAGGTGTGGTTCAAGGCGCTCAGCCAGTACATGAACGCCAACACCGACTACGCCGGCGCCCGCACCGCCACCCTCCAGGCCGCCGCGGACCTCTTCGGCCAGGGCAGCGCCACGTACAACACGGTCGCCAACACCTGGGCGGCGGTGAACGTCGGCTCCCGCGTGGGCGACGGCGGCGACAGCGTCTACGAGAACAACACCAAGGTCGCGATCCCGGACGCCGGGGCCGCGATCACCTCGCCGATCACCGTCAGCCGCAGCGGCAAGGCCCCCAGCGGACTGAAGGTGACGGTGGACATCACCCACTCCTACCGCGGTGACCTGGTCATCGACCTGGTGGCCCCGGACGGCACCGCGTACCGGCTGAAGAACTCCAACTCGGGCGACTCGGCGGCCGATGTCAAGGCGACCTACACCGTCAACGCCTCGGCGAAGGCGGCCGGCGGCACCTGGAAGCTGCGGGTCCGGGACGTCTACGCCGGCGACTCCGGCACCCTCAACGGCTGGAAGCTGACGTTCTGACAGGATCGGGTCATCCGCGCTTCACCGTGATGTGAGACAGCGGATCCCCCGCCGGACGATTCCGGCGGATCACCGCAACCACGCCACCGCACAACCGAGTTGGGCGTCGTCCCCGGATCCCCGGGGGCGGCGCCCCGCTCCGTTATCCGGACATCATGCACCCCTGTACGGACGATTTCCGGCCAACCTCCGATCAGGCTCCTGACATGCACGCGGTCAACTGGCAGTCTTCCCGACGCATGTCACACCCGCATCGCTTTGCACCCCCACCACTTGGCAAAGTTGAAGGAGCACGCGTGACCCCCCACATATCCCGCAAGACCCGTGTGACCGGTGCCACCGCAGCCGCGGCGGCCCTGCTCGTCGCCGGCATCACCGCGGCCGGCACGGCCGGCGCCTCGCCCGCCCCCACCGCCGCCCCCCACGGCGGCGCGCCGCTCGCGCTCAGCACCTCGCACCGCGCGGAGCTGCTGCACGACGCCACCGCGGCCACCGCGCAGACCGCCCGGGCGCTGGGCCTCGGCACCCAGGAGAAGCTGGTCGTCAAGGACGTCATCAAGGACTCGGACGGCACCACGCACACCCGCTACGACCGCACCTACGCCGGCCTCCCGGTGCTCGGCGGCGACCTCGTCGTGCACACCGCCAAGGGCGGCGCCGTCAAGGGCGTCACCAAGGCGGCCAAGGCCGAGGTCAAGGTCGCCTCGACCACCGCGAAGATCGCCCCGAAGGCCGCCGCGCTGGCCGCCGAGTCGACCGCCACGAAGACCATCGGCGCCAAGAAGGTCGACGCACCCGCGCCCCGCAAGGTGATCTGGGCCGCCAAGGGCACCCCGGTGCTGGCGTACGAGACCGTGGTCGGCGGCGTCCAGAAGGACGGCACGCCCAACGAGCTGCACGTCATCACCGACGCCAACACCGGCAAGAAGCTCTTCCAGTTCCAGGGCATCGAGACCGGCGTCGGCAACAGCATGTACGCCGGCAAGGTCGACGTCGCGTCCAAGAAGGGCGGCAGCGGCTACGAGCTGACCGACGACTCCCGCGGCGGCCACCAGACGTTCGACCTGAGCGGCAGCGAGAGCGGCAACGGCAAGCTCTTCACCAACTCCACCGACACGTGGGGCGACGGCAAGCCCAGCAACGCGCAGACCGCCGCCGTCGACGCCGCCTACGGCGCCCAGGAGACCTGGGACTACTACAAGAACGTGCACGGCCGCAGCGGCATCAAGGGCGACGGCAAGGGCGCCACGTCCCGCGTGCACTACGGCAAGGACTACGTCAACGCCTTCTGGGACGACAGCTGCTTCTGCATGACCTACGGCGACGGCCAGGGCAACAACAAGCCGCTGACCGCGCTCGACGTCGCGGGCCACGAGATGTCGCACGGCGTCACCTCGGCCACCGCCGGCCTGGAGTACAGCGGCGAGTCCGGCGGCCTCAACGAGGCCACCTCGGACATCTTCGGCGCCTCCGTGGCGTTCTACGCCAAGAACCCCGCCGAGCCGGGCAGCTACTTCATCGGCAAGAAGATCGACATCAACGGTGACGGCAAGCCGCTGCGCTACATGGACAAGCCCTCCAAGGACGGCCAGTCCCTGGACAACTGGAGCGCGGACGCCGGCAACGTGGACGTCCACTACTCCTCCGGCATCGCCAACCACTTCTTCTACCTGCTGTCCGAGGGCAGCGGCCCGAAGGACGCGAACGGCGACCACTACGACAGCCCGACGGCGGACGGCTCCAAGGTCACCGGCATCGGCCGCGACAAGGCCGAGAAGATCTGGTTCAAGGCGCTGACCACGTACATGACCTCGACCACCGACTACAAGGCGGCCCGCGAGGCGACCGTCAAGGCGGCCACCGACCTCTACGGCAAGGACGGCGCCGAGGTCAAGGGCGTCGAGTCGGCCTGGGCCGGCGTGAACGTCAAGTAACGCTCCGTCAAATCACATGCCGTCGCGGCCGGTTGGCCGCAGCGGCGACCGGCGTGGCCGGGGGTATCCCCGGCCACGCCGCTCTGTTTCCGGCCACGGCACGGCGTCCGCCCGGCCCGTACCGGCCGGTCCGTCGATATGGCCGATTCCGCCCCCTCAGGCGCTCTTGTCCGCGCCCCCCGCGCGGCGAGAGGCTGCGGTGGTGCGCCGACGGGCCCCGGCGCGGCAACGGACTTCCGCACACCGCAACTCCGCTGTGTTCACACCGAGTTGAGGAGGCGAACGCCGACCGTGTCAGCACCGAGCCGCGACCGCCCGCCAGGGCGGCGGCCCCTGCCCAGCACAGCGCGCGGCGTGAGCGGCTACGTATCGGTAGTTCACATTCCCGTGGCTTTCCCGGCCGCCGCGCACGGGAAGCCTCACCCGGTACGCCGTTCCGCGCACCCGGCCAGCGGGGCCCGATCCGGGCCCCCGTGCCCTCCGCCAGCAGAGTGAAAGCGGACCGGAGCGCCCATGCCCGCAACCCTTACCCCTGCCGTGGAGCGGATACAAAGGACAAAATCCCGCAAAGCACCACAAACCCAGGTGAGCCCATGATCGGTCGCATCCCTGTTCTGGACATCCGCCCGCAGATCGATTGCGGCCGCCGCCCGGCGAAGGCCGTGGTGGGCGAGACCTTCGAGGTCTCCGCCACGGTCTTCCGTGAAGGCCACGACGCGGTCGCCGCCAACGTGGTGCTGCGCAACCCGGCCGGCCGCTGCGGCCCGTGGACCCCGATGCGGGAGCACGCGCCGGGCACCGACCGCTGGCTCTGCGAGGTCACCCCGGACGTCGAGGGACGCTGGACGTTCACCGTGGAGGCGTGGTCCGACCCGGTCGCCACCTGGCGCCGGCACGCCGGGGTGAAGATCCCGGCCGGGATCGACACCGAGCTGGTCCTGGCCGAGGGCGCCGCGCTGCACGAACGGGCCGCCGGCGAGGTCCCCAAGAGCGACGGCCGGGAGGCGGTGCTGACCGCCGTCGACGCGCTGCGCGACACCACCCTGCCGGCCGCCGCGCGCCTGGCCACCGCGCTCGCCCAGGAGGTCACCGAGGCGCTGGACCGCCACCCGCTGCGCGAACTGCTCACCGTCTCCCGCCCGATGCCGCTGGTCGTCGAGCGCCGCCGGGCCCTGTACGGCTCGTGGTACGAGCTCTTCCCGCGCTCCGAGGGCGCCGTCACCGGCCCGGACGGCACGGTCGCCTCCGGCACCCTGCGCACCGCCGCCGAACGGCTGCCCGCGGTCGCCGCGATGGGCTTCGACGTGGTCTACCTCCCGCCCGTCCACCCGATCGGCACCACCCACCGCAAGGGCCCCAACAACGCGCTCTGCGCGGGACCGGGCGACGTCGGCTCCCCCTGGGCCATCGGGTCGCCGGCCGGCGGGCACGACGCGCTCCACCCGGACCTGGGCACCTTCGAGGACTTCGACCACTTCGTGCGGACCGCCCGCGACCTGCGGATGGAGGTGGCCCTGGACTTCGCCCTCCAGTGCTCCCCGGACCACCCCTGGGTCACCCTGCACCCGCAGTGGTTCCACCACCGCGCCGACGGCTCCGTCGCCTACGCGGAGAACCCGCCGAAGAAGTACCAGGACATCTATCCGCTCGCCTTCGACGCCGACTTCCGCGGGCTGGTCCGGGAGACCGAACGGCTGCTGCGCTTCTGGATGGCCAAGGGCGTACGGATCTTCCGGGTGGACAACCCGCACACCAAGCCGGTGGCGTTCTGGGAGAAGGTGCTCAGCGACATCAACCGCACCGACCCGGACGTGATCTTCCTGGCCGAGGCGTTCACCCGCCCGGCGATGCTGCACACCCTCGCCCAGATCGGCTTCCAGCAGTCGTACACCTACTTCACCTGGCGCAACACCAAGCGGGAACTGACCGAGTACCTCACCGAACTGACCGGTGAGAGCGCCGCCTACCTGCGGCCCAACTTCTTCGTGAACACCCCCGACATCCTGCACGCCCACCTCCAGGAGGGCGGCCGCCCGGCCTTCGAGACCCGCGCCGTCCTGGCCGCGACCCTCTCCCCCACCTGGGGCGTCTACGCGGGCTACGAGCTGTGCGAGGGCACCGCGCTGCGCGCCGGCAGCGAGGAGTACCTGGACTCCGAGAAGTACCAGCTCCGGCCCCGCGACTGGGACGCCGCGGCCCGCGAGGGGCGGTCCATCGCCCCGCTGATCACCGCGCTCAACCGCATCCGCCGCCGCCATCCCGCCCTGCAGCAGCTGCGCAACCTGCACTTCCACCAGGTCGACAACGACGCCGTGCTCGCCTACTCCAAGCGCGCGGAAAACGGCGACGGGACCGACACGGTGCTCACGGTGGTCAACCTCGACCCGCACCACACCCACGAGGCGACGGTGTCGTTGGACATGCCGGAACTCGGCCTCGGCCGGCACGAGTCCTTCCCGGTGCGCGACGAGCTCACCGGCGACACCTACCACTGGGGCAGGGACAACTATGTGCGCCTGGAGCCGGGCAGCCCACTCGCGCCGGCTCACGTGCTGTCGCTGCGACCGTCCTCACCGATCGGAGGGTCACCCAATTGATCGTCAATGAGCCAGTTCCCGACACGTTCGAAGACACCCCGGCGAAGGACCGCGATCCCGAATGGTTCAAACGGGCGGTCTTCTACGAGGTCCTGGTGCGCTCGTTCCAGGACAGCAACGGTGACGGCATCGGGGACCTCAAGGGCATCACGGCCAAACTCGACTACCTGCAGTGGCTGGGGGTGGACTGCCTCTGGCTGCCGCCGTTCTTCAAGTCCCCGCTGCGGGACGGCGGCTACGACGTCGCCGACTACACCGCGGTCCTCCCCGAGTTCGGCGACCTGGCCGACTTCGTGGAGTTCGTGGACGCCGCGCACCACCGCGGGATGCGGGTCATCATCGACATGGTGATGAACCACACCAGCGACCAGCACCCGTGGTTCCAGGAGTCCCGTACCGACCCCGAGGGCCCGTACGGCGACTACTACGTCTGGGCGGACGACGACAAGCAGTACGCCGACGCCCGGATCATCTTCGTCGACACCGAGGGCTCCAACTGGACCTTCGACCCGGTCCGCAAGCAGTACTACTGGCACCGCTTCTTCTCCCACCAGCCGGACCTCAACTACGAGAACCCGGCGGTCCAGGAGGAGATGATCTCCGCCCTGCGCTTCTGGCTCGACCTCGGCATCGACGGCTTCCGGCTGGACGCGGTGCCCTACCTCTACGCCGAGGAGGGCACCAACTGCGAGAACCTGCCGGCCTCGCACGCCTTCCTCAAGCGGGTCCGCGCCGAGATCGACGCGCACTACCCCGACACCGTGCTGCTGGCCGAGGCCAACCAGTGGCCGGAGGACGTCGTCGACTACTTCGGCGACTACGCCGTCGGCGGCGACGAGTGCCACATGGCCTTCCACTTCCCGGTGATGCCGCGGATCTTCATGGCGGTGCGCCGGGAGTCCCGCTACCCGGTCTCGGAGATCCTCGCCAAGACCCCGGCGATCCCCTCCGGCTGCCAGTGGGGCATCTTCCTCCGCAACCACGACGAGCTGACCCTCGAAATGGTCACGGACGAGGAACGCGACTACATGTACGCGGAGTACGCCAAGGACCCGCGGATGCGCGCCAACATCGGCATCCGCCGCCGGCTGGCCCCGCTGCTGGACAACGACCGCAACCAGATCGAGCTGTTCACCGCCCTGCTGCTCTCGCTGCCCGGCTCGCCGATCCTCTACTACGGCGACGAGATCGGCATGGGCGACAACATCTGGCTCGGCGACCGGGACGCCGTGCGCACCCCGATGCAGTGGACCCCGGACCGCAACGCCGGCTTCTCCTCCTGCGACCCCGGCCGGCTCTTCCTGCCGACCATCATGGACCCGGTCCACGGCTACCAGGTCACCAACGTCGAGGCCGCGATGAGCTCGCCGTCCTCGCTGCTGCACTGGACCCGGCGGATGATCGAGATCCGCAAGCAGAACCCCGCCTTCGGACTCGGCAGCTACACCGAGCTGCCGTCGTCCAACCCCGCGGTGCTGGCCTACCTCCGGGAATCCCCGGGCCGGAACGGCGCCGACGACGACCTGGTGCTGTGCGTGAACAACTTCTCCCGCTTCGCGCAGCCCACCGAGCTGGACCTGCAGGCGTTCAGCGGCCGCCACCCGGTGGAGCTCATCGGCGGCGTCCGCTTCCCGCCGATCGGCACGCTGCCGTACCTGCTGACCCTCGCGGGCCACGGCTTCTACTGGTTCCGGCTCCGCAGGAACGCACACCACGACGACAGGGCCTAGGGGACGTCCGTGCCGGTATCGGGCACGGGACCCGGGGCCTTCCGCCCGTACGCGGCCGCGTGGCGCGTACGGGCGTTTTTCGACCTTTCGCTCGGGCAACCTCCCTACTACCGCACGGGCCGGGTGGCCGGTGGTCACGGATCACGGCCGGCCCCCGGCCCGGGTCGGGCCCCTGCTCGCAAGAGCCCGGGCAGGCACTGCCGCGCAGCGAAGTGCACCCGAAGTGCATGCCGAGAACCGCCGAAACGCCACGCCGTACGGACGATCTCGCCCGACACGTCCCACACCGCAGCATCGTAAAGGCCGCATTCCGGGACACTTTGCCTGTCTGTCGTGTGCCCGGGGAAAGGACGCGACGCCATGTCGGACACCGCCTCGACCCGTGCCACCCGCCACGCCCCCGACCGCTCGCCGGTAACCGCACCCGATCTGCTCTCCTCGCTGGCACCGCTGCTGGCCGCGTGGGTACCGCGGCAGCGCTGGTTCGCCGGCAAGGGACGGCTGCTCACCGGCTTCACGCTGGTCGCGGCGACCGAACTGCTGCCGTGCACCGGCCGGGGCGGCGCACCCGGCCTGCTACAGATGCTGGTCCGCGCCCAGCAAGGCGCCCCGCCGAGCCGCACCCCGGCCGGCGGCGACTGCTACCAGCTGCTGCTGGGCACCCATCCCGCGCCGCCGCCGCATCTGGCGCCCGCGGTGATCGGGCGCCCGGCCGGCGGCCCGCTGGGCGGCCGCACCGTCTACGACGCGCTGCTGGACAACCGGCTCTGCGGGCTGCTGCTGGAGCGGCTGCGGGTCCCGGGCCGGATCGGGGCGCTGCGCTTCCGGCGCGAGCCGGACACCGACATCCCCTCGGGGCTGACCGCCCGGCCGATCGCGGTGGAGCAGTCCAACTCCTCGGTCGTCTTTGGCGATACGTTCATCCTGAAGGTCCTCCGGCGGATCGAGCCGGGGGTCAACCCCGATCTGGAGCTGCCGCGGGCGCTGGCCGGTGCCCGGTGCGCACGGGTCCCGGCGCCCGCCGCGTGGTTCGAGTCGGCGACCCCCGAGGACGGCGGCGAGGCGACGACGCTGGGCGTCCTGCAGCCCTTCCTCGCCGGCTCCACCGACGGCTGGCAGCTGGCCCTCAACGCGCTGGCGGTGCGCGCCGACTTCACCCGCTCGGCGCGGGCGCTGGGGCATGCCACCGCCGAGGTGCACACCGCGCTCGCCCAGGCCCTCCCCACCACCGAGCTGCGCCGCCCGCAGCTGGACGCGATCGCGGCCCAGATGAACGAGCGCCTGGAGGCCACCGCCCGCGCGGTGCCGGTGCTACAGCCCTACCGGGGGCGGCTGCGGGCCGCGTTCGACGCGCTGGCCGCGATGGGCCACGACGGCCGCAGCTGGGCCGCCCAGCGCATCCACGGCGATCTGCACCTGGGGCAGACGCTGCGCTCCGCCGACGGGGGCCGCTGGGCGCTGATCGACTTCGAGGGCGAGCCGGCCCGGCCGCTGGCCGAGCGGCGCCGCCCGCAGCCGGCCGTGCGCGATGTCGCCGCGATGCTCCGCTCGTTCGACTACGCGGCCCGCAGCGGCCCGGCCGGCGGCGACCCGTGGGCGCTGGACTGGGCCCGCCGCACCCGTGCCGCGTACTGCCTGGGCTATGCCGAGGCCGGCGGCCTGGATCCGCGCTCCGCCCCGGAACTCATGCGGGCCTACGAGACCGACAAGGCCGTCTACGAGGTGCTGTACGAGGCGCGGCACCGGCCCGACTGGCTGTCGGTGCCGATGGCGGCGATCCGGCGGCTGGCGGCCTGCGCGGACCCGGGGGCCGGCTGAAACGTTCCCGTGGGGCGGGCCCGGCCCCATCCGCCGTCCCCCTGCCCGCCGTCCGCCCGGAACCGACCGTCCGCCCCCCGCCCGAGGAGGCCCCACCCGTGACCGCCCGCCCGTCGCCCGCCACCCGCCAGGACGGCGGCCGCTCCGCCGCGTCCCCGTCCGGGCGCCCCGTCCCCTCCCCCGCGCCCGCCGCCACCCCGCCCCCCGGCACCGCCCGTCCGACGCCGCCGGCGGCCGGGGACCGGGGGGTGCGGCCGGCCGAGCCGCTGTCCGCCGAGGACCGCGGGCGGCTGCTCGCCGGGGCGCACCACGATCCGCACACCCTGCTCGGCGCACATCCGGTGCCGGGCGGGCTGCTGTTCCGGGCCCTGCGGCCGTTCGCACGGGGCGTCACGGTCGTGGCGCCGGGGCTGCGGGCGCCGCTGCGCTCCGAGGGGGACGGGCTGTTCGCGGGGGTGCTGCCGCTCGTCGGTATCCCCGACTACGAGCTGCTGGTCGACTACGGCGACACCACGGCGACCGTGCCGGACCCGTACCGCTTTCTGCCCTCGGTCGGGGAGCTGGACCTGCACCTGTTCCACGAAGGGCGGCACGAGGAGCTGTGGCGGGCGCTCGGGGCCCGGGTCATGACGCACCAGGGGGTGGCCGGCACCCGCTTCACCGTGTGGGCGCCCAACGCCCGGGGCGTCCGCGTGGTGGGGAACTTCAACTACTGGGACGGCACCGGCAGCCCGATGCGGTCGCTGGGCGCGTCCGGGGTGTGGGAGCTGTTCCTGCCGGGTCTCGGCGAGGGCGAGCTGTACAAGTTCGAGATCACCCGGCCGGACGGCTCGACGACGGTGCGGGCCGACCCGATGGCCCGGCGCACCGAGTGCCCGCCGGCCACCGCCTCGGTGGTGGACGCCTCGCACCACACGTGGCGGGACGCCGACTGGATGGCCCGGCGCGGCGAACGCCCGGTCCACGCCGCGCCGTTCTCCGTCTACGAGGTGCACCTGCCCTCCTGGCGACCCGGACTGACGTACCGTCAGCTGGCGGACCAACTGCCCGCCTACGTCAAGGACCTGGGCTTCACCCACGTCGAGTTCATGCCGGTGGCCGAGCACCCCTTCGGCGGCTCCTGGGGCTACCAGGTGACCGGTTTCTACGCGCCCACCGCCCGGATGGGCACCCCCGACGACTTCCGGTTCCTGATCGACGCGCTGCACCGGGCCGGGATCGGGGTGCTGATGGACTGGGTGCCGGCGCACTTCCCCCGGGACGACTGGGCACTGGCGGAGTTCGACGGGCGGCCGCTGTACGAGCCCGGGGACCCCGCGCGGGCCGCCCACCCGGACTGGGGCACGCTGGAGTTCGACTACGGCCGCACCGAGGTGCGCAACTTCCTGGTCGCCAACGCGGTGTACTGGTGCGAGGAGTTCCACATCGACGGGCTGCGGGTGGACGCGGTCGCCTCGATGCTCTACCTCGACTACTCGCGGGAGGACGGCGGCTGGACGCCGAATGTCCACGGCGGCCGGGAGAACCTCGACGCGGTCGCCTTCCTCCAGGAGATGAACGCGACCGTCTACCGCCGCTGCCCCGGCGTCGTCACCGTCGCCGAGGAGTCCACCGCCTGGGACGGCGTCACCCGCGCCACGCACCACGTGGGGCCGGGCGGCTTCGGCGGGCTGGGCTTCGGCCTGAAGTGGAACATGGGCTGGATGCACGACTCCCTCGGCTACGTCGAGAAGGAGCCGGTGCACCGCAGGTACCACCACGGCGAGATGACCTTCTCGATGATCTACGCCTACTCCGAGAACTACGTGCTGCCGATCTCGCACGACGAGGTGGTGCACGGCAAGCGGGCGCTGGTGTCGAAGATGCCCGGCGACTGGTGGCAGCAGCGCGCCAACCACCGGGCGTACCTGGGCTTCATGTGGGCCCACCCGGGCAAGCAACTGCTCTTCATGGGGCAGGAGTTCGCCCAGGGCGCGGAGTGGGCGGAGAGCCACGGCCCGGACTGGTGGCTGCTGGACCCGTCCTACGGGGCGGCGGCGGACCACCGGGGCGTGCGCGACCTCGTCCGCGAGCTGAACCGCCGCTACGCGGACACGCCCGCGCTGTGGGAGCGCGACACCGACCCGGCCGGCTTCTCCTGGATCGACGCCGGCGCCGCCGACGACAACGTCTTCTCCTTCCTCCGGTACGCCGCCGACGGCACGCCGCTGGTCTCGGTCACCAACTTCTCCCCCGTCGTCCGGCAGGGCTACCGACTGGGCGTCCCCGGCGAGGTGCCCGTCTGGCGGGAGGTGCTCAACACCGACGCCGCGTGCTTCGGCGGCGGCGGCGTGGCCGGGCCCGGCCCGCTGAAGACCGAGCCGGTCCCCTGGAACGGCCGCCGCACCTCGATCGCGGCGGTGCTGCCCCCGCTGGCCACGGTCTGGCTGCTGCCCGCCTGAAGGGCGGGCCGGCCGCCGCCCGCGGTACGCCGAAGGGGCGGGCGCCCATGGCACCCGCCCCTTCTCCCCTCCTGCGCGTCCGGGGTGTCACACCGCGGCGGACGTCCTGGTGCCGTCGGCGGTGCCGCCGGCGGCCGTGCCGGCCCCGGCCCCGGCGTCGGGTGGCGTGCCGTGGCCGTCGGCGGTCAGCGTGCGCTCGTCGAACGGCAGCCGTCCGGAGAGCACCCGCGCGACCCGTTCCCGGTCGATCTCCTTGGTCCAGGTGCCGATCAGCACGGTGGCCACCGCGTTGCCGGCGAAGTTGGTCAGGGCGCGGGCCTCGCTCATGAAGCGGTCGATGCCGACGATCAGGCCGACGCCGTCGACGAGTTCGGGCCGGTGCGACTGGAGGCCGCCGGCCAGCGTCGCCAGGCCCGCGCCGGTGACCCCGGCCGCGCCCTTGGAGGCGATGATCATGAAGACCAGGAGCGAGATCTGCTGGCCGAGCGAGAGCGGCCTGTCCATCGCCTCGGCGACGAACAGCGAGGCCATGGTCAGGTAGATGGCGGTGCCGTCGAGGTTGAAGCTGTAGCCGGTCGGGACGGTGATGCCGACGACCGGGCGGCTGACGCCCAGGTGCTCCATCTTCGCGATCAGCCGGGGCAGCGCCGACTCCGAGGAGGAGGTCGAAAGGATCAGCAGGAACTCCCGGCCGAGGTACTTCAGCAGCGCGAAGACGTTCACCCCGGCGACCAGCCGGAGCAGCGTGCCGAGCACCACGACGACGAAGAGCAGGCAGGTCGCGTAGAAGCCGGCCATGATGACGGCGAGCGACTTCAGCGCGGCCAGGCCGGTGGCGCCGACGACCGCGGCCATCGCGCCGAAGGCCCCCACCGGCGCCGCCCACATGATCATCGAGAGCACCCGGAAGACCAGCTTCTGGACGTGGCCGATGCCGCGCAGCACCGGCTCGCCCGCCGGCCCGAGCGCCTGCAGCCCGAAGCCCACCAGCAGCGCCACCAGCAGGGTCTGGAGCACCTCGCCCTGGGTGAGGGCGGAGACCAGGGAGGTCGGGATGATGCCGAGGAGGAAGTCGGTGGTGGTCTCGTGGGCGCCGGCGGTCTGGGCCTGGCCGGCGTGCCGGAGCGCGTCGGTCAGGTGCAGGCCGGAGCCGGGGTCGAGGAGGTTGCCGACGAGCAGGCCGATGGCCAGCGCGACGGTGGACATCACCATGAAGTAGCCCAGGGCCAGCCCGCCGACCGCACCGACCTTGGCCGCCTTACGGACCGAGCCGACGCCCAGCACGATGGTGCAGAAGATGACGGGCGAGATCATCATCTTGATGAGGTTCACGAACCCGGTGCCCAGCGGTTTGAGCGCCACGGCGAAGCCGGGGGCGGCCAGGCCCACGACGATGCCGAGCAGCACGGCGCCGATCACGGCGAGGTAGAGGAAGTGCGTCCGGTCCCGCTTGGCCGGCCGGGTGTCCTCGCTGGTGCCCCCGGACGGCGGGGTCTGTGCAGCCACGGCTGCCCTACCTTTCTGACGGGGGCCACGGTTCCGCGCCGACCGGGCCCACAACAGGTCCCGGCGACTATGCACGGCGGTGTGGCGCCCGTCACCCTTGCGTACATTTCGTTCACGTAAAAGTGACCGGGCAGACTGTTCCGTATGCGCCTCCCCCGACCCCGCCCGTCACGGCGGCTGCGCGGCCCCCGCAGCCTGGCCGGGCAGCTCTTCGCCATGCAGGTGGTCCTGGTGGCGGCGGTGGTCCTGGGCTGCGCGGTCTTCGCGTACGTGAGCGCCGGGCGGCAGGCGGAGGAGACCGCGCGGCGGCAGGCGACCGCGGCGGCCACCGCCGTCGCCGACTCCCCGGCCGTGGTGGCCGCGGCCCGCACGAAGGACCCGACCGCCGCGCTCCAGCCGTACAGCGAGCGGCTGCGGCGGGACGCCGGCGTCGACTTCGTCGTGGTGATGGCGCCGGACGGGACGCGCTGGACGCACCCGGAGCCGTCCGCGATCGGCGGGAAGTACCTCGGCCACATCGGGCCCGCGCTGCGCGGCGAGATCTTCCCGGAGACCCATATGGGCGTGCTCGGCCCGTCGGTGCGGGTGGTCGCGCCGGTCCGCGACCCCGCGCGCGGCGGCCGGATCACCGCGCTGGTCAGCTCCGGGATCACCATCGCCACCATCGGTCAGCAGCTGCGCGACCAGGTCCTGGCGCTGGTCGGGGTGGCCGCGGCGGCACTGGCGCTGGGCGGGCTGGGCACGTACGTGGTCAACACCCGGCTGCGCCGGCACACCCACGGCATGAACGCCGCCGAGCTGGCCCGGATGTACGACTACCACGAGGCCGCGCTGCACGCCGTCCGCGAGGGGCTGCTGATGCTCGACGGGGCGGACCGGGTGGCGCTGATCAACGACGGCGGGCGGGAGCTGCTGGGGCTGACCGGGGACGCGGTCGGCCGGCCGGTCGCCGGGCTGGGGCTGCCGGAGCCGCTGACCGGGGCGCTGCTGGCGCCCGGCCCGACGGTCGACGCGCTCCATCTGACCGGCGAGCGGGTGCTGGTCGTCAACTCCGCCCCGGTCTCCGGCGATCGGCGCCTCGGCAGCGTCGTCACCCTCCGCGACCACACCGAACTCCAGGCGCTCTCCGGTGAGTTGGACTCCGTACGGGGCTTCGCCGAGGCGCTGCGCTCGCAGGCGCACGAGGCGGCCAACCGGCTGCACACCGTGGTCTCGCTGATCGAACTGGGCCGGGCCGAGGAGGCCGTCACGTTCGCCACCGCCGAGCTGGAGCTGGCGCAGACGCTGACCGACCGGGTGGTGGGCGCGGTCGCCGAACCGGTGCTGGCCGCACTGCTGCTGGGCAAGGCGGCCCAGGCCAACGAGCACGGCGTGGAGCTGGTGCTGACCGAGGACAGCCGGATCGACGACGGGGTGATCCCGCCGGACCTGCCGGCCCGCGACCTGGTCACGGTGCTGGGCAATCTCATCGACAACGCCCTGGACGCCGCCGCCCCGCCCCAGGGGCACGGCGCCCCGCCGCAGGTGCGGGTCACCGCCCGGGCGGACGGCGGCGAACTGCTGCTGCGCGTCGTGGACAACGGGCCGGGCATCGCCGCGGACGCCACCGAGGAGGTCTTCCGGCGCGGCTGGAGCACCAAGGGCCGCGACATCGGGAAACCTGCCGCCGCCGGTGCCCGCGGACTGGGCCTGGCCCTGGTCGGGCAGGCGGTGCGCCGGCACGGCGGCACGGTCCGGCTGGACCGGGGGCCGGAGGGCGGCGCCCGGTTCACCGTCCGGCTGCCGCTGCGGGCCGCGGAAGGCGTCCCGCGGTGACCGGCGAGCCGATCCGGGTGCTGGTCGTCGAGGACGACCCGGTCGCCGCGGCCGCGCACGCGCTGTACGTGGGGCGGGTGCCGGGCTTCGCGGTGTCCGGCACCGTGCACTCGGGCGCCGGGGCCCGCCGCCACCTCGACCGGCACCCGGTGGACCTGCTGCTGCTGGACCTCTTCCTGCCGGACGGCCACGGGCTGCAGTTGGTGCGGACGCTGCGCGCGGCCGGGCACGCCGCGGACATCATCGCGGTGACCTCCGCCCGGGACCTGGCGATGGTCCGCGAGGGCGTCTCGCTGGGCGTCGTCCAGTACGTGCTCAAGCCGTTCACCTTCGCCACCCTGCGGGACCGGCTGCTGCGCTACGCCGAGTTCCGCGCCACCTCCGGGGAGGCCAGCGGGCAGGACGAGGTGGACCGGGCGCTGGCGGCGCTGCGCGCCCCGCGGCCGGCCGCGCTGCCCAAGGGGCTGACCGCGGCCACCCTGCAGGCGGTGACCGACGCGCTGCGGGCCGCCGCCGGCGGTGGGCTGACCGCGGCCCAGACCGCCGCGGACGTGGGCATCTCCCGGATCACCGCCCGCCGTTACCTGGAGCACCTGGTGGAGAGCGGCCGGGCCGCCCGCGCCCCGCAGTACGGCCAGGTCGGCCGCCCGGAGCTGCGCTACCGGTGGTCGGACCGTTGACCCGGCGTGAGCGGTGGCCTGCTTCCAGCAAGCGGTAGGCCGTGGCGAGTTGACGTGACCGGCCGGCTCCGTGACGGGCCGGCCGCGGTTCGTTGGAGGTCGTGCCGTGCGCTCCACCACCCCGCTGGCCCTGTTCACCGCCGCCGTGCCGGCCGCCGGCGCGCTCACCGCCTGCGGCGGCGGTTCCGGGGACGACCCGGACACCGTCAAGCTCGCCTTCGTCAAGGACACCAACAGCAGGGTGCGGGTCCGGGACGACTATGTGGCCCTGGTGGCGCGGCAGTTCGAGAAGGCGAACCCGGGGAAGAAGGCCAAGCTGATCCCCGTCCAGGCGTCGGAGAACGCCTACTACACCAAGATCCAGCAGATGATGCGCTCCCCGCGGACCGCGCCCGACGTGGTCTACGAGGACACCTTCCTGATCTCTGCGACGGCGCGACGCTCCTGACGGTGGGCTGCGCCGCGCCGGCCGCCTATCCGCTGTCCCCCTTCCGGTCCCGCCTCGCCCGGCCCTTCCTGCTCACCGCGCTGTTCCTGGCCGCCGCCCGGCTGCCGTTCGCCCTGTGGCTGACGAAGAACTTCATGGACGGGGTGCCGGTGGCGCTGGAGGAGGCGCCGTGGACCGACGGGGCCTGTTGGTTCCAGAGCCTGCTGCGGATCGTGCTGCCGTTGACGCGTCCGGGCCTTTCGGTGGTCGCGGTCCATGCCTTCGTCATGTTGTGGGGGAATTCCTTCGTCCCGTTCATGTTGCTGCTCTCGCCGGAGCAACTCCCGGCGTCGGTCAGCATTTTCACTTTCTTCGGGAATTACGGCACGATCGCGTTCGGGGAACTCGCCGCATTCTCGATCCTGTACTCGACGCCGGTGCTTCTGCTGTACTTCCTGGTCTCCCGGCGGCTGGCCGGCGGTTTCGCGCTGGGCGGGGCGGTGAAGGGCTGACGGCGGACGCGGGAAGCGCCTGGCCAGTGGCCTCGCGGGGCGGTTTCGGCGGGAAACCGCCGAAACCCGGCCGGACCTCGGCGGAAATGCCGTAGCTTCCTCCAACCTGCAAACTTGGACATCCGTACGATAGGTATCGGACCATCCCGTCACCTACCGTGTGCCGGTGAACACGCACGACGGGGAAGCGCGCAGGCCCCCTTTCGACGCCGCCGCCGCCCGCCGGCTGCGCGAGGCCCTCGGCATGACCCACGCGCATGTCGCCTACGGAATCTGGGCCGCCTACGGAATTCGAATGGAACCGGCCGCGGTGGCGTCCTGGGAATTGGAGGAGAGCACCCCCACCGAGGCCGAACTCGCCGCGCTGGCCGGCGCCCTGTGGTGCGCCCCGGCGGAACTCCTCGGAACCCCCGGAACCCTCCGCGAATTCCGTATGGCGCTCGGTCTGGCGCCCGCCGATCTGGCGCTGCGGATCGGCATGGACCAGGCCGCGTACGAGCGGCTGGAGGACGGCGGGCGGTGGACGGGCACCGACCGGCAGGCGGCGGCGCTCGCCGCGGAGCTGGCGCTGCCGCTGCCCGCGCTGGTCCGCTTCACCGGCCGGGAGGACCGCCTCGTCGAGCTGCTGACCAGTGCCGCGACCACCCGCTGGCAGGGCTACGTCCGGCCGGTCGGCAAGGTCGCGCCGCTGCCCAAGGAGCAGCTGCAGAAGACCCTGGAGGAGCTGCACGAGGAGTACCACGCGCGGATGACCGCGTCGCTCAGCTGGACCGGCGGGGACGCCCCGGACGAGTCCGGCCGGGCCGGCCGGGACTTCCTCGACGGCGTCCTGGCGGAGTTCTGGCGGCGGGTCGGCGAGGCGGCGCTCTGACGCGCGGTACGGGCCCGCCCCCGACATGTCCCGTCGGTCCGCGGGCGGAGGGCCGTCCGTCCAGAGGATGACACCGGCACCGGGTGTGGCACTTCCGGCCGGTACGGATGTCGGCTCCTGGGGCCGACGATCGGGCGGCCCGCCGGATCGAGAATGGGGACATCGTTCCCTCCGTCCCGTTCCGGGACCGTCCCACGCCAGGAGTTGTGGTGCCGCACGCCGCCGTCCCCCGTCCCGCCGTCCCCGCCCGCGTCGCCGCGGCCGTCGCCGCCCGCGCCACGGACCTGAGCAAGGTCTACGGCCAGGGAGAGACCCGGGTGGTCGCTCTGGACTCCGTCGACGTGGAGTTCGGCCGGGCCCGGTTCACCGCGATCATGGGCCCGTCCGGCTCCGGCAAGTCCACCCTGATGCACTGCATGGCCGGGCTGGACTCCATATCGTCCGGCTCCGCCCGGATCGGCGACGTCGAGCTGGCGTCGCTGAACGACAAGCAGCTGACCCGGCTCCGCCGCGACAAGATCGGCTTCATCTTCCAGGCGTTCAACCTGCTGCCCACGCTCACCGCGCTGGAGAACATCACGCTGCCGATGGACATCGCCGGCCGCCGCCCGGACCGGGAGTGGGTCGGCCGGGTCGTGGAGACCGTGGGCCTGTCCGGGCGGCTCAAGCACCGGCCGGCCCAGCTCTCCGGCGGCCAGCAGCAGCGGGTCGCGGTGGCGCGGGCGCTGGCCGCCCAGCCGGAGATCATCTTCGCCGACGAGCCGACCGGCAACCTCGACTCCCGCTCCGGCGCCGAAGTGCTGGGCTTCCTGCGGGAGTCGGTGCGGGCGATGGACCAGACGGTGGTGATGGTCACCCACGACCCGGTCGCCGCCGCCTACGCGGACCGGGTGGTCTTCCTCGCCGACGGCCGGATCGTCGACGAACTGCACGAGCCGACCGCGGACGCCGTACTCGACCGGATGCGCATGTTCGACTCCAAGGGCCGTACGAGCTGACGCCGCAAGCCCCGAGCCCTCCCCAGCCCCAGGGCTGGCACCACCCAGGACTGACACCACCATGCTTCGTACAGCTCTGCGCAACATCGTCGCGCACAAGGCCCGCCTGATGATGACCGCACTCGCGGTCGTCCTCGGTACCGCGTTCGTCTCCGGCACGCTGATCTTCAGCGACACCGTCGGCGCGGCGTACCGCAACGCCATGTCCAAGAACCTCAAGGACGTGGCCGTCTCCGTACACGCGCAGTCCGCCCGCGGCGCCGACGGCCCCGAGCCGGAGGACGGCCGGCGCGGCAGCGCCCTCGACGACCGGCTCGCGGACCGGATCCGCGCGCTGCCGGGCGTGGCGTCCGTACGCCCGTCCCTGTCCGGCGACACCATCGTGGTCGGCAAGGACAACCAGCCGCTCGGCCGCGAGTGGGGGAACCGCGGCGTCAACTACGTCGCGGACAAGGACGGCAAGGACGGCCGCTACCCGCTGAAGGAGGGCCGCGCACCGGCCTCCGCCGGCGAGATGGCGCTGGACGCCCAGTCCGCGCGGCACGGCGGCTACGCACTCGGCGACACCGTGCGCTTCGCGACCGACGGCCCGGCGCTGACCAAGAAGCTGGTCGGCATCGTCGGCACCGACGACCCCCAGGTGGAGTCGGGCGCCAGTCTCGCGCTGTTCGACACCGCCACCGCGCAGAAGCTGTTCCTGCACCCCGGTCAGTACGACGAGCTGGTGGTCGCCGCCCAGCCCGGCACCGACAACCAGGCGCTGACGGAGCAGGTCCGCCGACTGCTGCCCAAGGACCGCGCGGAGGCCACCAGCGGCACCGAACTGGCCGCCCAGGAAGCCAGGATGATCACCGAGCAGACCCGCTCGCTGACGAAGATGCTGCTCACCTTCGCCGGCATCGCGCTGTTCGTCGGCGTCTTCATCATCGCCAACACCTTCACCATGCTCATCGCCCAACGCAGCCGCGAGATCGCGCTGATGCGCGCGGTCGGCGCCTCCCGCCGCCAGGTGGTGCGCTCGGTGCTGGCCGAGGCGGGCCTGCTGGGCCTGGCCTCCTCCGCCGTCGGCTTCGCGCTGGGCCTGGGGATCGCGGTCGGCCTGCGTCCGCTGCTGAACGCCACCGGCGCCGGCTTCCCCGACGGCCCGCTGGTCATCAGCCCGGACGCGGTGCTGGCCGCCCTCGGCGTCGGGGTGCTGGTGACCGTACTGGCCGCCTGGCTGCCGTCCCGCAAGGCCGCGAAGATCGCCCCGGTCGAGGCGCTGAGCACCGTCGAGGCGCCGCCGGCCCGGCGCGGCCTGGTCCTCCGCAACTCCCTGGGCGCGGTGGTCACCGGCCTCGGCGTAGCGGTCATGCTGTACGTCTCCACCCAGAAGAACGCCGATGCGCTGCCCGTGGCCATGCTCGGCGGGGCCCTCACCCTGGCCGGCATGATCATCCTTGCCCCGCTGCTGTCGCGTCCGCTGGTGGCGCTGGCCGGCAAGGTCACCACCCGCCTCTTCGGCGTCACCGGCAAGCTGGCGAAGGAGAACGCGCTGCGCAACCCGCGGCGGACCGCCGCCACCGCATCGGCCCTGATGATCGGTCTGGTACTGATCACCGGCATGACGGTGGGCGGGCACTCCGTCCAGCGGGCCATGGACGAGATGGTCGCCAAGGACCTGAAGGCCGACTACAAGGTCACCTCCTCCCACTTCGACGGCATCGACCCCCAGCTGTCCAGGAAGGCGACGCGGGTGCCGGGCGTCGAGGCCGTCGTGCCGCTGCGGCGGGTCGGCGTCGCGACGACGGGCACCGGGTTCCTCTCCCTCACCGGTACGGACCTGACCCGCCTCCCGAAGGTGACCGACGTCCGCTTCGACAGCGGTTCCTACGACGCCGTACGGGGCAACGGGATCGCGGTGTCCCGCACCAAGGCCAAGGAGCTGGGTCTGAAGCCCGGCAGCACCCTCGCGGCCGAGTTCTTCAGCGGCAAGGCCAAGAAACAGCAGCTGACGGTCACCGGCATCTACGAGGACAACCAGGTCGTCGGCGACGCGCTGGGCGCGGCCTCCCTCGTCGACCCGCACAAGAAGCCCTTCAAGGACGACGCGGTGCTGGTCAAGGCCGCCGACGGCAAGTCCACCGGTCTGGACAAGGAGATCCGCGACGCCCTCGGCAACAGCCCGCTGCTGAAGGTCCAGGACCGCGACGCCCTGCGCAACCAGGACGCCGGTGCCATCAACACCATGCTGAACATGATGTACGGGCTGCTCGGCATGGCCGTGGTCATCGCGGTGCTGGGCGTGGTCAACACCCTGGCGATGTCGGTCTTCGAGCGCACCCGCGAGATCGGCATGCTCCGCGCCATCGGCCTGGCCCGCTCGGGCGTCAAGCAGATGGTCCGTCTGGAGTCGGTGGTCATCTCCCTGTTCGGCGCGGTACTCGGGATCGGCGTGGGCGTCTTCCTCGCCTGGGCCGGCGGCAGCATAACCGCCACCTCCCTCCCGACGTACGAAATGGTCCTGCCCTGGGGCCGGTTGGCGCTCTTCTTCGCGATCGCCCTGGTGGTCGGCGTCCTGGCTGCCGCCTGGCCGGCCCGCCGCGCCGCCCGCCTCAACACTCTGGAGTCCATCAGCGCGCAGTGATCCCGCGCCTCCGCATCCCCCCACACCCGGACCCCGCCCTCAGCCGAGGGCGGGGTCCGGCCGTCACCCGGCCGGAAACGAAACCAGGAAGGCTCCCCCACCACCTGCCGGTCGCCCCTGCCACCCCCCTTGACACTCACCCATCTGTCATGGACATTCCCCAAGGCCCAGTTGGTCCAGGCCAGCCAACCCCCCACAGCCCGGAGGAATTCGTGACCAGATCCCGCCCCTTAGCCAGATCCCGGTCCGCCCTCACCGCTTGCGCCCTTGCCGCCTCGGCTCTCGCCGCCGTCACCGCACTGGCCTTCGCCGCCCCCGCCGCCACGGCCCAACCGCCGGTACCCCGCCCCGCACCGCCCTCCCCCACCGCTCCCCACACCGGCGTCGTGGCCGAGGCCCGCACACCGGCCCGGACCCCGGGGCGCGAGCGCGCCGCCCGCACGTTCCGCGAAGGGCGTCGCGCCACCTCCGGCCAGGCATGGACGCACCACCCGCGGCTCCCCGCCAGCCCGACCGGGGCCGCCGACGTCACCCACAACTGGTGGGGCGTCTTCCCCCAACCCGGCACCCACGACGGCATCATGGCCACCCACACCGTCGATCCGTCCTACACCGTCACCGACGCGGACAACGTCACCTACGCGCCCACCACCAAGGCCCAGAACTCCTGCATGGAAGTGGTGACCGCGTACACCAGCACCGGCAACGAGATCTGGGCCTGGGACTGGTGCGGGACCGTCGGCCCCGCCAAGACCGTCCCCATCGACTCCGACTTCCTGAAGACCTACACCCCGGGCCAGGGCCAACCGGCCGCGTACAGCGTGCAGATGGTACGCGACGACGCCACCGCCAACCGCTGGTCGGCCTACCTCTACAACTACCGCACCGCCGCCTGGGACCTGCTGTTCCGGCAGTCGGGCACGGACCAGAGCGGGCTGGACCACGGTTGGGACATGTTCGAGATCTACGCGAGCGTCAACCCGGCCACCAGCGAGGGCTACTACTGCACCGAGGCACGGAACACCGTCTTCGACAGCAGCGCCGTACAGCTGCGCGCAGGCGGATCCTGGAAGCCCGCGAGCCCCGCCGACTCGCCCTGGACCGAGACCGACCCCGACCCGAACGCCTTCCTGTGCCCGCCCCTGAAGTTCGTCCAGGTCAGTGCCGACGACCACTGGACCGTGCACCAGTGAGCCGCCGCACCCCGCGTTGACGCACCGTCGGAAAGCCGGAAACGGAACGCCCCCGGCCCTGTCCGGACCGGGGGCGACTGTTCCTGCGCGGCCGGGCGTCAGAACACCGACTCGGCCTCGTCCATACGGCTCGCCGGGACCCGCTTGAGCTCGGTGATCGCCTCGGCCAGCGGCGCCATGACGATGTCCGTGCCGCGCAGCGCGGTCATCTGGCCGAAGTCGCCGCGGTGCGCGGCCTCCACGGCGTGCCAGCCGAAGCGGGTGGCCAGCACCCGGTCGTAGGCGGTGGGGGTGCCGCCGCGCTGGACGTGGCCGAGGATGACCGGGCGGGCCTCCTTGCCCAGGCGCCGCTCCAGTTCGCGGGCGAGCGCGGTGCCGATGCCGGAGAACCGCTCATGGCCGAACTGGTCGATGGCGCCCTTCTTGTAGTCCATGGTGCCGGCGAGCGGGTGGGCGCCCTCGGCGACGCAGACCACGGCGAACTTCTTGCCCCGGGCGAACCGCTCCTCGACCATCTTCACCAGGTCGTTGACGTCGAACTCGCGCTCCGGCAGGCAGATGCCGTGGGCGCCGCCGGCCATGCCGGACTCCAGCGCGATCCAGCCGGCGTGCCGGCCCATGACCTCGACGACCATGACCCGCTGGTGCGACTCGGCGGTGGTCTTGAGGCGGTCGATGGCCTCGGTGGCCACGCCGACGGCGGTGTCGAAGCCGAAGGTGCGGTCCGTGGAGGAGATGTCGTTGTCGATGGTCTTGGGGACGCCGACGACGGGCATGCCGGCGTCGGCGAGCATCCGCGCGGCGGTGAGGGTGCCCTCGCCGCCGATCGGGATCAGGACGTCTATCCCGTACTCGCGGGAGAAGTCCTTGGCGCTCTCGCACGCCTCGCGCAGCCGGGCGCGCTCCAGGCGGGCGGAGCCGAGGATGGTGCCGCCGCGGGCGAGGATGCCGCTGACCGCGTCCAGGTCGAGCTTGCGGAAGCGGCCGTCGAGCAGGCCCTTGAAACCGTCCTCGAAGCCGATGACCTCGTCGCCGTGGCCGGTGAGGGCGCGGTGGACGACGGACCGGATCACAGCATTCAGGCCCGGGCAGTCGCCGCCCGCGGTGAGGACTCCGATACGCATCGTGCTGTGTCTCCTGTGCTCGCTGTCGGTTCGTGTGAGCCGGTCCGATTGTTTCATGTGTTCCCCGGTCCCACCTCGGCCCGCCCCGGCCGCACGCCGGGACCACCCCCACTCTCCCCGTACCCGCTCCCCCAGGGAAACTGGGAGAGCGGCTTATCCATCCGCGCAGGTATTGTCAAGAGGGTCAAGGCCACAATAACGGCTGATTTTGGCCTTATGAGCAGGGAAAACCGCGAGCTCGGAGCCTCGCGGCCATCGAGATGGACGGAGACCACGCGTGACGCGCAGCGTGTACGTGACCGGTATCGACCGCGGCGACGGCCGCCAGGTCGTCGAGCTGGGAGTGATGGAACTCCTGACCCGCCACGTCGACCGGGTGGGGGTGTTCCGCCCCCTGGTCCACGACGGACCCGATCGCCTGTTCGATCTGCTGCGGGCCCGCTACCGCCTCACCCAGCCCGCCGAGACCGTCTACGGCATCAGCTACACGGAGGCCGCCGCCCTCCAGGCCGAGCGCGGCACCGACGAGCTGGTCTCCCGGCTCGTCGACCGCTTCCACGCGGTGGCCCGCGACTACGAGTACGTCCTGGTCCTCGGCTCGGACTACGCCGACACCAGCCTGCCGGACGAGCTGGCGCTCAACGCCCGGCTGGCCAACGAGTTCGGCGCCGCGGTGATACCCGTCGTCGGCGGCCAGGGGCAGGAGGCCGAGGCGGTCCGCGCCGAGGCCCGCAACGCCCACCGCGCCTACGACTCGCTGGGCTGCGACGTCGTCGCGCTGGTCGTCAACCGCGTCGCGCCCGAGCAGCGCACCGCCGTCGTCGAGCGGCTCGCCGCCCGTCTGCCGGTGCCCTGCTACGCGCTCCCCGAGGACGGCTCGCTCTCCGCGCCGACCGTCGGCCAGATCGTGCAGGCGCTCGGCGCCGAGGTGCTGCTCGGCGACGACTCCGGGCTCGCCCGGGACGCCCGGGACTTCGTCTTCGGCGGTGCGATGCTGCCCACCTTCCTCAAGGCGCTCACCCCCGGCTGCATGGTGATCACCCCCGGGGACCGCGCCGACCTCGTCATCGGCTCACTGGCCGCACACAGCGCCGGTGCCCCGCCGATCGCCGGTGTGGTGCTCACCCTCGACGAGCGCCCCGGCCCCGACATCATGGCGCTGGCCGCCCGCCTGGCGCCGGGCACCCCGGTGGTCTCGGTCCCGGGCGGCTCCTTCCCGACCGCCGCCGAACTGTTCGCCATCGAGGGCAAGCTGAACGCCGCCTCGCCGCGCAAGGCGGAGACCGCGCTCGGCCTCTTCGAGCGGCACGTGGACACCGCCGAGCTGACCGACCGGATCTCCGTCGCCCGCTCCGGCCGGGTCACGCCGATGATGTTCGAGCACGAGCTGATCGAGCGGTCCCGCGCCGGCCGCCGCCGGGTCGTCCTCCCCGAGGGCTCCGAGGAGCGGGTGCTGCGCGCCGCCGACGTGCTGCTGCGCCGCGACGTCTGCGACCTGACGCTGCTGGGCGAGGAGGAGGCGATCCGCAAGCGCGCCGCCGACCTGGCCATCGACCTGGCCGACGCCCAGATCATCGACCCGCAGTCCTCGCCGCTGCGCGAGCGGTTCGCCGAGCTGTACGCCACCCTCCGCTCCCACAAGGGCGTCAGCTACGAGCTGGCCTACGACATGGTCGCGGACGTCTCCTACTTCGGCACGCTGATGGTCCAGGAGGGCCTGGCCGACGGCATGGTCTCCGGCGCGGTGCACTCCACCGCCGCCACCATCCGGCCGGCCTTCGAGATCATTAAGACCAAGCCGGGCGCGCAGATCGTCTCGTCGGTGTTCTTCATGTGCCTGGCCGACCGCGTCCTGGTCTACGGCGACTGCGCGGTCAACCCGGACCCGAACGCCGAGCAGCTGGCCGACATCGCCATCCAGTCCGCCACCACCGCCGCGCAGTTCGGCGTCGAGCCGCGGATCGCGATGCTGTCGTACTCCACCGGCACCTCCGGCTCCGGCGCCGACGTCGACAAGGTCCGCAAGGCCACCGAACTCGTCCGCGAGCGGCGCCCGGACCTGCTGGTCGAGGGCCCGATCCAGTACGACGCGGCGGTGGACGCGGCGGTCGCCCGGACCAAGCTGCCGGACTCCGAGGTGGCCGGCCGGGCCACCGTGCTGATCTTCCCGGACCTCAACACCGGCAACAACACCTACAAGGCCGTCCAGCGCTCCGCCGGCGCGGTGGCCGTCGGTCCGGTCCTTCAGGGTCTGCGCAAGCCGGTCAACGACCTCTCGCGCGGCGCCCTCGTCCAGGACATCGTCAACACCGTCGCGATCACCGCGATCCAGGCCCAGGGCGCCCGGCCCGGCGCCGGCCACACCGCCTGACCTCCTCCCCCACCGGAAAGCCCCTTCATGACTGCCAACGCCACCCGCGTCCTCGTCCTCAACTCCGGCTCGTCGTCGGTGAAGTACCAGCTGCTCGACATGGCCACCGGTTCGCGGCTCGCCACCGGCCTGGTCGAGCGGATCGGAGAGGCGACCTCGCGCCTGGCCCACACCCCGCCGGCCTCCGGCGGCGCCACCCGCGAGACCACCGGCCCGATAGCCGACCACCAGGCCGCGCTGAAGGCGGTCGCCGACGAACTGGCCGCCGACGGCCTCGGCCTGGACTCCCCGGAGCTGGCCGCGATCGGGCACCGGGTGGTGCACGGCGGGCTGAGGTTCACCGCGCCGACCGTGATCGACGACGCGGTGCTCAAGGAGATCGAGCGGCTGGTGCCGGTCGCCCCGCTGCACAACCCGGCCAACATCACCGGCATCCGCACCGCCCGGGCGCTGCGCCCCGACCTCCCGCAGGTCGCGGTCTTCGACACCGCCTTCCACACCACGATGCCGGAGGCCGCGGCCCGCTACGCCCTCGACGTGGCCACCGCCGACGCGCACCGCATCCGCCGCTACGGCTTCCACGGCACCTCGCACGCCTATGTCTCCCGCCGCACCGCCGAACTCCTCGGCAAGGCGCCCGAGGACGTCAACGTGATCGTGCTGCACCTGGGCAACGGCGCCTCCGCGTCCGCCGTCCGGGGCGGCCGCTGCGTGGACACCTCCATGGGCCTGACCCCGCTGGAGGGCCTGGTCATGGGCACCCGCTCCGGCGACATCGACCCGGCGGTCACCTTCCACCTCAAGCGGGTGGCCGGCATGTCCACCGACGAGATCGACGAACTGCTCAACAAGAAGAGCGGCCTGGTCGGGCTGTGCGGCGACAACGACATGCGGGAGATCCGCCGCCGGATCGACGAGGGCGACCAGCAGGCCGCGCTCGCCTTCGACATCTACATCCACCGGCTGAAGAAGTACATCGGCGCCTACACCGCGGTGCTCGGCAAGGTCGACGCGGTGGCCTTCACCGCGGGCGTCGGCGAGAACGCCGCCCCGGTCCGGGCCGCCGCCGTCGCCGGTCTGGAGGAGCTGGGCATGGCGGTGGACGCCTCGCTCAACGCCGTGCGGTCCGACGAGCCGCGGCTGATCTCGCCCGACTACGCCCGGGTCGCGGTCGCCGTGGTGCCCACCGACGAGGAACTGGAGATCGCCCGGCAGACATACGCCCTGGTCACCGCCTAGTCGCCGGGCCCGCACCCGGGCCCCGCGCCGGGGCCCGGGTGCTCCGCCCCATCGCCTCCCGTCCGGCTAAAGGGCCTGTGAAGCAGAGCGAAATATTCCGCTCCGAAACAAACCGATAGGATCGAGACATGCGCCGTTCCAAAATCGTCTGCACCCTGGGCCCCGCCGTCGACTCCTACGAGCAGCTGAAGACGCTGATCGAGGCCGGTATGAACGTGGCCCGTTTCAACATGAGCCACGGGACCCACTCGGAGCACGAGGAGCGGTACCACCGCCTCCGCAAGGCCGCCGAGGAGACCGGCCGCGCCGTCGGCGTGCTGGCCGACCTCCAGGGCCCCAAGATCCGCCTGGAGACCTTCGCCGAGGGCCCGGTGGAGCTGGTGCGCGGTGACGAGTTCGTCATCACCACCGAGGACGTCCCCGGTGACAAGCACATCTGCGGCACCACCTACAAGGGCCTGCCCGGCGACGTCTCCAAGGGCGACCCGGTCCTGATCAACGACGGCAACGTCGCCCTCCAGGTCGTCGAGGTCGACGGCCCCCGGGTGCGCACCATCGTCATCGAGGGCGGGGTCATCTCCGACCACAAGGGCATCAACCTCCCCGGCGCGGCGGTCAACGTCCCGGCGCTGTCCGAGAAGGACATCGAGGACCTGAAGTTCGCGCTGCACATGGGCTGCGACATGGTCGCGCTGTCCTTCGTGCGGGACGCCAAGGACGTCCAGGACGTGCACCGCGTCATGGACGAGGTGGGCCGCCGGGTCCCGGTCGTCGCCAAGGTGGAGAAGCCGCAGGCGGTGGCCAACATGCAGGAGGTCGTGATGGCCTTCGACGCGGTGATGGTGGCGCGTGGCGACCTGGCGGTGGAGTACCCGCTGGAGAAGGTCCCGATGGTGCAGAAGCGCCTGGTGGAGATGTGCCGGCGGAACGCCAAGCCGGTGATCGTGGCGACCCAGATGATGGAGTCGATGATCACCAACTCCCGGCCGACCCGCGCCGAGGCGTCCGACGTCGCCAACGCGATCCTCGACGGCGCCGACGCGGTGATGCTCTCCGCGGAGTCCTCGGTCGGCCAGTACCCGATCGAGACCGTCAAGACCATGTCGAAGATCGTCGAGGCGGCCGAGGAGGAGCTGCTGTCCAAGGGCCTGCAGCCGCTGGTGCCCGGCAAGAAGCCGCGCACCCAGGGCGGTGCGGTGGCCCGCGCGGCCTGCGAGATGGCGGACTTCCTCGACGGCAAGGCACTGGTGGCGTTCACCAAGTCCGGTGACACCGCCCGCCGGCTCTCGCGCTATCGGGCCACCCAGCCGATCCTGGCCTTCACCACCGACCTCGCCACCCGCAACCAGCTCACCCTGAGCTGGGGCGTGGACTCCTTCGTCGTCCCGCACGTGGACAACACCGACGCGATGGTCGACCTGGTCGACGCCGAGCTGCTCAAGCTCAAGCGCTACAGCGAGGGCGACACCATGATCATCACCGCCGGTTCGCCCCCCGGCGTCCCCGGCACCACCAACATGGTCCGGGTGCACCACCTCGGCGGCGGACGCGCCTGACGCGCCGTCCCCACGCACGAACGGCGGTGGGCCGCCCCCCTGGTCGGGGGCGGCCCACCGCCGTTTCCGCGGCTCCCGGAAGAGCTGCCGGGCCGGTCAGTCCTCGATGGACAGCCGCATGCCCGGGACGTGGAGGTTGCCGCCGAACTGGCCCGCCTGGTCCAGCTTCACCTTGCTGAAGTAGGCGTAGGGGACGTTGAGCGGCGGCGGGTGCTCGGGGTCGAAGACGATCGGGATCAGCCCGAAGAGGTTGCCCTGCAACCGCTCGGTGTAGAGCGTCACCTTGCCGCCGCGGATGGTGGACGTGGAGCCCGGGGTGGACCGCACGTGGTAGTGCTTGCCGGTCGCCGGGTCGTCGACGATCTGGTGCAGGTCGGCGATGTCGATGCTGTCGGCGGTGAACTTCAGGGCCTGCTTGGTGTGGCCGCTCTGCGTGGTGACGTTGACGACGCCGACGTAGTCCAGGCCGCGCAGGGTCAGCCCGCTGGACTCCAGGTGCCAGGGCAGGTCCGGCAGGGTGGCGGGGGTCTGCTCGTTCTTGCCCTGCTGCTTGTTCTCGACGACGCAGGGGTACCCGGGCTTGCCGCTGGCGTCCTTGCCGTCGAGCCCGCCGCCGGGCAGTGCGTTGTCGACCGTGCCGACGGCGCCGTGCACGGTGTCGTTGACCGCCTTCGAGGGGTCCTTCAGCGCGTCGCCGACCGGCTTGGTGACCTCGTCCAGACCGGGCCCGGAGTCCTGGGACGACGGGCTCTTGGCGGCGGCCGACGTCGACGCCGACGGGCTCGGCGACGGCGACTTGGTGGCGGACGCGGAGGGCGAGGGACTCGGCGAGGCCGACGGCGCGTCGCTCTGCTTGTGGATGCCGAAGAGACCGCCGAGCGCGTCGCCGATGCCGCCCAGCAGCCCGCCGTCGTCCTTCTTCTCCGGCGAGGCGGAGGGCGAGGGGGTCGCGGAGGCGGACGGGGACGGCGAGCCGCCCGCGGCGTCCTTGGTGGCCGAGGGCGACGGGGAGGGCGAGGGCGAGGCCGACGGCGTGCCGCCCGCGGCGTCCTTGCCGGAGTCCTTGCCGCTCTTGGCGTCCTTGCCGCCCTTCGCGTCCTTCGCGTCCTTCGAGTCCTTGGCGCCGTCCTTGGCCTTGGCGTCCTGGCCGGAGGTGTCCGGCGCGGTGACGCAGGGGCCGCCCCGGAAGGGGCTCTCGGGCGGCGCCGGCTTGGCGATCGCCATCTGGGGCGTCAGCCCCATGCCCATGAGGACGGCGGACGGCATCGCCGCGATGGCGATCGCCTTGCCCGCGGGCACGTGCAGGCGGGTCAGCAGCGGTTTCCGGGGCGCCGCGTGCCGGGCCCCGCTCCCCGTACGCCGCGGGGTGCCCCCCGCCGCCCCGGAGGCCGCGGCCGCTCCCCCAGCCTCGGGCGGGGGTGCCCCCACCTCCAGTTCGTCACCCGGCACGGTGCCTCCCGTTCGTTCCGTTGGTCGGGCTCGTTCCTGACAGGCCGTCCAGTCCGTTGCCCAACCCGGGACCGCCGGCCGGCGCGGGGCCCGTGGCGACCACGGGTCCGACGACACGGTCCGGCTCACCGGGCCCGTCCGCGCTCTGCGCGGGCCGGCCCGGCGCCCAGGAGACGCCCAGCGCGCCGCCGATCAGCCCCAGCAGGAAGCCGATCAGGAACGCGCCGAAGTTCGAGACGACCAGGGAGACCAGGGCGAGCAGGATCGCCGCGACACCCGCGAAGACCCGTGACACCGGCTGGAACCACATGGTCAGGCCGAGCACGACCAGCAGCACGCCGATGATCAGCGAGCCGGCGCCGGCCGTGGTGGCCATGCGGACGGTGAGCGACCCGATGGTGAGGTTCGCGTAGGGGATGTACATGATCGGGACGCCGGCCAGAAGAGTCAGCAGACCGCCCCAGAACGGGCGCGCTCCGCGCCACTCCCGGAACGCCTGCCGCTTCCGCCCGAAGGACCCGGTCGGCTGTGGTTGCTGCTCCGCGCTCATGCGCCGGCCTCCCTACGGTCGGCGGACCCGCATCCGCACCGCACGTACCTGTCGTCTGCTCTCCCCCGGCCTCCGGCCCGGGAGACCCCCCTGCTCCAGTCACTCATGTCGTCCGGCTCCTCGGGACTGGCATTTCGGTGGTTCCGAGAGCACTTCGGCGCTGCCCGGCGTGCGGACACGGGGAACGGCTCGCGCCGTGCGGCTGCCGACCCGCGCCCGCACGCTCAGCGCGTCAGTAGCACTCGCTCTTGCCCTTGGTGACGCTCATCTTCAGGCCGCTGAGCTTGAAGGTGCCGGCCGTGGTGGCCCAGGCGCGCTGCTGGACGTGGGTCAGCGTGGCCGTGTCGGCCTCCTGGGCGAACGAGCCGGGGTCGGCCTTGTCGCCCTTCTTGATGCCGGGACCCTTGGACGAGGAACCCGCCGCAACACCGATGTTGATGTTGTTGAAGGTCGCGTCCGCGTTCAGCTGGTCCAGGTCGATGTAGAGGTTCTTGGCCTCGACCGGATCACCGGTGCCCGCCCGGAGCTTCATCGACACATCGCCGAAGACCGGGACCGGGACGACGACGGACTGGCACAGGTTGTGGATCTTGGCGCTGGAGAACGCCGAGACCGCGACCGGCACGTTCTTGCCGTTCTTCTGGGCGTCGACCGCGCCGTACTGGACGAAACCCTCGCCGTCCAGCCGGTCCGTGCTCACCTTGAACTGCTGGCCGGACACGCTGAACGACGCCGCCAGGGCACCCTGCGAGAGGGCGACGCCGATCGCGGCGGTGGCCGCGACGCTCGGCACCATGACGACGGCGAACCGCTTCCATCTGGTCCCGCCACGAGTCAGGGACTCCATGACTTTCCTCCTTCTCGGACGTACATCTCCGGTACCCGCCGCCCCGGTTGGGACCGGCCGTACCCGGGATGGGAGAAGTGCTACGTCCTCGGGAAGGAGAGCGCCCGTCTCGGAGGCACAGTGTGTTTCCGAATACCGGCGATCACCCCCGAGCGACAACCACTGGCCACGCTCTCGCGCAACCTCACCGGACAGGCCCTGCGGAAGGCAGGGACCCCCCTGTCCACGGCCGGCGCCACTGCCGCCGACCCACCCGGTGGGGACCCAAGTACCCCGCGGCGCCGACCGGATGCCGGGCTGCGGGAATGGACCGAGCGTGGCCGATCGTCGTGCATTCGGAGCCGCCGCACAAGGCCCTCGTTACTTGCGGGTAACGGGCCGATAACCGCGCCACCACACACAGAGATCAACTGGGTACACAGCGTCGTACCTGATGACGACTTAACAAGGTGCAATTCGGTGCAGAGTCCGGCAAGTTGGCTGCTCGGGCTTACTCCAAGTAACAGCGGCCACGTTTACCAAGTTTCGGTAAAGCGTGGCCGCTGCTCCGTTTGCCGGGCCCTGCCGCGGAAGGTGCCGCGGGACAGAACCGGACGGGACGGGAATCCGCCCGAAAGCGCCGGAAGGAAGAGGAAGTCGGCGCCGTGCGGGCGCCTTTCGGGGAACCGGCTCAGAAGAGGACGCGCGCCAGGGCGGTGCGCGCCTTCGTCACCCGCGGGTCGTCCGGGCCGATCACCTCGAACAGCTCCAGCAGCCGCACCCGCGCGGCCTCCCGGTCGTCCCCGGCCGTCCGCTTGACGGTCTCGACCAGCCGGCCGAAGGCGTCCTCGACATGACCGCCGACCAGATCCAGATCGGCGGCGCGGATCTGCGCCCGGACGTCGGCCGGCGCGTCCGCGGCCTCCTGGCGGACCGCCTGCGGGTCCAGGTCCTGCACCCGCTCCAGGAGTTCGGCCTGGGCGAGGCCGAGCTTGGCCTCGGGGTTGGCCGGGTCGTCGGAGAGGACGTTGCGGTAGGCGCGGACGGCGCCGCCGAGGTCGCCGGCGTCCAGGGCCTCGGCCGCCGCGGTCAGCGCCGCGTCGTACGGACCGACCGGCTGCGGGGCCTCGGTGGGGGCCTGCTCGGCCGCGGCCGGGTCGACCGGCGCGCCCACGATGCCGAACTGCTGCTCGGCGACCTGCACCAGCTGGTCCAGCACCTGCCGCAGCTGCGATTCGGGGACCGCGCCCTGGAAGAGCGGGATCGGCTGGCCCGCGACCACCGCGAACACCGCCGGGATGCCCTGCACCCCGAACTGCTGGAACAGCATCTGGTTGGCGTCGACGTCGATCTTGGCGAGGACGAACCTGCCGGCGTACTCCGCCGCGAGGCTCTCCAGCAGCGGCCCGAGCTGCTTGCACGGCTGGCACCACTCGGCCCAGAAGTCGATGACGACCGGGACCTCGGTGGACCGCTGCAGGACGTCCTGCTGGAACCCCGCCTCGTCGACGTCGAACACCAGGGGGCCACCGGCGCCGGCCGGCGGTGCGCCCGTGCGGGCTGCCTCGGCGCGGGCCTGCTCGGCCTTCTGCTTCGCTTCGCCGGCCGCCTTCACGGCGGCGAGGTCGACGACTCCGCTCATGGACATGTTGCGTGGCTGCATGGGTCCATCCTCCCCCCTGAGCGGCCGGTTCCGGAAAGCGATCCGGAAAGCGGGCCCGCGTCCTCGTGGTACGCCCCGCTGGGATGCGGCGCGCTCCCGGGATCCGGTGCCCGACGGGCGGCCCCGCAGGGCCGGTGCGTGCGCGGCCATGGGTCCCCACCCACGGCCAGTGGTCATCGCTCTTTCGCTACGGGTCGTAGCGTAACTCGGGGCCGCCCCCGCCCGGAACAGCATCCCGCCCGCCGGCGGGTGATCTCCCTCACGAACGGCGCCGCAGGGCGGGCGCCCGATCCCCTACCGGCCGGTATGGTCGCCCGCATGCACCAGTCCGCCCGCCCCGCGAAAGGCCGCCCGGGCCGCCCCCGCAGCGCCGAGACCGACCACGCGATCCTCGACGCCACCCGCGCCGCGCTCGTCGACGTGGGCTGGGGCGGGCTCACCATGGGCGAGGTCGCGGCCCGCGCCGGCGTCGCCAAGACCACCCTCTACCGGCGCTGGGCCAACAAGAGCGAACTGGTCGTGGACGCCGTGGCGGTCCTCTTCGACGAGCTGGAACTCCCCGACCGGGGCTGCCTGCAGTCCGACATCGAGGGCGTGGTGCTCCAGTTCGGCGCGCTGCTGGCCCGGCCCGAGACCAAGACCGCGCTGATGGCGGTGGTCGCCGAGTCCACCACCGACGACGCGCTGCGCGAACGGATCCGCTCGGCGATCGTCGACCGGCAGAAGCGGCTGGTGCTGCTGGGCCGCTCCCGGGCGCAGGAGCGCGGCGAACTCCCGCCGGACGCCGGCGGCCCCGACGGCGAAGAGGCCGCCGAGTGCACCGTGGGCCTGATCTTCGACGTCATCGCCGGGGCCGTCGTGCACCGGCTCCTGGTGAGCGCGGAGCCGGTGGACGCCGACTGGGCCCGGCGGTTCACCACGCTGCTGCTGGCCGGCCTGGCCGCGCTGGAGCCCTGACCCCGGCGCGGCCCGCCGCGCCTCACACCTGGTAGCGGTCCGCACGGAACAGGTGCAGATGCTCCGCCACCCACTCCGAGGTCCGTGCCAGCCCCTCCTTGAGCGAGACCTCCGGCTCCCACGAAGCCCACTCCCGGGCCCGGGAGTTGTCCGACAGCAACCGCTCCACCTCACTGCCCGACGGCCGCAGCCGCTCCGCGTCCACCACCACCTCCGCGTCCCGCCCGGAGGCCGCGATCAGCGCCTCGGCCAGCGTCCCGATGGCGATCTCCCGGCCGCTGCCGAGGTTGACGACCTGCCCCAGCGCCCGGTCGCAGTCGGCCAGCGCCAGGAACCCGGCCGCGGTGTCGGTGACGAAGGTGAAGTCCCGGGTGGGGGTCAGCGAGCCGAGCTTGATCTGCCGTGCGCCGGCGTGCAGTTGGGCCAGGATCGTCGGGATCACCGCCCGGGCGGACTGCCGGGGCCCGTAGGTGTTGAACGGCCGCACCACCGTCACCGGCAGCTCGAAGGCGTGCCAGTGCGACAGCGCCATCATGTCCGCGCCGATCTTCGAGGCGGAGTAGGGCGACTGCGGCTGGAGCGGGTGCTCCTCGCTGATCGGCGCGGTGAGCGCGGTCCCGTACACCTCGCTGGTGGAGGTGTGCACCATCCGCCGCACACCGTGCCGGCGGCACGCCTCCGCGACGTTCTCGGTGCCCACCACGTTCGTCTGCACATACGCGCCGGGCGAGTCGTAGCTGTACGGGATACCGATCAGCGCGGCCAGGTGGAAGACGGTGTCGCAGCCGGCGACGGCGTCCATCACCCGGCCGGCGTCCCGCACATCGCCGGCGACCATCTCGACCGGGCCGCCCGGCACCAGATAGCGCGCCAGATTCCCCTTCTCCGCGTACGGCTTGTAGTGGACAAAGGCGCGCACCTCGGCGCCGGCCGCCACCAGCAGGTCGACCAGCGTCGAACCGATGAACCCCTCGGCCCCGGTGACCAGGACCTTCCGTCCGGCCCACGACCGGGACACGGTGCTGTGCGTGCTCATGCTGACTCCTTCAGGGGGTTGACGAGGTGAGAGGAATGGGAGAGGTGGGAGGGATGGGTGTGGCCGGCCAGCGCCAGGGTCCGGGCGGCCAGCAGGTCGGCGGCGCGGGCGTGTGTGCCGGGGTCCGCGGCCGCGCCCATCGCCGCCAGCCGGTCCGGATCGGCCAGCAGCGGGGAGACCAGCGCGTCCAGCCGGTCGGCGGTGACCTCCGCGTCGGGCAGCAGCAGCGCCGCCCCGGCGTCGGAGAGCACCCGGGCGTTGTGCGTCTGGTGATCGCCGGGCGCGTGCGGATACGGCACGAGGACGGCCGGCATCCCGATGGTGGCCAGCTCGGCGACGGTCGCCGAACCGGCCCGGCAGAGCACCAGGTCGGCCGCCGCGTACGCCAGGTCCATCCGGTCCAGGTACGGCACCGCCGCGGCGACCGCCGCCCCGCCGTTCGCCTCCAGCGCGGCGCGGGCGCCGTCCAGCGCCGCCGGCCCGGTCTTGATCAGCAGCCGCAGCCGGTTCCGCGCCAGATAGCGGCCGGCGAGCCCGACGGCGGCCTCGGTGAGCCGGGCGGCGCCCAGGCTGCCGCCGTTGACCAGCAGCAGCCTCGCCTCCTCCGGGATCCCCAGGGCCCGGCGGGCGGCCTGCCGCAGCGCCGCCCGGTCCAGCCCGGCCAGCGGCCCGGACAGCGGCATCCCCACCGTCTCGGCCCGCTCGCCGCCCGCCAGGTGCGGGCGGCTGCGGTCGAAGGCCAGGGCGATGTGCGGGGTGAGCCGGGCGGCGAACTTGTTGGCCCGGCCCGGCACCGCGTTGGATTCGTGGATCAGGCTGGGCAGCCCCGCCATCCGGGCCCCGACGATCACCGGGGCGCTCGGGTAGCCGCCCATCCCGACGGCGACCTGGGCGCCCTGCGCCCGCAGGATCGCCCGGCACTGGGCGCCCGACTTCAGCAGCGCGGCCGGCAGCAGATAGCGCCGGGCGCCCAGCGACGGGTCGAAGGGGATCATGTCGACGGTGTGCAACTGATAGCCGGCCTGCGGGATCAGCCGTGTCTCCAGACCGCGGTCGGTCCCCACGAAGGAGATCACCGCGTCCGGCACGGCCCGGCGCAGCGCGTCGGCGAGGGCGAGTCCGGGATAGATGTGGCCGCCGGTGCCGCCCGCACCGATCACGACCGAGAGTGGTGTGCGCATGGCCGCCACGCTCGTCCGCCGCCTTAAGAACGTTCTAAGACGGCGTTTGGGAGCCTTGTTCCATGACCGCACGCCCCGCACCCGCGCCCGGGCCCCGCAACATCCCCTCGGTTCCGCCGGCCGCCGCCCCCCGGATCCTGGTCGTCGACGACGAACCGGAGGTCCGCGCCGCCGTGTCCGACGGACTCGCCGTCGAGGGCTACGAGGTCCGCGGCGCCGCCGACGGCCTGGCCGCGCTCTCCGAGGTCGCCACCTGGCAGCCCGACGCGCTGGTCCTCGACGTGATGATGCCGGTGCTGGACGGCCTGGCGGTCTGCCGCCGGCTGCGCGCCCTCGACGACCGCACCCCGATCCTGGTCCTGACCGCCCTGGACGCGGTCAGCGACCGGGTCGACGGCCTGGACGCCGGCGCCGACGACTACCTCGTCAAGCCGTTCGCCCTGGACGAGTTGATCGCCCGGGTGCGCGCCCTGCTGCGGCGGGCCGCGGCCGCCGCGGCCGACGACTCCCGGCTGGCCTTCGCCGACCTGGTCGTCGATCCCGCCACCCGCAGCGGCCACCGCGGCGGTCGGCCGCTGGAGTTCAGCCGCACCGAGTACACCCTGCTGGAACTGCTGCTCCAGCACCCCGGCCAGGTGCTGCCCCGGGAGACGATCCTGGAGCGGGTCTGGGGCCGGGACTTCGGACCGGACTCCAACTCCCTGGCCGTCTACGTCGGTTATCTGCGCCGCAAGCTGGAGGCCGGCGGCGAACCCCGGCTGGTGCACACCGTGCACGGCATCGGCTACCGCCTGGACCGGCCGGAGGGCACGTGAACGGGGACATGAACGGGGACATGAACAGGCACCTGAACGGGACCGCCCTCGGGGGCCGTTCGGCACGCACCGGCACGGGCACGTACGCGGGCGCGGGCCCCTACGCGGGCGCGGGCCCGGCGCACGGCGGGGGCGCGGCATGACCGGCCGGCGCCGCCTGGGCGGCCGCTGGGTCCGCCGCCGGCCGCTGCGCACCCGGCTGGCGCTGGCCGCCTCCGCCGCGGTCGCCCTGGTGGCGGTCGGCGTCTGCGCCGCCGCGTTCCTCGTCATCCGCGTCCAGATGACCCGCCAACTCGACCTCGCCCTGGGGCAGACGGCCACCCAGCAGCTCCAGCGCACCCGCGACTGGGGCCCCGTCGCGGGCGACACCGGCTGCCGCTACCCGGCCTCCGCCTGCATCCAGATCACCCCCGCCGACCCCCGCAAGGACGCCCGCGGCCACTACGTCCTGCCGGTCGCCCCCGCCACCCGCGAGGTCGCCGCCGGCCGCCACCTGCCCTACTACACGAACTCCACCGTCGCCGGTTATCCCGTCCGGGTCTTCACCACCCGCGTCCCCCACCGGGACGAGGCCCTGCAGGTCGCCCTCCGCTCCGACACCGTCGAACGCGGGGTGCGACAGGCCGCCTGGGGGCTGGCCGTGGTCGGCGGCGCGGGCGTCCTGCTGGCCGCCGGCCTGGGCTACTGGGTCTCCCGTACGGGTCTGGCCCCGGTCGCCCGGCTGACCGCCACCGCGGAGCGGATCGCCACCACCCGCGACCCCCGGCACCGCATCGACCTCCCGGCGGGGCCGCCCGGCCACGAGGACGAGGTCACCCGGCTCGCCGCCAGCTTCAACACCATGCTCGGCGAACTGGAGCAGTCCGTCACCGCCCAGCGCCGCCTGGTCGCCGACGCCTCCCACGAGCTGCGCACCCCGCTCACCGCGCTCCGCACCAACGCCGAACTCCTCGCCCGCGCGGACCGCTTGACGGACAGTCAGCGAGATCGGGCGTCGGCGGCGCTGGCCCGCCAGCTGCGCGAGGTCACCACCCTCGTCAACGACCTGATCGAGCTGGCCCGCGACGAGGAGCCCCGGCCGCTGCTCGAACAGGTCCGCCCGGCCGCCCTGCTGGAGCACGTGGTGACCGCGGCCCGCGAACACTGGCCGGACGTCGCCTTCACCCTCCGCATCGCCCCCGAGGCGGCGGACACCGCGCTCCCCGGCGTCCCCGCCCGGCTAACCCGGCTGCTGTCCAACCTCCTGGACAACGCCGCGAAGTTCTCCCCGCCCGGCGGCCCCGTGGAGACCGAACTGTCCTCCGTGGCGGACGAGGTGCACCTGACCGTCCGCGACCACGGCCCCGGCATCGACGCCGACGACCTGCCGTACGTCTTCGACCGCTTCTACCGCGCCCGGGCCGCCCGCGCGCTGCCCGGCTCGGGCCTGGGCCTGGCCATGGCGCGGCAGATCGCCCGCGCGCACGGCGCCGAGCTCAGCGCGGAGCAGGCGCCGGGCGGCGGCGCGCTCTTCCGCCTGCGCCTGCGCGGCGCCGGGCCGCCCGCCGGGACGGGGTGACGGGACGGCCCGGCACCGGCCTCGGCGGGCGGACGGCGGACAGTGGGCGGCGGGCGGCGGGCGGCGTCAGAAGCCCGCCGGCTCGGTGTACGTGCCCCACTCGTCGCGCAGCGCACCGCAGATCTCGCCGAGGGTCGCCTCCGCGCGGACGGCGTCCAGCATCGGCCCGATCATGTTGCGGTCGCCGCGGGCGGCGGCCAGCATCTCCTTCAGCGCGGCCTGCACCCGGGCGTCGTCGCGGGCGGCCTTCCGCCCGGCGAGGACCCGCACCTGCTCCCGCTCGACCTCGTGGCTGACCCGCAGGATCTCCAGGTCGCCGGTGACCGAGCCGTCGTGGCAGTTGACGCCGACGACCCTCTTCTCGCCCTTCTCCAGGGCCTGTTGGTAGCGGAACGCGGACTCGGCGATCTCGCCGGTGAACCAGCCGTCCTCGATGCCGCGCAGGATGCCGGAGGTGATCGGGCCGATGGGGTGCTGTCCGTCCGGCACCGCCCGCGCCCCGCGCTCCGTTATCTGCGCGAAGATCTTCTCCGCGTCCGCCTCCATCCGGTCGGTCAGCGCCTCCACGTACCACGAACCGCCCAGCGGATCGGCGACGTTGGCGACGCCGGTCTCCTCCATCAGCACCTGCTGGGTGCGCAGCGCGATCTCCGCGGCCTGCTCGCTGGGCAGGGCCAGCGTCTCGTCCAGGGCGTTGGTGTGCAGCGAGTTGGTGCCGCCGAGCACCGCGGCCAGCGCCTCCACGGCCGTGCGCACCACGTTGTTGTACGGCTGCTGGGCGGTCAGCGAGACGCCGGCGGTCTGGGTGTGGAAGCGCAGCCACTGCGCCTTCTCGCTGCGCGCGCCGTAGACGTCGCGCATCCAGCGCGCCCAGATCCGGCGCGCGGCGCGGAACTTGGCGATCTCCTCGAAGAAGTCCACATGCGCGTCGAAGAAGAAGGACAGGCCGGGCGCGAAGGTGTCGACGTCCAGCCCGCGGGAGAGGCCCAGCTCGACGTAGCCGAAGCCGTCGGCGAGGGTGTACGCCAGCTCCTGGGCGGCCGTCGCGCCGGCCTCCCGGATGTGGTAGCCGGAGACCGACAGCGGCTTGTAGGCGGGGATGCCGTGCGCGCAGTGCTCCATCAGATCGCCGATCAGCCGCAGATGCGGCTCCGGCTGGAAGAGCCACTCCTTCTGCGCGATGTACTCCTTGAAGATGTCGGTCTGGAGCGTGCCGTTGAGCACCGCCGGGTCGACGCCCTGCCGCTCGGCGGCGACCAGGTACATGCAGAAGACCGGGACGGCCGGGCCGCTGATCGTCATGGACGTCGTGACGTCGCCGAGCGGGATGTCCTGGAACAGGACCTCCATGTCGGCCGCCGAGTCGATGGCGACGCCGCAGTGCCCGACCTCGCCGAGCGAGCGCGGGTCGTCGGAGTCCCGCCCCATCAGCGTCGGCATGTCGAACGCCACCGAGAGGCCGCCGCCGCCGGCCTTGAGGATCATCTTGTAGCGCTCGTTGGTCTGCCGGGCGTTGCCGAAGCCGGCGAACTGGCGGATCGTCCACGTCCGGCCGCGGTAGCCCGTCGGATACAGGCCGCGCGTGAACGGGTACTCCCCCGGCCAGCCGATCCGGTCGAAGCCCTCGACGGAGTCGCCGGGGCGCGGACCGTACACCGGCTCCACCGGGTCGCCGGAGAGCGTGCTGAAGTCGGCCTCCCGCTTCCGGGCGGAGTCGTACCGGGCCTGCCAGCGACGGCGGCCCTCTTCGATCGCGTCAGCGTCCATGCCCACGAATTTACTAGGACGTCCTACTACCTGTCGATGGGAAGCGCCCCTGAAACACCCCTGAGCCCGCGTGCGCCCGGCCCCGGAGGCTCCACGGGGCGCCTCCCCTACGGGTCGCACCCACCCCCGGCCGGGGGGATGCCCGGCCCCGGCCACCGAAAACCCGGAAGCCCGGAAGAAGCCCGGAAGCCCGGAAGCCCGGAAGGACAGAAACCCGGAAACCCGGCGGCCCCGCCCGGCTCACCCGCCCGCCCCACCCCGTCCAGCACAAACGCGCCCCTCCCGCAACGGGAGAGGCGCGTGGGGCGCGCAACGGCACCGGCGACGGGCCGGGCCGCCGCCGTCAGACCTTGACCGGCTCCGGCGCGGTCTTGGCCAGCAGCGGCCGGACCTCGCGGACCACCTTGCGCTCCACGAAGAACGCGGCCGTCGGGATCGTCCCGGAGATCAGCACCCACAGCAGCTTGCCGAACGGCCAGCGCGCCTTGGAGCCCAGATCGAAGGCGAAGATCAGGTAGATGATGTAGAGCACGCCGTGGACCTGGGCGACGAAGAGGGTCAGGTCCTTGCCGATCCCGAAGCCGTACTTGAACACCATGCAGGCGCAGAGCACGAGCAGCATCACGGCGGTGATGTAGGCCATCGCCCGGTAACGGGTCAGCACGCTTGGCTTCATGCCCTGAGCGTAACCGCCCCTTCCGGGGCGATCTTCGCCACCCCCCGTTCCACGGAGTGCCGCCACGCGCACCGGCACGTCCGCCGCCCGGACCAGGGAAAACGCGGCCGGCCGCGGCCGGAGGAAGGCCCCGGGACGCCCCGCACGGCCGTCAGTCGTCCGTGAAATCCCCCGCCGCCACCCGCAGCGGCCGCAGCAGCGCGAAGACCTCCGCGCACTCCTCGGCGTCGTACGCGCGCAGCCCGAAGTCCATCGCCATCAGGTCCCGGGTGGCCGCGTCGCACACCTCGCGCCCCTTCCGAGTGATGGACGCCAGGGTGCCCCGGCCGTCGTTGGGGTTGGGCCGCTTGGCGACCAGCCCCGACTTCACCAGCCGGTCGACGGTGTTGGTCACCGACGTCGGGTGCACCATCAGGCGCTCGCCGATCTTGGACATCGGCAGTTCGCCCGCCTGGGAGAAGGTCAGCAGCACCAGCGCCTCGTAACGCGCGAAGGTCAGTCCGTACGGCTTGACCACCGCGTCCACCTCGGACAGCAGGATCTGCTGGGCCCGCATGATCGAGGTGATCGCGGCCATGGAGGGCACGGAGCCCCATCGCTGCTTCCAGAGTTCGTCGGCGCGAGCGATCGGGTCAAAGGCAAGGCTGAGCGGCTTCGGCACGCTTCCGACCCTACCCGGCGGTCATATGCTGGTCAGCCCTGTCTCAACTTTCGGTCTCATGAAGTGGTCCGCCCCGCTCCGGCCCGCGGACCCGGTGCGCCCCCGAGCGCCGTACGACGGCGATCACCCCCAGGACCGCGACGGCGCCCAGCACCCCCGCGGCGGGCATCACCACCGGCAGCGGTGCGTACTGCGCGGCCACTCCGGCCAGCGCCATCGCCAGCCCCATGACCGTCATCCGGCCCGCCTGCATCACCGTCATCGCCTGCCCCAGCAGTTCCTCGGGGACCGCGGCGACGAACCACCGGTCGACGCCGAAGTTGTACGAGATGCCGGTGCCGGTCAGCACCAGCAGCACCAGCGCCCAGCCCAGCGACGGCCGGGCCGCGAACCCCAGGGACGGCAGCACCGCGAACACCCCCATGGGGAACGTCAGCCGCGCCCGGGCCCGCGGCCCCAGCAGCGCCCCCACCAGGGTCTCGGCCACCACCGCCCCCACCGGCATCCCGCACATCAACAGCCCCTGCCCGGCCGGCCCCGCGCCCAGCAGGTCCCCGTACGGGACGAGCAGCGCCTCGGGGACGACCACGACCGCCGGCGGCACCCAGGTGAGCAGCAGCAGCGCCCGGACCCGCCGGTCGGCCAGCAGCCGCCGGGTGCCGGCCAGCGAGGCGCCCAGGAGCGCACCGTCCGCGCGTCCCCGCGCCGGGCGGGCGGCCGTCCCCAGCCGCAGCAGCAGCGCCGAGGCGGTGAACGTCGCCGCGGTGATCCCGAGCACCGCCCCGGGCGGCACCGCGGCCAGCAGCAGCCCCCCGGCGGCGAACCCGGCCAACTGCGCGCCCTGGTTGACGATCCGGATCAGCGAGCGCCCCAGGACGAACAGGTCGCCCTCGCCGAGGATCTCGCCGAGCGTCCCCGCCCGGGTGCCGGCGAAGACCGGCGCGACCGCCGCGATCGCGCAGCGCAGCCCGAGCAGGACCGCCACCGGCACCCCGGGCGCCGCCATCGCCGCGGCCGCCGCCGCACACACCGCGTCGCAGCAGACCAGCACCCGGCGGGCCGGATACCGGTCGGCGACGGCCGACAGCAGGGTGCCGCCGAGGACGTGGGGCAGCAGGCCGAGCGCGAACGTCAGCGCGCTGAGCAGCGGCGAGTCGGTGAGCCGGTAGACGAAGACGGAGAGCGCGAGTTCACAGACCACCACGCCCAGGGAGGAGAGCAGGTGGGCGGCGAAGACACGGCGGAACTCGGGGACGGCGAAGACGGCGCGGTAGCCGGTGCCGGCCGGCCCGGCGGCACCGGACGGGCCGGGGGCGGGCGGGCAGGCGGGAGCGGAGCCCGGTCGTACGGGCCCGGAAGGCGTCGGCATGGCGTCAGGCTGCCGCTGCCGCCCCGGGCCCCGTAGTGTTTCGTCGCCAGCCGAATCCTGGGGAGGGGAGGGCCCAGCGGTGCCGCTGGAGCTGCATTTCGGCGCGGACGACCTGCTGCGGATCCGGTTCGCGATCTCGCCGCTGTGCGAGACCCACGAGGCGCTGCGCACGCTGCGGCGCACCGACCGGCACGCCTACCACCTGCCGTGGCTGCGGCGGATGCGGGAGCGGGCGGCGGGGCTGGACCTGTCGCCGCTGTGGCTGTTCATGCCGTCCCCGCGCCCCGGTTACACACCCGATTTCCTGGGCCGGCCGCCCGAGGTGCCGCTGGCGGACTTCGCCGCGGAACTGGCCCGCCTGCGGGCCACCGACCCCGCCCTGGCCCGCGCCGAGATGGCCAAGTCGCTGGCCTGTACGCCCGGTGCGGCGCGGTCGCCGCGCGGCCGGGCGGCGCTGGCGGACCCGGCACGCACGGTACGGGAGCTGGCGGACCTCACCGAACGGGCCTGGGAGGTCCTGGTCGCGCCCGACTGGCCCCGGCTGCGGTCCCTGCTGGAGGCGGAAATCGCCTACCGCTCGCAGCAGTTGGCGAGCGGCGGCCTGCGCCTCCTGTTCACCGATCTGCATCCCCGGCTGTCCTGGTCGGACGACGGCACGCTGACCGTCCGCACCCGTACGGACTTCGCGCAGCTGCAGGACCTCGACGGCCGGGGCGTGCTGCTGCTGCCGAGCGTCTTCGTGTGGCCGGACGTGATCAGCGGCTTCGACCCGCCGTGGCAGCCGACCGTGATCTATCCGGCGCGCGGCATCGGCGGGCTGTGGCAGGAGCCGTCCGGCGGCCCCGCACTGGCGCGCCTGCTGGGCGCCAACCGGGCCGCGGTGCTCACCGCCCTGGACGCGCCGGCGACGACCTCGGCGCTGGCCCACCGGCTGGGCCTGGCCCCCTCGTCGGTCTCGGCGCACCTGTCCGTGCTGCGCGACGCCGGACTGCTGACCTCGCGCCGGCACGGACACCAGGTGCGCTACGAGCGCACACCGCTGGGCATCGCCCTCCTGGCCGGCGGCTGACGGCCGGCCCCGTCAGGAGCCCTGCGCGTCCCCGGCCAGATGGCGCTCGACGGTCTCCACCTTCGAGGTGAGCCCGTCGGTGACGCCGGGCCGGATGTCGGCCTTCAGCACCAGCGAGACCCGCCCGGCGCGCGCCTCGACGGCGGCCACCGCGCGCTTGACGACGTCCATGACCTCGTCCCACTCGCCCTCGACGGAGGTGAACATGGCGTCGGTGCGGTTGGGCAGGCCCGACTCCCGGACGACCCGGACGGCGTCGGCGACGTACTCGCCGACGTCCTCGCCGACGCCCAGCGGGCTCACGGAGAAGGCGACGATCATGCGTTCACCGTACCTTCCCGGCGGGCCCGGGCGGCGATCACACCGGCCTCCTCCTCGCGCTTGAGCACCTTGTCCGCGTACAGGCCGCCGAACGGCAGCACCGCGAGGAGGAAGAAGAACGCGACCCGCTTGAAGGGCCACTTGGTGCGGTTCCAGGCGTCCAGGAGCAGCACCAGGAAGATGGTGAACAGGATGCCGTGCAGCAGGCCGAGGGGCATGACGAGCTTGTCGTAGCCCAGGAAGATCCGGAAGCCCGTGCCGAATATCAGCAGCGCCGGGAAGGAGAGCGCCTCCGGGATGGATGCCAGGCGCAGTCGGTGCAGGGCGGCGGCGGTCTTGATGTCCACGGGAACCTCGTTCGGGCGGAGGGGAGGCGTCACATTGCTTGCGCAGAGGATGCTTGTGCAAGAGTTCACAAGCATCCCGCCCCATTGTTACAGCCGCCCCGACGATCACTGCGCCGGGGGCGGCCCGGGGCGGCCCGCCGCGGCGACGGGGGCGACCTCGGGGAAAGGTCCGGGAAAGGCCCGGGACAGGCCGGGGCGAAAGGTCCGGGTCGACTCCGGGACGAAAGCCCTGTCCCGCCCCACCCCCGCCGACTACCGTCTGACCCGTGGCTCAGTTTCGGCTCCAGGGGAGCAAGGTGCTCGCCGTCGACCTCGCGGGCGACGCCGTCAAGGCGAAGAACGGCGCGATGGTCGCGTACGACGGCACCATGACCTTCAAGAAGATGACCGGCGGCGGCGAGGGGCTGCGCGGCATGGTCACCCGGCGGCTGACGGGTGAGCAGATGACGGTGATGGAGGTGAAGGGCAAGGGCACCTGCTATTTCGCCGACCGCGCCGGCGAGATCAACCTCGTCCGCCTCCAGGGCGAGAAGCTGTTCGTGGAGGCGAGCAACCTGCTGTGCACCGAGGCGACGCTGCACACCGGCACGACGTTCACCGGCCTGCGCGGCGCCTCGCAGGGCAACGGCCTGTTCACCACCACCGTGGAGGGCCACGGACAGGCCGCGCTGCTCTCCGACGGCCCGGCCGTGGTACTGCGGGTCACCCCGCAGCAACCCCTCCAGGTCGACCCGGGCGCGTATGTCGCGCACACCGGGCGGCTGACCCAGCACTTCCAGTCCGGAGTGAACTTCCGCACATTCCTCGGCGAGGGCTCCGGCGAGGCGTTCCAGATCCGCTTCGAAGGCGAGGGCCTGGTCTACGTGCAGCCCAGCGAGCGCAACACCGTGGGAGGTGAGCTCTGATGCCGTTCACGGCCCTCAACTCCCGTATGGTGCAGGCCACGATCGCCCCCGGCCAGCGGCTGTTCAGCCAGCGCGGCGCGATGCTCGCCTACCGCGGCGAGGTCACCTTCACCCCCAACATCCAGGGCGGCCAGGGCGGCTTCGGCTCCATGATCGGCCGCCGGATCGCCGGCGAGGCGACGCCCCTGATGACCGTCGAGGTCCCCCAGGGTCCCGACGGCCGGGGAGGCGCCGCCACCGCCACGGTCATGTTCGGCCACGGCGGCCACCACGTCCACGTCGTCGACCTGACCGGCGACACGCTCTACGTGGAGGCCGACCGCCTGCTGGCCTTCGACGGCTCGCTCGCCCAAGGGACGATGTTCATGGGCGCGCAGGGCGGCGTGATGGGCATGGTGCGCGGACAGGTCACCGGCCAGGGCCTGTTCACCACCACCCTCCAGGGCCACGGCTCGGCCGCGGTGCTGGCCCACGGCGGCGTCATCGAGCTGCCGATCACCCCGCAGCGCCCCGTCCACGTCGACCCGCAGGCGTACGTCGCCCACCGCGGCGACGTCCGCAACCGCCTGTCCACCGCGATCGGTTGGCGCGAGCTGATCGGCCGCGGCTCGGGCGAGGCGTTCCAGCTCGAACTGTCCGGCCAGGGCACCGTGTTCGTACAGGCGTCGGAGGAAAAGCTGTGACCGGTCCCGTGATCCACGACGTCCACACCCTCCCCTCGGACGACAACGTCAACCCGTACGCCTTCAGCGTCGACCTCGACGGCCAGTGGTTCCTCCAGAAGGGGAAGATGATCGCCTACTACGGGCAGATCGACTTCCACGGCATCGGACACGGCCGCCTGGACCGCCTGATCGCCACCAGTTTCCATTCGCCACTGCACGCCGCGGACTGGGTCGTCGCCGAGGGCCGCGGAAAGATGCTCCTCGCGGACCGGTCCTTCGACATCAACTCCTACGACCTGGATGAGGGCAACCTCACTGTTCGCTCCGGCAACGTGCTCGCGTTTCAGCCATCTCTCTCCCTGAAGCAGTCGATCATCCCGGGCTTCCTCACCCTGATCGGCACGGGCAGGTTCGTGGCCGCCTCCAACGGCCCGGTCGTCTTCGCCGAGCCCCCGATCCGGGTGGACCCGCAGGCCCTCGTCGGCTGGGCCGACTGCCCCTCTCCCTGCCACCACTACGACCACCGGTACCTGCGGGGATTCCTGGGCGGCCTGCGTGCGCACACCGGCATCGGCGGCACCTCCGGCGAGGAGCACCAGTTCGAGTTCACCGGCGCCGGCACGGTCCTGCTCCAGTCCACCGAGCAGTTGATGGCGGAGCTGCCGACCGGCGCGCCGCCCACCGAGGAGGGTGTCCCGGGCAGCGGCGTCCCGGCGGCGGAAAGTGGCTCACAACTGCCGCAGCTGCCCGGCGGCCTGGGGGGCCTCCAGCGCCGCTTCGGGCTGTGAACGGTAGTCTGCGGACGGTGACCTCGAACGTCTGACCAACGGTGGGGCCCGGCCGGCCGTCTCACGCAACGCCGATATGCCACACGCCAACTAATTCATTATTCAACTTTCACGGGTAGAGTTCATCCATGACGACCGACAGCGACACTCCCTGGCTGACCGACCAGGAGCAGCGCGCCTGGCGCACCCATCTGGACGTCAGCAGACTGCTGATGCACCAACTGGAGCGCGATCTCCAGCCGTTCGGCCTGACGAACAACGACTACGAGATCCTGGTCAACCTCTCCGAGGCCGAGGACCACCGGCTGCGGATGAGCGATCTGGCCGCCAGCACCCTGCAGTCCAAGAGCCGCCTCTCGCACCAGATCACCCGCATGGAGAACGCGGGCCTCGTGCGCCGCGAGAGCTGCGAGTCGGACCGCCGTGGCCTCTACGCCGTCCTCACCGAGGACGGCTGGGAGACGATGCGCCGGGTCGCCCCGCACCATGTCGCCTCGGTCCGCCGCCACTTCATCGACCTCTTCACCGCCGAGGACCTCGACGCCCTCCGCGCCTCCCTCACCCCCGTCGCCGACCACCTCCGCAAGAGCCGCGGCAACCCCTGACCGACCCTGGCCGACCACACAAGGCCGACTACACAAAGTAATCATCCGGGAACTCCCGGCTCTCCTCCTTCGTTGCCGAAACAAGGAAGGAGGCACCCGGCCAAGGCGCCCGCCACGGCGCCCGAAGCGCCCGCCACGGCCGGGAACGGACCACGACCGCGAGCGGACCAGGACCACAGCGACAACCAGTCCAACAACCACAACCAGTTCAAACGGACCGCAACGCGCCACGACGCACGGGCCACGACGCGGGGAGGCCGGGCCCGGCCCGTCGTCACCCCCCGTTCGTCAGCCCCGCCACCAGTTCGTCCGCCGCCCGGTAGGGGTCCGTCTCACCGGCGACGATGCGTTCGGCCAGGGCGTCGAGATGGCGGTCGCCGGACAGGTCGCCGATGCGGGAGCGCAGCGTGGTGACGGCGATCGTCTCGACCTCGCGGGCCGCGCGGGCCAGCCGGCGCCGCGCCAGGACGCCGTGCTCCTCCATCCAGGCACGGTGCTTCTCAAGGGCTTCGAGGACCTCGTCGACGCCCTCGCCGCGGGCCGCCACCGTCTTGACGATCGGCGGCCGCCAGTCGCCGGGCGCGCGGGCCTCGCCCAGGCCCAGCATGTGGTTCAGCTCGCGTGCCGTGGCGTCGGCGCCGTCCCGGTCGGCCTTGTTGACGACGTAGACGTCGCCGATCTCCAGGATTCCGGCCTTGGCGGCCTGGATGCCGTCGCCCATGCCGGGTGCCAGCAGCACGACGCTGGTGTCGGCCTGGGAGGCGATCTCGACCTCGGACTGGCCGACGCCCACGGTCTCCACCAGGATCACGTCGCAGCCGGCGCCGTCCAGCACCCGGATGGCCTGCGGGGCGGCCCAGGCCAGCCCGCCGAGGTGGCCGCGGGTGGCCATCGAGCGGATGTAGACGCCCGGGTCCGAGGCGTGTTCGCTCATCCGGACCCGGTCGCCGAGCAGCGCACCGCCGGAGAACGGCGAGGACGGGTCAACGGCGAGGACGCCGACCCGTCGGCCCGCCTTGCGGTAGGCGGTGACCAGCGCGGACGTCGTGGTGGACTTGCCGACGCCCGGCGAGCCGGTGAGCCCGACCACGTACGCGCCGCCGGTGAGCGGCGCCAGCGTCGCCATCACCTCGCGCAGCTCCGGCGCCGCTCCCTCGACGAGGGAGATCAGCCGGGCCACCGCCCTCGGGCGGCCCTGCCGGGCCTGTTCCACCAGCTGGGGGACGTCCACCATCGCGCTCGGCTCCTTCGACCTCGACTCACTGGCTGGTACGCGCTGCTCCCGTGCCGCGCGCCGGTTCCCGGCCGGCGCGCGGGCCCGTCACTTGCCCGGTACGCGGAGGATCAGCGCGTCGCCCTGACCGCCGCCCCCGCACAGGGCGGCCGCGCCGATCCCGCCGCCGCGCCGGCGCAGTTCCAGCGCGAGGTGCAGCACGATACGGGCGCCGGACATGCCGATCGGGTGCCCCAGCGCGATGGCACCACCGTTGACATTCACCTTTTCCGGGGAAACCCCGAGATCCTTCATTGACTGCACGGCGACCGCGGCGAACGCCTCGTTGATCTCGATCAGGTCGAGGTCGTCGACGGTCAGGCCGTCCTTGGCGAGCGCGTGGTTGATGGCGTTGGACGGCTGGGACTGGAGGGAGTTGTCGGGGCCGGCGACGTTGCCGTGCGCGCCGATCTCCGCGATCCACGAAAGGCCCAGTTCCTGCGCCTTGGCCTTGCTCATGACGACCACGGCGGCGGCGCCGTCGGAGATCTGCGAGGAGCTGCCCGCGGTGATGGTGCCGTCCTTGGCGAAGGCCGGGCGGAGCTTGCCGAGGCTCTCCGCGGTGGTCTCCGCGCGGATGCCCTCGTCCTTGCTGAAGAGCACCGGGTCGCCCTTGCGCTGCGGGATCTCCACGGGGGTGATCTCCGCCTCGAACAGGCCGTTCTTCTGGGCGGCGGCGGCGCGCTGGTGGGAGAGCGCGGCGATCTCGTCCTGCTCGGCCCGACCGAGGCCGAGGCGGGTGTTGTGCTTCTCGGTCGACTCGCCCATCGCGATGCCCTCGAAGGCGTCGGTGAGGCCGTCGTGGGCCATGGCGTCGAGCATCTCCACCGCGCCGTACTTGAAGCCCTCGCGGGACTTGGGCAGCAGGTGCGGGGCGTTGGTCATGGACTCCTGGCCGCCGGCCACGACGATGTCGAACTCGCCGGCGCGGATGAGCTGGTCGGCCAGGGCGACGGCGTCCAGGCCGGAGAGGCAGACCTTGTTGACGGTGAGCGCGGGGACGTTCATGGGGATGCCGGCCTTGACCGCGGCCTGGCGTGCCGGGATCTGCCCCGCCCCGGCCTGCAGCACCTGACCCATGATCACGTACTGCACCTGGTCACCGCCGATCCCCGCGCGGTCCAGAGCCGCCTTGATGGCCACTCCGCCGAGGTCGGCCCCGGAGAAGCTGCGCAGCGAGCCGAGCAGGCGGCCCATGGGGGTGCGCGCCCCGGCCACGATCACGGAGGTGGTGCCGTTCGTTGCAGACATACGATGCGGCCTTCCTTTGCAGGGAAGTTAACGAGGGTTCCCGTCAATGTACTGAGGGGTAGTCGCCGGGTCACCGGCAAGCGGGTGTGATCGCGCGCACGTTGCGTAACCAGCCGTGCGAGCGGTGCACTGGAGCCATGCTGACGCGAATCGACCACATCGGGATCGCCTGTTTCGACCTCGACCGGACCGTCGAGTTCTACCGTGCCACGTATGGCTTCGAGGTGTTCCACACCGAGGTCAACGAGGAGCAGGGAGTCCGCGAGGCGATGCTCAAAATCAACGAGACGTCGGACGGCGGCGCCTCGTACCTCCAGTTGCTGGAGCCGACCCGGGAGGACTCCGCGGTGGGCAAGTGGCTGGCCAAGAACGGCGAGGGGGTGCACCACATCGCGTTCGGCACGGCGGACGTGGACGGTGACTCCGAAGCCGTGCGCGGCAAGGGTGTCCGGGTGCTCTACGACGAGCCGCGGCGCGGTTCGATGGGGTCGCGGATCACCTTCCTGCACCCCAAGGACTGCCATGGTGTGCTGACCGAACTCGTCACCGCGGCGCCTCCGGACGCGACTGACCACTGACCTTCCGCTTCCCCGGCCGGTAGAGTGCAGCTTCGGCCGGGGTACGGGAATGGGGCTCGGTCCATACTCTGCCGATGATCTGACACCATTTCTTCGGAAGGGTCAGCTCCGAAGGGCGCGAGTTCGGTACACCGTCGTGTGTGCGGAACCTGCGCCGCAGGGCCGGAGCCGGCCGCCGCCATGACCAGGGGACGGATGGGACCGCGCAGTGCGGGGCAACGAGCGCCAGGAGCGTCAGTGGGCTGAGGCCGACCACCTCTCGCAGTTCGAAGCCGAGATGGAGCGGCTGAAGACCGAGCGGGACAAGGCCGTCCAGCACGCCGACGACCTCGGGTACCAGGTCGAGGTGCTGCGCGCCAAGCTCCACGAGGCGCGCCGCAACCTCGCCTCTCGGCCTGCCTACGACAATCTCAGTCACCAGGCCGAACAACTGCTGCGCAATGCGCAGATCCAGGCCGACCAGCTGCGCTCGGACGCCGAGCGGGAGCTGCGCGAGGCGCGGGCGCAGACGCAGCGGCTGCTGCAGGAGTCCGCCGAGCGGCAGGCCCGGATGGAGGCCGACCTGCATGCCGAGGCGGTCAGCCGTCGGCAGCGGTTGGACGAGGAACTCAACGAGCGCCGGCAGACGGTCGAGTCGCACGTCAACGAGAACGTGGCGTGGGCGGAGCAGTTGCGGGCCCGTACGGAGTCCCAGGCGCGGCGTCTGATGGAGGAGTCGCGGGCGGAGGCCGAGCAGGCGCTGTCGGCGGCGCGTGCCGAGGCGCAGCGGCTGGCGGATCGGGCGCGGGAGCGGCTGGGGACGGCTGCGGAGGAGGCTCGTGCCGAGGCCGAGTCGATCCTGCGTCGGGCACGTACGGATGCCGAGCGGCTGCTGAACGCCGCGTCGAACCAGGCGCAGGAGGCCACGGACCAGGCGGAGCAGTTGCGCTCGGCGGCGGGTTCGGAGGCGGAGGAGGCGCGCCGGCAGGCGGCCGAGTTGACGCGGGCCGCCGAGGAGCGGGTGCGGGAGGCCGACGGCGCGCTGCGGGAGGCGCGGGCCGAGGCGGAGAAGCTGCTGGAGGAGGCTCAGCAGTCGGCCGGGAAGCGGCTGTCGGCGGCGGAGTCGGAGAACGAGCAGCGCGCGCGGACCGCCAAGGCGGAGGTGGCGCGGCTGGTGGCCGAGGCCACCAAGGAGGCCGAGGCGCTGAAGGCGGAGGCCGAGCAGCTGCGGGCGGATGCCCGGGCGGAGTCGGAGCGGCTGCTTTCGGAGGCGCAGGAGTCGGCGCGGTCGAAGGCGGCGGAGGATTCCGCGGCGCAGTTGGCGAAGGCCGCGCGGTCGGCCGAGGAGATGGTGTCGAAGGCGTCGGAGGACGCCAAGGCCACGACGAAGGCGGCCGTCGAGGAGGCGGAGCGGCTGCGGCGGGAGGCCGAGGCGGAGGCCGACCGGCTGCGCGAGGAGGCGCACGACACCGCCGAGCAGTTGAAGGGCGCGGCGAAGAACGACACCAAGGAGTACCGCGCCAAGACCGCCGAGCTCCAGGAGGAGGCGCGGCGGCTGCGCGGTGAGGCGGAGCAGCTGCGGGCGGATGCGGTCGCCGAGGGCGAGCGGATCCGTGGTGAGGCGCGCCGGGAGGCCGTTGCGCAGATCGAGGAGGCGGCGGGGACCGCCGAGGAGCTGCTGTCGAAGGCCAAGTCGGATGCGGAGGAGACCCGTTCGGGTGCGGTCGCGGAGAGCGAGCGGGTGCGGACGGAGGCCATCGAGCGGGCGGCGGCGCTGCGGCGGCAGGCCGAGGAGGCGCTGGAGCGGGCTCGTGACGAGGCCGAGCAGTTGCTGCTGGAGGGCACGCAGGCCGCCGAGGAGTTGACGGGCGAGGCGGAGAAGAGCGCGGCGAAGCTGCGGGCCGAGGCCGAGGAGGCCGCCGAGGAGCGGCGGGCGGAGGCGCAGGCGGAGCTGGATCGGCTGCGGGCCGAGGCCGAGGAGAAGGTGGCGGCGGCGGAGGAGTCGCTGCGGGAGGCGCGTTCCGAGGCGGAGCGGCTGCGGCGGGAGACGCAGGAGGAGGCGGCCCGGCTCAAGGCGGAGGCCGCGGAGCGGCGTCGGTCGTTGCAGCAGCAGGCCGAGGAGGAGGCCGAGCGGCTGCGCGAGGAGGCGGCCGGGGATGCGTCGGCGGCGCGTGCGGAGGCCGAGGCGGCGGCGACGCGGCTGCGGAGCGAGGCCGCGGCGGAGGCCGAGCGGCTGAGGGCGGAGGCGCAGGAGACCGCGGACCGGGTGCGTGCGGAGGCGGCGGCTGCCGCGGAGCGTACGGGCGCGGAGGCGGCGGAGGCGCTGGCCGAGGCGCAGGAGGAGGCGGCGCGGCGGCGTCGGGAGGCCGAGCAGCTGCTGGCGGAGGCGCGCGAGGAGGCGCACCAGGAGCGGACGGCGGCGCGGGAGCAGAGCGAGGAGTTGCTGGCGTCGGCCCGTACGCGGGTGGGCGAGGCGCAGGCGGAGGCCGAGCGGCTGGTCGAGGAGGCGGACCGGCGGGCGGCGGAGCTGGTGGCGGCGGCGGAGCAGACCGCGCAGCAGGTGCGGGATGCGGTCGCGGGGCTGCACGAGCAGGCCAACGAGGAGATCGCGGGGCTGCGTTCGGCTGCGGAGCATGTCGCGGAGCGGACGCGGACCGAGGCGCAGGAGGAGGCGGACCGGGTCCGCGCGGACGCCTACGCGGAGCGGGAGCGTGCTTCGGAGGACGCGTCGCGGGTGCGTCGGGAGGCGCAGGAGGCGACGGAGGCCGCCAAGTCGCTTGCCGAGCGGACGGTTTCGGAGGCCATCGAGGAGGGCGAGCGGCTGCGGTCGGAGGCGGCCGGGGTGCTCGACGAGGCGCGCCGGGACGCCAACGCGGCGCGGTCGGAGGCCGCGGAGCAGGCCGACCGTCTGGTGACGGAGGCGACGGCACAGGCCGAGGAGCTGGTCGCGGAGGCCACCGCGAAGGCCGAGAAGCTGGTCGGGGACGCCACGGCGAAGGCGCAGCAGCTGCGTACGGACGCGTCGGATGCGTTGGCGTCGGCGGAGCAGGACGCGGCGCGGGCGCGGGCCGAGGCGCGGGGCGACGCGAACCGGATGCGGTCGGAGGCGGCGGAGCGGTCCGAGCGGCTGTTGGGCGAGGCCCGTGCGGAGGCGGAACGGATCGTCACCGAGGCGGCGGAGCTGACGTCTTCGGCGCAGGACGATGCGGATCGTGCGGTCCGGGAGGGCCAGGAGGCCGCGGAGCGGCTGCGGGCCGAGGGCGAGCAGCGGGCGCAGCGGATGGTGGCGGAGGCCACCGAGGCGGCGGAGCGGCTGCGGGCCGAGGCGGCCGAGGCGCTGGAGAGTGCCCGGGCGGAGGCCGAGCGGACGGGCGACGAGGCGCGTGCGGCGGCGAACCGGACGCGGGCCGAGGCGGCGGCGCAGGCCGACGAGTTGGTGGCGGAGGCGGCCGGCGAGGCGGAGCGGCTGCGGTCGGAGGCGGCGGAGCGGACCGCGGAGGCCGAGCGGGCGGCGGACCGTGCCCGGGCCGATGCCCGTGAGCAGGCGGACCGGATGGTCGCGACGGCGACGGCGGAGGCCGATCGGCTGCGGGCCGAGGCGGCGGAGACGGTGGCGGCGGCGCAGGAGCATGCGACGCGGACGCGTGCGGAGTCGGCGCAGGTCCGTGCGGATGCGGAGGAGGCCGCCGAGCTGGCCCGTGCCGAGGCGCAGGAGGAGGCGGACCGGCTGCTGGACGAGGCGCGCGAGGATGCCGCGAAGCGGCGGAGCGACGCGGCGGAGCAGGCGGACCAGTTGATGGCCAAGGCGCAGGAGGAGGCGCTGAAGACGGCGACCGGCGCGGAGGAGCAGGCCGACGCGATGGTCGGGGCGGCGCGCAAGGAGGCCGACCGGATCGTCGTGGAGGCCACGTCCGAGGGCAACGCGCGGGTGGAGAAGGCCCGTACGGATGCGGACACGCTGCTGGGCGAGGCGCGCCGGGACGCGACGGCCATAAGGGAGCGCGGCGAGGAGCTGCGGGTCCGGGTCGAGGCCGAGGTCGAGGAGCTGCACGAGCGGGCGCGCCGGGAGTCGTCGGAGGCGATGAAGAACGCCGGCGAGCGGGTGGACAAGCTGATCGAGCAGGCGACGGCGCAGCAGGTGGAGGCCGAGGAGAAGGCCGACAAGTTGATGGCGGACGCCAACAGCGAGGCGAGCAAGGTCCGGATCGCGGCGGTGAAGAAGGCCGAGGGCCTGATCAAGGAGGCCGAGAACAAGAAGGCCGAGGCGGTGCGCGACGCGGAGCGGATGCGGGTCGAGGCGAAGGAGGAGGCCGCGCGGATCGTGGCGGAGGGCAAGCGGGAGCTGGAGTTGCTGGCCCGTCGTCAGCAGGACATCAACACCGAGATCTCCCGTGTCCAGGACGTGCTGGAGGCGTTGGAGTCGTTCGAGGTGCCTGCGCAGGGCGGAGAGGGAAAGGGCGGGGCGGTGAAGGCCGCCGCGGGCGCCGGGACAACTCGTTCGAGTGGCAAGCAGTCTGAAGGGTAGCCACTCAAATGAGGGGTCATTCTCCACTTCAAACGCGCAATGACTCGATGACACGCCGTTAAGGCCCCTAGGATTCTCCTTATCACCTCACCGGTCTCTTTCGACAGGAACCCCATGAGCGACACTTCCTCCCCCTTCGGCTTCGAGCTCGTGCGGCGTGGGTACGACCGCGGTCAGGTGGATGACCGCATTACGAAACTGGTCGCGGACCGCGACAGTGCGCTGGCCCGTATCACCTCGCTGGAGAAGCGCATCGAGGAGCTGCACCTCGAGACGCAGAACGCCCAGGCTCAGGTCACCGACGCCGAACCCTCCTACGCGGGCCTCGGGGCGCGCGTGGAGAAGATCCTCCGCCTGGCGGAGGAGGAGGCCAAGGAGCTGCGCGAGGAGGCCCGGCGGGCCGCCGAGCAGCACCGCGAGCTGGCCGAGTCGGCCGCCCAGCAGGTCCGTAACGACGCCGAGCAGTTCGCCGTGGAGCGGAAGGCGAAGGCGGAGGACGAGGGTGCCCGGATCGTCGAGAAGGCGAAGGGCGAGGCGTCCACGCTGCGCGCCGAGGCGCAGAAGGACGCCCAGTCCAAGCGTGAGGAGGCGGACGCCCTCTTCGAGGAGACCCGCGCCAAGGCCGCGCAGGCCGCCGCGGACTTCGAGACGAATCTGGCGAAGCGTCGCGAGCAGTCCGAGCGGGATCTGGCCTCGCGTCAGGCGAAGGCGGAGAAGCGGCTGGCGGAGATCGAGCACCGGGCGGAGCAGCTGCGTCTGGAGGCGGAGAAGCTGCGGACGGACGCGGAGCGTCGGGCCCGGCAGACGGTGGAGACCGCGCAGCGGCAGGCCGAGGACATCGTGGCGGACGCCAACGCCAAGGCCGACCGGATCCGCAGCGAATCGGAGCGCGAGCTGGCGGCGCTCACCAACCGCCGCGACTCGATCAACGCGCAGCTGACCAACGTCCGGGAGATGCTGGCGACGCTGACGGGTGCGGCGGTGGCCGCGGCCGGTGCGCCGGGCGACGAGGAGTCGGTGACCCGCGGGGTGCCGGCCCAGCAGAGCCGCTGACGCCGGGAAAGGTTTCGGGCGGTCTTTCGTGCCCCCGTATCGCCGTTGTGGCGGTGCGGGGGCGCTTTCGTTCCGGGGGGGGCGGGGCGCTCCTCCGGGCGGCGCGTCCCGGTGGCGGGGGTCCGGGGGCGCCCCTAGCGTGCTGTACATGATCGAGTTGGCGGGGCTGACGAAGCACTACGGCGACACGGTCGCGGTGGACGGGCTGACGTTCACCGTGCGGCCGGGTATCGTCACCGGCTTTCTCGGCCCCAATGGTGCGGGGAAGTCCACCACCATGCGGATGGTGCTCGGTCTGGACAATCCGACGGCCGGTTCGGTGCGGATCGAGGGCCGGCGCTACCGGGAGTTGCGGAATCCGCTGACGTGCGTGGGGGCGTTGCTGGACGCCCGGGCGATGCACGGTGGCCGGAGTGCGGTGAACCATCTGCGGTGTCTGGCGCAGAGCAACGGCCTGCCGCCGTCGCGGGTGGCGGAGGTGCTGCATCTGGTGGGGTTGACGTCGGTGGCGCGGCGGCGGTCGAAGGGGTTCTCGCTGGGGATGGGGCAGCGGTTGGGGATCGCGGCGGCGCTGCTCGGCGATCCGCGGATCCTGATGTTCGACGAGCCGGTCAACGGGCTGGATCCGGAGGGCATCCAGTGGATCCGGAATCTGATGAAGACGCTCGCCGCGCAGGGGCGGACGGTGTTCGTGTCGTCGCATCTGATGAGCGAGATGGCGTTGACGGCGGAGCATCTGGTGGTGATCGGGCAGGGGCGGCTGTTGGCGGACACGTCGATGGCGGAGTTCATCCGGGAGAACTCGCGGTCGTATGTGCGGCTGCGGTGTCCGGAGCGGGAGCGGTTGCTGGATGTGCTGTACGGGGAGGGCGTCCGGGCGGTGGCGGGGCCGGAGGGCGCGGTGGAGGTGGACGGGGTGCCGGCGGAGCGGCTGGGTGAGCTGGCGGCCGCGCATCGGCTGGTGTTGCACGAGCTGAGTCCGCAACAGGCGTCGTTGGAGGAGGCGTTCATGCAGTTGACGGCGGGGGCGGTGCAGTACCACGCGCATCGGGCCGGGCCGGGCGGGCCGGGCGGGGTGCGGCCGGGCGGGGGGCCGGCGCGGCCGGCGGTGCCGCAGGGGGCGTTCTCGGGTGGGCCGCCGCCGGGCGGTCGGGGGCAGGGCTGGCAGCGGAGGAGGAGCTGAGGATGGCGGTGGTCGGGCAGGTCCTGCGGTCGGAGTGGACGAAGATCCGGTCGGTGCGGTCGACGGTGTGGACGCTGGGCGTGGCGGTGGCGGTGACGCTCGTGGTGGGCGTGCTGATCTGCACGCTGGCCCGGAAGGACTTCGACTCGATGCCGGACGCGCGGAGGGTCGCCTTCGATCCGACGAACGTCAGCTTCGCCGGGATGGGGCTGGGGCAGCTGGCGATGATCGTGTTCGGGGTGCTGGTGGTGTCGAACGAGTACAGCACCGGGATGATCCGGGCGTCGCTGTCGGCGGTGCCGCGGCGCGGGGTGTTCCTCTTCTGCAAGCTGACGGTGGCCACCGCGCTGGTCCTGGCGGTCGGGATGGTGACGAGCTTCGCGACGTTCTTCGTGGGGCAGGCGGCGCTGGGCGAGCACCGGGCGTACCTGGGTGATCCGGGGGTGCTGCGGGCGGTGGTGGGCGGCGGGCTGTACATGACGATGATGGCGTTGTTCTCGATGGCGGTGGCCACGATGCTGCGCAGTCCGATGTTGTCGCTCGGCATCCTGATGCCGTTCTTCTTCCTGGTGTCCAACATCCTCGGGAACGTCTCGGCGACCCGGAAGGTCGGCCGTTATCTCCCGGACCAGGCGGGTTCGCGGATCATGCAGGTGGTGCCGCAGGTCGGGGACGATGCGCCGTACGGGCCGTGGGGCGGTTTCGCGATCATGGTGGGGTGGACGGTGGCCGCGTTGCTGGTGGGCTGCCTGTTGTTGAACCGGCGGGACGCCTGACGGCTCCGCGGGCCGTCGGCCGTCGCGCCGCGCTTTGGCGGGAACCGTCAACGCCCCGATAGCCTCATAACCCTCACGGGGGCACGAGGGCGCCTCTGCCCCGACCATCTCGCGAGGGGCGGAGAATGATCGAGGCAGTCGGCCTGACCAAGCGCTACGGGCCCAAGACGGCCGTGCACAACCTGTCGTTCCAGGTGCGTCCGGGCACCGTCACCGGCTTTCTGGGGCCCAACGGCTCCGGCAAGTCGACGACGATGCGGATGATCCTGGGCCTCGACGCCCCGACGTCGGGCCGCGCCACGATCGGCGGCCGCCCGTTCCGGCAGACCCCCAACGCGCCGCGCCAGGTGGGTGCGTTGCTGGATGCCAAGGCGGTGCACGGCGGGCGCAGTGCGCGGGCGCATCTGCTGTCGTTGGCGCAGCTGTCCGGGATCCCGGCCCGGCGGGTCGACGAGGTGCTGGGGGTGGTCGGTCTGCAGGACGTGGCCGGCCGCCGGTCGAAGGGGTTCTCGCTGGGCATGGGCCAGCGGCTGGGGATCGCCGCGGCGCTGCTCGGCGATCCGCAGGTGCTGCTCTTCGACGAGCCGGTCAACGGACTGGACCCGGAGGGCATCCTGTGGGTGCGGAACCTCATGAAGCAGCTGGCGGCGGAGGGCCGTACGGTCTTCGTCTCCTCGCACCTGATGAGCGAGATGGCGCTGACCGCCGAGCACCTGATCGTGATCGGCCGGGGGCAGTTGCTCGCGGACATGCCGGTGAAGGACTTCATCTCGGCCAACTCCGCGGACTTCGCCCGGGTGCGGACGCCGGACGGTGCGCCGGAGCAGCGCGAGAAGCTGCTCGCGGCGGTCGCCGAGGCGGGCGGTCGGGCGGAGCCGGAGGCGGACGGTGCGCTGCGGGTGACGGGGCTGCCGCTGCCGCGGATCAGCGAGTTGGCGCACACGGCCGATGTCCGGCTGTGGGAGCTGTCGCCGCACCAGGCGTCGCTGGAGGAGGCGTACATGCGGATGACGCAGGCGGCCGTCGACTACCGGTCGACGGCGGACCAGCGGGCCGGTTTCCAGCCGGCGCCGGCCGGTTATCCGCCGCCGGGCGCCGCTCCCCAGGGGCCGCAGGGGTATCTGCCGGGGCAGCCGGGCGGGCCGGGCCAGATGCCGCCCGGGGTGTCCGCGCCACCGCAGTATGCGCAGCCGGGCGCGTACGGGCAGCCCGCCGGGGCCGCCCCGGTGCCGGGCGCTCCCGTGCCGCCGCAGCAGGGTCACCCGTACGGGGCACCCGCTCCGTACGGCGCACCGCACCCGTACGGGCAGCAGCCGCCGGCCCAGCCGCCGGTACCGCCCACCGCCCCCAAGCTCTCAACTCCGTTCGAGCAGGGGGGACCCTCATCCGTCGACCAGCCCACGCCGCACACCCAGGACGTTCGATGACCAGCCCTCAGCAGCCGCAGCCCCAGCCGCAGCCGCAGCCCGCGCCGGAGTCCGGTGGGCAGCCGATGCCGCCCACCGCCGGGCCGATGCCGCCCGCGTCGCCGCAGCCGGCCGCCGGACAGCCGGCGCCGCAGCAGCCCTCCCCCGAGCCCTCGACCCCGTTCGAGCAGGGGGGTTCCCCGTCCGCCGGGGAGGCGGGGACGATGATGCTGCAGGCGCAGCCGCAGCCCGGGCCCGGGCCCGCCAAGGAGGCCGGCACGATGCTGCTCCAGGCGCAGCCGCCGGCCGGTGGCCACCCCGAGCCGCGGCCGCTGTCGGCGCACGGGCCGGGCAGGTCGGGCAACGAGCCCGGCACGATGATGCTCACCGTCCCCGCGTCGCAGCCCCAGCCCCAGCCCCAGCAGGCGCAGCAGCCCCAGCAGCCGCCGCAGGCACCGGCCCCGCAGCAGCAGCCGCCGCACCCGCAGCAGCCGCCCGCCACGCCCAACTGGCAGGCGGCCGGGGCTGGTTACGTCTCCCCGATACCCGTCCGCCCGACCCACCTGGGCCATGCGCTGGCCGCAGAGTGGACCAAGATCCGTTCGGTGCGCTCGACGATGTGGACGCTGGGCGTGATGGTGGCCCTGATCGTCGGCATCGGCCTGCTGACCGCCACCGCCCTGTCGGGCCACCGCGTCGGCCTCGGCATCTCCTACGGCTTCTTCAGCGTCCTGCTGGGCACCCTGTGCATCATCCCGCTCGGCGTCCTGGTGATCTCCTCCGAGTACGGGACGGGGATGATCCGGACCACCATGACCGCCTGCCCCAGCCGGGCCCGGGTGCTCGCCGCCAAGGCGATCGTCTTCTTCCTGCTCGCCTTCGTGATCACGACGCTCACCACCACGCTGGTGACGCTCGCCCTGTCCGGCATGCTGGACAGCCGGGAGCCGACGCTCGACGAGTGGCTGCGCTGCACGGTGGGCGCCGGACTGTACGTCTCGATGCTCGGCCTGCTGGCCATGGCGGTGGGCTCGCTGCTGCGGCACTCCGCGGGCGCCATCAGCGCCATGTTCGGGGTGGTCCTGCTGCCGATGCTGCTCGCGGTGTTCATGCTCGGCTCGTCGAGTCTGCAGTGGCTCGCCAAGGGGCTGATCACGTACTCGGTGCCCAACGCGCTGGCGACGCTGTACGGCATGCCGTTCCTCGGCACCGGTGAAGGCCCGCAGGGCTGGGGGCCGCTGGGGATCCTGACCGGCGTCGCCGCGGTCGCGCTGGGCGCCGCCTTCGTCGTCCAGGAGCGGCGCGACGTGTGACGTCCTCAGTATCTGGGGGCATTACGGGACCGCTGGAGCCGTGCGCTCCGGCGGTTCCGTGCGTTCCAGCAGGCTTTGTGCCAGTGCCGGCGGTCGTCGACGTCGCCGTGCCGGGGCCAGGTGACGACGTGCGGGACGCCGGGCGGGATCTCCTGGTCGCAGCCGGGGCAGCGGTAGTGCTTGGCCGCGCCGGCGGCGCCGACCGGCCGGACCACCCAGTCCTCGCCGCGCCACTCCTCGGTGGTCTCCAGTCCGTAGCGGCCGAGCCCCGCGTGATCCGCGCGGGCTGGGTGGTCGGGGCGGTTCGCACCGCGTTGGCGGTTTCGGCGCGGGGACACGGCACACCTCGGCAGGTTGAGGGGGTCACAGGCTGTCACCAGCGTACGCGGCACGGTCAGGGGCAGACGCCCGCCGTCACGTTTCTGCGATGATCTGGAAATTTCGCGTCAGGCCGTGCCCTGGGCACGTGTCGCCCGTTGTTGCCGGGTGAGGGGGGGTCGCGTCGGCTGCAAGGAGGCAGAGAGCGATGCGCGTAGGGGCTTTCATCCTGGCCGCCCAGTTCCCCGGTCAGGGGCAGGGGGAGGCACTGCACCGCGCGGTGCGTTCCGCGGAGGTAGCGGAGCAGTCCGGACTCCACGAAGTCTGGCTCGCCGAACACCACTTCGTCCCGTACGGGGTCTGCCCGCAGGCGGCGACGCTGGCCGCGCTGCTGCTGGGGCGGACGAGCCGGATCGGGGTCGGGACGGCGGTCAGTGTGCTGCCGACCCAGCATCCGGTGGCGCTCGGCGAGCAGGCGGCGCTGCTGCACCTGACGTCGGAGGGGCGGTTCACGCTCGGGGTCGGCCGGGGTGGTCCCTGGGTGGATCTGGAGGTCTTCGGCTCCGGTCTGGCGGCGTACGACCGCGGTTTCCCGGAGTCGCTGGACCTGCTGCTGCGGTGGCTGCGCGAGCCGCGGGTGGGGGCGCGCGGCGAGCGCTATGCGTTCCGGGAGGTGGCGGTGGTGCCGCGGTCGGCCGAGGCGCTGACCGACCCGGACGACCCGGACGGGCTGCTGGCCGGTCCGCCGGTGGTGGTGGCGTGCACCTCCCCGTCCTCGGTCCGGCTGGCCGCGGTCCGCGGGCTGCCGATGCTGCTGGGGATGCACTGCGGCGACGAGGAGAAGGCGGAGATGGTCGCGCTGTGGCGGGCGGCGGCGCTGGAGGCCGGCCGGGATCCGGTCGAGGTGGCCGCGGCGGAGCACGTCTCGGCGGGCGTGGTGCAGGTCGCGGACGACCGGGCGGCCGCGGTGGAGACGCTGACGAAGGCGATGCCGGGCTGGCTGCGGCAGGGCCTGGGGGCGCATGTGACGGTCGACGGCCGGTATCGGTCGATGCGCGATCCGCTGGCGTACACGGAGTTGCTGTGCGCGCTGCACCCGGTCGGCACCCCGGAGTTGTGCGCGGACCGGCTGGCGGCGACGGCGGAGCGTACGGGCATCAGGCGGTTCGCGCTGCTGGTGGAGGGCTCGGGGGATCTGGCGGCCACGGAGGAGAACGTCCGGCGGCTGGGCGCCGAGGTGCTGCCGCAGTTGGGGTGACCCCGCCGGGGCGGGAGCGGGGTGCGGGACCCGGCTGGTCGGTGGTGCTGCCGCCGGTGCACGACCCCGGAGGGTGCTCCGGCCGGCCCGCTCAGCGGCAGCAACTCCGATCAGCAGTCGCGGAGTTCGGGCGACTGGTTCAGCAACTGACCGCGGATGGACGTGAAGCGGGCCAGCCGGTCGTCGACGGCCGGGTCGAGCGGGAAGACCGCGACCCGGTGGCAGTTCTGGAAGGCGAGGCGCACACCGAAGTGACGCTCCAACGAGCCGCGGATGGCGTTGCTCGCCAGTGCGCGGAGCAGTTGGCCGCGCGCCTGCTCGTCCGGCGGCGGCGTCTGGTTGTCGGCGAACTCTCCGCCGTCCGCCTTCAGCCGGTCCACCAGAGAGCTGATCATCCCCCACGCGTAGGGCAGGGAAGTCCGGACGCAGTCGACAAACGCGGCTTCGTCGACCTCGCCTCGCTCGGCCTGTTCGAGGAGGGCCGGTGAGACGTCGAGCGACATGAGGTTCTCCTCTCGCGGCCCCGTCGGAACAGGCGGGGCCTCATGGATGGGACAAGGGGAATTCGCGACACAGCGTGTTCGCCTCACGACCCCCCGCGTCAACGGTATGCCGCGCAAGGGGCCCGCACCAGGAGATTGCACATACAACCGGCCATGCCCGGGCGCCGGGGGTGCGGGGGTTTCCGCCGTAAAGAGACCCCGGTGCGGGGGCGAATCGCGTCGGCGGCCCCGATTCGAGTAGCGTGGCGCACCATGCGTCTCGTCATTGCCCGTTGCTCCGTGGACTACGCGGGCCGGCTCACCGCCCATCTGCCCTCCGCGCCCCGCCTCATCCTCGTGAAGGCGGACGGGTCCGTGTCCATCCACGCGGACGACCGGGCCTACAAGCCCCTCAACTGGATGTCCCCGCCCTGCTCCCTCAAGGAGGGTGACGGCAGCGTCTGGACGGTGGAGAACAAGGGCGGCGAGAAGCTCATCATCACCCTGGAGGAGGTCATGCACGACTCCTCGCACGAGCTGGGTGTGGACCCCGGGCTCATCAAGGACGGCGTGGAGGCCCACCTCCAGGAGCTGCTCGCCGACCGGATCGAGACACTGGGCGAGGGCTACTCGCTTATTCGGCGTGAATACCCCACTGCCATTGGCCCGGTGGATATCTTGTGCCGGGACGCCGACGGCCAGACCGTCGCCGTCGAGATCAAGCGGCGCGGCGAGATCGACGGCGTGGAGCAGCTCACCCGCTATCTCGAACTCCTCAACCGCGACCCGCACCTGGCCCCGGTGAAGGGCGTCTTCGCAGCTCAGGAGATCAAGCCGCAGGCCCGCGTGCTGGCCACCGACCGCGGCATCGGCTGTGTGGTGCTGGACTACGACGCGCTGCGCGGCATCGAGGACGACAAGCTGCGGCTGTTCTGACCGGTCGCGCCGGCCGCACCGCGACGGCCCGGTACGGAAGTCGTCCGCCTCTTCGGCGGGCGGTCCGTACCGGGCCGTCGCGCGTTGCGTCGGGTGCCGGGTGGGGCCTACGGGGCTCCGGTGGCGTCAGCCGGCCGGGGTGCCCTGGCCTGATGCCGACTGGCCGGATGCCGACTGGCCCGTGGCCGGCGCGCCGGTGTCGTCGGCGCTCCCGTTGCTGGTGGACGGCGCCACCGCGGAGTTGTTGCCGGACGGGCTGCCGCCCGAGCTGCCGCCGGATGTCGTCGGCGGCTCGCCGGTCGGGGTGTCCGTAGGCTTGTCGGTCGGGGTGGGGCCGGTCGGGGTGTCGGTGGGGTGCTGGGTCGGCGTGGGGTGGGTGGGGGTGCCGGTGGGCTTGTGGGTGGGGTGGGTCGGGTTGCCGGTGGGCGAGGTGGGGCCGCCGGTGGGGTTGCCGGTGGTCGAGGTCGGGCCACCGGTCGGGGTGCCGGGGCCGCTGGGGGCGCCGGTGGTGCCGGGGGCGGACGGCGAGGTGCCGCCCCGGTGGCCGGGGGTGCCGGGGGTACCGGGCCGGGTGGTGCCGGAGCCGGTGGGTGGCAGGCCGGCGCCGGTGCCGGGCTCCTGGGCCGGCTCCTGGCCGTCGCCGCCGGCCGCCGGGGACTGGTCGGTGGTGACCTTGTCGTCGTGCGGGCCGGAGTTGTCGGAGGTCATGCCGAGGGTGACGACGGTGCCGAGCACACCGGCCAGCACCACTCCGGCGGCGACCGCGACGAGGTTGCGGCGGCCGGTGCGGCGGATGCCGCGCGCGAGTCCCCCGCCGGCGCCGGCCGGGCCGGACTTCGCGGCGTGGGCGCCGTGCGCGGCCTTCCCCGCCTGCCCCGCCGCCTTGCCCGCGTTGCCCGTCTGGCCCGCCTTGGCGAACGGGAGCGCCGCGGTGGTCTCCTGCGGCGCGGCCGATCCGGCCTGGTCGAACGGGCTGGTCAGGTCGGCGGCGGTCCGGGCGCTGACCGTGCCGGCCGTCCCCTCCGGGCGGGCGACGGCGTGGAGCTTGGCGGTCGAGACGGCGTCGGGCGACGCCTCGCCGGCCGGTCCGGCAGCCGGGTCGCGGGGCTCCGACGCGTCCGCGCCGTCCGCGGCGGCCCCGGCGTCACCGGACGCGGGAGCGACGGCCGCCAGCAGCGTCGTCGGCGCGTTCGCGGCGGCGGCCCGGGACCGGTCGATGACCAGGGCGAGGGCCCGCCGCCCGGCGATCGCACCGTCGCGGTCGGAGAGCACCCCGCGCAGCCCGATGGACGCCTCCAGCTCGGCGCGCGCCCGGTCGACGTTGCCGCTGCACAGCGCGAGCACGCCCAGGTCGTGGTGGAAGTACGCCTCCTCGGCGACCTCGCCGGCCAGCCGGGCGGCCTCCTGGCCGTGCCGCAGGCTGCGCTCCCAGGCGCTCCAGTGCAGCGCCGCGGCGAACGCGGGCGCGGCGGTGCGGGCCAGCAGCACCGCGGCGGCCGGGTGGCCGCTCTCCCGGCTGCCGGTCAGCACGCCCATGGCGGCCAGCACCGCGTCGGACTCGGCGGCGGCCCGCTCGGGGGTGACCGAGGGGTGACCGGCCCACCAGGCGTAGTGCTGGGCCGCCGTGTGCGCCCGGGCGGCGGCGTCCTCGGCGTAACCGGCGGCGGTGAGCTGTTCCTGGACGGTGGCGGCGAGGCGGTAGTGCCCGCCGGCCGGGCTGATCAGACCGCAGCCGAGCAGCTCGCCCAGGGCGGCGTCGGCGTGGGTGTCCTGGGTGAGGGCCGGCAGATGCGCCTGGTGCGGCAGTTCGCCGTTGAGGGCGACCGCGAAGCGGAGGGTCTCCTGGGCGGCGACGCCGAGCCGTTCGGCGAGCAGCGGGGCGGGCGCGGCGGCCTCGCCGACGGCCGGCAGCGGGACCTCGGGGCGCTGCTCCGGGTCGGCCGTGCCGTCCTCGGGGAAGAGGCCGTAGCCGTCGTCGAGGGCGCCCGGTGCGGTCCGGGCCTTGTCGCGCTGGCGCAGCAGAGCGGCGCCCTGGACGAACCGCAGCGGCAGCCCCTCGGACTCGAACCACAGGTCGGCGGCCCAGGCCGCCTCGTCCTTGGTGAGCGGCCGGTCCAGGGCGCGCTCCAGCAGCCGCCGGCCGGCGTCCTTGCCGATCCCGCCGACGAAGACCTCCTCGACGTGCGCGCCGGCGCTGGGCGCGGGGACGTCGGGGGTGGCGGCGAGGAGGAAGGCGCACTCGGGGGTGGCGTCCAGCAGCTCGTCGAGCGCGGCACCGCCGAACTCCAGGTCGTCCAGGACGACGATCGCGCCGACGCCGCCGAGCAGACGCAGCAGCTCGGGCCGCTCCGGGCGGTGCTGCGGGGCCCGGTGGACCGCGGCGAAGAGGGCGTACAGGACGTCGGTGACGGTGCGGTGGTAGCCGGAGAGCCGCACCACGCCGTCCGGGGCGAGCTCGCCGACGCGGTCCGCGACGGCGTCCAGCAGCCGGGTCCGGCCGGAGCCGGCGGGGCCGGTGACGCGTACCGAGCGGCCGCGGGTGAGCAGCCGCTCCAGCCGGGCGATGTCCTCGTCGCGCTCTTCGAGGGGGATCTCGTGGCCGGCGAACGAGACCGGTCCGGAGGGCACCGGCGGCTGGGCGGCGCGGGCCGCGGCCGCGCGCTCCTCGGCGTCGAGCTTCTCGGGCGGAGCGGGGCGCTCACCGGGCGGGCAGGGCTGTATCTCGCAGCCGTCGACGGGGTTGACGGTGACGAGGTAGTTGCCCGAGACGAGCCGGACGACGCGGGCGAGGCCGCCGGATCCGGCGGGACGGCCGGCCGACTCGGGAGCCGGCGGACCGGCCGTGCCGGCCTGCTCGCCGTGCTCCTCGGGGCCCGGGTGGGTGTTCGGGTCCATGCTGCAAGCTCTCCAGAATGTGCGTGCCGTCGGTGCTTCCGGCCGTCCGCACTGCCCCGGCTCCGGCGGATCTCCTCAGCCGTCGCGTCTGGTCCGGTGCGCCGCCGCGGATGATGACACACGGCGGACAACCGAACCATAGACCGATCCCGGGCCCGGGGCACGACCGGGGTGGCACCTTGAGGGGAACAACACAGATCGACTGGAATGCGCGCCTTGCCGTATTTCGCCCGGCCCCTCCGATCCGTTCCCCGACCGATTCCCCGACCGGTTCCCCGGTCCGGCCGCGGCGGGGCCGGACCACAGGACGGGGCGGGGCGCCACCCCCGCCCCGCCACCCCACTCCTCGCAGCCGAGCACACCCGGGCGCACCCGGCGCACCCGGTCACGGCCGGTCGCGCCCGGTCACACCCGGGGCAGCGACTCCGCCTCGATCCCGCCCTCGATGGCGAGGATGCGGTGCAGCCGGGTGGCGACCAGCAGCCGCTGCATCTGCGGCGGCACCCCGCGCAGCACCAGCCGGCGGTTGTTGCGGCCGGCCCGGCGGTGCACGCCCATGATCACGCCGAGGCCGGTGGCGTCCCACGAATCCAGCTCGGTCAGGTCCAGCACCAGATCACCCCGGCCGGAGTCCACGGCGGCGTGCAGGGCCGTGCGGGCGTCCGCCGCGCTGCGGACGTCGAGTCGGCCCCCGACGACCAGCTCGGCGTGGTCGCCCCTGATGTGCATATGCGCTCCCCGATGTCATGGGTTGTGGTGCATTGTCGTCTACCGATCTGACTGCCTCTCATACGGCGAAGTTGCCGTCTGTAAGCGAACCGATACCGAAATCACCCCGGCGGGTGACCCGTCGGGGTACAGCCCTGACGCGGTATCAGTGGGTGTAGAAGCCCTGGCCGCTCTTGCGGCCGATGTCGCCGGCGTCCACCATGCGGCGCATGATCTCCGGCGGGGCGAACTTCTCGTCCTGGGACTCGGTGTAGATGTTCTCGGTGGCGTGCAGCAGGATGTCGACGCCTGTCAGGTCGGCGGTGGCCAGCGGCCCCATCGCGTGGCCGAAGCCCAGCCGGCAGGCGATGTCGATGTCCTCGGCGCTGGCCACGCCCGACTCGTAGAGCTTGGCGGCCTCGACGACCAGCGCCGAGATCAGCCGGGTGGTGACGAAGCCGGCCACGTCGCGGTTGACCACGATGCAGGTCTTGCCGACCGACTCGGCGAACTCCCGGGCGGCGGCGAGGGTTTCGTCGCTGGTCTTGTGGCCGCGGACCAGCTCGCAGAGCTGCATCATCGGCACCGGCGAGAAGAAGTGGGTGCCGACCACCCGCTCGGGCCGGGAGGTGGCCGCGGCGATCTTGGTGATCGGGATCGCGGAGGTGTTGGAGGCCAGCACCGCGTCTTCCTTGGCGAGCTTGTCCAGCGCCTGGAAGATCTCCCGCTTGACCTCGACCTTCTCGAAGACCGCCTCCACGACGACGTCCGCGTCGGCGACCGCGTCCAGGTCGGTGGTGGTGGTGATGCGGCCCAGCGCGTCCTCGGCGGCGGCCGCCTCCAGCTTGCCCTTGGCCACGAACTTCTCGTAGGAGGCCGCGATGCCGCCCTTGCCGCGGGCCAGCGCCTCGTCCGTCACATCACGGAGGACGACGTCCCAGCCGGCCTGGGCCGAGACCTGCGCGATCCCGGAACCCATCAGTCCGGCGCCGATGACGGCAAGCTTCTTTGCCACTGCTTGTCCCCTCACACCCTGTGCATTTGACGGTCCCCAGTGACGTTAGCGGTCACCGGCGATCGATTGGCGGGGAAGAGATGCGCGTCACTCCCACCCGTCACCCGACCGCCACCCCCCAACGAGGCCCTTCGGGCCGCAGCGCCTCTCTTCCATGACGGACATCACAGCCGCGGGTTGCGGCGGGCACCCGGAAGGCCGTCAGCCCGCCGCCCCCGGCACGTAGTTGAGGGGCTTTCCGCCGGGCGCCGGCACCGTCCCGTCCCGTCCCGTCCCGTCCCACACGACGAACGCCTGGGCGGAGCCCGCGGTGCTGCCCTCCGCGAAGGGCCCGCGGCCGGGTCTTCCGCCGGGCCGCGGCGTAGTCTCGCTCGTATGGTGAATCTGACCCGCATCTACACCCGTACCGGAGACAAGGGCACCACCGCGCTCGGCGACATGAGCCGGACCGCCAAGACCGACGCCCGCATCGCGGCGTACGCGGACGCCAACGAGGCCAACGCGGCGATCGGCGTGGCGCTGGCCCTCGGTGCGCTGCCGGAGGAGATCACCGCGGTGCTGCTGCGGGTGCAGAACGACCTCTTCGACGTCGGCGCCGACCTCGCGACGCCCGTCGTGGAGAACCCCAAGTTCCCGCCGCTGCGCGTCGAGCAGTCCTACGTCGACAAGCTGGAAGCGGACTGCGACCGCTTCCTCGAAGGGCTGGAGAAGCTGCGCAGCTTCATCCTCCCCGGCGGCACCCCCGGCGCCGCCCTGCTCCACCAGGCGTGCACCGTCGTCCGCCGGGCCGAACGCTCCACCTGGGCGGCCCTGGAGGAGCACGGCGAGACCATGAACGCACTCACCGCCACCTACCTCAACCGCCTCTCGGACCTCCTGTTCATCCTGGCCCGGACGGCCAACAAGGAGACCGGGGACGTGCTGTGGGTACCGGGCGGCGAGCGCTGAAGCCCCGCCGCCCCCGCCTCAGCGGACGCTCTTCTCCCGGGGCCGGGCCGGCGACTCCTCCGGCGCGGTCCGGTCCTTGGGGGCCTTCTTCGGCCAGATGAGATACGTCAGCACGATCACGGCGTGGATCGCCACGATGCGCAGGCCGGTCCCCTGCCAGCTGCGCAGCGACGAGACGTCGCCGTCACCGCCGACGTACCAGATCGCGCCCTGCAGCAGTGCCGCCGCCACCGCGGCCATCAGCACCGTGCGCAGCCACAGCTTCGCCTCGTGCGTGAGGGCGTCCCGGCCGTAGCGTTTGACCGGGGGCGGGCCGCCGGCGAAGCGGTGCGCGACGTGCACGTCCACCCATGTGATCGTGTAGTGGCCGTAGGCGACGGTGTAGCCGATGTAGAGGGCGGCCAGGCCGTGCTTCCAGTCCGCGGTGGCGCCGTTCTTCAGGTCGATCGCGGTGACGACCAGCAGCGCCAGTTCCAGCAGCGGTTCCAGCAGCAGCACCACCGCCCCGGTCCTCGGCATCCGCGCCAGATAGCGCAGCGCCAGACCCGCGACGAGCAGCACCCAGAAGCCGACCTCGCAGGCGATGATCAGTGTGACGACCACGGTGACTCTCCTCTCCGGCCGCCCCGCGCCCCGGGCGTTTCCGGGGCTCCCGCCGAGCGGAGCGACCTCGTCCAGCGTCCCAGCCACCGGCGCCCGGAACGTCACCGGCGACGACGATCCGGTGCTGCATCTTTCGATGTAGTCGGCCTGGTCCGCGGGGTGGCGGCGGAGCGCGCCGGCGCCGTGTTGGATGGAGGGGTGACCGCCAGAGCCCTCGCCGCCCCCGGACGCCCGCGCCGCCACGACGTGCTCATCGCCGGCGGCGGCCTGGCCAGCGGGGTGCTGTTGCGGGCGCTGCACCTGCACGGCGGGCCGCCGCTGCTCGGCCTGCCCGCGTCGCTGAACCTGCTCGCACTGACCGTCATGGCCGGGGCCGAACTCCTCCGCCGGACCGCTCCGTTGGCCGCGCTGGCCCTCGCCGTACCGGCGCTGGCACTGGACTTCTGCACCGGCACCCTGATCGCCACCGTCCTGATGTTCACCGACGTCGTCTACGCCGCGGTGCTCTACGGCCCACCGGCCGCGGCCCGCCGGATCCCACTCGCCTCGGAACTGGTGTCGGTGCTGGCCACGGCCGTGACGGCGGCGTTCTGGCACAACCCGCAGGTGCTGCTGATCGGCATCGGCATCGCGCTGGTCACGGTGGCCCCGGCGTGGACCGGCCTGATCATCCGCAACCACCGGGACGCCGCGCAGACCGCCCGGCTGCGGGCCGAACAGACCGCGCTGCTGGCCGAGATGGACCGCACCCAGGCGGTGGCCGGCGAACGCGCCCGGATGGCTCGGGAACTGCACGACCTGGTCGCCAACCACCTGTCCGCGATCGCCATCCACGCCACCGCCGCGCAGACCCTCGACGAGCCCGCCGCGACCCGTGCCGCGCTCGGCGTGATCCGCGAGAACAGCGTCCAGGGCCTGGCCGAAATGCGGAGGCTCATCGGCCTGTTGCGGGACGCGAACGCCGGGGAGGAGCCGGCGGCCACCCCCACCCTCGACGGGCTGGAAGCCCTGATCGCCCAGGCCCGTGCCAACGGCGCCGCCAGCGGCCTGGAGTTCGTCCTCGACGACGACCGCCGGGCGGCTGGTGCGGGCGCTGAACGGCCGCCCGCACCGGTCGAGTTGGCGGCGTACCGCATCGTCCAGGAGTCGCTGACCAACGCGCTCAAGCACGCCGCGCCCGGCGAGGTCCGGGTGCGGATCGCCGACGGTCCCGGCGGGGCACTCGCCGTCACCGTCCGCAGCCCGTACGCCGACCGGCCGGGGCCGCGCGCACCCGGTTCCGGGGCCGGCCTGGTCGGTATGCGGGAGCGGATCGCCCTGCTGGGCGGGGAGTTCGACGCCGGCCCGGAAGGCGGGCCGGACGGAAGCGTCTGGCTGGTCCGGGCAGCACTGCCCGCCGCCGGGGAGGGAGAGCAACGATGACCGGTGCCGCCGAGCGGCCCGTCCGGGTCCTGGTCGCCGAGGACCAGTCCGCCGTACGGGCCGGGCTGGTCCTCATCCTGGGGTCCGCGCCCGACATCGAGGTCGCCGGGGAGGCCCTGGACGGCGAGGAGGCGGTCCGCCTGGCCGAGGCGCTGCGCCCCGACCTCGTCCTCATGGACATCCAGATGCCGCGGCTGGACGGGGTCTCGGCCACCCGCCGGATCACCGAGGAGGGGCTGGCCGACGTCCTGGTGCTGACCACCTTCGACCTGGACGAGTACGTCTTCGGCGCGCTGCGCGCGGGCGCCGCGGGCTTTCTGCTCAAGGACAGCGACGCGCCGACGCTGCTCGGCGCGGTGCGCACGGTGGCGGCCGGCGAGGGGCTGATCGCGCCGGCGGTGACCCGGCGGCTGCTCGCCGAGTTCGCCCGGGCGCGGCCGGCGGCCCGGCGGTCACGGGACCGGACGGCCCCGGACCCGGCGGTCCTGGACACGCTGACACCGCGCGAGCGGGAGGTGCTGGGATGCCTGGGCGAGGGCCTGTCGAACGCCGATATCGCGCTGCGCCTGGCGATGGCCGAGGCCACCGTGAAGACCCACGTCAGCCGGCTGCTGAACAAGCTGGCGCTCCGCAGCCGCCTCCAAGCGGCCGTACTGGCCCAGGAGTTGGGGGTGGAGGCGCCGTGAAGGGGGCTGTGCGCGGTGAGAAGAGACTGGCGTCGTGGGGGCTGGCTCGGGGGGGGCGGGGGTGCCGTAGGGGCCACCCGAACGGATCCCGTAGGGGTCGCGACGCCCCCCTGCGGGGCCACAACGGCCGAGCGGCGGAGAAATATTCCGGGTCGCCGCACGCCCCGACCGACCCTGCTCGCCCCTTCTCAGTCCCTCACGCCACGTTCACCCGCTGTCCGGGTGGGGCCGCCTCCAGCCAGGCGAGGAAGCCGGTGAGGGCGTCCTCGCTCATCGCCAGTTCGACGCGGATGCCGCCATGGGCGCAGGCCAGCACGATGGAGTCGGAGAGCAGCGCGAGCTCCTCCTCGCCCTGCGGGGTGCGGCGCGCCAGCACCTCGATGGCGGAGCGCTCCAGCAGGCGACGGGGCCGGGGCGCGTACGAGAACACCCGGAACCACTCGATCCGGTCGCCGTTGTACCGCGCCACGCCGTAGATCCAGCCCTTGCCGCTGGGCTCGTCCTCCGGCACGTTCCAGCGCAGGCTGCAGTCGAAGGTGCCGCCGGGTCGCTGGATGAGCCGTCGTCTCAGTCCGAAGACGAACAGCCCCAGCAGGACCAGCAGCACGACCGCGCCGCTCACAAGCAGAGCGAGGACCATCTCGACCGACCTCCTCGCCTCGGTGGGGGTGGCCCCGGACGGGGTCCGGGGCAGGGAAACGCACCTGCATTGCCTCAGCCGCGGACCGCTCCGGAAGTCCGGGCAGCCCGCGGCTGAGGATCGATCTCGTCGGTGACGGAGCTCAGTGAGCGCCCGCCACCGCGCGCAGCCGGACGTCGGCGCGGCGCTCGGCGGCTGCGTCAGCATCCGACTTCGCCCGCTCCAGTGCCCGCTCCGCACGCTGGACATCGATCTCGTCCGACAGCTCGGCGATCTCCGCGAGCAGAGACAGCTTGTTGTCGGCGAACGAGATGAAGCCGCCGTGCACCGCGGCGACGACGGTGCCGTCCCCGCTCTCCCCGGTCGTACGAATCGTCACCGGGCCCGACTGCAGCACGCCGAGCAGCGGCTGGTGTCCGGGCATGACGCCGATGTCGCCCGACGAGGTGCGCGCGACGACCAGGCTGGCCTCGCCGGACCAGACCTGCCGGTCCGCGGCGACCAACTCGACGTGCAGCTCAGCCACGATGGCTCCTCGGGTCTCCACCTGCCTGGTGTGGCAGATGTTGGGTCAAATACTAGTGGTCGTACGGGCCGGGGACGGCCAGGGCCGCCCCCGGTCCGGGAGCACGGGTCAGGAGACGCCAAGCTCCTTGGCGTTCTTCTTGAGGTCCTCGAGACCACCGCACATGAAGAACGCCTGCTCCGGGAAGTGGTCGAACTCGCCGTCGGCGATCGCGTTGAAGGCCGCGATCGACTCGTCCAGCGGCACGTCCGAACCGTCGACACCGGTGAACTGCTTCGCCACGTGGGTGTTCTGGGAGAGGAAGCGCTCGATCCGGCGGGCGCGGTAGACCGTGAGCCGGTCCTCCTCGCTGAGCTCGTCCATACCCAGGATGGAGATGATGTCCTGGAGGTCCTTGTACTTCTGCAGGATCGACTTCACGCGCGAGGCGCAGTTGTAGTGGTCCTGCGAGATGTAGCGCGGGTCCAGGATCCGGGACGTCGAGTCCAGCGGGTCGACCGCCGGGTAGATGCCCTTCTCCGAGATCGGACGCGAGAGAACGGTGGTCGCGTCCAGGTGGGCGAAGGTGGTCGCCGGCGCCGGGTCGGTCAGGTCGTCCGCGGGGACGTAGATCGCCTGCATCGAGGTGATCGAGTGACCGCGGGTCGAGGTGATGCGCTCCTGGAGGAGACCCATCTCGTCGGCCAGGTTCGGCTGGTAGCCCACCGCGGAGGGCATCCGGCCGAGCAGGGTCGAGACCTCGGAACCGGCCTGGGTGAAGCGGAAGATGTTGTCGATGAAGAACAGCACGTCCTGCTTCTGGACGTCGCGGAAGTACTCGGCCATGGTGAGGCCGGCCAGCGCGACGCGCAGACGGGTGCCCGGGGGCTCGTCCATCTGACCGAAGACCAGCGCGGTCTTGTCGATGACGCCGGAGTCGGTCATCTCCTCGATGAGGTCGTTGCCCTCACGGGTGCGCTCGCCGACACCGGCGAACACCGACACACCGTCGTGGTTGTTGGCCACGCGGTAGATCATTTCCTGGATCAGAACGGTCTTGCCGACACCGGCGCCACCGAACAGACCGATCTTGCCGCCCTTGACGTACGGGGTCAGCAGGTCGATGACCTTGATGCCGGTCTCGAACATCTCGGTCTTCGACTCGAGCTGGTCGAAGGACGGGGCCTTGCGGTGGATCGCCCAGCGCTCGGTGACCTCGGAAGCCGCCTCCGGCTTGTTGAGGATCTCGCCGAGGGTGTTGAACACCTTGCCCTTGGTGATGTCACCGACCGGAACGGTGATGCCGTTGCCGGTGTTGGTCACCGTGGCCTGGCGGACCAGGCCGTCGGTGGGCTGCATGGAGATCGCCCGGACGAGGCCCTCGCCGAGGTGCTGCGCGACCTCGAGCGTGAGGGTCTTGGTGGCACCGGCCTCGGCGGGGTCGGCGACCTCGACGGTCAGCGCGTTGTAGATGTCGGGCATCGCGTCGACGGGGAACTCCACGTCGACGACCGGGCCGATGACCCGGGCGACGCGGCCCGTGGCAGCGGCCGTCTCAACAGTGGTGGTCATAGTTGTCAGTCACTCCCCGCGGTCGCGTCGGCCAGTGCGGCACTGCCGCCGACGATCTCGCTGATTTCCTGGGTGATTTCGGCCTGGCGGGCCGCATTGGCAAGCCGCGAGAGCGACTTGATGAGGTCTTCCGCGTTGTCGGTCGCCGACTTCATCGCACGCCGGGTGGCGGCGTGCTTGGAGGCGGCGGCCTGCAGCAGCGCGTTGTAGATCCGCGACTCCACGTACCGCGGCAGCAGGGCGTCCAGGACGTCCTCGGCCGACGGCTCGAAGTCGTAGAGCGGGAGGATCTCGCCCTTGGACTTCTCTTCGGACTCTTCCGCGGCGGCCTTGTCCAGGGACAGCGGCAGCAGACGGTCGTCCAAAGCGTTCTGCGTCATCATCGAGACGAACTCGGTGTAGACGATGTGGAGTTCGTCCACCCCGCCCTCGGCGGTGTCCTTCTGGACCGCCTCGATCAGCGGGGCGGCGACCTTCTTGGCGTCGCCGTAGTTCGGGCTGTCGGTGAAGCCGGTCCACGACTCCACGACCTTCCGCTCGCGGAAGCCGTAGTACGACACACCCTTGCGGCCGACGATGTAGGTGTCGACCTCCTTGCCCTCGGCCTTGAGGCGCTCGGTGAGCGCCTCCGCGGCCTTGATGACGTTGGAGGAGTAGGCACCGGCCAGACCGCGGTCGCTCGTGATGAGCAGCAGCGCGGCCCGGGACGCCTTCTCGGTCTCGGTGGTCAGCGGGTGCTGGGTGTTCGAACCCGTGGCAACCGCGGTCACCGCGCGGGTCAGTTCACTGGCGTACGGCGTCGATGCCGCCACCTGGCGCTGCGCCTTGACGACGCGCGAGGCGGCGATCATCTCCATCGCCCTGGTGATCTTCTTGGTCGCGGAGACGGAGCGGATGCGACGCTTGTAGATCCGGAGCGAGGCTCCCATGGATCAGGTCCCTTCCGTCGTCACTTGCCGGAGGCCGGGGTGTCCTCGCCGAGCAGCTTGCCGTCCGAGGTCTCGAACTGCCGCTTGAAGGCGTCGACCGCGTCGGCGATGGCACCGATGGTGTCGTCGGACATCTTGGCGCCCTCGCGGATGCTGGTCAGCAGGTCCTTCTTCTCCCGGCGGAGGTGGTCGAGGAGCTCGCGCTCGAAGCGGCGGATGTCCGCGACCGGCACGTCGTCCATCTTGCCGTTGGTGCCGGCCCAGATGGAGATGACCTGGTCCTCGGTGGCCATCGGCGCGTACTGGTCCTGCTTGAGCAGCTCGGTCATGCGCTGACCGCGGCCCAGCTGGGCCTTCGAGGCCGCGTCCAGGTCGGAACCGAAGGCGGCGAACGCCTCCAGCTCGCGGTACTGGGCGAGGTCCACGCGGAGCCGGCCGGAGACCTGGCGCATGGCCTTGTGCTGGGCCGAACCACCGACGCGGGAGACCGAGATACCGACGTTCAGTGCCGGACGCTGGTTGGCGTTGAACAGGTCCGACTCCAGGAAGCACTGGCCGTCGGTGATGGAGATGACGTTGGTCGGGATGAACGCCGAGACGTCGTTGGCCTTGGTCTCGACGATCGGCAGACCGGTCATCGAGCCGGCGCCCATGTCGTCGGAGAGCTTGGCGCAGCGCTCCAGCAGACGCGAGTGCAGGTAGAAGACGTCGCCCGGGTACGCCTCACGGCCCGGCGGGCGGCGCAGCAGCAGGGAGACGGCGCGGTAGGCGTCGGCCTGCTTCGAGAGGTCGTCGAAGATGATCAGGACGTGCTTGCCCTGGTACATCCAGTGCTGGCCGATGGCCGAGCCGGTGTAGGGCGCGAGGTACTTGAAGCCCGCCGGGTCGGACGCCGGGGCGGCGACGATGGTGGTGTACTCCAGGGCACCGGCCTCCTCCAGCGCGCCGCGCACGGACGCGATGGTGGAGCCCTTCTGGCCGACGGCGACGTAGATGCAGCGGACCTGCTTCTTCGGGTCGCCGGAGCGCCAGTTGTCGCGCTGGTTGATGATCGTGTCGACGGCCAGGGCGGTCTTGCCGGTCTGGCGGTCGCCGATGATCAGCTGACGCTGGCCGCGGCCGATCGGCACCATGGAGTCGACGGCCTTGTAGCCGGTCTCCATGGGCTCGTGGACCGACTTGCGGACCATGACGCCGGGGGCCTGCAGTTCGAGGGCGCGGCGGCCTTCGGTCTCGATCTCGCCGAGGCCGTCGATCGGGTTGCCCAGCGGGTCGACGACGCGGCCGAGGTAGCCCTCGCCCACGGCGACCGAGAGCACCTCGCCGGTGCGCTGCACCGGCTGGCCCTGCTCGATGCCGCTGAACTCGCCGAGGATGACCGCACCGATCTCGCGCTCTTCGAGGTTGAGCGCGAGGCCGAGGGTGCCGTCCTCGAACTTCAGCAGTTCGTTCGCCATCGTCGAGGGCAGGCCCTCGACGTGCGCGATACCGTCACCGGCATCGCTGACCGTGCCGACCTCTTCGCGCGAGGCCGCGTCCGGCTTGTACGCCTGGACGAAGTTCTCCAGTGCGTCCCGGATCTCCTCCGGCCGGATCGTGAGCTCCGCCATCTGGGTTCCCTGCTCTCCTTGTTGGGCCCGAAGTTACGTGCGGTGTCCGGGGGCTCGTCCCCCACGGGCTTTCCGCTTACGGCCCAACTCGGGCCGCCGTCGTGCTTGTGCTGTTCTCCGGGGCGTCGTCCGGACCACGGCCGGACCTGTCGGTCCGGCGGGTCCGGTGTCCGGCCGCCGGGTGTGCAGCTCTTGAGTTGGTGGCTGGGTCAGCCGGCCATCCGACGGGCTGCCTCGTCGAGGCGGTCCGCGATGGTCCCGTTGATGACCTCGTCGCCGATCCGGACCTGGACGCCGCCGAGGACCTCGGGGTCCACGTCGAGGTTCAGGTGGATCTGCCGTCCGTACAGTGCGGCCAGTGCCGCGCCGAGGCGCTGCCGCTGTCCGTCGCTGAGCGGCACCGCGGAGGTGACCACCGCGACCATCCGGTCCCGGCGGGCCGCCGCCAGCTTGGAGAGGGCGTCGAGCCCTGCCTCCAGGCTACGGCCCCGCGGCTGTGCGACAAGACGGATCACCAGCCGCTCGGTGACCGGGTTGGCCCGGCCGCCCAGCAGCGTGTGCAGCAGCTCCGTCTTGGCGGAGACCGTCGCGCTCCGGTCGGTGAGGGCGCGGCGGAGCTCGGCGCTGGACGCGATGATCCGGCCGAACCGGAACAGCTCGTCCTCGACGTCGTCCAGCCGTCCGTCCCGCTGGGCCGCGACGAGGTCGGCGCTGTAGGCCAGCTCCTCGATCGCGTCCGGCAGGTCGCGGGAGCGCGACCAGCGGGCGCGGACCATTCCGGTCACCAGGTCGAGCGCGGCCTCGCCGACCTGGCCGCCGAGCAGCCGCCGGGCCAGCTCGGCCCGCGCCTCGGCGGGCTGCGCCGGGTCGGTGAGGACCCGACGCAACGACACCTCGCGGTCGAGCAGAGCGGTGACGGCAGCCAGCTCCTCGGCGAGGTTCGCGGCGTCGACGGAGGTGTTGTCCGTCAGCGCGTTGAACTGCTCGCGTGCGGAGGCGAGTGCCTCGCGGCTCGCTCCATTCATCGGCCGGCCTCAGCCTTCGTCACGTCCGACGCCGCCTTGGCCTCGAGGTCGTCGAGGAAGCGGTCGATGGTCCGGCTCTGCCGGGCGTGGTCCTCGAGGGACTCGCCGACGAGCTTGCCGGCCAGTTCGGTGGCGAGCTTGCCCACGTCCTGGCGCAGCGACTGGGCGGCCGCCTTGCGGTCCGCCTCGATCTGGGCGTGGCCGGCGGCGATGATCTCCTCACGCTGCCGCTGGCCCTCGGCGCGCATCTCGGCGATGAGCGTCGCGCCCTGCTCCTGCGCCTCCTGGCGCAGACGCGCGGCCTCGTGGCGGGCGTCGGCGAGCTGGGCCCGGTAGTCCGCGAGAACCTGCTGCGCCTCGGCCTGGGTCGCCTCGGCATCCTCGATACGGCCTTCGATCTGCGCCCGGCGCTCGTCCAGAACCTTGTTGATGTTCGGGAGGAGCTTCTTGGCGAGGAAGCCGAAGACGATGAAGAAAGCGATCAGGCCGATGACAAGCTCTGGAATCGGCGGGACGAGGGGGTTCTCGGGAACCTCCACCGCCAAGTTCAGGGCGTTCACATCAGTGCCTTCCGTCTGAATGGATAGTCGATGCGGCTTCGGTTTACTTGTAGACGAAGCCCATGACGATGCCGATCAGGGCGAGCGCCTCACAGAAGGCGAAACCCATCATCTGGTTGGTGCGGATCAGGCCGGCGGCCTCGGGCTGGCGGGCCAGGGCCTGGGTGCCGTTACCGAAGATGATGCCGACGCCGACGCCGGGGCCGATGGCGGCGAGGCCGTAACCGATCGACGCGACGTTGCCGACCACCGTGGTCTTGGCGGAGTCGCCGGCGGCGGCGAGGTGGTTGACCATCTCGAGAGCAGCGGACATGCCGTTACTTCCTTCTCGTTTCACGTACCGGTGGGGGTTGGCCACCGGACAGCTGTTGGTATGGGGAGGCGGGGTGCTCAGTGGTGCTCGGCGAGCGCGCCCTGGACGTAGTTGCAGGCCAGAAGGACGAAGATGTACGCCTGGATGGCCTGGATGAACAGCTCGAAGGCCGTCATCAGGAGGGTCATGACGAACGAGGCGCCGGCGTAGGCGAAGCCGATGCCGTTCATCAGGTACCAGCTCGCGACGGTGAACATCACGATCAGCAGGTGGCCCGCAAACATGTTCGCGAAGAGTCGTACCGCGTGGGTGAACGGCCGGATGATCAGGTTCGAGAGCAGCTCGATGACCATCAGCAGCGGCAGGACCCAGCCGAGCGACTTGTCATAGCCGGTGAAGTTCTTGAAGGCGCCGACGAAGCCGTGCTTCTTGAAGGTGAGGAAGACCCACAGGATGTAGACGACCGCGGCCAGTCCGGCGGGGAACGCGATGATCGAGGTCACCGGGAAGGAGGCGACCGGAATGATCGACCACAGGTTCATGATCCACACGAAGAAGAACAGCGAGACCATGAAGGGGACGTACTTGTCGCCCTCCTTCTTCCCCAGCGCGTCGTAGACGAGTCCGCGTCGGACGAAGTCGTAGCCCGCCTCGCCGATCATCTGGAGCTTTCCGGGCACCACCTTCGCCCGGCCGAATGCAGCCCAGAAGAACCACACCACGACGACCGTGCTGAGCAGTGCCAGCAGCATCGGCTTGTTGAACTCGAATCCGCCGATGGTGAAGAGCGGCTCGAAGACAAAGTTATGGAGCCCGGGAGCATCAAAACCGCACCCGGAAAAGATGTGGCAGTCGGTCTCGAAGGCGAGCATCGTTTCAGCACTCACCGCGAGCTCCTTCAGCGTGGCGCATAGGTACGGCAACCTCGTTGTGTCGGCGCGGCGTTGAGCCACGGAGCGGCACTGGACTGGTCTTACGGATTGGGGGGCGGCTGGTCGGCGCAGGGCCGGACCGGATCACAGGCATTGGCCGCGAGAACTTCCCGGTCCGCTTCGTGGACTCCGGGAGCTCAGCCGCCTGCGCCAGCAGCGCCGCAGTTGGCACCGGACGATAGCAGGCCCGCATGAGGCCGTTTATCTCGGCCCTACGTGTCACGTCGGCGACCCCGCCGTCTCGGCCGTCTCGGCCTTCGCGGAGTCGGGATCCACGTACAGGATCTTCGCCTTCATGTGGCCGCGCGCCTGGGCGGCGATCCACACGAGGGTGGCTGCGAGCAGGGTGAACGCAAATGCCTTGGTGTCGAAGAGAGTTGTGCCCTTGAAGGCGATGAGGAACACCGCCACGAACAGGATCTGCACCGTGTACAGCAGCAGGCCCATCATCTGGAACAGCTGCGGAAGCTTCTTGGCGGTCTGCTGCAGGACGAAGAGTCCGGCCCCCATCACCAGCACCACCAGCACGGTGCCGACGACGCCGCCGATCGCTCCTGTGGCACCGGCGACCAGACCGCTCACGGCGACGGCGACGGCGCCGACGGCAAGGGTGGGCACGGCGGCTTGAAGAAGGAGTCGGGCGTCATTCGACTGCATGGTGGCGCTCCGGCATTGGGTGGGGGTGTGTCGTCAGGGACGAGCGTAGACCCGGCCTGAGGGAGAACCTGAGGCCGAAGGGCCGTCGCACTACGGTCCTTCGGCTCTGTCGCCGGGTTTCGTGAACGGTATCACAAACTATTTGATGAGGTCTTTACCTGGTTCGTGTGGATCCTGTCACACGTGAGAGTGACAGCGCCCATAGGTGCACTGACAGGCCGTCACTTGTCTGATATGGGGTCAACCGTCCCGATTCCCGGCGCACTTTCGAGCGACCTCGGCCCCCCTCAGCGATGACTCCCCGCCTTCCGGCGGTCCACGAAGCGTGACCGGTCGCCGATCGCCGTGGCGCCGTGGATCCCGGCCGGAACGGCCGGCCGGCGCTCCTCGCCCGCCGCCCCGTCGGCCGCGCCGCCCGCGTCCTCCGCCGCCGGCGCGCCCGTGCCGGCCACCGCGCGGACGACCCGGCGGTAGCGCGGCGGCACCAGTCGCTCGGCCCACAGCGGGGCCCGCGGGGTGAAGCGCGGCAGCAGGAGCAGCACCAGGCCGACGGCGCTGAGCAGCACGATTCCCAGGACGATCCACATGCTGGCGTCGTTCGCCGAGTACGCCACCGCGCCGAACGCGATCAGCGCCGACCAGAAGTACATGATCAGCACCGCGCGGCTGTGGGAGTGACCGATCTCCAGCAGGCGGTGGTGCAGGTGCCCGCGGTCCGCCGCGAACGGCGACTGGCCCTTCCAGGTCCGTCGCACAATGGCCAGAATCAGGTCCGCGACCGGCACCGCGATGATCGTCAGCGGCAGCAGCAGCGGGATGTAGACCGGCACCATCGCGTGGGTCGCCTCGCGCAGACCGCCCGCCTTCTGGTTGAGCAGGTCGGGGTCGACCTGGCCGGTCAGCGAGACCGCGCCGGCCGCCATCACCAGGCCGATCAGCATGGAGCCGGAGTCGCCCATGAAGATCCGCGCGGGGTGCATGTTGTGCGGCAGGAAGCCCAGGCACATGCCCATCAGGACGACCGAGAACAGCGTGGCCGGCGCCGCGGCCTCGATGCCGTAGCCGAACCAGAGCCGGTACGTGTACATGAAGAACGCTGCGGCGGCGATGCAGACCATGCCGGACGCCAGGCCGTCCAGGCCGTCGACGAAGTTCACCGCGTTGATGGTGATGACGACCAGCGCGACGGTCAGCAGCGTGCCCTGCATGGGGGTCAGCGCGACGGTGCCGATGCCGGGGACCGGGAGGTAGAGGATCGTCAGCCCCTGGAGGACCATCACGCCCGCGGCGATCATCTGGCCGCCGAGCTTGACCAGGGCGTCCACGCCCCACTTGTCGTCGAGCACGCCGAGGATCCAGATCAGCGCGGCGCCGGAGAGCAGCGCCCGGGGCTCGTTGGTCTCGAAGACGCTCTTGAGGTTGGTCAGGTGCCCGGCGACCAGCAGCCCCGCGCACAGCCCGCCGAACATCGCGATCCCGCCCAGTCGGGGGGTCGGCTCGCGGTGCACGTCACGGGCGCGGATCTCCGGCACGGCACCGGCGGCGATCGCGAACTTCCGCACCGGGCCGGTCAGCAGGTAGGTCACCGCGGCAGTGACGCACAGCGTCAGCAGGTATTCACGCACGGGCTGCCCCATCGAGATAGCTGGCCATCACAGCCCCACACCTTATGCGCGTCCGCCCCCGGGCCGTGAACACAGGGGAATACCCGAGAGGACGCCGGGGCCCCCGCCGGCGGTTCCGCGGACCGGACGGATCAGGACCGATCGGGATAGGGCGGGAACCGGCCGACCAGCCCCGCGACGGCCGCCCGCACCGCGCCGTCCTCCCGCAGCGCCGCCCCGATCAGCTCGGCGATCCGGTGCATCTCCGCCTCCCCCATGCCCTGCGTCGTCACCGCGGCGGTGCCCAGCCGGATCCCGGTCGGGCACCGCCCGGAGCCCGTGGACGGCCCCCCGCCCGGCAGTGCGCAGGTGTCCAGCACGATCCCGGCGGCCGCCAGCCGGCCGCGGGCGGTGCGCGCCTCCACGCCGAGCCCCGTGGTGTCCGCGGTGATCAGGTGGGTGTCGGTGCCGCCGGTGGTGACCGCCAGGCCCTCCGCGGCCAGTCCGTCGGCCAGCGCCCGGGCGTTGGCGATCACCTGGTGCGCGTAGCCGCGGAACGCGGGCGTGGCGGCCTCCGCGAAGGCCACGGCCTTGGCGGCGACCGCGTTCATCTGGGCACCCCCCTGGGTGAACGGGAACACCGCGCGGTCGATGCGGTCGGCCAGCCGCGCCCGGCACAGGATCATCCCGCCGCGCGGCCCGCGCAGCACCTTGTGGGTGGTGGCGCACACCACGTCGGCGTACGGGACCGGGCTGGGCGCCGCGCGGCCCGCGATCAGTCCCATCGGGTGGGCCACGTCGGCGATCAGGTAGGCGCCGGTCTCGTCGGCGATGTCGCGGAGCGCGGCGTAGTCGATGTGCCGCGGATAGGAGATCGAGCCGCAGACCAGGGCCTTGGGGCGGCGCTCGCGGGCCAGTGCGCGGATCGCGCCGTAGTCGAGCAGCCCGCTGTCGCCGTCGACGCCGTAGCCGGCGAAGTCGAACCAGCGGCCGGAGAAGTTGGCCGGCGAGCCGTGGGTGAGGTGCCCGCCGTGCGGCAGGGACATCGCCAGGACGGTGTCGCCGGGGCGCAGCAGGGCGGCGTAGGCGGCGAGCACGGCCGAAGACCCCGAGTGGGACTGGACGTTGGCGTGTTCGGCGCCGAACAGGGCCTTGGCGCGCTCCACCGCGATCCGTTCGGCGAGGTCGACGATCTCGCAGCCGCCGTGGTGTCGGGCGCCCGGATAGCCCTCGGCGTACTTGTTGCTCAGCGGGGAGCCGAGGGCGGCCAGCACCGCGGGCGAGACGAAGTTCTCGGCGGCGATCAGCTGGAGCCCCTCGCTCTGCCGGGCGCTCTCGGCCAGCAGGACGCCGGCGATCTCCGGGTCCTGGTCGAGCAGCGTGGCGAAGTCCGGTGAGCCGGGCGGGCGGGTGAGTTCGTCGCGGACGGCGGTCCGCGCCTGCCACTCGGCGGTCTCGGCCGCCTCGGCGGTCCGGGGCGCGGCGGCCGGGGGGCGGCCGGCGGCGGAGGTACGGCGGGATGACGCGGTGGTGGCGGGCATCGCTGGCTCCGGGCCTCGTACGGGGACCAGGGCACGTCGCACGTGCCCCCAGGGCCCGTCCGGACCTCGTGCTCCCGGGCAGGCCCCAATCCCAATGTAGGCGCGGCAGGGGGTTCGGGCGCGGCGGGTGGGGCGGTCGGGGGCCCGGGGCCGGCCCACGGGCCGCCAAGGGCCCTCCAGGGCCGTTCCCCGGGGTGGTTACGCCGGTGCCGGGACCCCGGTGAGGGCCGTGACGACCGGGTCGAGCGCGCGGTTGATCTCGTCGCCGATCGAGCGGAAGAACGTGATCGGCGCGCCGTAGGGGTCGTGGACCTCGTCGGACTCCGGGTTGGGCGCCAGCAGCCAGCCGCGCAGCGCGGCGGCCGCGCCGACCAGCGCGCGGGCCCGCTCGACCAGTCCGCCGTCGGGCAGGCCGGGGTCGGGCGCCGGCAGGGTGGCCGGATCTATGGCGCGAACCAGCCGGTTGAACTCCTTCAGGGTGAAGGTCCGCAGCCCGGCGGAGTGCCCCATCGAGATCACCTGCGCACGGTGGTCGCGGGTCGCGGTGAGCACCAGGTCGGCGCGGATGACGTGCTCGTCGAGCAGTTCGCGGCCGATGAAGCCGGCCGGGTCCGCGCCGTAGTCGGCGAGCACGGTCGCGGCGTGCGCCTCCATGGGCGCGCCCTCATGGCCCCAGGTGCCCGCGCTCTCCACGAGGAGGCCGCAGCCGCGGACCGCCTGCGAGGAGCCCAGCCGCTCCTCCAGCGCATGGCGGTGCAGCCGCTCGGTGATCGGCGAGCGGCAGACGTTGCCGGTGCTGACGTGGAGGATCCGGAAGCAGGGCGCGTGGTCCGCCGGGACGAGGAGGGGGTCGTCGCCTGGTCCCGCTATGCCACGCCCCTGCGGCGGGGGCATCAATGCGACACCTCGAGCTCGGGTACGACCTTGCGGAGCTCCTCCGCACTGATCGCGCCCTCGCGCAGCAGCACCGGCACCGTGCCGGTGACGTCCACGATCGAGGACGGCACGGCGGCCGGGGTCGGGCCGGCGTCGAGGTAGACCGAGACGGAGTCGCCGAGCATCTCCTGGGCGGCGTCGCAGTCCTGCGGCGACGGATGGCCGGTGAGGTTGGCGCTGGAGACCGCCATCGGGCCGAACTCGGTGAGCAGCTCGATCGCGACCGGGTGCAGCGGCATGCGGACCGCGACCGTGCCGCGGGTCTCGCCGAGGTCCCAGGTCAGCGACGGCTGGTGCTTGGCGACGAGGGTGAGTGCCCCCGGCCAGAACGCGTCGACCAGCTCCCACGCCTGCTCGGAGAACTCGGTGACCAGGCCGTGCAGGGTGTTGGGGGACCCGACCAGGACCGGGGAGGGCATGCCCCGGCCGCGGCCCTTGGCCTCCAGCAGGTCACCGACGGCGTCCGGGCTGAAGGCGTCCGCACCGATGCCGTAGACGGTGTCGGTCGGCAGCACGACCAGCTCGCCGCGGCGGACGGCCGAGGCGGCCTCACGCAGGCCGGTCGCGCGGTCGGTCGCGTCGCTGCAGTCGTATCGCCGTGCCATTAGCGGTCCTCCTCGTGCGGAACGAATACTTCGGATGCATCGGGTGCATCGGGCGCCGGGGCGGTGCGGTTCATGGCGTCGCCCGGCGCGCGGTGGCGAATCGGGGCCGGTTGTTGAGGTCGGGGTGGTCGGCCGCGTCGGCCCAGCCCCGCTCCTCGTTGAAGATCCACGGCACCTGCCCGCCCTGGGTGTCGGCGTGCTCGATGACGACCACGCCGCCGGGGCGCAGCAGGCGGTGTGCGGTCCGCTCGATGCCCCGGATGGTGTCCAGGCCGTCCTCGCCGGAGAACAGCGCCAGCTCCGGATCGTGGTCGCGGGCCTCGGGGGCGACGTACTCCCACTCGGTGAGCGGGATGTACGGCGGGTTGGAGATCACCAGGTCGACCTGCCCGTCCAGCTCGGGGAGCGCGGTGAGCGCATCGCCGTGGTGGAGAACGACGCGGGACCCCTCCACGTTCTTGCGGGCGTAGCCCAGGGCGTCCTCGGAGAGCTCCACGGCGTGCACCCGCGACCGGGGGACCTCCTGCGCCAGGGCGAGGGCGATCGCCCCCGAGCCGGTGCAGAGGTCGACGATCAGGGGCTCGACGACGTCCATGGCGCGCACCGCGTCTATGGCCCAGCCGACCACCGACTCGGTCTCCGGGCGGGGCACGAACACCCCTGGCCCGACGGCGAGTTCGAGGTAGCGGAAGAACGCCCGGCCGGTGATGTGCTGGAGCGGCTCGCGCGCCTCGCGGCGGGCGATGGCCTCCCAGTAGCGGGCGTCGAAGTCCGCGTCGGGGACCGTGTGCAGCTGGCTGCGCCTGACGCCGTGCACGTGCGCGGCCAGCTCCTCCGCGTCGAAGCGCGGCGAGGGCACGCCGGCATCGGCCAGCCGCTGGGTGGCCTGGGCCACCTCCGCGAGCAGCAACGATCGGGAGTTCGGGGGGCGCCCCCCGGAATCGTGCGGCACTGGTCCTCCAGCCGGTACGTCCTGGTCTTGCGGTCTTACTGGGCGGCGGCGAGCTTGGCCGCCGCGTCGGCGTCGACGCACGCCTGGATGACGGGGTCCAGCTCGCCGTCGAGCACCTGGTCCAAGTTGTACGCCTTGAAGCCCACCCGGTGGTCGGAGATGCGGTTCTCCGGGAAGTTGTACGTGCGGATGCGCTCCGAGCGGTCGACGGTGCGCACCTGGCTGCGCCGGGCGTCGGACGCCTCCTTCTCGGCCTCCTCCTGGGCCGCGGCCAGCAGTCGCGAGCGGAGGATGCGCAGGGCCTGCTCCTTGTTCTGGAGCTGGCTCTTCTCGTTCTGGCAGGAGACCACGATGCCGGTGGGCAGGTGGGTGATCCGGACCGCGGAGTCGGTGGTGTTGACGGACTGGCCGCCGGGCCCGGACGAGCGGTAGACGTCGATCCGCAGGTCGTTGGCGACGACCTCGACCTCGACCTCCTCGGCCTCGGGCGTGACCAGCACGCCGGCCGCGGAGGTGTGGATCCGGCCCTGCGACTCGGTGGCGGGCACCCGCTGGACGCGGTGCACCCCGCCCTCGTACTTCAGCCGCGCCCAGACGCCCTGTCCCGGCTCGGTGGCACCGCCGCCGCCCTTGGTCTTCACCGCGACCTGGACGTCCTTGTAGCCGCCGAGGTCGGACTCGTTGGCGTCGAGGATCTCGGTCTTCCAGCCGACCCGCTCGGCGTACCGCAGGTACATCCGCAGCAGGTCGCCGGCGAACAGTGCGGACTCCTCGCCGCCCTCGCCGGCCTTGACCTCCAGGATCACGTCCTTGTCGTCGCTGGGGTCGCGCGGGACGAGCAGCAGCCGGAGCTTCTCGGTGAGCTCCTCGCGGAGGGCCTCCAGCTCCTTGACCTCGTCGGCGAAGTCCGGGTCGTCCGCGGCCAGTTCCCGGGCGGTCCCGATGTCGTCGCCGGTCTGCTTCCAGGAGCGGTAGGCGGCGATGATCGGGGTCAGCTCCGCGTAGCGCTTGTTGAGCCGCATGGCCTCGCGCTGGTCCGCGTGGACCGCCGGGTCGGCCAGCCGCTTTTCGAGGTCGGCGTGCTCGCCGACCAGTTCTTCGACCGCCTCGAACATCGTGTGTTCCTCTGCTGACTGCTGGTGTGACTTCCCGGGGCGACTGTGCCCCACTGCCGCGGTGCGGCGGGCCGTCCCCCGGCCGGGCGGGCAGAGGGTACGGACGACAAAGACGCCGGTCCGGTCCCCCCTGTCCAGGGGCGACCGGAGACCGGCGCCTTGCGGGTCGCTACTTCTTGGCGGCCTGGGCGGACTTGCCGAAGCGGGCCTCGAAGCGGGCCACGCGGCCGCCCGTGTCCAGAATCTTCTGCTTGCCCGTGTAGAACGGGTGGCACTCGGAGCAGATGTCGGCGCGGATGGTGCCGCCGGCGACGGTGCTACGGGTGGTGAAGGACGCGCCACAGGTGCAGCTGACCTGGGTCTCGACGTACTCCGGGTGGATGTCGCGCTTCAAGGGATTCTCCTAGGTTCGGGAGTGCACCGGGTCGTGGCGCGGATTGCGTCACGTGAACCGGGGCCGACGGTCCAGTCTGCCAGCACTGGCCGTATCTCCCAAAACCGGGGTACGGCCGGAGCTATTCCCGTGCGGCCGGCGGGCGGGCGCGGGGCGGGTGACGTGCGGGGCGGCTACTTGACGTAGTGGGACGTGCCGCCCTTGTCACCCGCGGAGCCCTTGAGCGCGGACTTCGGGATGGCCTGGTCGTTGCGGAGCGCGTCCCAGACCATGCGGCCCTGGGCGGTGAGCGGCAGCACCCGGTCGGGGTCGACCGGGTCGTAGGTCACCGGGAGCGTCACCATGTCGATGCCGTCGGAGGGTATCCCGCCGAGTTCCTTGGCCAGGCCGGACAGGGCGGTGACGGAGTTCAGGTCGGTGTCGGTGGTGACGGCCTTGGTGGCGGTGTCGGCGATGTCGTAGAGCTTGCCCGGGTTGGAGAACACGCCGACGCTGCGGACCTGCTGCATCAGTGCCTTGACGAAGGTCTGCTGGAGCTGGATGCGGCCCAGGTCGCTGCCGTCGCCGCCGGGGACGCCGTGCCGGGTGCGGACGAGGCCGAGGGCGTCCTCGCCGCCCAGGGTGTGCGTGCCGGGCTTGAGGTGCAGGTGGCTGTACTTGTCGTCGATCGCCTTGGTGGTGGTGATCTGCACGCCGCCGAGGGCGTCGATGAGCTTCTTGAAGCCGGTGAAGTCGACCTCGACGAAGTGGTCCATGCGGATCCCGCTCATCGACTCGACGGTCTTGACGGCGCAGGCCGGGCCGCCGACCTCGAAGGCGGTGTTGAACATCGCCCGGCGCTGGCCGTGGACGGTCCGGCCGCCGTTGGTGCAGTCGGGCCGGGTGACCAGGGTGTCCCTGGGGATGCTGACGACGCTGGCCTTCTTGTGGCCCTTGAAGACGTGGACGACCATCGCGGTGTCGGAGCGGGCGCCGCCCTCGTCCCGGCCGTAGGAGGAGTTCTTGCCGGAGCGGGAGTCGGAGCCCATGACGAGGATGTCGATGGAGCCGTTGTCGACGTTCTGCGGGCGGTCCTTGCCGAGGGCGGCGTTGATGTCGACGCCCTTGAGGTTGCCGTTGAACTTGAAGTAGAGGTAGCCGAGCCCCGCGCCGCCGAGCAGGACGACGCCGACCAGTGCGCACAGCGTGGTGGTGAGGACCCGGCGGCGCCGGGTGCGGGTCTTGCGTCGCCGGCCGGTGGCACGTAGGGAACGGCCGCGGTCTCCGGCCGGCCGCGGGGTCCCGTCGCTCTGCGCCATCTGTTCCTCAGTCCTTCGTCGGTCGACTGCGCCTCTCCGTCGCCCTGTCGCAGGCGGTCGATTGCCCAGTCAGACGGGAGGCCGACCGGAAGGGTTGCACAGCGCGTTATGAGCGTTTTCTTAGAAGAACGGGGCGCACAGGACCGGCTCGGGGGCCCGGGGGCGGCTCTCACCAGGGCTTTCGTCGCGGCGTGCGCTCCGGTGGAATCCGTGGGCGCGGTACGGATCTGTGCGAAAGGTCTCAAGCGGGGCACGGCCGCGCGCGACGCGGGTCACACCCGGCACGAAAGCGCCCGGGCCCCCTCACCACGGTGGGTGCGGGGGCCCGGGCGACGGCGGCGGGGCCGCGGGCGTCAGTCGTTGCCGTTGCCCGTGGTCGGCGTCGTCTTCTGGATCTGGAGCAGGAACTCCGCGTTGGACTTCGTCTGCTTCATCTTGTCCAGCAGCAGCTCGATGGCCTGCTGCTGGTCCAGCGCGTGCAGCACCCGGCGCAGCTTCCAGACGATGGCCAGCTCGTCGCTGCCCATCAGGATCTCTTCCTTGCGGGTGCTGGACGCGTCCACGTCCACCGCCGGGAAGATGCGCTTGTCGGAGAGCTTGCGGTCGAGCTTGAGCTCCAGGTTGCCGGTGCCCTTGAACTCCTCGAAGATCACCTCGTCCATCCGCGAGCCGGTCTCCACCAGTGCGGTGGCCAGGATGGTCAGCGAACCGCCGTCCTCGATGTTGCGCGCGGCACCGAAGAAGCGCTTCGGCGGGTAGAGCGCGGTCGAGTCGACACCACCGGACAGGATGCGGCCGGAGGCGGGCGCCGCGAGGTTGTACGCGCGGCCCAGGCGGGTGATGGAGTCCAGCAGGACGACCACGTCGTGGCCGAGCTCGACGAGCCGCTTGGCGCGCTCGATGGCCAGCTCGGCGACGGTGGTGTGGTCCTCGGCCGGGCGGTCGAAGGTCGAGGAGATGACCTCGCCCTTGACCGACCGCTGCATGTCGGTGACCTCTTCGGGACGCTCGTCGACGAGGACGACCATCAGGTGGCACTCGGGGTTGTTGCGGGTGATCGAGTTGGCGATCGCCTGCATGATCATGGTCTTGCCGGTCTTCGGCGGGGCCACGATCAGACCGCGCTGGCCCTTGCCGATCGGGGTGACCAGGTCGATGATCCGGGTCGTCAGGCCGCCCGACTCGCCCTCCAGGCGCAGTCGCTCCTGCGGGTAAAGGGGCGTCAGCTTCCCGAACTCCGGCCGCTGGCGGCCCTGTTCGGGCGCCATGCTGTTGACGCTGTCCAGTCGCACCAGGGCGTTGAACTTCTCGCGCCGCTCGCCGTCCTTGGGCTGGCGGACCGCACCGGTGACGTGGTCGCCCTTGCGCAGGCCGTTCTTGCGGACCTGGGCGAGCGAGACGTAGACGTCGTTCGGGCCGGGGAGGTAGCCGGAGGTCCGGATGAACGCGTAGTTGTCGAGGATGTCGAGGATGCCCGCGACGGGGATCAGCACATCGTCCTCGGCCAGCTGCGGCTCACTGGCGAAGTCGTCGCGGCCACGGCGCCCGCGGCGGTCGCGGTAGCGGCCGCGCCGGCCGCGCCGGCCGCCCTCGAAGTCCTCGTCGTCGCCGTCCCGGCGGTCCCGCTGGCGGTTGCCGCCCTGAGCGCCCTGGCCACCGTCGCCCGCGTCGCTCTTGCGGCGGTCACGGTCACGGTCGCGGTCGCGGTCGCCGCGGTCGCGGTCCCGGTCGCGCCGGCCGCGCTCGCCCTTCTGGCCGCGGTCCTGGCGGTCCCCGCGCTCCTGGCGGTCGGCAGCCTTGGCGGCCCGGCCCTCGCCGGTCTCCTGCGGGGCGGTCTCGGTCCGGGCCTCGGTCTTGACCGCGGTGGCGGTCTCGGCCTTGACCTCGGCGTCGGGGCTGCCCGCGGGGGCGGTGGCCCGACGGCGGCGGCGCTCGCCGGCCGGCGCCTCCTCGGCGGCGCTGCCCTGGGGAGAGGGCTGGCCGGGGATGTCGATCTGCTGCTGGGTCCCGGCCTTCTCCGTGGTCCTGGCCGTCTTGGCGGCCTTCTCGGTCTTCGCCGCGGGCTCGGCAGCGGCCTCGCCGGTGCGGGCCTTGGAGGTCGTACGGCGCTTGGGCTTGGTCTCGGTGTCTGCGGGCGCGTCGGCCTTGGCGGAGGTCCCGGAGCCGGCGGCCTGCTTCTCCTTGATGACCTCGATCAGCTGGCTCTTGCGCATCCGCGCGGTGCCCTTGATACCGAGGCCGGAGGCAATCTGCTGCAGCTCTGCCAGGACCATGCCCTCAAGGCCGGTGCCGGAACGGCGGCGCCGCGTGGTGGCAGGCGCGGCGGGAGCGTCCGTGGCGGGCGTGGTGGCACTGCCATCGGTGCGCGCGCCCATCAGATCGGTGGTGTCGCTCACGAAGGGTCCTTCCCTGGAGCGGGCGTCGGCCTGTCTGGCTCGGCGACCGGTTGTGCTGTCCGGCCGGGTCCTTGGGTCTTGCGGACCGGGCCGGGGCGGTGGTCCCGCCGGATACGGCGGAAAGATCAATTCATGGCTTCGGCGTGAAGATCTGGGGTGTGTCTTTTGTCGTCACGCCGATTCCGGAGCGTGCTCACTCCTGCTCAGGACAAAAGCTCCAAGCAGTTGGGGAGGCTCCCGGAAGAAAGTGGTCCCGATGGGGGACACGAAGCACCGCGCCACACTGGCGTCGAGTACTGACTTGAGGTTAACACTACCGGATCCAACAAACATTCCCCCTCTCCAAGACCGGCGATCGGTGATCGCGCGGTGCGATCACCCGGCGAGCGGCAGCACACACGTACCGGCCGCGTCGAGGGTCAGCCGGTTGGCCGCCCACCCCTCGCCCGCCAGCGCGGCGACCTTGTCGGCCGCCGCCTCTTCGACCAGTGCGAGCACCGTGGGGCCCGCACCGGAGATGACTGCGGGGACGCCGTCCGCGCGCAGTCGGTTCACCAGGGTCATGCTCTCCGGCATCGCCGGTGCGCGGTACTCCTGGTGAAGTCGGTCCTCGGTCGCGGCGAGCAGCAGCTCGGGGCGCCTGGTCAGCGCCTCGACGAGCAGTGCCGCGCGACCGGCGTTGGCCGCGGCGTCCCCGTGCGGGACGGTACGCGGGAGCAGTCCGCGGGCGGTCTCGGTCAGCACGGGTTTGCCGGGCACGAAGACCACCGGAACGATGGAATCGGCCGGATCCATCCGGATCGCCCGCGCCGTGCCGGTGTCCGTCCAGGCCAGCGTGAAGCCGCCGAGCAGGCAGGCGGCGACGTTGTCGGGGTGGCCCTCGATCTCGTTGGCGAGTTCCAGCAGCGCGGTGTCGTCGAGCTTCTGCTCGCCGCCTATGGTCACGGCGCGGGCGGCGACGATGCCGGCGCAGATGGCGGCGGAGGAGGAGCCCAAGCCACGGCCGTGCGGGATGCGGTTGGCGCAGACGATCTCCAGGCCGCGCGGCTGCCCGCCGAGCAGGTCGAAGGCGGTGCGCATGGCCCGTACGAGCAGATGGCTCTCGTCGCGCGGCAGCGTCGGGGCGCCCTCGCCGGCGATGTCGACGTGCAGACCGGAGTCGGCGACCCGTACCACGACGTCGTCGTACAGACCCAGGGAAAGTCCCAGGGCATCGAAGCCGGGGCCGAGATTGGCGCTGGTGGCGGGGGTGCGCACCCGGACGGCGGCGGCGCGGAACGCGGGACCGGCCATCGCTCGATGACTCTCCTTGGTTGATGCTGCGGTACTGCCCCGGAGCGCAGCACCGCGTTACCGAGGTGCCGGGACGGCTCGTGGGGTCTGTTCTGACCTGCCCTGCACGCCACTGCGTTATGCCGTGGGGAGGGGAGTTGGGTGCCAGCCTATCGAAGGAAGGTTCTGTCGCGACATAGGGCGCACAGGAGGCGCACGATGCGTGTCGCGCGCGAACCTCTGCCCCGACGCCACCTTTGCAGTTTGCAGAGTTTGCCGGAGCTTGCCGCGACGGGCGGTACGCGGGGCGACGGGCGGCCGGCCCGGCCGTCGCCCCCGCACGTCTTCGCAGGTCCGGAGGGTGTCCGGGCCGGTCAGGCGAGGCCGAGCCGCTCGGCGGCGGCGTCGGCGTCGATCGGGACCGTGACCGGCTGCGGCGCGCCGGCCACCGCCCAGTCGGGGTCCTTGAGGCCGTTGCCGGTGACCGTGCAGACGATGCGCTGGCCGGGGTCCACCCTGCCCTCTTCGGCGGCCTTGAGCAGACCGGCGACCGAGGCGGCCGAGGCGGGCTCCACGAAGACGCCCTCCTTGGCGGCCAACAGGCGGTAGGCGGCCAGGATTTGACGGTCCGTCACGTCTTCGATGAGGCCGCCGGACTCGTCCCGGGCGCGCTCGGCGAACTCCCACGAGGCGGGGTTGCCGATGCGGATCGCGGTGGCGATGGTGTGCGGGTCCTTCACGACCTCGCCGCGCACGATCGGGGCGCTGCCGGACGCCTGGAAGCCCCACATCCGCGGGGTGCGCGCGGCGAGGCCGTCGGCGGCGTACTCGCGGTAGCCCTTCCAGTAGGCGGTGATGTTGCCGGCGTTGCCGACCGGCAGCACATGGATGTCCGGGGCGTCGCCGAGCATGTCGACGATCTCGAAGGCGGCGGTCTTCTGGCCCTCGATCCGCACCGGGTTGACGGAGTTCACAAGTGCGACCGGGTACTTCTCGGAGAGTCCGCGGGCCAGCGTCAGACAGTCGTCGAAATTCCCGTCGACCTGGAGGATCTTGGCGCCGTGCACCAGTGCCTGACCCATTTTGCCGAGCGCGATCTTGCCCTGCGGGACCAGCACCGCGCAGACCATCCCGGCCCGGACCGCGTAGGCGGCGGCCGAGGCGGAGGTGTTGCCGGTGGAGGCGCAGATGACGGCCTTGGCGCCCTCTTCCTTGGCGCGGGTGATGGCCATCGTCATCCCGCGGTCCTTGAACGAGCCCGTGGGGTTGGCACCCTCGACCTTGAGGTGCACCTCGCAGCCGGTGCGCTCGGACAGCACCTGGGCCGGTACCAGCGGCGTACCGCCCTCGCGGAGGGTGACGACCTCGGTCGTCTCGCCGACCGGCAGCCGGTCGCGGTACTCCTCGATGATTCCGCGCCACTGACCGTTCGCGGTGGTCACGGTGGAATTGGCAGACATGGGTTCCTTTACTCCCCTTCGACCCGCATGATGCTGACGACACCGCGGACGGTGTCCAGCTCGCGCAGTGCCCCGACCGTCGACGACAGGGCCGCGTCGGTCGCTCGGTGGGTGACGACGACGAGATCCGCCTCGCCGTCCCTTCCCTGCTGACGGACCGTGTCGATCGACACGCCGTGTTCGGCGAAGACCGTCGCGACCTGTGCCAGGACGCCCGGCTTGTCGGCCACGTCGAGACTGATGTGGTAGCGGGTGACGACCTCGCCCATCGGGCCCACGGGCAGCGCGGTGTACGCGGACTCCCCCGGCCCGGTGGCGCCGGCGAGCTTGTTGCGGCAGACCGCGACGAGGTCGCCGAGGACCGCGGAGGCGGTCGGTGCGCCGCCCGCGCCGGGGCCGTAGAACATCAGCCGGCCGGCCGCGTCGGCCTCCACGAAGACCGCGTTGTACGCCTCGCGCACGGAGGCCAGCGGGTGCGTCAGCGGGATCATCGCCGGGTGCACCCGCGCGGTCACCGAGGCGCCGTCCGCGGCCCGCTCGCAGATCGCCAGCAGCTTGACCGTGCAGCCCATCCGCTTGGCGGAGGCGATGTCGGCGGCGGTGACCTCGGTCAGCCCCTCGCGGTGCACGTCGTCGATGGTGACGCGGGTGTGGAAGGCGATCCCGGCGAGGATCGCGGCCTTGGCGGCGGCGTCGAAGCCCTCGACGTCGGCGGTCGGGTCGGCCTCGGCGTACCCGAGCGCGGTGGCCTCGTCCAGCGCCTCGCTGTAGCCGGCGCCGGTGGTGTCCATCTTGTCGAGGATGAAGTTGGTGGTGCCGTTGACGATGCCGAGGACGCGGTCGACCTTGTCGCCGGCGAGCGACTCGCGCAGCGGCCGTACCAGCGGGATCGCGCCGGCGACCGCCGCCTCGTAGTACAGGTCGGCGTTGTGCTTCTCGGCCGCCGCGTGCAGCGCGGCGCCGTCGGCGGCCACCAGGGCCTTGTTGGCCGACACCACGCTCGCGCCGTGCTCGAAGGCGGTGGTGATCAGGGCACGGGCGGGCTCGATACCGCCGATGACCTCGATGACGACGTCGATGTCGCCGCGTTTGACCAGCGCGGTCGCGTCGGTGGTGATCAGCTCGGCCGGGATCCCGTCCCGCACCCGCTCCGGGCGGCGGACGGCGATCCCGGCGAGCTCCACCGGCGCGCCGATGCGGGCCGCGAGGTCGTCGGCGTGCGTCGTCATGATGCGCGCCACCTCTGAGCCGACCACACCACAGCCCAGCAGCGCCACCTTCAGCGGACGCGTACGCATCATTCGACCTCGTCTTTTCTTCGATCCAGCGGTTTCATGCTCGGTCACACACCAGTTTCCTGGTCATGCACCAGTCTCACGCACCGGACGGCCGTTTCCGCCGTTCGTCCGGATACCGAGACATTTATTTCATCCGGGGCCCGGACCCGGCGATCCGGCCCTACCCGACATCCAACCGCAGGAGATCTTCCTCCGTCTCCCGCCGGACGATGACCCGGGCGGCGCCGTCCGCGACCGCCACCACCGGCGGCCGCAGCGCGTGGTTGTAGTTGCTCGCCATGGACCGGCAGTACGCGCCGGTGGCGGGCACCGCGAGCAGGTCGCCGGGCGCCACGTCGGACGGCAGGAAGGCGTCCCGGACGACGATGTCGCCGCTCTCGCAGTGCTTGCCGACCACGCGCGAGAGCATCGGCTCCGCGTCCGACGTCCGGGAGGCCAGCACCACGCTGTACTCCGCGTCGTAGAGCGCGGTGCGGATGTTGTCCGACATCCCGCCGTCCACCGAGAGGTACGTCCGCAGCCCCTCCAGCTCCTTGACCGTGCCGACCTCGTAGAGGGTGAAGGCGGTCGGGCCGACGATCGCCCGGCCCGGCTCGACCGAGAGCCGCGGCACCCGCAGCCCGGCGGCCTCGCACTCGCGGCCGACGATCTCCCGCAGCGCCTGGGCGATCTCGTGCGGCTCCCGGGGGTCGTCGTCCGAGGTGTAGGCGATGCCGAGGCCGCCGCCGAGGTCGATCTCCGGCAGCTCCACGCCGTGCTCGTCGCGCACCTCGGCGAGCAGCTGCACCACCCGGCGTGCGGAGACTTCGAAGCCGGCCATGTCGAAGATCTGCGACCCGATGTGGCTGTGGATCCCGATGAGTTCGAGCCCGTCCAGCTTCAGCGCCCGGCGCACCGCCTCGGCGGCCTGGCCGCCGGCCAGCGCGATGCCGAACTTCTGGTCCTCGTGGGCGGTCGCGATGAACTCGTGGGTGTGCGCCTCGACGCCGACGGTCACCCGGATCTGCACCCGCTGCCGCTTGCCGAGCCGCTCGGCGATGTGCGCGACCCGCACGATCTCCTGGAACGAGTCGAGCACGATCCGGCCGACCCCGGCCTCGACGGCCCGGGTGATCTCCTCGGTGCTCTTGTTGTTGCCGTGCAGTGCGATGCGCTCGGCGGGCATTCCGGCGGCCAGTGCGGTGGCCAGCTCGCCGCCCGAACAGACGTCGAGGTCCAGGCCCTCCTCGTTCAGCCACCGCACGACGGCCCGGGACAGGAACGCCTTGCCCGCGTAGAAGACGTCGGCGTCCGGCCCGAAGGCGTCCTTCCAGGCCCGGCAGCGCGCCCGGAAGTCCTCCTCGTCGAGGAAGTACGCCGGGGTGCCGAACTCCTCGGCGAGCGCGGTCACGGACAGCCCGCCGATCGTCACCACGCCGTCGGCGTCGCGCCGGACGGTGCGGGACCAGACCCGCGGGTCGAGGGAGTTGAGATCGGCCGGCGGCCCGGCGTAGTGCCCCTCGGGCAGTACGTCGCCATGCCGGGGCCCTGCGGGGTGTGCGGAACGGCTCATAACGGAAACGGTCCCCTCAAGATCGTTCAGAGGTCCTGACCGGGGCAGTCCTCGGCGCGCTCCGCGGATGTTCGGACGCGTACATCAGACATTTCCAGATTCAGGCGTGTGCGGATCAGACATGTTCAGGAGAAGAGATGCCGAGCAGGTGCAGGCCGTTGCACAGCACCGTCCCCGTGGCCTCGGCGAGGGCCACCCGGGCGCGGTGCACGGCCGAGGGTTTCTGCTCGCCGGCGGGCAGCGGCGGAAACTCCTCCTGCCAGCGCAGAGCGGCGTCCGCGGTGGCTTCCAGATGGCGCACCAGCCGATCCGGCGCGCAGCTCCGGGCCGCCGTCGCGACGGCCGTCGGATACGTCGCGAGGCAGCTCTCCAGCGCCTGGACCAGCCGTGCGTCCCCGTGGCCGGCGGCGTCTCTCACGTCCCCCGGCTCGCCCGTGAAACCCAGCTCGCCGGCGTTCCGCACCATCGCGCGGCTGCGCGCGTGGGCGTACTGCACCCGGAACCGGGGGTTGTCCTCGTGCTGCACCGGCCGGGCCGGCGGCCGCACCGGGTCCGCCGCCGCGGGCTTCAGCAGCGCCCAACGCGCCTCGTCGGCGCCCAGCCGCGCGACGAGCCCGGCCAGCTCCGCGCGACCGGGGGCCGCCGGCGTCCCGGCACGGACGTCGTCCCGCCCGAGCCGCACCAGCACCTCCCGTACGACGCTCTCGCGGGCCGCGGCCCACTCCCCCGCACAACGTGCCGGTCCCTCGGCGATCCGCCCCGGCCCGGCTCCCGCCGCGGCACCGGACGCCGCCGGCTCGCCGTAGCGCTCGCCCCGGGCCAGCACCTCGCGTACGAGACCGGCCGACGCCCCGTCCCCCAGATGGAAGTTCAGAAATCCCGGCCCGGCGATCTCGACCCGGGCGATCCCGGCGCTCCCGGCCAGCCGCCGGCACAGGATCTCGGCCACCTCACGCGCCGGCCGCCCCGCCTGCTTCGCCAGCTGGAGCGCCACGTTGGAGGCGTAGTCCCCGCACCCGGGCCGCGGCGGCGGCTGCACCACGATCCGCGCCGGCACGGGCACGGAGAGCTCGCGCTCCGCAACGGCACCGCGCACGGAGCGCAGAACGGTGCGGGAGAGCTCGGCCGGGGTCACACGACAAGCGTATGGGAGAAGGGGGGCACCTGGGCGAACGGGTTTCGCGTTGTGGACAGCGGGGTGGGGGCGGAGGCACGACCGGGGTCGGCGCCGAGGCCGGCGCCAGGGTTCGGTGTGACCGTTGTGTGGACAGCGGGCCGGGGCGCCTGCGGCTGCCCCACGGACCGCGCGGTGCCGGGCGCCGCGCATCGCCGTCACCCCGCGGCCCGTTCCCCCTCGCTGCCCGGTTCGCCGCGCTGCGCGCGCCCCGGCACTCGGTTCGGGACGCCGTCCCGCGGGCCGGCACCCCGGCCGCCCGCGGCGCCCCGCCCCGCCCCCTCAAGCCCTTGCGGCCCTCCCCCGCACCCCTCACATCCCGCGTGACACCCCTCGCGACACCCCGCCGTGCACTCCTCGTGCCCTTCGCATCCCTGACGCTCCCGCTGCTGTCGCCCCTCGCGCACCAACGTCCCCACCGTGCGCACCAGATCCATCGGCTCGAACGGCTTGGCCAGGTAGGCGTCGATGGCCACCGACTCCCCGCTGTCCACCTCACTCCGGCCGCAGGCGCTGACGATGGCGATCGGGATGTCCCACGTCCGCGGGTCGGAACGCAGCCGCGCCGCGGTGTGCAGCCCGCCCAGCCGCGGCATCACCACGTCGAGGGTGACGACGTCGGGTCTCACCTGGTGCACGACGTCCAGACATTCGGCACCATCAGCCGCGGTCACGACCTCGAAGCCCTCCAGCTCAAGGTTGACCCTGATCAACTGCCGGATCACCTTGTTGTCATCGACCACAAGGATCCGACCGGACAAGCCAGGCACACCATGAGACTAGGCGCGCGCCTGTGGCTGCGTCCCGGTTTTGCCCACTTCCGCCCCCGTGCGAGGGACCTTTCGGCGACCGCCGCCGCCCCGCCCGCGGCATGCGCTAAGGGCGCCCTTCCCTGACCGCCGGAGCACCCCCGTCCTCCGCCCCCGCGACCACCCCACAAAGCGTTCATGACCACCCCATCGGAGCTGGTAGTGTTCTACCCGTCGCCGCAACGAGCGGCAACAAAGCCCCCGTAGCTCAGGGGATAGAGCAACGGCCTCCGGAGCCGTGTGCGCAGGTTCGAATCCTGCCGGGGGCACTTCGAGTGAAGTGCCGGAAGACCCCGTCGTCAGTGGAAACACTGAGGTCGGGGTCTTTTTGTGTGCGCGTACGCGGCGTCGGCGGTGTTCGGTCAGTGGTGTGGGGGTGGCCGGTGGGCGGCCCGGCGGGCGTTTTTGTGGCGCAGTTCGGTAAGCCAGTCCCAGGGGCCCGGTGGCGGTTGTTCCGGGCAGGCCAGGTGGTGCGCGATGCGGCACCGCTGGTGGGGAACGGGCGGGCAGACGCCGTAGACGACCACCCGGCCGTCGGACAGTTCGATCCAGCGGTGGTCCGCGGGCACCGTGTGGGCCAGGGGGGCCACGTCCGGTTCCAGGAGGATCTCGTCTTCCAGGAGGATCTCGTCGTGTTCGAGCGTCGGGACGCGGTCGCAGAGCAGGCCGCAGTCAGGGCAGTGGGCCTGTGGGCCACGGGACGGCGGACAGTGGGACGGTGTGTCGCCGGGTCGGTGCGGTCGGTGCGGTCGGTCTTCGGAAACCCCCATGGGGGGAGGGTCGGTGGTCGGGGAGCGTACGGGTAGGCCGCCGGTCGGACGGGGCTGGTGGGGCGGGCGTCCAACGGGGCAGCGGGAGTCGACGCGGCAGGTGCCGTGGGCAACTGGCGGCCGGGGAGCGGTGGCCGAGAGCCGATGGGGGTGTCAGTGCCGGATGGCGAGCGGGCGGCCGTGGGCTGCGGCGGCGCCTGAACGCCGTGGTGGCGCGGCCGAGTTCGGGGCGGGGGCCCATCGAGGGGGGTGTGGGGGCTTTTGTCGGGGTGGATGCAAGTTGGGTGCGGTGTGCGGGGGTTGGTGGCAGTGTGATGGTCGGCGGGCGGCCGTCGCCGCCCGCCCCGCCTCAGGCGTCCAACCGCACCGGTAGGGAGTCCAGGCCGTAGACGATGGAGAGCTTGCGGAATTCGAGTTCCTCGGGGCGGACGGCGAGGCGCATGCTGGGGAAGCGGCGGACCAGGGCGGGGTAGGCGGCGCGGAGTTCCATACGGGCGAGTTCGGCGCCCACGCAGCGGTGGATGCCGTAGCCGAAGGCGAGGTGGGAGGGGACCTTGGGGCGGTGGGGGTCGAACCGCTCCATGTCGGGGCCGAGTTCGCCGTCGCGGTCGGCGCCGCTGAGGGAGCACAGGACGACGTCGCCGGCGGAGATCCGGACGCCGGCGATCTCCATGTCCTCGCGGGCGAAGCGAGGGAAGGCGACCTGGACGACGGTGAGGTAGCGCAGCAGCTCCTCGACGTAGCGGTCGACCGCCTCGTCGCCGTCCTTGAGGGTGGCGAAGTGCTCCGGGTCCTGGAGGAGGACCAGGGCGCCGAGCGCGAGCATGCTGGCGGTGGTCTCGAAGCCGCCGGTCAGGACGCCGTCGGCGAGGCCGGCCAGTTCCTCGTCGGTGACCGAGTCGCCGTGTTCGCGGACGATCATGCCGAGCAGGCCGTCGCCGGGGTTGGCGCGCTGCTTCTTGACGACCTCGCGGAAGTAGGAGAGCGATTCGGATATGGCGCCGAAGGAGGCGTTGGCGCCGCTGAAGAGGTCGAAGCGGGCGGCACTGAGGCGCTCGAAGTCGTCGCGGTCCTCGTAGGGGACGCCGAGCAGTTCGCAGATGACGAGGGAGGGGATGGGCAGGGCGAAGGCGGCGACGAGGTCCACCGGGTCGCCGTCGCGGCCGGCCTTCTCCATGGCGTCGAGGCGCTCCTCGACGATGTCGTGGATGCGGGGCGTGAGCCGGCCCAGGCGGCGCATGGTGAATTCGGGCGTGAGGAGCCGGCGGAGGCGAGTGTGCACCGGCGGGTCGGCGAAGCCGAGGCCGCCGGGGTTCTGTTCGGCACCGGCGCCGGCCTTGCCGATGAGGTTGGTGAAGTCCGAGCTGAAGGCGTCGGCCTTGCCGAGCACCGCCTTGGCCTCGTCGTAGCCGGTGACCAGCCAGACGTTGGCGGCTATCGGGACCGGGAGCTTGCTGATGGGCTCGCGTTCGCGGACGGCGGCGAGGTCGGGCACCGGGTCGAGGCCGTCGCGGCGCAGGGGCATCAGGACGGAGTCCGGCAGGAAGGACATCCGGGAGAGGTCGAAGCCCTTCTTTCTCGTTCTCGCCAGGTAGAGGCGGCCGGCCCAGGCGAAGATCCGGGAACGGAGGGTCGTCATGGCGCTCATACTGCCTTTCGTCGCGGGGGACGGTCACCCGCGCTCGGCCGCCCCCGTGGGCCGAAACGGCGCGGGACCTTCACTGGCGTGCTCGGTGTCGTACGCCACAGCCCCTCGCGTGCGGCGCCATGGCGTGTGTCCATGGCGTCGACCGGTGCGATCGGTCGTCCGCATCAGCGTGACGAGCTCGGCCTTCTGTTTTCGTTCTGACCGAGTTTACAAACTGCCATTGACCTCGTTCACGGAACAGCCGGGACCCGCCCCTCTCGGGCCCCTGAATCTTCCCCTAGGGGGACGGTCCGGGGCCGGGAAGTGGCGGGCGTCACCGCGACGGCTCGGCACCAGCGGGCGATATGGGCGAATTGCTGCAATTTGCTTGCTACGTTGCGGTTGTGGATGTGGCGGACGGGCCGGGCGGGGCTGATGCGGCCGAGGTACGGGCGAAGCCGGCGGGCGGCGGGTGGGCGGGGGACGCGCCCCCGGCGCCGCCGCGGTCCAGGAGGCGGGGCGTCGAACTGGCCCTCCTCGTAGGCGCCGTGCTCATCAGCGTCTGCGGCTATCTGGTGGTGGGGGCGGCCCGGGCGCAGGCGGTGCCGGCCGGGGCGCTGCGGTACGCGGCGGGCCTGGGCGGGCTGGCGCTGCTGGCGCACCTGGTGGTGCGGTTCGGCGCACCGTACGCCGATCCGCTGCTGCTGCCGACCGCGGTGCTGCTCAACGGGCTCGGGCTGGTGCTGATCTTCCGGCTCGACCTGGAGACGCCGGCCGACCGGGCCGCGCCCGCCCAGCTGGTGTGGTCCACGGTGGGGGTGGCGCTGTTCATCGCGGTGGTGGCGGTGCTGCGGGACCACCGGGTGTTGCAGCGGTGCGCCTACGGGTGCGCGGGACTGGCGCTGGCCCTGATGGTGGCGCCGATCCTCTTCCCGGCCGTCAACGGGGCGCGGATCTGGATCCGGGCGGCCGGATTCTCGCTGCAACCGGGCGAGTTCGCCAAGGTACTGATCACGGTGTTCTTCGCGGCGTATCTGGCGGCCAACCGGGAGGCGCTGGCGCACCCCGGGAAGGTGGTGTGGCGGCTGCGGCTGCCGGCGAAGGGGGCACCCCCTGCTCATGGGGGTACCCCCGCGCATGGGGGTCCCCCCGCTCGAACGGGGTTGAGAGTGGGGGAGGAGTTGAGAGCGGGGGAGGAGTTGAGAGCCTGGGGGAGGGTGCTCGCGCCGGTCGTCGCCATCTGGCTGGTGAGCGTAGGGGTGCTGGTCCTCGAACGGGACCTGGGGACCTCGCTGCTGTTCTTCGGGGTGTTCGTGGTCCTGCTGTACGTGGCCACCGGGCGGGCCGGGTGGATCGCGGTGGGGGTGCTGATGGCGGTGGCCGGGGCGGCGGCGGTGGGGACGCTGGAGCCGCATGTGCACGGCCGGGTGCAGGACTGGCTGCATCCGTTCGCCGGGATCGCGGCCGGGCGGGGACCCGGGCAGCTGGCGCAGTCGCTGTTCGCGTTCGCCGCGGGCGGGACGTTCGGAACGGGCCTGGGACAGGGGCACTCGTCGCTGATCGGGTTCGCCCGGAAGTCGGACTTCATCCTGGCGACGCTCGGCGAGGAGCTGGGGCTGGCCGGGCTGAGCGCGCTGTTCCTGCTGTACGCGCTGCCGGCGGTGTGCGGCTTCCGGGCGGCGCTCGGGCTGCGCGAGGCGTTCGGCAGTCTGCTGGCGGTCGGGCTGGCGGTGCTGCCCGCGCTCCAGGTGTTCGTGATCGCGGGCGGGGTGATGGGGCTGATCCCGCTGACCGGGATGGCGATGCCGTTCCTGGCCCAGGGCGGGTCGTCGGTGGTGACCAACTGGATCATCGTGGCGCTGCTGGTACGGATCAGCGACCGGGCGCGGGGGCCGCGGCCCGACACCCCCGCCCGGCCGGCCCGCGCCGCCCCGGACGCCCTCGGGGCGCTCCGGTGACCCGCGCCATCCGGCGCACCGCCGCGTTCTCCTTCCTGCTGCTGGCGGCGCTGCTGGTCAACGCCTTCCGGGTGCAGGTCGTCGAGGCGGACCGGTACGCCGGCAACCCGGCGAACCGGCGGGCCGCGATCGCCCGGTACGCCCAGCCGCGGGGCGCGGTGCTGGTGGGCGGCCGCCCGGTCACCGGCTCGCGGGACAGCGGCGGGCGGCTGCGCTACGAGCGCACCTACACCGAGGGCCCGCTGTACGCGCCGGTCACCGGCTTCGCCTCGCAGACGTACGGCACCTCGTTGCTGGAGCACAGCGAGGACGGCGTCCTCGCCGGGACCGACCGCCGGCTGACCCCGTTCCCCTGGTGGGACCGGCTGATCCGCCGGCGGCCGCCGGGCGGCCGGGTCGAGACGACCATCGACCCGGCGATGCAGCGCGCCGCATACCGGGGGCTGGCCGGCCGGAAGGGCGCGGTGGTGGCCGTCGAGCCGCGCTCCGGGCGGGTGTTGGCGCTGGTCAGCTCGCCGTCGTACGACCCCGGGGTGCTGTCCGGGAACGGCCGGTCGGTGACCGGGGCCTGGCGGCGGCTGAACGGGGCCCCGGACCGGCCGATGCTCAACCGGGCGCTGCGGCAGACCTATCCGCCCGGTTCGGTCTTCAAGGTCGTCACCGCGGCCGCCGCGCTGGAATCCGGGCTGGTGAGGGACGTCGACGAGCCGCTGGACGTGCCCGACCCGTACACCCTGCCGGACACCGGCACGCCCCTGGGCAACCCGACGGAGGGCTGCGCCCACGTGGGGCTGCGGGACGCGTTCCGGCTCTCCTGCAACACCGTCTTCGCGCGGCTGGGGGTGGGGGTCGGGCTGCGCGGGATGGCCGAGACCGCGGAGCGGTTCGGGTTCAACGAGCGGAGGCTGCGGATCCCCTCCCCCGTCGCGCCGAGCACCTTCGACACCAGGATGGATCCGGCGCAGCTGGCGCTCTCCGCGATCGGCCAGTACGACACCGCCGCGACCCCGCTGCAGATGGCGATGGTGGCGGCGGCGGTGGCCAACGACGGCCAGCTGACGCCGCCGTACCTCGTCGAGCGGGTGACCGACGCCGGCGGGGTGCTGGTCGCTCCGGGGACGCGGCGGCACACCCGGAAGGTGATGGATCCGGCCACCGCCGAGCAGCTCCAGGAGCTGATGACGGAGGTCGTCGAGCACGGGAGCGGGCGGACCGCGGCGATCGACGGGTACATCGTGGGCGGCAAGACGGGGACCGCCCAGCACGGCGTCGGCAACGAGGGCACGCCGTACGCCTGGTTCGTCTCCTGGGTGCGGGACCGGCGGAACCACGAGCCGCTGTCGGCGGTGGCGGTGGTCGTGGAGGACGCGGAGGCCGAGCGCGCGGACATCAGCGGGGGCGGCAGCGCGGGGCCGATCGCGCGGGCGGTGATGGGGGCGGGGTTGCGGTGAGGGCGGTAGCCGGACGGCGGAGGGGGACGGGGCCGCGGGGGTGGGGACGCCGTCACAATGGCGCCATGGCTATGGCTTCTGATGCGGAAGGGGCCCCCGCGGGGGTGCCGCGGCTCTCGCTCGCCGAAGTGGAGGCGCTGGCCCGGCGGGCGCACGAGGGGCAGACGGACAAGGCGGGCCGCCCGTACACCGAGCATCTGGCGGCGGTCGCGGCCGGGGTGCGGGCGCGCGGCGGCAGCGAGGCGCAGATCGCCGCGGCCTGGCTGCACGACGCGGTCGAGGACGGGGCGGTGAGCGCCGAGTGGCTGGCCGGGGCGGCGCTGGACGAGACGACCAAGGCGATGGTCCTGGCGGTCACCAAGCGGCCCGGGGAACCGGTCGAGGAGTACACCGCCCGGATTCTGGCCACGCCCGGTGCGCTGCTGGTCAAGGAGGCGGATCTGGCACACAACGCCGACCCGGCGCGGCTGGCCGTCCTGGACGCGCCTACGCGGGAAAGGCTGAGGGCCAAGTACGCGCGGGTTCGGGGGTTGTTGGGGGTGGGGTGAGGGGGAGGGGCAGGGGCAGGGGTGGACCTGTGGTTCGTGGCCGGGAGTGGCTCGGCGGGGTTCCACGCATCGGACGGGTGCGCGGGAAGGTGTCGTACGCAGCTAATGTGCCGCGATGACTCGTAGGCAGCCTTCGGAACCGCCGTCCTCGTCTTCCTTCCCGTCTCCGTCCTCGTCTGCGTCCCCGTCTCCGTCGTCGCCTCCTTCCTCGTCTCCGTCTCCTTCCTCGTCTCCTTCCTCGTCCGCGTCACCGTCCTCGGCCGGTCGGGCCGCCGGAGTGCAACTGCCCGAGGCGGGGCGGGTGATCGCCGCGCTGGCGGGCGTCGGCGTCCGCCGCTACACCACCGGTCAGGTCATCCTCGACGACGTCGACTGGACGGTGCGCGCGGGCGAGCACTGGGCGCTCCTCGGTGCGAACGGCGCCGGCAAGACCACCGTGCTGCGGCTGATCGGCGCGCTGATGTTCCCGACCGTCGGCACCGTCGAGGTGCTCGGCCACCGGCTCGGCCGGGTGGACGTGCGGGAGCTGCGCGCCGCCATCGGCCTGGTGTCCGGCGCGCAGAAGGTGCCGCCGGACGCGACCGCGCACACGGTGGTGCTGACCGGCGCGACCGGCACCGTGCAGCCGCTGTGGCGGAAGTACGACCAGGCGACCCGGGAACGGGCCCATGAGCTGCTGACCGAGCTGGAGTGCAAGGAGCTGGCGGACCGGCCGTTCGGGGTCTGCTCGGGCGGCCAGCGGGCGCGGGTCCTGATCGCCCGGGCGCTGATGGCCGATCCCTCGTTGCTGCTGCTCGACGAGCCGTTCAACGCGCTGGACCTGCCCTCCCGGGAGGACCTGATCGACGCGCTGCACCGGCTGGCCGTGGGGCGGCCGGAGCTGGCGACGGTGACGGTCACCCACCATCTGGAGGAGCTGTCCCCGGCCATCGGGCGGGCCGTGCTGCTGCGGGAGGGGCGGGTGCAGGCGCTCGGCCCCGTGGCGGAGGTGCTGACGGGCGAGCGGATGACGGCCTGCTTCGGGCGGCCGATCGAGGTGTCCCGGCACGAGGGGCGGTGGCTGGCGCGGTCGGGGCGGCGGTGAGGGAACGGCCGGTCTGAGGGGTCGGGCGGGTTCAGAAGTCGGGCGGGCTCAGGGGTCGGGCGTTGCGTCCCGGACGCCCGTCAGGAAGCGGTGGATCGCGGACCGTTCGGTGTCGTCGAAGGTTTCGAGCAGATCGAGGGTGCGCGCGATCAGCGGGCCGAAGAAGGACTGTCCCAGGGCGATCGCGCCGGCGTCCACGACCAGTAGGACGCGCCGCCGGTCGCGGGTGTCGCGGACCCGGCGGAGGTGCCCGAGCCGTTCCAGGCGGTCGACCAGCGCGGTCGTACCGGCGGAGTTCAGGCCGAGCCGGACGCCGAGCCGGCCGGCGGTCAGCTCCTCGCCGGACCGGGCCGCGTCCAGCAGGGCGATCAGGGCCCGCAGGTCGGTGGGGTGCAGGCCGTTGCGGGCGGCGAACTCCGCGCCTGCGAGGTCGAGTCGGAGTGTCACCTCGCGCAGCAGATGGATCAGATCCATGCCCGCCGGCTCCCGCTTCGGCTCCCGCTTCGGCTCCCGCTTCGGCTCCCGCATCGGCTCGCGTTCCCCGGCCGTCGTCACGGTTTTCCACCTTTCTCCCGCGCCGGGTCTCCGGCGATCCGGCGGAAACAGCAACCTAACCCGGGCGGGAGGCGTAGGGTCGCCAATTACCTCGCCGAGCGAGATACTTGCCGGGCGAGGCGAATGTGGCCGTCGCGTTTCCTGCCTTCTCGTTCCCACTATCCCCTCCCATCCCCTCCCATCCCCTCTCATCCTTCTCGCCCCTCCTCGCTCCTTCTCCTCCCTTCTCCCTTCTCGTACCTTCTCGTTCCTTCTCGTCGCGGAGGCGTGCCGTGAATGCGAAGTCCCGTCCTGGAAAAGCCTCTTCGGCGGCCCCGGCGCACCGTGCGCCCTCGACATCCCCGGTGTCCCCCATGTCCCCCGTGTCCCCGGCTTTTCGGGTGGCCTACGAGGAGGCGCTGAGGCTGTGGCCGGTGGCGGTCGAACCGGTCGATGTGGAGACGGAGTTCGGCGTCACGCGGGTCAACGCCTGCGGGCCGGTCGACGGGCCGCCGCTGGTGCTGCTGAGCGGCGGCGGGACGACCTCCGCCGGCTGGTACGCGCGGGCGGGCGGCCTCGCGCGGACGCACCGGGTCCACGCGGTGGACCTGATGGGCGGGCCCGGGCTGAGCGTGCCCGGCGGCCGTGCGCTGCGCCGGCCGGCCGATCTGGCGGCCTGGCTGGACGGGGTGCTGGCGGCGCTCGGGGTCGAGCGGGCGGCGCTGCTGGGGCACTCGTACGGGGGCTGGATCGCGCTGAGTTACGCGGTGCACGCAGCGACGGGGGTCCCCTCTTGCTCCTCAAGAGCTTGCGGGAAAGTGGAACGGCTGGTGCTGCTCGATCCCACGCAGTGCTTCGGTGGGTTCCGGAAGCCGTATCTGGTGCGAGCGGTGCCGTTGCTGGTGGCGCCCGGCGAGGCCGCGGCCCGGCGGTTCCTGGCGTGGGAGAGCCGTGGGGGGCCGGGGGTGGCGCCGGAGGTGGTGCGGCTGATGGGGGTGGGCGGCCGGGAGTTCCGGGGGTGGCGTCCGGTCACCGGGCCGCGGCCGGCGGTGGGGCGGCCGGGGGCGGACCGGTTGGGAGACCTGGCGCGGCGCACGCTGGTGGTGCTTGCGGGGCGCAGCAGGGCGCACGATGCGCGGCGGGTCGCGGAGGCGGCGGGGCGGATGCTGGCGGGGGCACGGGTCGTGACGGTGCCGGGAGTCGGGCATCATGCGTTGCCGGAACTGCGGTCGGCGGTGCTGGAGAGGGAGTTGAGCGGGTTTCTGGCGGGGTGAGGGGCCCCGTCGGTCACACCCCGCCGCCCCGGTCCGGTAATGGCTCGCGTCTGCGGGGCCACTTCTCGGCGAGGGCGCTCGTTCCGGTGCGGGCGGCCACCACGCCGCCGGTGATGGCGCGGGTGGTGTCCACGTCGCCGAGGCCGGCCGCGGTGGCCCACAGGGCGGTCGGCAGCTCGTCGGGGTGGTGGGCGGCGTGTCAGAGGGCGGTCGTGGGTGTCCACGGGCGGACCCTGCCGTCCGTGCCCCGGGGCGTGGGGCGCGGCCGGGTCAGTCGGCGGCGGCTCCCCGGGCGATGGCGTCGGCGACCTCGGCGGTGCGGGCCGCCTCCTCGGCGGCGAAGCGTTCGGCGTCCAGTCGCTCGGCGAGTTCCTCGTCCTGGGCCATCAGCAGGTCCAGGTTGGCGTCGCCCAGTTCGAAGACGCCGAGGTCCACGTAGGCGCGCTGGAGGCGCTCGCCCCACAGGCCGATGTCCTTGACGCAGGGGACGATCCGGCTGAACAGCAGCTTCCGGAAGAGCCGGAGGAACTCCGAGCGCTCGGTGAACTCGGCGGCCTCGGCGGGCGGGATGCCGAAGTTCTCCAGGATCTCGGTGCCGCGCAGCCGGTCGCGCATGAGGTAGCAGCCCTCGATGACGAACTCCTCGCGCTCGCGGAGCTCGGCGTCGGTGAGCTGCCGGTAGTAGTCGCGCAGCGCCATCCGGCCGAAGGCGACGTGCCGGGCCTCGTCCTGCATGACGTAGGCGAGGATCTGTTTCGGCAGCGGCTCGGCGGTGGTGTCGCGGATCATGCCGAAGGCGGCCAGCGCCAGCCCTTCGATGAGCACCTGCATGCCGAGGTAGGGCATGTCCCAGCGGGAGTCGGCGAGGGTGTCGTCGAGCAGTGCCTTGAGGTTGTCGTTGACCGGGTAGAGCATCCCGATCTTGTCCTTGAGGAAGCGGCCGTAGATCTCCGCGTGCCGGGCCTCGTCCATGGTCTGGGTGGCGGAGTAGAACTTGGCGTCGAGGTCCGGGACGGACTCCACGATCCGTGCGGCGCAGACCATCGCGCCCTGCTCGCCGTGCAGGAACTGGCTGAACTGCCAGGCGGCGAAGTGCTGTCGGAGGTCGCCGCGGTCCTTCTCCGTCATCCGGTCCCAGTACTTCGTCCCGTACAGGGCCAGGGCGTCGTCGGGAGTGCCCAGCGGGTCCTTGGGGTCCACCTCCAGGTGCCAGTCGATCCGGGTGGTGGCGTCCCACTGCTTGTCCTTGCCCTTCTGGTAGAGGGCCAGCAGCCGGTCGCGCCCGTCGTCGTACTCCCAGGTGAAGCGGGCCGCACCGGTGGCCGGCACGGTCCACAGGCCATCGCCCGGATCCTGCGCATAGAGCTCTCGGGTCGACACGGCGCCTCGCCTCCTCCGCCCGCCGAACGCCTCGTAACGGCCGGGCAGTTGGCAGATTCACACGCTTCTTACCGGCGGGTCAATAAGTCGTGCGGGAGGGATTGACGTCCCTGCTGACACGCAGTCTCATAAGAGGCAGCCGCATGTGACCGCGGGTAACCCCGACTGTGAGGTGTAGTCAGAGCCATGACGAGCGCGTCCACCGCAATGACCGAGGCGGACATCGACGTCCTGCGCGACGCCCTCGGGCTGCTCAAGGACCGCGAGCAGATCGCCGAGCGGCTGCTCGCCTCCTCCGCCAGGCACTCCTTCGACCCGGACACCGAACTCGACTGGGACGCGCCCTTCGAGGAGGGCAAGTGGTTCTGGCCGCCGGAACTGGTCTCGCTGTACGACACCCCGATGTGGCGGCGGATGAGCGAGGAGCAGCGGATCCTGCTCTCCCAGCACGAGGCCGCGGCGCTCGCCTCGATCGGCATCTGGTTCGAGATCATCCTGATGCAGCTGCTCGTCCGGCACATCTACGACAAGCCGGCGACCAGCGCGCACGTCCGCTACGCGCTCACCGAGATCGAGGACGAGTGCCGGCACTCGAAGATGTTCGCCCGGCTCATCTCGCGCGGGGACACGCCCTGGTACCCGGTCGCCCGGGTGCACCGGAACCTCGGCCGGCTCTTCAAGACGATCTCCACCACCCCCGGCTCCTTCACCGCGACCCTGCTCGGCGAGGAGGTCCTGGACTGGATGCAGCGGCTGACCTTCCCCGACGAGCGGGTGCAGCCGCTGGTCCGGGGCGTCACGCGGATCCACGTGGTGGAGGAGGCCCGCCATGTGCGGTACGCGCGGGAGGAGCTGCGGCGGCAGATGGTGACCGCGCCGAAGTGGTCGCAGGAGTTCACCCGGGTCACCTCCGGCGAGTTCGCCCGGATCTTCGCCGTGGCGTTCATCAACCCCGAGGTCTATACCAATGTCGGCCTGGACAAACGGGCGGCCATGGCCCAGGTGCAGGCCAGTGGCCACCGCCGCGAGGTCATGCAGAACGGCGCCCGGCGCCTGACGGACTTCCTGGACGACATCGGGGTCCTGCGGGGCGTGGGCCGCCGACTGTGGCGCAGCTCCGGACTGTTGGCTTGAAGTTCGCGCCCGGGCCCCGTCAACGGCCGAGCACCTGTGCGACTGCGAAACCCCGGCGGTTACGCTGCTTTTCATGAACGGCAGCGGCACCGCCCCAGCAGTACCGAGACCCGCCTACCGCAGGCTGAGCGTGGAGCAGCGCCGCAGCCAGCTACTGGCCGCCGCGCTGGGCCTGTTCGCCCAGCGTGCACCGGAGGACGTCTCGTTGGACGACGTCGCCACCGCGGCCGAGGTCTCGCGGCCGCTCGTCTACCGCTATTTCCCCGGCGGCAAGCAGCAGTTGTACGAGGCGGCGCTGCGCAGTGCCGCCGACGAACTGGAGCGGTGCTTCGCGGAGCCGGAGACCGGCCCGCTGACCCGCCGGCTGGGCCACGCCCTGGACCGCTATCTCGCCTTCGTCGACCAGCACGACGCCGGGTTCAGCGCGCTGCTCCAGGGCGGCAGCGTGGTGGAGACGTCCCGGACGACCGCGATCGTGGACGAGGTCCGGCGCGCCGCGGCCGAACAGATCCTGCACCACCTCGGCGAGCCGGAGCCGGGCCCGCGGCTGCGCACCACGGTCCGGATGTGGATCACCGCGGTCGAGGCCGCCTCGCTGATCTGGCTCGACGAGGACAAGCAGCCCTCCCTCGCCGAGCTGCGGGACTGGCTGGTGGACCACTTCGTCGCGCTGCTGACCGCCACCGCGGCCCGGGACCAGCAGACCGCCCGGGTGATGCGGGCGGCGCTGAAGGGCGAGTCCCCCGACGGCCCGGCCGGCGACCTGGCGCGCCGGATCCTGCCCGTGGTGAGCGAGGCCGCCCACCTGCTGTGACACTGGATCGGTGCGCAGCGAGAAAACCCTCTTCGTCGGCGGTCCCCTGGACGGCCGGATCCTTCCCGTCCTGGTGGGACCCACCGGCCTGCCCCCGAAGACCTACGAGATCCCGGTGCCCCGCGACGACGGGCGGCCGCCGGAGGTGCACCTGTACCGCCGGGTGCCCGGCCCCCCGGGCCGGCTGGGGCTGCCGCGCGGCTGGCAGTACGCCTACGCCCCCGAGGGGCGCAGCGACGACGGCCCCAAGTGGCCCTGGCGCAGGCGGCGTTGACGGAGGAGTCACGGAACGACGGAGCGACGGAACGGGGACGGGGAGACGAGAGAGACCGGAAACGGGGAGAACGGGGAGAACGGGGAAAAGGACGCAACGGCGAAAGGCCGGCGGCCGCCATGCGGTCCGCCGGCCTTTCGGTGCGTATCGGGGTCAGCCGGTCAGCGACGCCAGGTAGGCGGCGGTCTTCTCCGGCTCGAAGAAGAAGTTCTCGAAGTCGGACGGGTCGTCGAAGCCGTTGGCGAACCGGTCGGCGGCCGGCGGGAGCTGTCCGGCGGCGCCGAGGAGGTTCAGCACGTGCTCCGGCGGCGGGGCCAGCATCGCGTTGGTCCACTTGGTGACGTGCCGGGCGGTCCGCCAGTAGCGGTCGAAGGCGGCCTGCATCCACTCCGCGTCGAACGGCTTCTCGCCGTGCTCCACGATGGACGCGAGGTAGGCCGCGGCGCACTTGGACGCCGAGTTGGAGCCCTGCCCGGTGATCGGGTCGTTGGCGACCACCACGTCCGCGACGCCCAGGACCAGGCCGCCGGAGGGCAGCCGGCCGATCGGGTTGCGGACGGTGGGGGCGTAGCGGCCGGCCAGCGTGCCGTTGGCGTCGGTCAGTTCGACCTCGGCGCTGCGCTCGTACTCCCACGGCAGGAACGTCTTCATCAGGTCCAGCGTGAGCGCCAGGTGCTCGCGGGGGTCCCGCACGCCCTGGAAGGCGTCCACCGGGCCGCCGGGGATGCCCTCCCAGAAGAGGATGTCCGCGCGGCCGGTGACGGTCAGGGTGGGCATCACGAACAGTTCGCCGACGCCGGGGACGATGTTGCAGCGCACCGCGTCGAACTCCGGGTGCTCCGGGCGCGGGCCCATGCCGTGCACGTAGGCGACGGCCAGCGCGCGCTGCGGGGCGTCGTACGGCGAACGGGCGGCGTCCCGGCCGAACATCGACACCAGCTCGCCCTTGCCGGCCGAGACCAGCGTCAGGTCGTAGCGCTGGGCGAAGAAGTCCAGGTCGGAGACGGCCGCGCCGTGGATGACGACCTGGCCGCCGCGCTGGGCGAAGGTCTCCAGCCAGCCGGCCATCTTGACCCGCTGGTCGACGGACTGGGCGTAGCCGTCGAGCCGGCCGACCCAGTCGATGGCCCGCTGGGTGCCGCCGGGCGCCTCGTGGCTGCCGGGGGCGGCGACCGAGACGCCCAGGCCGTCGATGCGCGGGGCCTGCTGCTCCCAGAAGTTGAGCGACAGGTCGCGCTCGTGCTGGAGGGCGGTGTGGAACATGCACTGCGTCGACATCACCCGGCCGGAGCGGATCTCGTCGGCGGTGCGGTTGGACATCAGGGTGACCTCGTAGCCCTGGGACTGGAGGCCGAGCGCGAGCTGGAGACCGGACTGGCCGGCTCCGACGATGAGTATCTTCCGCATGGCGGGGCTCTTCTCTGTTCCTGCGGTTCGGGGAGCGGGGGGTGGCAGGGGTTATTCGGGGGTGACGTCCAGCGCGTGGCCGACGAGCGCCAGCAGCGACTCGATGACGGTGGGCCGGCGCCGGGCGTCCATCACCACGACCGGCACCTCCGGCGGCACGGTCAGCGCGTCCCGGACGTCGTCGACCTCGTAGCGTTCGGTCCCCTCGAAGTGGTTGACCGCGACGATGTACGGCAGTCCGCAGCTCTCGAAGTAGTCCAGCGCCGGGAAGCAGTCCTCCAGGCGCCGGGTGTCGGCCATCACGACCGCGCCGATCGCGCCGCGCACCAGGTCGTCCCACATGAACCAGAAGCGCTGCTGGCCGGGCGTGCCGAAGAGGTACAGCACCAGTTCCTGGTCGAGGGTGATCCGGCCGAAGTCCATGGCGACCGTGGTCGTGGTCTTCTCCGGCGTCGCGGACAGGTCGTCGGTCGCCTCGCTGGCCTGGGTCATCAGCGCCTCGGTCTTGAGCGGGGTGATCTCCGAGACCGATCCGACGAACGTGGTCTTGCCGACGCCGAAGCCGCCCGCCACCACGATCTTGGTGGCGACCGGTGCCTGCGTCCGGTCCATCTGCCAGCTCTGCAGCCCCGCTTCGTCGGCGGCGGCCGGGGCGGCCGGTGCCGCGGGGCCGGCGGCCGGTGGCGTCCCGGCCGCTATCGTGTCAGAGCCTGTGAAGTCCACTCAGCACCCTTTCGAGCAGCGCGCGGTCGGGCCGGCCGGTGCCGTGCCCGGTGCCGTAGACGCGAATCTTTCCCTGGTCGGCGAGGTCGCTGAGGAGGACGCGGACCACCCCCAGCGGCATCTTGAGCAGCGCGGAGATCTCCGCGACCGAGCGCATCCGGCGGCACAGCTCGACGATCGCGCGCATCTCCGGCATCACGCGGTCGAGCCAGCCCGCGCCGGACGAGGCGGTCAGCTCCCGGCGTTCCTCGGGTGCCTCCAGCGCGGCCACGAACGTCTCGACGAGCAGCACATGGCCGAACCGGGTCCGGCCGCCGGTCAGCGAGTACGGCCGGACCCGCGCGGGCCTGGGGGTCCCCCCTGTTCGAGCGGAGCCGAGAACTCGGGGGAGGTCCCCGCCGCGCACGGGGAGTTTCGGACGGGAACTCATGCCGGGACCTCGCTTCGCTCGGCCTCGGGTCCGCACGGCACGCACCGCTCTTCGGTTCGCTGGCTTCGCTCGGTCACTGGGCGCTCTCCATCGACTTGCGGAGTTCGGTGCGGAGTTCGGGGGTCAGGACGTGGCCGGCCCGGCCGACGAAGAGGGCCATGTGGTAGGCGATGGTGCTCATGTCGCAGTCGGGGGTGGCGTGCACGCCGAGCAGCGAGCCGTCGCTGATCGACATCACGAACAGGCTGCCCTCGTCCATCGCGACCATCGTCTGCTTGACCGTTCCGCCGTCCATCAGCTGCGCGGCCCCGTTGGTGAGGCTGCCGAGGCCGGACACGATGGTGGCGAGGTCGGCGCTGGAGCCCTGGGGGCCGTCGTCGCCGACGTGCGCCACGGTGCCCGCCGCCGCCCGCTCGGGGTCGGAGGAGAGCAGCAGCAGGCCGTCGGAGGAGACCACCGCGACCGAGTGGATGCCGGGCACCTCGTCGACCAGATCGCTCAGCAGCCAGTGCAGGTTACGTGCCTGGGTGCTCAGTCCCTGTCCATGCGCCGTGGGCGCTTGCGCCTTCAATCGCGTGCCTCCTCGCCGGTATGGCTGTCTCCCGGGGCCCCCGCTCCGTCGGTGTCCTTCACTGGGATGGTCTGCTCCGCGGTGCGTTCCGCGATCTCGGCCGCCACATCGCGGCGGCCCTCCCGTGCCCCCTGCTGGAATCCGCCGAGCCGGCGGCGCAGGGCCTCGGCGTTGGCCGCGCCGGTCCTGCGGGGCGCGGCCGGCGCCTGCTTCTGCGCCACGTTCTTCGGGGTGCGTTTGGGCAGCCCGGTGCTGGTCCGGCGCTGCGGTCGGGACGCGCCGGTTGCCGGCGCCGGTGGTGCCTCCCCTTGGGACGCCTGGTCCGGGTGGGCCGGTTCCGGGGCCGCGGCGGGCTCCGGGGCCGGGCGGGTGTGCTGGTCCGGCCCGATGGCGTACGGGTCGGCGACGGCGGGTGCCGGGGCGGCGTGCCGCCCCTTCCCGGGTGCCGGGGCGGCCGGGCCGCTCTCGGTCGGGGACGCGTCCCCGGCCGGCGGCGGGTTCTCCCCGGGACGGGTGTGCTCGCCGGTGGTGCCGGCGGCGGTCCCGGCGGAGGCGTACGGGCCGGGCGACTGCGGTCCGTACGGGCTCGGTTCGGGCCGCGCCGCGGACGCCGGCGCGGCGGGCGACTCGGCGGACGGCTCGGCCGGGCCCCGGGAGCGGGGCCGGGCCTGGGGCGGTACGAGCGGGGCGGCGGGCGCTGCCGGTTCCGCGGCCTCCGCGGGTTCGGCGGCCTCCGCCGGGTCCGCAGCCTCGGCCGGGTCCGCAGCCTCGGCCGGGTCCGGTGCCGCCAACGGGTCCGCTGCCGCGGCCGGTTGTGCTGCCTCCGCCCGTTCCGGTGCCTCCGCCGCTTCCGGCTGTTCGGCAGCGTCGGCCGGCTCCGCCGCCTCCGCCGGCCCGGTGGCCTCCCCGGGGGCCGGGTGGCCCAGCCCCGCCGCGTCGATGGCGCGCTCGGCCGCGGCGACGAACGGGTCCGCGGCGAGCCCCCGCCGGCCGGCCGGCCGCCGCTCGGGGGCGGGCTCCGGCGCGGGCTCCGGCGCGGGCACCGCCGGGGCAGGCTCGGGGTCGGGTTCGGGGGCCGTCGGCCGTTCCGCCGGGTCGACCCGGTTCGTCCGGGTCTGCAGGGTGTTGGAGTTGGCCTCCGCGACCGAGCCCGGGAGGGCCGGCGCGGACGGCGCGCCCCTCTCCGCCGAGCGGGCGGGCGGCACCGGCGCCGGACGGTTCGGCAGGATCGAGCCGGGCAGCACGACGACGGCGGTGATCCCGCCCTGCTTGCGGTCGCGCAGCTGCACCCGCACGCCGTGCCGGGCGGCCAGCCGCACCACCACGTACAGGCCCAGGCCCAGCGCCTCGTCCACGGTCTCGGAGGTGGACGCGGTCTCGGCGTCCGCGAGCCGCTCGTTGACCTCGGCCAGCCGGTCCGCGGTCATCCCGATGCCCTCGTCCTCGACCGAGAGCATCAGCTCGCCGCTCTCCAGCAGCCAGCCGGACAGCTCGACATGGGCGTCCGGCGGGGAGAACGCGGTGGCGTTCTCCAGGAGTTCGGCGACCAGGTGGCTGAGGTCGTCGGCGACGAACCCGGCGACCTGGGCGTGCGGCGGCAGCGACGTGATCCGCACCCGCTCGTACCGCTCGATCTCGCTGACCGCGGCGCGCAGCATGTCGAGCAGCGGCACCGGCCCGGGGTGGCTGCTGCCGTGCTGTTCGGCGCCGGCCAGGACCAGCAGGTTCTCGCTGTTGCGGCGCATCCGCGCGGCGAAGTGGTCCAGCTTGAAGAGGGTGTCCAGTCGCTCCGGGTCCTGCTCGCTCTCCTCCAGGGACTCCAGGACCGCGAGTTGGCGCTCCACCAGGCCCAGGGTGCGCAGCGAGAGGTTGACGAACCGGCCGTGGACGCCGGTGCGCAGCACCGCCAGCCGCTCGTCGAGCGCGGCGACCTCCTCCTTGAGCGCCTCCGCCTGCTCCTGGAGGGCCTCCCGCTCGGCGACCAGCCGCTGCCGGCCGCCGACCAGGCGCTTGCGCTCGCCCTCCCACTCGGCGGCGCGCCGGGCGGTCTCGGCGACCTGGGTGTGCAGCGCGTTGACGGACCGGACGGCGGCGGCGAACTCGTCGTTGCGGCCCTTGTAGTCAATGGGGTCCTCGTGGCCGGGGTCGGCCGCCAGCCGCTTGGCACCGAGCCGCAGCGCGGCCAGCGGCTGGGTCATGGTGCGGGCGGCCCAGACGGCGGTGCCGACGGCCACCAGGAGGCAGAGGCCCTCCAGGCCGACGGCGATCTCCAGGGCCGTCACGTCGTCGTCGCGCAGCCGGCCCAGGCGCTGGATCTCGGCGGTGGCGACGGCCGACTCGACGCCCCGCATCAGGCCGACCCGGGCGGTCAGCGCGGCCTGCACCCGGCGCCGGCTGAGCGCCATGTCCGCGGCGTCGAGGACGGGCTGGTCGGTGAGCTTGGTGAGGTAGCGCTCGGCGGCGTCGACGTCGGTGCCGTTGACAGTGCGCTGGAAGCGGTCCCGGGCGCTCTGGCTGGCGATCTGGTGGAAGTCGCCGAGGGCGCCCTGCTCGCGGAGGTGGGCGACCTGCGCGGCGGCGGTCAGCCGGGGCTGGGAGCCGCCCGCCTTGAGCCCGGCGAGCAGCAGCGCGCGGGTGCCGGCGGCCTGGTCGACGGCCCGGCCGAGGTCGGGCAGCGCCCGGGTGTCGGCGGCCCCGCCGTCGGCCCGTGCGGGCAGGCCGCGGGCGATGTCGTCGCCGAGCGCGCCGAGCGCCGCGACGGCCTCGCTGTAGGCGTCGTAGACCTGGTCGGCGGTGGCGGGCCCGGAGAGCGCCGTCTGGCGGGTGTCGGGCAGCTGCTTGAGGAGCTTGTCGGCGGCGGCGAGGGCGCCGGTGTCACCGGCCACGCCCTGGGCCTGGCTGCGCAGTTCGTCGATCTGCCGGTCGACCTGGGCCCGCTGGTCGTCGGTGGGGGCCTGGGTGACGTTGCGGCCGGTGCGGCCGGCGGCGACGTACGCGGTCATCGCGTCGCGCTCGTCGGCGAGGGAGTGCGCGAGGGTGACGGCGTGCGCGTTCAGCCCGGCGAGGTCGACCAGGTGCTGGCTGTCCCGGGCGTTGCCGGCGGCGGTCATCAGCGCGGGGGCGCCGGCTCCCAGGACGGCGACGGCGACCACGGCGACGGCTGCCATGAGCCGGTTGCGGACCCGCGCGGGACGCCGTCCCGAGCCGTCCGTGCCGCCGCCCGCGCCCGGTCCCGCACCGGATCCCGTGCCCGGTACCGAGACCGGTCCGGCCGGTGAGCCCGGCTTCCCTGCGCCGCCCCGAAGCCGCTTCTTCCGCACCGCTGCTCGCATTCCTGTCTCGCCTGCCCACGCCGTGCCGGCGTCGCGGACCCGGTCCGCTCACCGTTCGCGGGGCGAGTCTGCGCGACGACCGCGGCAGCGCACCGTTCCGCGAGAGGGGAACAGCCCGGCTCTGCGCGTCGCGACGAACGTCCTGACCACCCCGGTTACTCCGGGAATCGACCATTCCATCGGCGCCGCGCAGTGGCTCGGCAACACATGTCCGGCCACCTGAACGAGTGAACAACAATCGGAGTTTGGCCATCAACTTCCGTGTGGCGGCAGTTTCGGCCGCAACCTCGCGCAACCCCCCGATGGGTTTGGAGATGCGTGGCGGTCCTGAAAGGATGCGCGCCCGCATTCGGGCCCGTGCCCCGGGGCCCCGCGTGCCCGCCCCTGCCCGCTCACCCGCCGCGGCCGCCGGCCACCGCTCGTTTCCGGCCACCTCCGGCAGACTTTCCCGCATGCGCATCGAACTCGCCACCGAGCCGGGCGATCCCCAACGCCCCAACGAGGACTACGCGTCGGTCGCCCTGCCGGCGTCCGGGGAGGGCGGCGCCCTGGTCCTGCTGGACGGGGTGACCCCGCCGGAGGGGGACTTCGGCTGTGTCCATTCCGTGCCGTGGTTCACCGCGCGGCTCGGGGGCGCAATGCTCGAACTGTCGGTTTCACACCGCGACATGACGCTCACTGAGGCGCTCGCCGCCGCCGTCGCGAGAACGGCCGAAGCCCACCGCACCACCTGTGACCTTTCTCACCCCCGTACGCCGCAGGCGACGGTGGTCGCCGCGCGCTGGTCCCCGGAGACCGTGGAACACCTGGTGCTGTCCGATTCCGTACTGCTCCTGGAGAAGGCGGACGGCTCGGTGCATCCGGTACGGGACACCCGGCTCGACGAGCTCCCGCCCGCGGTCCGCGACCGGCGCACGGCGGTCCGGGCACTGCCCCGCGGCACGGCCGAACGCGCCACCGCGGCCCGGGAGTACGTCCGCGCGGTGGAGGCCCTGCGGAACGCCGAGGGCGGCTTCTTCACCGCGGCCGCCGACCCGTCCGTCGCGTCCCGCGCGATCACCGGCACCACCCCGCGCACCGCCGTCCGCTCGCTGACCGCACTGACCGACGGCGCCGGCCGCTGGGTGGACGTCTTCCACGCGGGCTCCTGGTCCGAGTGCGCAACCCTGGTCGCCGAGTCCGGCCCCCAGGCCCTGATCGACCGCGTGCGGCAACTGGAGGCCGCCGACCCGGAATGCGCCACCCACCCCCGAGGAAAGGCCCGGGACGACGCGGCGGTGATCCATGTGGCGCCGTAGCGCCATCGCACCGGCAACGACCGGGCCCCGGCGGCCGGCAGGAGGGGCCGGCCGCCGGCGGGAGCTACCGGGGCGACCCGCACATGGCCGACGGAACGGGCCAAGGGTCACCAGGACAACATGTGCCGACCACCGGCCCTCCGCCCCCGGACCCGGCACCACGGACGACCGGGCCGGAGGTAGGGGCCGCACCCAGCGCCCGGCGCCCAAGCCCCCGCGCGGGGGCGCGGTCCAGGAGGGAGCTACCCCTCCTCCCCCTCCTGCTCCGCATTCAGCCGATGCAGCAACCGCGCCAACTCCGCGACCTCGGCCCGCTCCCACGAGGCGAGCCGCCGGGCGTAACGGGCGCGGCGCGCGGTACGGACGCGGTTGAAGCGCTCCCGCCCCTCGTCGGTGATCCGCACCAGCACCGCGCGCCCGTCGGCCGGATCCGGCGCACGGGCGACCAGCCCGAGCCGCTCCAGGGCGTGCAGTTGGCGGCTTATCGTCGCCTTGCCGACGCCGAAGAACGCCGCGAGGTCGGTGGCGCGCTGGGAGCCGGCGTCGGCGAGCCGCACGAGCAGCCCGTAGGCGGCCGGTTCGAGGTCGGGGTGGACCTCGCGGGCGAGTTCACCGGAGGAGGCGCGGGCGCGGCGCAGGAATACCGCCAATTCGCGTTCCAGGGACAGGAATGCCGGGTCCACACCCATCGGCTCGCCGTCCGAGGTGGTATCGCCGGCTCCGGTGTCGTGCACGTCAGCACCCTTCCCGCGTTGTCCGCATGTCCAGCAATTCCCCTCGCCGTGTTCGCCCCGCGTTTCCGTCCGGCTGAAATTTTCTTTCCCGTTCCGTGCGGAGCCGCAGTTGGGCCAGTATTTCGCAGGCTTAGACCAACGGCAGCCCGCGCCCCCCTATTGTCACGGGGGTCTACGCGCGTATCGTCATTTGTGGCATGACCACACCAAACGTGTGGGCTCCAGTACGCCGGCACCTCCCCCTCAAGGTCACTTCCCCACGAAGTCACCGCACCGAGATCCACCGAGATCCACGGAGGCAGTACATGTCCGTGCTCAGATCCGGCTCCCCGTACCGTTCCCCGCGCTCCCGCGCACTCGTGGCCGGGGCCCTTCTCGCGACCGTCTCCCTCGTCGGCCTGCCCGGCACGGCCGGTGCCGCGGCCCGGCACCGCGCGCCCGAGCCCACCCACCCGGCGCAGGACTGGGCCGGCTCCCAGATCGCCAAGCACGAGGGCAGGGGCGGCCTGCTGCCGCCGCTGCCCTCGCTGACCGCGTCCGTCGAGGGCGTGGACGTCAGCAGCCACAACGGCAGCGTCGCCTGGTCGACGCTGTGGAACAGCGGCGTGAAGTTCGCCTACGTCAAGGCCACCGAGTCCACCAGCTACACCAACCCGTCCTTCGCGCAGCAGTACAACGGCTCCTACGACGTCGGCATGATCCGCGGCGCCTACCACTTCGCCACGCCCGACACCTCCAGCGGCGTGGCCCAGGCCAACTACTTCGTGGACCACGGAGGCGGCTGGTCCAAGGACGGCAGGACGCTGCCCGGTGCGCTGGACATGGAGTACAACCCCTACGGCTCGACCTGTTACGGGCTGAGCGCGGCCGGGCTGGTGAACTGGATGAAGGACTGGTTCGCCACCTACAAGGCGCGCACCGGCCGGGACGCCGTCGTCTACACCTCCACCAGCTGGTGGAAGCAGTGCACCGGCAACTCCGGCGCGTTCGGCGCGATCAACCCGCTGTGGGTCCCGCGCTACGGCTCGTCGGTCGGTGAACTCCCGGGCGGCTGGGGCTTCCACACCATCTGGCAGTACACCTCGACCGGTGCGACGGTCGGCGACCACAACCGGTTCAACGGGGCCTACGACCGGCTCCAGGCGCTGGCCAACGGCTGACGCGCCCGGAGGCCGGCCCGGGTCTCCCCCGGGCCGGCCTCCGCGGTCCGCGCCCCGTCCGCGCCGTCCTCGCCGCGCCTACGCCGCTACCGGGAACTCGGGCCGCTGCCCGTTCGCGGCCGGCGTCAGGGCCAGCTCCAGCACCTGCCGGACGTCCGCCACCGGGTGCACCTCCAGCGCTTCGAGGACCTCGGCCGGGACGTCGTCCAGATCCGGTTCGTTGCGCTTGGGGATGATCACGGTGGTGATGCCGGCCCGGTGCGCGGCCAGCAGCTTCTGCTTGACGCCGCCGATCGGCAGCACCCGGCCGGTGAGCGAGACCTCGCCCGTCATCGCGACGTCCGGGCGGACCTGGCGGCCCGACAACAGCGAGGCCAGCGCGGTGGTCATCGTGATGCCCGCGCTCGGGCCGTCCTTGGGGACGGCGCCGGCCGGGATGTGCAGATGGACGCCGCGCTCCTTCAGGTCGCCCACCGGGAGCTCCAGTTCGGCGCCGTGCGAGCGCAGGAAGGACAGCGCGATGTGCGCCGACTCCTTCATCACGTCGCCCAGCTGGCCGGTCAGCCGCAGACCGGAGGCGCCGGTCTCGGGGTCGGCCAGCGACGCCTCGATGTAGAGCACGTCGCCGCCGGCGCCGGTGACCGCGAGACCGGTGACGACGCCGGGCACCGCGGTCCGCCGCTCGGCCGGGTCCTGGGCGGACTCCGGGGTGTGGCGCGGGCGCCCGATGAGCGGGCGCAGCGCGTCCGCGCCGAGGGTGAACGGCAGCTCCTGCTCGCCCAGTTCGTGCCGGGCGGCCACCTTGCGCAGCAGCCTGGCGATCGCGCGCTCCAGATTCCGCACGCCCGCCTCGCGGGTGTACTCGCCGGCCAGTCGGCGCAGCGCGTCGTCGGTCACGGTCACCTCGTCGGGCGCGAGTCCGGCCCGCTCCAGCTGACGCGGCACCAGGTGGTCCCGGGCGATGACGATCTTCTCGTCCTCGGTGTAGCCGTCCAGCCGGACCAGTTCCATCCGGTCCAGCAGCGGCTCCGGGATGGCCTCCAGGACGTTGGCGGTGGCCAGGAACACCACGTCGGAGAGGTCCAGTTCGACCTCCAGGTAGTGGTCCCGGAAGGTGTGGTTCTGCGCCGGGTCCAGCACCTCCAGGAGGGCGGCGGCCGGGTCGCCCCGGTAGTCGGAGCCCACCTTGTCGATCTCGTCGAGGAGGACGACCGGGTTCATCGAGCCGGCCTCCTTGACGGCCCGCACGATCCGGCCGGGGAGCGCGCCGACGTAGGTGCGCCGGTGGCCGCGGATCTCCGCCTCGTCCCGGACGCCGCCCAGGGCGACCCGCACGAACTTCCGCCCCATGGCCCGCGCCACGGACTCCCCCAGCGACGTCTTGCCGACGCCCGGCGGCCCGACGAGCGCCAGCACGGCCCCGCCCGCCCGTCGCCCGTCGACGGGTCCCGGCCCGCGCTCCGAGCGCCGCTTGCGCACGGCCAGGTACTCGGTGATCCGTTCCTTGACGTCCTCCAGGCCCGCGTGGTCGGCGTCCAGGACCTCCTTGGCGCCGGCGATGTCGTAGGCGTCCTCGGTGCGTTCGTTCCAGGGGAGTTCCAGGACGGTGTCGAGCCAGGTGCGGATCCAGCTGCCCTCGGGGTTCTGGTCGCCGGCCCGCTCCAGCTTGTCGACCTCCTTCAGAGCCGCCTCGCGGACCTTCTCCGGCAGGTCTGCGGCCTCCACGCGGGCGCGGTAGTCGTCGGGCTCCCCGGCTGCGTTCCCGGCGTTCTCGCCGTTCAGCTGGCGCAGCTCCTTGCGGACGGCCTCCAGCTGACGGCGCAGCAGGAACTCTCGCTGCTGCTTCTCGACGCCCTCCTGGACGTCCTTGGCGATGGACTCGGCGACGTCCTGTTCGGCGAGGTGGGAGCGGAGCACTTCGGTGGCGTACTTCAGGCGGGCGACCGGCTCGGCGGTCTCCAGCAGCTGGAGCTTCTGCTCGCCGGTCAGGAACGGCAGGTACCCGGTGTTGTCGGCGAGTGCGGGGACGTCGTCGATGCCGGTGACGCGGTCCACGACCTGCCAGGCGCCGCGCTTGCGCAGCCAGCTGGTGGCCAGCGCCTTGTACTCGGTGACGAGTTCGGTGACGGCTCCGGGGAGGGGGTCGGGGACCTTCTCCTCGACGATGGCCCCCTCCACCCAGAGCGCGGCGCCCGGGCCGGTGGTGCCGGCGCCGATCCGGACCCGGCCCAGGCCCCGGATGAGGGCTCCCGGATCGCCGTCGGACAGCCGTCCCACCTGCTCGATCCGCCCGAGCGTGCCGATCGCCGCGTACGTCCCGTCGATCCGCGGGACCAGCAGCACCCGGGGCTTGCCGCCCGAGGGGGCGGCGGCCTGGGCGGCCTCCACCGCGGCGCGCACCTCGGCGTCGGACAGGTCCAGGGGCACCACCATGCCGGGCAGGACGACCTCGTCGTCGAGGGGCAGCACGGGCAGGGTGAGCGAGGTGGACTCCGTCGACCGAGCAGACTCAGCAGTCATGATCTCCCCTTCGGCAAGCAAGTTGAGCTTTACCCACTCAATGCTGAGGGTCCCGCCATTGTTCCCCGAGGCGCGTTCGCTCTGAGCGATCAGCCGCGGGCAACTCGGTTGCGCAGCAAGGGGCGTGGCGCGCGAGGCACGGGCGCGGGGCGCGGGGCGTGGGCCCCGGCCGGAGGGGAGGGCCGGCGCTACCAGTGGCCGGGGCGGCGCAGACCGCGCGGCAGCCTGGTGGCCGCGTCGCCCCGGGCGGCGTTCACCTGGGCCTGCGTCAGGAAGATGCTGCCGGTGAGGTCGGCGCCGCGCAGATCGGCGTCCCGGAGGTCGGCGCCGATCATGTCCGCGGACCGCAGGTCGGCGCCCCGGAGGTCGGCGGCGATGAGATACGCCCCGCGCAGGTTCGCGCCCTTCAGGTCCGCGCCCTTGAGGCGCGCGCCCATCAGGTCCGCGCCGCGCCGCTCCTTCTTCCGGCCCGGGACCTTCGCCCGGACCAGCTCACTGACCCGCAGCAGCAGGACGTTGACCGCACCGCGGTGGGCGGCCACGTCCAGCGCGGCCAGTTCCTCGGCGGTGCCCAGGGTCAGCCGCTCGGTCCTCTCCAGGAGGGCACGCAACTCGTCGCGCACCGGGCGGGCGGGGGGCAGCGCGACCGCCTCGGTCAGGTACCAGAGCAGTTCGTGGAGCTGGCGCATCACGGCGAACGCGTCGAACATCGGCCGGGCGGTCTCCGGCGCGCTCCGCCAGTCCGTCCCCCCGAAGGTGACCTGGGAGACCTTCTGCCCGGCGCCGAAGCACTCGAAGACGGTGCAGCCGGAGAAGCCGCGCTGCCGCAGGTCCCGGTGGACGCCGCAGCGGAAGTCGTCCTGGAGGTTCGGGCAGGGCCGCCCGGCCTCCTTGTCCAGGGCGAAGTCCGCCGACCGCGCGAACGGCAGCGCCACACAGCACAGCCCGAAGCAGTTCCCGCAGTCGGAGAGCAGCGGGAGCCGGGCGGCGTCCGGGCCGTCCGGGCTCTGCGGCGGGGCGGACGGGCGGTCCTCGGCGGGTCGGCGGCGCTCGTGCGACACGGTTCTTCTCTGCTCCTGCGGCCGGCGGGCCCCTTCGTCACGACACCCGCGAAGGCCCCATTCTCCGCGATCGCAGCCCGGCAGGTCGTCCGGCACATCGTCCGGGCGCCCCGGCAGCGGCGACACGGAGCGCCCCCGTGGGCCGGGGGCCGCATCCCCTCGCCCCTAGGGCGGGTCGTCGAACTCCCGTCGTCCGCCCGGGGGGCGGGAGTTTGACGACCCGCCCTAGGGCACCCGCGCCGCCCGCAGCGCCGGGTGGCCCAGGTCGCCCGGCAGTGGCGCGGGCCCGGTGCGCTGCCGCCACCAGTAGTGGAGCAGTGGCCAGGCGGCGACGCCCAGGGCGAGTGAGAGCAGATGGCCCCAGTCGGTCATCGGGTCCACGTAGTCGAGCAGGCCGCTCAGCGCCTGGAAGCCGCCCACCGCCAGCAGCGGCCAGCGCCCCCAGGCGGGCAGCAGCCCGGCGAGCGCCCCGATGCAGGTCATCACGCCGAAGCTGATGCCGTAGTCGAGGCGGTGCAGCGAGCTCTCCGGCAGTTCCCCGGCGGCGACCGAGAAGGCGACCGGCACCTCGGTCGCCAGGGTGGCCAGCGCGTGCCCGCCGAAGAAGACCGTCGCGGTGCGCACCCCGCCGATCCGCCGCTCCAGGGCGGTCAGCACGAAGAGGAAGGCGACGGCGAAGCCCGAGGCGAGTCCGCCGGCGCTCCACAGGGCGCTGGCGATCAGCACCGGCAGCGGTGCCTGGGTGAGGTGCACCACGTCCGTACTGGAGCCCTGGAGCAGCGCGGACACCACGGAGGGGTCGCCGTGCTCCGCGTAGAGCGAGGTGCCCACGAGCAGCAGTGCGTAACAGAAGGTGAAGGGGGTGCCGGTGGGGGTGGGGAGCAGCCGCCGGAGGCGGGGGCCCGCGGCGCGGCGGCCGGCCGGGGCGACCGATGCGGGCGGCTCGACCGGTTCGGCCGCGGCGACCGGGGCGGCGGCCGCGGCCGCGCCCCCGCGCTGCCGGGGCACCCCGGGCAGCAGCACCGGAGCGCCCTCGCCGCCCACGCCCTCCGAGGCCGGCGCGCCGCCGGCCACCTCCACCGCACTCGCCATCCCCGGTCCCTTCCGCCACCCGCGCACCGTCCGCGGTCCACTTTGCACGGCCAACCCATGAGTCAGCTGTGTGAGTGATATCCCTCACAGCCCTCAACCTCCGTGCGATGCGCCGCGTCGGCGTGGCGGCCGCCGCGCGCCCCGGTGCAGGCACCGGCTCCACCGGAGCGGCTGTCGCCGCGCGCACTGATGCTCCCCCGCCCGCCGACCGTTGGACCGAGCCGCCCGGCGTTGGCCAAGATGGCCGCATGGCTCCCGTTCACCCCTGGCTTCCGGCCGCCGGCGACGAGCCGGCCGTACACACCCTCGACCGCCGCGAGGGCCCCTACGGAGAGGTGGTGCTGCGACGGCGGGGCCCAGCCGCCGAAAACCCCAACGCCCTTACGGGGCACGGGGAAAGCGGCCCGGTGTACGAGATCATCGCCAACGGCTGCTTCCTCATGGACACCTCCGACGGCCGCTCCGAACGGCTGCTGGTGGACGCCGCGCTGGCGGCCCTGCCACCGGACCGCGCGGCCCCCTCGGTGCTGATCGGCGGACTGGGCGTGGGCTTCTCGCTGGCCCGGGCCGCAGCCGAGCCGCGCTGGGGCCGGATCACCGTCGTGGAGCGGGAGTCGGCGGTGATCGACTGGCACCGCACCGGCCCGCTGGCGGCGCTGTCGGGGGGCGCGCTGGCCGATCCGCGCACCGAGATCCGGCACGCCGACCTGGTCGCGCACCTGCGCCCGGAACGCGGCCGAGCCGGCCAACTCGCCTACGACGCCCTGTGCCTGGACATCGACAACGGCCCCGACTGGACCGTCACCAAGGACAACGACAGCCTGTACTCCCCCGCCGGACTGGCCGCCTGCCGGGACCGCCTGACCCCCGGCGGAGTGCTCGCCGTGTGGTCGGCACAGCCGTCGCGGGACTTCGAACGGGCGCTGGGAAATGCCGGTTTCGAGGGTGTACGGACCGAAGAGATCCCCGTTGCCCGAGGAGTCCCGGACGTCGTCCACCTGGCGCTCCGGTCCGCGTAGGGCGCGTAGCCGACTGTCACATCATGCCCTTACGCTGCTGCCCAGCAAGACGCGACCACGCAGGGCACATGCAGGGGCGGGCGATGGACCAGACTCAGACAACCCAGGGCGGCACCACCGCGGCCACGCCGGGCGCCCAGCGCCGGGTCCTGGTCGTGGAGGACGATCCGACGATCGTCGAAGCCATCGCGGCCCGGCTGCGCGCCGAGGGCTTCCAGGTGCAGACGGCCACCGACGGCCCGGCCGCGGTCGACACCGCCGAGGCGTGGCAGCCCGACCTGCTCGTCCTGGACGTGATGCTGCCGGGCTTCGACGGCCTGGAGGTGTGCCGCCGGGTGCAGGCGCAGCGCCCGGTGCCGGTGATGATGCTCACCGCACGCGACGACGAGACCGACATGCTGGTCGGCCTCGGCGTCGGCGCCGACGACTACATGACCAAGCCGTTCTCCATGCGGGAGCTGGCCGCCCGGGTGCACGTCCTGCTGCGCCGGGTCGAGCGGGCCGCGCTGGCCGCGCACACCCCGCGCAGCGGCATCCTGCGGCTGGGCGAGCTGGAGATCGACCACGCCCAGCGCCGGGTCCGGGTGCGCGGCGCCGACGTCCACCTGACGCCGACCGAGTTCGACCTGCTGGTCTGCCTGGCGAACACCCCGCGCGCGGTGCTCTCCCGCGAGCAGCTGCTGGCCGAGGTCTGGGACTGGGCGGACGCCTCGGGCACGCGGACGGTCGACAGCCACATCAAGGCGCTGCGCCGCAAGATCGGTGCCGAGCGGATCCGCACCGTCCACGGCGTCGGCTACGCCCTGGAGACCCCGCCCGCATGACCGGCGGGTGGCGGCCGCGGGCGCGGGCCCTGTGGGACCGGGTCTGGGAGGCGCTGCGGCCGCTGGACCCGTACCGCTCGGTCAAGGCGGCGCTCGGCGCGCTGGTGATCGTGTCGGTGATCATCACCACACTGCTGGTGTTCGTGGCGATGCACTCGGCCACCGAGCTGCGGGTGATCACGGTCTTCTCGATCATCGCCTCGCTGCTGATCACCCAGTTCGTGGCGACCGGCCTGACCGCCCCGCTCGGTGAGATGACGGACGTGACCCGGTCCATGGCGCACGGCGACTACACCCGCCGGGTGCGCGCGGACCGCCGCGACGAGTTCGGCGACCTCGCCGACGCCTTCAACCGCATGGCCGCCGACCTGGAGGCGGTGGACACCCACCGCAAGGAACTGGTCGCCAACGTCTCGCACGAGCTGCGCACCCCCATCGCGGCGCTGCGCGCGGTGCTGGAGAACGTCGTCGACGGGGTCTGCGAGCCCGACTCCGACACCATGCGGACGGCACTGAAGCAGACCGAGCGGCTGGGCCGGCTGGTGGAGCACCTGCTGGACCTCTCCCGGCTGGACAACGGCGTGGTGCCGCTGCACACCCGCCGCTTCGAGGTCTGGCCCTACCTCTCGGGGGTGCTCAAGGAGGCCAACATGAGCCGCGGCGCCGCCACCCTCTCCGGGCTCGCCGGCTCGGGCACCCACACCCGTACGGACGTCCATCTCCACCTCGACGTCTCCCCGCCGGAGCTGACCGCGTACGCCGACGCCGAGCGGCTGCACCAGGTCGTGGCCAATCTCATCGACAACGCGATCAAGCACAGTCCGCGGCACGGCCGGGTCACGGTCCGGGCCCGCCGCGGCGACGGGCCCGAGGGCCTGGTGCTGGAGGTGCAGGACGAGGGCCCGGGCATCCCGGAGTCGGAGCGCTACCGGGTCTTCGAGCGGTTCAACCGCGGCGGGCCGCGCCCCTCGGGGCCGGGCACCGACGGCGGCACCGGACTGGGCCTGGCGATCGCACGCTGGGCGGTGGACCTGCACGGCGGACGGATCGGGGTGGCCGAATCACCCCGGGGTTGCCGGATCCGGGTCACTCTTCCGGGGCAGGAGTCATCCCGGGGTTGACGTGGTCTGACGTAGGGTCGGTGGTGGGAGCACTCATTCCGGGGTGCTACGGCCATGAGTGCTACCCGCACACGGGCAAACCACGTGTGTTTCCCGCCATGTCAGGCCCTGAAACCCTTCGGTGAATGTGACGTGCGCGACGAGTGGCCCTCCCGGACTGCACCAAAGGTCACAAGAGGCGTAGCCTTTATTCCCGCTGTCCACCACCTTAGGAAGCGGAAGAGGGCGGTTGCCGCCGTGTCGCTACAGTCCCCCAACAGTGCGAGTGTCTCGACCGAACAGGGCGAGCAGGGGAAGAATCCCGCTGCCGCGTTCGGGCCCAACGAGTGGCTCGTCGATGAGATCTACCAGCAGTACCTCCAGGACCCGAACTCGGTAGACCGAGCCTGGTGGGACTTCTTTGCCGACTACAAGCCGGGGGGAGCCACCGCGCCGGCCAAGCCCGCGGAGGCAGCGTCCCCCGCCCCGGCTCCGTCGGCCCCGGCCCCCGCGGCCGCGCCGAAGCCCCCCGCCGCCCCTGCGGCCCAGCCGGCGGCCCCGGCGAAGCCGGCCGCGGCGGCCCCGGCGAAGCCGGCCGCGGCGGCCCCGGCCAAGACCGCCCCCGCGAAGCCCGTGGCGAAGCCGGCGGCCGAGCAGCCCGCCGAGGCCCCCGCGGGCCCCGAGCTGGTGACGCTGCGCGGCCCCTCGGCTGCCGTGGCGAAGAACATGAGCGCGTCCCTGGAGCTGCCGACGGCCACGTCCGTCCGCGCGGTCCCGGTGAAGCTGCTGTTCGACAACCGCATCGTCATCAACAACCACCTCAAGCGCGCCCGCGGCGGGAAGGTCTCCTTCACGCACATCATCGGGTACGCGATGGTGCAGGCCCTCAAGGCCATGCCGTCGATGAACAACTCCTTCGCGGAGAAGGACGGCAAGCCGACGCTGGTCAAGCCCCCGCACATCAACCTCGGCCTGGCGATCGACCTGGTCAAGGCGAAGGGCGAGCGCCAGCTGGTGGTCGCGGCCATCAAGAAGGCCGAGACCATGAGCTTCTTCGAGTTCTGGCAGGCGTACGAGGACATCGTCCGCCGGGCCCGGGACAACAAGCTCACCATGGACGACTTCACCGGCGTCACCGCGTCGCTGACCAACCCCGGCGGCATCGGCACCGTCCACTCCGTGCCGCGTCTGATGCCGGGCCAGTCCATGATCATGGGCGTCGGCTCGATGGACTACCCGGCCGAGTTCCAGGGCACCTCGCAGGACGCCCTGAACAAGCTGGGCGTCTCCAAGGTCATGACGCTGACCAGCACCTACGACCACCGGGTGATCCAGGGCGCCGCCTCCGGCGAGTTCCTGCGGATCATGAGCCAGCTGCTGCTCGGCGAGAACGACTTCTTCGACGACATCTTCAAGTCGCTGCGGATCCCCTACGAGCCGATCCGCTGGCTGCGCGACATCGACGCCTCGCACGACGACGACGTCACCAAGGCCGCCCGGGTCTTCGAGCTGATCCACTCCTACCGGGTCCGCGGCCACGTCATGGCCGACACCGACCCGCTGGAGTACCACCAGCGCAAGCACCCCGACCTGGACATCACCGAGCACGGCCTCACCCTGTGGGACCTGGAGCGGGAGTTCGCGGTCGGCGGCTTCGCCGGCAAGTCGATGATGAAGCTGCGGGACATCCTGGGCGTGCTCCGCGACTCGTACTGCCGCACCACCGGCATCGAGTTCATGCACATCCAGGACCCCAAGCAGCGCAAGTGGATCCAGGACCGGGTCGAGCGCCCGCACAAGTCGCCGGAGCGCGACGAGCAGCTGCGCATCCTGCGCCGGCTGAACTCCGCCGAGGCGTTCGAGACCTTCCTCCAGACCAAGTACGTCGGCCAGAAGCGGTTCTCGCTGGAGGGCGGCGAGTCGGTCATCCCGCTGCTGGACGCGGTCATCGACTCTGCGGCCGAGTCGCGGCTGGACGAGGTCGTCATCGGCATGGCCCACCGCGGCCGGCTCAACGTCCTCGCCAACATCGTCGGCAAGTCCTACGCCCAGATCTTCCGGGAGTTCGAGGGCAACCTCGACCCGAAGTCGATGCACGGCTCCGGCGACGTGAAGTACCACCTGGGCGCCGAGGGCACCTTCACCGGCCTGGACGGTGAGCAGATCACCGTCTCGCTGGTCGCCAACCCCTCCCACCTGGAGGCCGTGGACCCGGTCGTCGAGGGTGTCTCCCGCGCCAAGCAGGACATCATCAACAAGGGCGGCACGGACTTCACGGTCCTGCCGATCCAGCTCCACGGTGACGCGGCCTTCGCCGGCCAGGGCGTGGTCGCCGAGACGCTGAACATGTCCCAGCTGCGCGGCTACCGCACCGGCGGCACGGTCCACGTCGTCATCAACAACCAGGTCGGCTTCACCGCCGCGCCGGAGTCCTCGCGCTCCTCGATGTACGCCACGGACGTGGCCCGCATGATCGAGGCGCCGATCTTCCACGTCAACGGCGACGACCCCGAGGCCGTCGTCCGGGTCGCCCGGCTCGCCTTCGAGTTCCGCCAGGCGTTCAACAAGGACGTGGTCATCGACCTGCTGTGCTACCGGCGTCGCGGTCACAACGAGACCGACAACCCCGAGTTCACGCAGCCGCTGATGTACCACGTGATCGACAAGAAGCGCTCGGTGCGCAAGCTGTACACCGAGTCCCTGATCGGCCGCGGCGACATCACGCTGGAAGAGGCCGAGCAGGCGCTGCAGGACTTCCAGGGTCAGCTGGAGAAGGTCTTCACCGAGGTGCGGGACGCCACCGCCGCCCCGGCCCCGGCCGAGGTCCCGCGGCCGCAGGCGGAGTTCCCGGTCCACGTGGACACCGCGGTCTCCCAGGAGGTCGTGAAGCGGATCGCCGAGTCCCAGGTCAACATCCCCGACCGGGTCACCGTCCACCCGCGTCTGCTGCCGCAGCTGCAGCGCCGCGCGCAGATGATCGAGGACGGCACGATCGACTGGGGCATGGGCGAGACGCTGGCCATCGGCTCGCTGCTGATGGAGGGCACCCCGGTCCGGCTGTCGGGCCAGGACTCCCGCCGCGGTACCTTCGGCCAGCGCCACGCGGTGCTGGTGGACCGCAACACCGGCGAGGACTACACCCCGCTGCTCTACCTCTCCGACGACCAGGCCCGCTACAACGTCTACGACTCGCTGCTGAGCGAGTACGCGGCGATGGGCTTCGAGTACGGCTACTCCCTGGAGCGGCCCGAGGCGCTGGTGATGTGGGAGGCCCAGTTCGGCGACTTCGCCAACGGCGCGCAGACCGTCATCGACGAGTTCATCTCCTCCGCGGAGCAGAAGTGGGGCCAGACCTCCGGCGTCACCCTGCTGCTCCCGCACGGCTACGAGGGCCAGGGCCCGGACCACTCCTCGGCCCGGATCGAGCGCTACCTCCAGCTGTGCGCGCAGAACAACATGACCGTCGCGATGCCGACGCTCCCGTCGAACTACTTCCACCTGCTGCGCTGGCAGGTGCACAACCCGCACCACAAGCCGCTGATCGTCTTCACCCCGAAGTCGATGCTGCGTCTGAAGGCGGCGGCGTCGAAGACGGAGGAGTTCACCACGGGCGGCTTCCGGCCCGTCATCGGCGACTCGACGGTCAAGGCCGAGGACGTCCGCAAGGTCGTCTTCTGCTCCGGCAAGGTCTACTACGACCTGGCGGCGGAGCGGGAGAAGCGCGGCGCCTTCGACACCGCGCTGGTCCGCATCGAGCGGCTGTACCCGCTGCCGGGTGCCGAGCTCCAGGCGGAGATCAAGAAGTTCCCGAACACCGAGAAGTACCTGTGGGCGCAGGAGGAGCCGGCGAACCAGGGTGCCTGGCCGTTCCTCGGTCTCAACCTGATCGACCACCTGGACCTGGCGGTCGGCGCCGACGTCCCGCACGGTGAGCGCCTGCGTCGCATCTCGCGGCCGCACGGCTCGTCGCCGGCGGTCGGCTCGGCCAAGCGGCACCAGGCCGAGCAAGCCCAGCTGCTGGCGGAGGTCTTCGACGCGTGAGCGTCCGACGCCGCTGAGCACGGTCCACGAGGGGCCCGTCCCCACCTTCGGGTGGGGCGGGCCCTTCGGGCTTCTCGGGGGCGGCGGACGTCGGCCGGGCGTCCGCGGCCCGTGGCACGGGCGGTCCGCCCGGCTGCCTATCCTGGCCGAACTGTCCCATTGACCTGCTGACCTGCTGGAGAGCACGTGTATTTCACCGACCGCGGTATCGAGGAGCTGGAGAACCGGCGCGGCGAGGAGGAGGTCACCCTCGGGTGGGTGGCCGACCAACTGCGGACGTTCGTCGACCTCAACCCGGACTTCGAGGTTCCGGTGGAGCGGCTCGCCACGTGGCTGGCCCGGCTGGACGACGAGGACGACGAGTAGGGCGCCTACGGCGAGTAGGGCGCGTAGACGTACGGCGGGTGACGGTCGGTGGGCGGCGGCCGTCACCCAGGGGATGAGGAGGGGGCTTCTCAGGGCCGGCTCAGGGTTGGACCCACTTGACTCCCACGGGCTGCGATATATCGTGTTTATCGAAGACGCGATATGTTGCGTTGTCTGCCTACCCTGGGGAGGCCAGGTATGTCAGCCCGGACCGAGTGGACGGTCTCCGCATCCCGCACGCTGGAGATCGAGGAGCCCGTCACCACCCTCGCCGTGCGCCTGGTGGGCGGCACCGTCAATGTCGTCGGCACCTCCGAGACCGGGCCGGCCCGGGTGGAGGTCGCCGAGCTGCACGGCCCGCCGGTGTCCGTCTCCTGCGAGGACGGCACCCTCACCGTCGGCTACGACGACCTGCCCTGGAAGGGCCTGCTGAAGTTCCTGGAGCGCAAGGGCTGGCACCGCGGCGCGGTGGTCTCGGTGAGGGTGCCGGCCGGCACCCGTGTCGAGGTCGGGGTGGTCGGCGCCACCGCGGTCGTCTCGGGCATCGCGGGCCGCACGGAGCTGCGCGGGGTCAGCGGGGACAGCACCCTCGTCGGCCTCTCCGGCCCGGTCCGCGCCGAGACCGTCTCCGGCAGCGTCGAGGCCCAGGCCCTCACCGGCGACCTCACGTTCCACTCCGTCTCGGGCGATCTGACGGTCGTCGAGGGCATCGGCGGCGCGGTGCGCGCCGAGACCGTCAGCGGCGACATGGTCCTGGACCTGGACCCGGTGGCGGGCGCGCAGATCGAACTGAGCACGGTCTCCGGCGAGATCGCCATCCGGCTGCCCGACCCGGCCGACGCCGAGGTGGACGCCAACACCGGCACCGGCGTGGTCACCAACGCCTTCGACGACCTGCGGGTCACCGGCCAGTGGGGCACGAAGCGGATCACCGGCTCGCTGGGCGCCGGCACCGGCCGCCTCAAGGCCACCACCGTCTCCGGCGCCCTCTCCCTGCTGCGCCGCCCCGCCTCCGAGGAGCCGGACGGCCCCATCGGCGGCGGCCCGGTCGGCGACAGCCCCGTCGACGGACCTGCCGACGCCCCCTCCCCCACGACCCCGCCCGCCGGGAAGAAGGTGCTCTGAGCATGCCCCCCGTCTTCGCCCACGGCCGTCTGCGCCTCTATCTCCTCAAGCTGCTCGACGAGGCCCCGCGGCACGGCTACGAGATCATCCGCCTCCTGGAGGAGCGCTTCCAGGGCCTCTACGCCCCCTCCGCCGGCACGGTCTACCCGCGGCTGGCCAAGCTGGAGGCCGAGGGCCTGGTGACCCACACGACCGAGGGCGGGCGCAAGGTCTACTCCATCACCGACGCCGGCCGCGCCGAGCTGGCCGACCGCGGCGGTGAACTCGCCGAACTGGAGCTGGAGATCCGGGAGTCGGTGGCGGCCCTCGCCTCCGACATCCGGGAGGACGTCAGCGGCTCGGCGCGCGATCTGCGCCGAGAGGTCCGGGAGGCCGCCCAGCAGGCCCGGGCGGGCGCCGGGAAGGGCGGGCGGCCGTTCCCGGAGGCCTCGGACTACTTCGACGCCGCGTTCGGCGACAAGGACGCCTGGCAGCAGGCGAAGGAGGAGTTCCGGCGCGCCAAGGAGGAGTGGCGGGAGCAGGCCCGCCGCGCCAAGGAGGAGAGCCGCCGCGCCCGGCAGGAGGCCCAGCGGGCCCGCAAACAGGCCCGGGACGCCCAGGTGTTCGCCCGCGAGGAGGTGCAACGCGTCATCAGGCGCGTCCAGGAGCAGACCCAGGGGGCGGTGCGCTCCGGCGACTGGTCGGCGGCGGTGCGGGACGCGCTGAGCGAGGTCTCCCGCGAGGTCGGCCACTACACCAGCGGCGCGGCGGGCGCCGGCCGCGCCGAGGAGCCGGCCCCGGGCACCCCGGAGGACACCGGGCGCACGGAGCGCACCGGCGCCCAGGACGGCCCCCACATCACGGTCGAACGCATCGACCTGACGAAGGAGGCCGGGGAAGCGAAGGAAGAAGAGGCGACCGGGGAGACCGGGGAGGGCAGGGAGGCCCCGTCGCGGACCCCGGCCGAACCGCCCGCGCCCGCTTGGGCCGCCGAACCGGGCAGCGGCGATCCGGCCCGCGACTTCGACCGCCTGCTGGACCGCTTCCGCGACGACCTGCGGGACGCCGCCCGCGACCACGGCGTCACCGCGGAACAGCTCGCGGAGTCCCGCCTCCGGCTGGCGGCCGCCGCCGCCCGGATCGGGGGGCTGCTGCGCCGTTCCGGTCCGGAGGGGACGGCGACGGAGGGGACGGCGACGGGCCCGGAGGCGTGACGCCCGAGCCGGAGGCGTGACTCCCGGGTCGGAGGCGCCGCCGGCCGATGCGGCGATCCGCGCCGGGACGAGGGCGAGCGGGCCCCTCGCCCGGCGCGGCCCCGATCCCCTTGACCTCAACCGCACTTGAGGCACGAGGCTCCTGTTCACCGACCCACACACCAGGGAGCCCGTATGCCGTCCGTCACCGGCCTGCCCGACGTCCGCCGCCCCGACGCCGCCACCGTCCTCGTCAGCCCCTGGCTCGTTCCGGCCGCCCGTTTCCAGCAACCGGCGGCCGACGCGGTGCTCGACGCGTGGGAGCACCAGCCGCGCCCCGACGCGATGCTGGCGCTCGCCACCCTGCTGAGCACCGACGGCAGCCATGTCCTCAACTACGCGCAGTGGACCGACGACGACGCCCACCGGGAGTGGGTGCGCACCCGGCGCCCCGCGGCCATCGGCCCGATCGACGAGGCCATCCCGGGCATCCGCCGCCCCGGCCCGACCCGTTACCGCCACTACCGCAGCCACGTCCCCCAGGACCCCGCCGCACCCCGGCCCGCCTTCGTGACCACCCCGGTCTTCGCCACCACCGGCCCGGACGCCCAGCGCGCCCTCGCCGACACCGTCGTCGACCTCCTGGACCGCGCACGCGTCCCCGGGCTGCTCGGCGCCCACTTCCACGTCGCCCCGGACGGCGGCCGGGTGCTCAACTTCGGGGAGTGGACGGACGCTTCGGCCTGGCAGTCCTTCCGTACCGGGGAGACCTCGGAGCGGCTGCGGGCGGCGATCGCGGACCTGCCCGGCGTCACCGTCGCACCGGCCGTCCCCGTCGGACACCCTGCGGCGGGCGGCCCGGCCCGGCCGGCGGCGAACGGCCCGGCCGTCCCGCCCGCGGCCTGCTACCGCCCCTACCGGACCCTGGTCAACATCCCGCCCCCGCGGGCCCGTTGACGTCTGACAGCCCGATCAGCGCGGCCACCCCGTCCGTCCGCAGCAGCACCGGCGCCGCCCCGACGTCCGCCGGCTCCAGTACGGCCGCGTCGTACCGCCCCAGCCGCACACCCGGCTCCCCCGCCCCGCCGCCGAGCAGGCGGGCGTCGCCGTCCACCGCGACCACCACCGTGGTCCCCGGCCCCGTCGCCTCCCGGCTGCCGCGCACCATCTCCACGCCCGCCGCCGTCCGGCCCTCGCGGACCATCACGTTCAGATTGACGACCGGGCCGTCGAGCAGCCGGGAGTCGGTGGCGGCGGCGCCGGAGAAGGCGAACGGGCGGTGGCGGCCGGGGAGTCGGTGCGGCGCGCCGTCCACCGTCAGTTCCAGCCCGGCGCCGGCCACGACGGTGAGGATGCGCCGGACGCCGGGCAGCGGCGAGTACGGCCCGTCCCGGGTCACCTCGGCCAGGCTCACCCGCCAGGCGAAGGCATCCCAGCCCGCGTCCGGCGGGTGGGCCGCGACCTCGCGGGTGAGCCCACCGCCGTTGCGCCACGGCACGGCCACCCGCCCGTCGGCCCGCAGGATCCGCATGCCCTCGTCCCCTCCCCGCCGCACCGTCACACCGTCAGCACGACCTTGCCGAAGAGCTCCCCCTCGGCCATCTTCGCGAAGCCCTCGCGTGCCCGGTCCAGCGGCAGGGTGGAGTCGATCACCGGCCGGACGCCCTTGGCGGCGCAGAAGCTCAGCAGTCCGGCCAGCTCCTCCTTGCTGCCCATCGTCGAGCCGACGACCTTCAGCTCCAGGAAGAAGATCCGGTTCAGCTCCCCGTTCTCGGGCGTGAAGCCGCTGGTGGCGCCCGAGATGACCAGGGTCCCGCCGGGCCGCAGCGACTTGACCGAGTGCGACCAGGTGGCGGCGCCGACCGTCTCGATCACCGCGTCCACCCGCCGGGGCAGCCGCTCACCGGAGGCGAACGCCGCCTCGGCGCCCAGCTCCACGGCCCGCTTGCGCTTGCTCTCGTCCCGGCTGGTGGCGAAGACCCGCAGGCCGGCGGCGGCGCCCAGGACGATGGCGGCGGTCGCCACCCCACCGCCGGCGCCCTGGACCAGCACGCTGTCCCCGGGCCGGACCCCGGCGTTGGTGAACAGCATCCGGTACGCGGTCAGCCAGGCGGTGGGCAGGCACGCGGCCTCCGCGAACGACAGGCCGGCGGGCTTGGGGAGGACGTTCCAGGAGGGCACGGTGACCCGCTCGGCGAAGGTGCCCTGGTAGCGCTCGGTGAGGATGGAGGGCTTCTCGTCGGGGTCGACGCCGTGGCCGGTCTGGCCGATGACGGAGTGCAGCACGACCTCGTTGCCGTGCTCGTCGATGCCGGCGGCGTCGCAGCCGAGGATCATCGGGAGCGACTCCTCGGTGATCCCGACGCCGCGCAGCGTCCACAGGTCGTGGTGGTTGAGGGAGGCGGCCTTGACGTCGACGGTGGTCCAGCCGGGGCGGGCGGCGGGGGCCGGGCGCTCCCCCAGTTCGAGGCCGTTCAGCGGCTGGTCGCGGTCGATACGGGCGGCGTAGGCAGCAAACATGATCCCAAAGTAGGCCGCGGGGGCGCGCCGCGACAGCGGGCGCGGGTGTGACACGCGCCGCCTCGCCGGAGCCGTGGGCGTCCGGAATCCCACCGCTTTTTCCGGCCCTCGCCGCAGATGCCCGACGGGCCGGGCCCGCACCCGCGGGGGTGCCGGTCCGGCCCGTCGGCGATGTACGGCGGGACGAGGTCAGCGCCGGGCGACGCCCTCCGCACGGGCGGCGGCCGCGACGGCCGCGGTGACGGCCGGGGCGACCCGCTCGTCGAACGGCGAGGGGATGACCTTCTCCGCGCTCAGCTCGTCGGCGACGACGGCGGCCAGCGCCTCCGCGGCGGCGAGCTTCATGCCCTCGGTGATCTGCGAGGCGCGCACCTGCATCGCGCCGGCGAAGATGCCGGGGAAGGCCAGCACGTTGTTGATCTGGTTGGGGAAGTCGCTGCGCCCGGTGGCGACCACCGCGGCGTACTTGTGGGCGACGTCCGGGTGGATCTCCGGGTTGGGGTTGGCCATCGCGAAGATCATCGAGTTCTTCGCCATCTTCGCCACCGCCTCCTCCGGCACCGTGCCGCCGGAGACGCCGATGAAGACGTCGGCGCCGTCCAGCGCGTCCTCCAGGGAGCCGCTCAGGCCCGCCTTGTTGGTGAAGCCGGCCAACTCGCGCTTGACGTCCGTGAGGTCGCCGCGGTCGGCGGAGACGACGCCCTTGCGGTCGCAGACCGCCACGTCGCCGATGCCCGCCTCGACGAGGATCTTGGCGATGGCGACCCCGGCCGCGCCGGCGCCCGAGATGACCGCCCGCAGCTCGCCCAGCGACCGGTCGGTGAGCTTGGCGGCGTTGCGCAGCGCGGCGAGGGTGACCACCGCGGTGCCGTGCTGGTCGTCGTGGAAGACCGGGATGTCCAGGCGCTCCTTGAGCTTGCGCTCGATCTCGAAGCACCGGGGCGCCGAGATGTCCTCCAGGTTGACGCCGCCGAAGGAGGGCGCGAGGCGGACGACGGTGTCCACGATCTCGTCGGTGTCGGTGGTCGCGAGCGCGATCGGCACCGCGTCCACACCGCCGAACTGCTTGAAGAGGATGGCCTTGCCCTCCATCACTGGAAGGGATGCCTCCGGGCCGATGTCGCCCAGGCCCAGCACCGCGGTGCCGTCCGTGACCACGGCCACGACCTGGGACTTCCATGTGTAGTCGTGCACGAGCTCGGGCCGCTCGGCGATGGCGCTGCACACCTTGGCGACGCCCGGCGTGTACGCGAGGGACAGGTCGTCCTTGTCCCTCACCGGCACCGTTGCCTGGACGGCCATCTTGCCGCCGCGATGCAGCGCGAAGGCCGGGTCGAAGAGTTCGTCGGACGTGCCGTCCGCTCCGCCCTCCGTGCCCGTCTCGCTGTCGCTGCGAGGATTGACGATCTCCGCTGCCACTGTTCTCTGACCCCTTTGTCGTAAATCTGTTGAGGGTTGACCACTCCCTGGTTGAGGAGTGGGCGGGCACCGCGCCCGTGCCCTGCGCAGCGGATGGCCGCCGCGCGGGGGGAGGTACGGACGCCGGGCGCGCCGCACACGCGCCCTGAGCCCCGGATGAGGGGTGTAACGAACCTTTCTACCGGACGGGCGCGCGCGGCGACGAGTCAGATTCGTTACCTGCCGGTACAAGGCTCCGACAATAGCGACGGATTGGCGGAAAACGCCGGAGATCCCCCAGGACTGTCCGAATTCCGAGACGCGGCCCCGCTCACGGAACGTCCCGCCGTGCCGCCGGACCGCGATTTCCCTTCTGCCGCAAGACCGGGAAGCGCCACTCTCCGTCCGTTATGCGATTTTGACCTGAACGGCAGTCCGAATACCGGAGCCCGGATGGCAAGATTCCCGTCACCGACCGAGGGCGCGACGCCCAAAGGTGCCCAAAGGTGTGTGCCCACCCCCTTCTCACCAGCACGTCGACTGCCCACACTGGCACGTCGGTTACCCACCCGCAGGAGGATCCGCATGACCGCAGACACCACCCGTCGCGCGGCGGCCGGCAGGTCCGGCAGGTCCGTACGGACCGCCGCCGCGATAGCCACGGTCACCGCATCGCTGCTGCTGCTCAGCGCCTGCGGTGACCAGACGGACGCGGCCATCGCCCGACGGGAGGCGGCCAAGAACCGGAATCCGCACGCCCCGCTGTTCAACAGACTCCCCAAGGACGTCCAGGACAAGGCGATGCTCCAGGTCGGCTCGGACATCACGTACAAGCCGGTGGAGTTCCGCTCGAACGGCGCGGTGGAGGGCATCGATCCGGATCTCGGGGCGGCGATCGGCAAGGAATTGGGCATCAAGCTCAATTTCAACAACGCCACTTTCGACACCCTCATGGGCGGCCTGAAGTCCAAGCGCTACGACATCGCGATGTCGGCGATGACGGACACCAAGGACCGGCAGGAGGGCATCGACTCCACCACCGGCAAGAAGATCGGTGACGGCGTCGATTTCGTGGATTACCTCAACGTCGGTGTCTCGCTCTACACCCAGAAGGGCAAGACCAAGGGCATCGACGGCTGGGAGGCCATGTGCGGCAAGAAACTCGCCGTGCAGCGCGGCACCGTCTCCCACGACCTGGCCAAGGACAAGTCCAAGGCATGTGAGGACGGCGGCCAGCAGCCGATCTCCATCGAGGCGTTCGACAACGACTCCGAGGCCCAGACCCGGCTGCGGACCGGCGGGGTGGACGCGGTCTCCAGCGACTACCCGGTCGCGGCCTACGCGGTGAAGGTCTCCGGCGGCGGCAACGACTTCCAGATGGTCGGCGGCGCCCCGCTCAAGGCGGCGCCCTACGGCATCGCCGTCCCCAAGGGGCAGGCGCAGCTGCGCGACGCGATCAAGGCGGCCGTGGAGCTGGTGATCAAGAACCACGCATACGACGGCGTCCTGGCCAAGTGGAACGTCAAGGACGCCGCGGTCAAGGAAGTGCAGATCAACGGCGGTACCTGAGCCGGCGCCCGGTTCCGTCCCGCCGGCGCGCTCCGCGCGGCCCCCCACGCCTCTCCCGTCACACGCTGAAAGGCTTTTCTCCGTGTCAGTTGACGTCGACAAGCCGGCCGAGCCGCCGGCGGCCGCTCCGCCGACCCAGCCCGAGCCCATCAAAGCCATACCGGTCCGCCACTACGGGCGCTGGGTCGCCGCGCTCGTCGTCATCGGGCTGCTGGTCCTGCTCGTCCGGGCCTTCGCCTCCGGGAAGGTCAACTGGGGCGCGATACCGGAGTACATGTTCAACGCGGACATCCTCAAGGGCCTGCGCAACACCCTGTGGATCACCGTGCTGTCGATGGTGATCGGCATCGTGCTGGGCGTGATCCTGGCGGTCATGCGGCAGTCCAAGAACCCGGTGACCAAGTCGGTGTCGTGGTTCTACATCTGGTTCTTCCGCGGCACCCCGGTCTACGTCCAGCTCTTCCTGTGGTTCAACCTCGGCCTGGTCTTCCAGTACATCGACATCATGCCGATCTACAAGGACGAGTGGTCGGACTTCATGACCCCGTTCCTGTGCGCGCTGCTGGGCCTCGGCCTCAACGAGGCCGCGTACATGGCCGAGATCTGCCGGGCCGGCCTGAACGCCGTCGACGAGGGCCAGACCGAGGCGGCGCACGCGCTGGGCATGAGCCACGGCAAGACGCTGCGCCGGATCGTCGTGCCGCAGGCGATGCGGGTGATCGTGCCGCCGACCGGCAACGAGGTCATCAACATGCTCAAGACCTCCTCCCTGGTCATCGCCGTCCAGTACTACGACCTGCTGCAGGCCGCGCAGAACGTCGGCCGGGACTCCGGTGTGGTGGTCGAGATGCTGATCCTGGCCGCCGCCTGGTACCTGATCGCGACGACGGTGCTCAGCATCGGCCAGTACTACCTGGAGCGCTACTACGCCCGCGGCTCCAGCCGCCAGCTTCCGCCCACCCCGTTCCAGCGCCTCAGGGCGAAGCTGGCCGGCCCGAACCGCGCCGGAGGTGCGGCATGAGCACGAGCAAGAACAACAGCACGGACAACAGCACGGACAAGGCCACGGACAAGGGCGCGAACGAGGGCACCGGCCCGGCCGCGGAAACCGGTTCCGGCGAGGCCGTCGTCCCGATGGTCAAGGCCGAGGGCGTCCACAAGTCCTTCGGCACCGCGCACATCCTCAAGGGCATCGACCTGGAGGTCGCGCCCGGTGAGGTCTTCTGCCTGATCGGCCCGTCCGGTTCCGGCAAGTCGACGTTCCTGCGGTGCATCAACCACCTGGAGAAGATCAACGCCGGCCGGCTGTCGGTCGACGGCGAACTGGTCGGCTACCGCGAGCAGCACGGCAAGCTCTACGAGCTGCGCGACCGCGAGGTCGCCGCCCGCCGCCGGGACATCGGCATGGTCTTCCAGCGCTTCAACCTCTTCCCGCACATGACCGCGCTGGAGAACATCATGGAGGCGCCGGTCCAGGTCAAGGGCGAGTCCAAAACGGCCGCGCGGGACCGGGCGGCGGCGCTGCTGGAGCGGGTCGGGCTGGGCGACAAGGCCGGCAACTACCCCTCGCAGCTCTCCGGCGGCCAGCAGCAGCGGGTGGCGATCGCCCGGGCGCTGGCCATGGAGCCGAAGCTGATGCTCTTCGACGAGCCGACCTCGGCCCTCGACCCGGAGCTGGTCGGCGACGTCCTGGACGTCATGAAGGACCTGGCGGCCGACGGCATGACGATGGTCGTGGTGACCCACGAGATGGGCTTCGCCCGCGAGGTCGGCGACTCGCTGGTCTTCATGGACGACGGCGTGGTGGTCGAATCCGGCCATCCCCGCGACGTCCTCACCAACCCCCGGCACGAGCGGACCCAGTCGTTCCTGTCCAAGGTCCTCTGACCGCGGCGGCGCGGTGGGCGGCACCCTCGCGGTCCCCCCCCCGCCGCGTGCGCCGGGCGCTACTTCAGCGCCAGGACGAGGCTGTCCGTCGGCGAGGCCCACACCGGGCGCACCTCCGCGAAGCCGGCCTCGCGCAGCGCCCCGACGTGCCACTGCACGGCCGGCGTGTCCCCGTCGGCGTGCTCGCCGTAGATCTCGAAGCGCTCGGCGGTCGGCCCGGCCAGGCGCGGGTCGGCGCCGGCCAGCCGCCACCACTCGGCCCAGTCCACCGCGCCGGTCTCCTTGGCCCGCGCCATCCGGGCGTGCCGGAACTCCCGCTCGGCGGCGTTGATCCGCGGGGTGGTGTCGTCGGGCATGTGGTCGGCGTTGAGGAACACCCCGCCGTCCCGGACGAGGCCGCCCAGCTGCCCGTACAGCGTCCGCAGCTGCGGGGAGTGCAGCCAGTGCAGCGCGGTGGCGGTGAGCACCGCGTCGTAGGAGTCGTGGGGGAGCTTTTCCGGCCACGCCGGGTCCTTGAGGTCGGCGCGGACGAAGCGCACCCGCGGCTCGTGCTCGAAGTGGCCCTCGGCGATGGCCAGCAGCGCGGGATCGAGGTCCACCCCCACGCTTATCGCCTTCGGGAACCTCTTCAGCAGCCGGTCGGAGATACTGCCCGTACCGCATGCCAGATCGAGCACCCGCGGCTCGGGGCCCACCAGCGCCTCGACCATGTCCAGCATCACCCGGAACCGCTCCTCGCGGTCGGGCATGTACCACTCCTGTTGCCGGTCCCAACTCTCCTGCCACGCCTGCCAGTCCCCGCCGACAACGGTCTCGGTCATCACAATCCCTCCGGCCCGTAATACCCTCGTACTGACAACACCCATTACGCAGGTGGGTACTCGCACCCTAGACGCGCGCCGTAAGGACTACAAGTGGAACTGGCCTATTACTCGGACTATGCCGTGCGGCTGGTCAACACCGAGCAGCCCGAGCGCGGCGGGGACACACTGACGTCGGTCGAGGCGGTCCGCGAGCTCTTCGGTCCCGCCCAGCAGGCCGCCCGGCGGGCCACCGAGAGCGATGTGACGCGGCTGCGCACCGTCCGCTCCCGGCTCCGCGCGGTCTTCGAGGCCGCCGACCGCGGCGACGAGGTGCTCGCCGTCGACCTGCTGAACGCGCTGATGATGGAGTTCCCGGTCAGCCCGCAGATCTCCGGCCACGAGTTCCGTGATGACGACGGGCGCCCCAAGTGGCACATGCACATCGCCGACCACGCCGCCAACGCCACCGCCGGCTTCACCGCGACCGCCTGCATGGGCCTGGCCTTCCACCTCACCGAGCTGGGCGTGGACCGGCTGGGCATCTGCGAGGCCAAGCCCTGCCGCAACGCCTACCTGGACACCTCGACCAACCGCTCCCGGCGCTACTGCTCCGACCGCTGCGCCACCCGCGCCAACGTCGCCGCCTACCGCGCCCGCAAGCGCCTGGAGAGCGGCCGCACCGCCGAGAGCGCCCAGGCACCCCAGTCGAGCACCGCCCGCGGCGAGCGCTGAAGGCCGCGCGGCGGCCGCACCCGCAGCCAGGCCCGGGCGATCACCAGCTCGTCCGGGACCGCCCCGAACTCCCGACTGTCGTTCTCCACGTACGGGTTGTCGCCGCGCACCCACCAGCCGCCGTCCCGCCGCTCCACCGCACGCTTGACGATCAGCAGGTCCTGGCGGAACGGGTGCCGCAGCACGACCACGTCGCCGGGACGCACCGCCGCCCCGTACCGGACCACCAGCTGGTCGCCCGGCCGGAGCGTGGGCACCATCGACGGGTTGTAGACCTCCGCGAGCCCGAACGCCCGCAGCGGCCCGCCCCGCACCGGCTCCGCGCCGCCACCGCCCTCCCGCTCCGGCTCGCGCACCCGCTCCGGCATCCGTACCTCCCCGTCCAGCCCCCGTGCGACGTTCACCGGACCATCCTCCATCAGTCCCGACCCGGCACCGGACTTTTGCCCTAAGACCCCCGGGGCACCCGAGAAAAGCCTTCCCGCACCGAGTAATCTCGCACGTGAGAAGACGATCACGAGGAAGGACTGAACATGCTTTCCCGCCTGTTCGCCCCCAAGGTGAAGGTCAGCGCCCACTGCGACCTGCCCTGCGGCGTGTACGACCCGGCCCAGGCCCGCATCGAGGCCGAGTCGGTCAAGGCCGTCCAGGAGAAGTACCAGGCCAACGACAACCCGGACTTCCGCACCCGCGCCGTCCTGATCAAGGAGCAGCGGGCCGAGCTGGCCAAGCACCACGTCTCGGTGCTGTGGAGCGACTACTTCAAGCCCCCGCACTTCGAGAAGTACCCGGAGCTGCACCAGCTGGTCAACGACACCCTCAAGGCCCTGAGCGCCGCCAAGGGTTCGAACGACCCGGCCACCGGCCAGAAGGCCCTGGACCTGATCGCCCAGATCGACAAGATCTTCTGGGAGACCAAGAAGGCCTGATCTTGGATCATGCCCTCTGAGCTGCGATTTCCTTATTTGCAGCGTCGCCCTGTCCGCACCCGGTCCGCAGGCCGCCCAGCACGGCGTCCATGACGGACCGGGTGCGGTCTTCTTCACCCGGCCACAGGTGGGCGTAGATCCGCAGCGTGATGACGGCGGACGCGTGACCGAGGACGAGCTGGACCTGCTTGATGCCGGCCCCTCCCGCGATGAGCGCGGAGGCATGGAAGCGCCTCAGGTCGTGCGTCACCATGTGCGGCAGCTCGACGGGCCGGCGCCCCTCGCGCTCGGCTGCCTCGTTCTCCGCCTTCCGCGGCGCCTTGCGGGCGCACTTCCACTCGGTCTTCCAGCGGCTGTAGTTGAGGGGCTCCCCCTCCTCCATCGTGAACAGCCACTCCTTCGAGGGCCGAGCGGCGAGGTGCGCGAGGAGGGCGTCCGTGACGACCTCTCCGACCGGGACGGTGCGCCGGGACTCGGTGGTCTTCGGCGGGCCGACGAGGCCGGACTGCGGCCGCTGCCGCTCGATGCGGATGGCACCCCTCTTGAAGTCGACGCCCGAGACTTCAGGCCGAGCAACTCACCAATGCGCAGCCCCGATCCGGCCGGCACGACGATCGCCGCTCGAAGGTACGGCGGCATGACGCCGGCCATCGCCTCGACCTGCGGGACGGTGGGCGGCGTGGCCTCCTCGTCCGAGATGGCCGGCAGCGTGATCCGCTTGCACGGGCTCGTGACGATCACCTTGGCCTCGTCCTCGACAGCGGCCGTCATGACGCGGACGAGGACGTCGTAGACGTCGCGCACGCTGCCGGGACCAAGCCATCACGTCGACCTGCGCACGCGCGAGCCGGGCGGCAAGAAGCCACCGCAGCACATGTGGCGCTGTCCGTTACGTACCGCGCCGGGTGACCGCTACCTGACCGATGCCTAATGGGCCGAGGTCTCCCGCCGCGTCGTCGCCGCCACCGGCATCGTCCCCGAAGGCGACGAGACCTCCCCATCCCGGACCTTGCCGAACGGGTCCGCGAGGAGTTCGCCCACGTCCTGGGCACTCCCACCGGCCGAGTCGGTGAACTGACCGCCTGCACCGAAATCCTTCAGGCGGCTGCCCGAGTTCCGTTCTACTCCGACCTGGCCGACGGCGTGCGGCAGCATCTCGATCACCTCAGCTGAACGTCTGCGGCGCCAGCGCGACTGGTGCAGAACGTGATCGATGGGTGTCGGTCGCCCGCCGATCTCCTCAACTCGGGTACGTAGCTTGATCAATGGGCGCGTCCGGGGGCACTGCCCTACATAGGCGAGCCAGCGCCGTAGCAGGGGACATCGATACCGCCGCGCCTGTGCCGGAGCCCTTTGCGCTGCCCGCGCCGCCGCTCACCACACGCCTAAGGCGTCGCCGTGGCCCGTTCGGTGGTCAGGCGGGCCCGCCAGTCACGGACGTAGTCATGGGAGATGGAGGCCAGGCGGGCTATCTCCGCGTCGTCGCGGCCGTCGGCCCACGCCAGGATCCGGGTCACGGTGCGGTTCCGCGCGGCGCGGAAGTCCTTGAGCATGCCTTCGAGACGTTCGACCTCCTCGCCTTCGTAGACGAGCTGTCGGTCGACGGCGGCCCGTTCGTCGGCGCGCAACTGCCGAAGATAGGCGGGCAGGCCCGTCAGGACCAACCCCTCCTCGTGCGCGGCGCTCTGGAAGCGTTCGGCCAGGGCCGCCAGCACGCAGTCCGGCACATCGGCGAGAGTGGCTCCGGGCGGCTTGGCCGCCTCCCAGGTGCCCCTGCCGGCCTCCGTCGCCTCCAGCCAGAGGCGGGCCTCCGTAGGAGTACGGTCGCCGCACGCCTGGGCGCGATAGGCGTACAGGGCGGCGCGGTGGCCGTAGAAGGTGAAACCGTCCTCGATCTGCCGGTCGGCGGCGCGGCACATCCGCCCCGGGACACCGCCGTAGCCCGCCTCGGGCCGGTAGTCGGCGTAAGCCTCCAGTTCCGCGTCGGTGGCCACTCCCCAGGACGGGTCGCACAGGTCGGGGTTGCTCGCGAGGAACGCGTCGACCTCGACCCGCCACGCGGGGACCGGGCTCATCCGGAGCCTGGGCCAGACCACAGCTCCGGAGGGCGCGAAGGCGTAGGTGGCGGCCTGCTCGATGTCGTCCCAGGCGGTGGCGGCCTCGGCGGACCACTCCAGTTCGCCGGCCGGTCCCGTACGGTGTATCGAGTCCACGAGCCGCTGTACGGCGGGCAGTATGCGCAGCGCGAGCGCATGCAGTTCCTCGGCGGTGAAGAAGCGCCAGGAGTAGCCGAGCTGCTCGTCGTGCGCCAGGTGGGTCAGCAGGTACACGAGAACGCCGGGCGCCGGCAGCGTCCCGTCGCCGAGTGCGCTGCGCGGGACACCGGGGAGCTGGCGCTCCAGGTGCTCGCGCGAGGCCCGCCAGTCGACGTCCCCGAACCAGACCGCACCGCTCTGCGCGTCGATGGCCAACCACTGGTGGTATCCCACGCCCGGGCCGTACCGCTCCTCTTGCTGCTCGGCGTCTTCGTCGTGCCAGACGTACTCGGCGGGGGGCGGGTTCAGCTCCACGGCCACGAAGCCGTCCTCCGGGCGGTAGCCGGTGAGGACGCGGGCCGTGATCGGTGCACTGTCGGCGGCGGTCATGAGGGGTTTCCTCTCGGTGGAACAGCAACCGCCGCAAACCGTAGTGCGCCCGTCGGCCATTAGTTCAATTTTCAGTCATTCACGCCTGGCTCGACACGGCAGGCGCGCACCGCCGGGGCCTCGGCGTCACGCGAGGTCTACGCGCGTGCAAGTGGCCATCAGGTTGGCCACATTTCACGCGGCCTCCACGTTTCGCTCACTTCACGGGATGCTTTCGCGGCCCGCCCTCGATCGATTCGAAGACACGTCGGGCGCATGCGGCCGCATTGGACACCGGTCGCCAGGTCGGCAACACCCTGCTAGTTTAACATTCTACTACTTACCGGTGCGGCACGCTCCCCGCGAACGCGACGTGCTCGACGCCAGCCGCCGCCGACCCGGCGCAACCTTTCACCACCGGCATCCCCCGAAAGGCTCCGACCCTGAACACCGCACTCGCAGAAGCCCTCTCCGTCGCCCTGCTCCTGGCGGTGTTGGCATGTGCGGTGATCCGGCCGTGGGGCTGGCCGGAAGCGGTCGTGGCCGTCCCTGCCGCCGGAGTGGTCATCGCCACCGGCGCGATCTCCCTCGACCACGCGGCAGTCGAGGCAGTCCGGCTGGGCCCGGTGATCGGCTTCCTCGCGGCCGTCCTGGTCCTGGCCCAGCTGTGCGACGACGAAGGGCTGTTCCACGCCTGCGGCGCCTGGATGGCCCGCAGGGCGGCCGGCCGCCCCCGTCGTCTGCTGGTGCTGGTGTTCGTGATCGCCTCGCTGATCACCGCGGTGCTCAGCCTGGACGCCACGGTGGTGCTGCTGACCCCGGTGGTGTTCGCCACCGCCGCCCGACTGGGCGCCCGCGCCAAACCGCACGTATACGCCTGCACCCACCTCTCCAACACCGCCTCGCTGCTGCTGCCCGTCTCCAATCTCACCAACCTGCTGGCGTTCGCCGCCAGCGGCCTGAGCTTCACCCGCTTCGCCGCCCTGATGGCGCTGCCCTGGCTGGTCGCGATCGGTGCCGAGTACGTCGTCATCCGCCGCTTCTTCGCCACCGACCTGGACGCCGGCGCCCAGGCCCCGCCCACCGACGAACGCCGCGAACTGCCGCTGTTCGCCCTGGTGACAGTGGCGGGCACCCTTGCGGGCTTCGTGTTGACCTCGGCGGTCGGCATCAACCCGGCCTGGGCCGCCGCCGCGGGCGCGGCCGTTCTGGCGGCCCGCGCACTGGCCCGGCGCCGCACCACACCCACCGCGATCGTCCGGTCCGCCGCCCTGCCGTTCTGCGCCTTCGTCCTGGCCCTGGGCATCGTGGTCCGGGCCGTGGTCGACAACGGACTCGCCGACGCGCTGGGCCACCTGGTACCCGGCGGCACAAGCCTCCCGGCCCTCCTGGCCATCGCGGCCCTGGCAGCCGTACTGGCCAACATCATCAACAACCTGCCCGCCGTCCTGGTCCTGCTCCCCCTGACCGCCCCCACCGGCCCCGGCGCCGTCCTGGCCGTCCTCCTCGGGGTCAACATCGGCCCGAACCTCACCTACGCCGGCTCGCTGGCCACCCTGCTGTGGCGGCGCATCGTGCGCGAACACGACACCGACGTGGCCCTGGGCGAGTTCACCCGCCTCGGCCTGCTCGCCGTACCGGCCGCCCTGCTGCTCGCGGTGGTGGCACTGTGGACCTCACTCCGAACCATCGGAGGCTGACCACCGTGAGCGTCATCGCCTGGATCGTCGAGGGCACCTGGCCCGCCTGCGTCGACGCCGCACGCACCCACGCGCCCGCGGGCGCCGACACGGTGCTGCTCCACGTCACCGGCCACGAGGCGCCGGACGCCGCGCACGGCGCCTACGCCGGACTGCTGGGCCGCGCACGCCCCGACCGCGACCCCGGCACCGCCGTGGAACACCTGGCCGCCGCCTCCGCCGAACAACTCCTGGCCAGCGCGGCCGCACGACTGGGACGCCCCTGCACCCGGCAGGAACGCTCCGGCCGAGCCGAACACGAGGTCGTGGCCGCCGCAGAAGGCGCCGACCTGCTGATCCTCGCCCGCGACGGCGACCGCACCCACCTCGGCCCCCGCAGCCTGGCCCCCACCAGCCGCTTCATCGTCGACCACGCCCCCTGCCCCGTCCTCCTCGTCTGGCCGGAGACCGCGCCCAGCACCGCCACCGTCCCTCCACACCGCCGCTAGTACTCCTAGTACTCCAGCTGGTAGGAGACGTCACCTGAGCTGGCTCTCCTTTTGTTGCTCGTCGTCCCATCCCATGGCGGACTCGATCGGGCTGGTGAGCTGCTTCGCCTCCTCAGCCGGGGCGTCGGACGACGCCGACCGATGACCGCGGCTGACACAGCGTTGCTCATCTACGACTGGTTCATCGACGGCGCAGGGGCCGACGGCAACCGGCTCACTCGCGCCGGGCCTGAGCCCGGCGCCACGCCGTCGACCTGCGGTCCTCCCGATCGCCTGGTCCCCGGTCCGCGATCCGCCGCAACCCGGCGGCCCTGGCGGGCCGGGCGCGGTCGTTGCGCGGCCCGAGCGCGGTCGTGGCGCGCAGGTGGCGATAGCCCCGTGCTATAAGCCCCTGACGCCTCAGCCGCCGGGGGTCAGCATGCCGCCGTGCCGGACCAGCCAGTCGTGGTACGCCTCGCTGGCCCAGGCGATCTCCGTGTACGCGGCGGTGAGGTCGACGAACAGGTCGCGGGCGGAGGCGGCCGGCGGGCCGTCCACGCGACAGGCCATGAAGAGCCGGACCGCCAGCGGGTCGCCGTGCAGCGGGCGGATCGCCATGCCGGGGCGGGAGCGGGCGGTGGGCTGGCAGGGGGTGACCACCTCACCGGCCATGACGAGGTCCACGGCGGTGAGGTAGTCGCCGTGCACCACCCGGGGATTGATGCCGGCGGCGGCCCAGATGCGGCGCAGCCCGGCCCACTCGCCGTCCACCGTCGGATCGACCATCCACTGGTCGGTGGCCAGGTCGGCCACCCGGACGACGCTGCGCCCGGCCGCCGGGTGGTTCTCCGCCAGGGCGATGAACTGCGGCTCCCGGGCGAGGAGTTCGAACTCCGCCACGCCGTCGGGGACGCGCAGCGGGGCGCCCTCGACCTCGTGCACGAAGGCCGCGTCCAGCTGCCCCATCGCCACCATGTGGAGCAGGGCGTTGGCGGACACATCGGTACGTATCGTGGTGTCGGTCTCGGGCAGTCGGGCGCGCAGCCGGCGCAACCAGCCCGCGACGGCCGGGCTGTTGGTGCTGCCGATCCGCAGCCGGGTGCCCTCCTCCCTGACCGAGACCGAGGCGATGTCCTCGACAAGTGCCCGCATCTCGGCCACTATCGGCCGGGCGCGACAGAGCACGGAGTGCCCGAGCGGGGTGGGGCGGCTGCCGGTCGGCTCACGGAAGAAGAGCTGACCGCCCAGGGCCTTCTCGATGCGGTGGAGCTGGGTCGTCAAGGAAGGCTGCGTCATCCCCAGCTGGCGGGCCGCCTTGCGCACGCTGCCGGTGTCGGCGATGGCGCACAGGGCGCGAAGATGCCTTACCTCTAGCTCCACGCGGGGAGCATAAACGCGCGGGCGCGGCTGACACCAGACTCTTCGGCCGGCTCGAACTCCGGCTCTTCACCAGCACGTTGGCCCGCCGTCACCAGGGGTATTGGTTCGGGCTATCGCCACCTGGCATCTCCGTCCCACGGGTGAACTCCGTCCACACTCAACGGCACCAAGAAATCCGCAGGGCCCCGGCCGCCGCCCCACACGGCGGCCGTACGGCCCCTCGGAAATTAAGGAGCCCCCCACATGAGATCTCCCAAGACGGCGCTGTCGGCTGCGCTCGGTCTGGGCCTCGCCGCCGCGCTCGCCGCGGCCGCACCGGTGTCGGCGACCTCCCCCGCCGCACACTCCACCCCCCACCACAGCACCCCCGCCTCGATCGCCGCCTACACCGGTTCGGCGAAGGAGAAGGCGGACACCAAGGCGTTCTTCGACGCCGTCATGAAGTCGGCCAGGGCCAAGCTGAAGGCCGACCCGAACCTGAAGTCGGTGACCGTCACCTACGACGCGAGCGCCGCACCGTCCTTCGCGGACCAGATATCCCAGAGCGCCTCCATATGGAACAGCGCCGTCAAGAACGTCAAGCTCCAGGCGGGCAGCGGCGGCGACTTCCAGTACAAGGAGGGCGACGACCCGCGCGGTTCGTACGCCAGCACCGACGGCCACGGCAAGGGCTTCGTCTTCATCGACCACAGCCAGGCCCAGCAGTACAACTCCGTCCGCGTGGTCGCCCACGAGACCGGCCACGTACTGGGCCTGCCGGACCACTACGAGGGCCCCTGCAGCGAGCTGATGTCCGGCGGCGGGCCCGGCCCGTCCTGCCAGAACACCCAGCCGGACGCCAACGAGCGGGCCAAGGTGGACCAGCTCTGGGCGAACGGCCTGGCCGGGGCCCGCTCCGGCAGCTGACCCGGGCCGATCCCTGGACGCGGCACGGCGGTCGGCCCGCCGTCCCCGGCCGGGCTGACGGTGGCCGGGCAGGCGGCGGTCCGGGGCTGACGGAGCCGGTACCTGGCGGCCGGCTCCGTACCCCCCACCAGCCCTGACGTTCCGTACGTCCGCCCTTGCGGTGGGGCTCCTTCCCGAGCCCCACCGCTCGCGTGTGTACGGGCAGTCGGGCCGGCCCCGGTGGCGGACCGCGGCGTCAGGACCAGAGGACCCGGCCGAGGGCGACGCCGGCGAAGGCGGCGGCCAGTCCGGCCGGCAGGCTCAGCGCGACGTTGAGCAGGGCGTACCGGCGCGCCCCGTCGACGGCCAGCCTGAGGGTCTCATAGGAGAACGTCGAGTACGTCGTCAGGGCCCCGCACAGGCCGGTGCCGATCAGCAGCTGGGCATGCGGGCCGGCGGCGCCGACGGCGACCGCGCCGGTCAGCAGGCCGAGGATCAGGCTGCCGACGACGTTGACGGCGAACGTCCCCCAGGGGAGGACGGTGTCGTGCCGGGCCTGGACGAAGCGGTCGGTGAGGAAGCGCAGCGGTGCCCCGACCATGGCACCGGCCACCACGAGCAGCCAGTTCACCCCTGTGTGTCCTCCCCGCCGGCGGTACGGTCCGCCCGGCCCCGGAACGCGATCATCTCGCACGGGTCGAGGGTCACCAGTCCCCCGCCCGCGAGGAGTTCGGACAGCTGCGGCAGGAACGCCCGCACCCGCTCCTCGGTGTCCACCACGACCACCGCCACCGGCAGTTCCTCGCTGAGCGACAGCAGCCGCTGGGTGTGGATCAGCGAGGTCGCCCCGAAGCCCTCGACGCCGCGGAAGACGCTCGCCCCGGCCAGGCCCGCGGCGCGGGCGCGGTGCACGATCTCCGCGTAGAGCGGCCGGTGGTGCCAGACGTCCTGCTCGCCGACGAGGACGGTCATCCGCAGGGCCGGGCGGCCGGCGGGAGGCGCCGGTGTGTGCGCCGCGCGATCGGTCATGCCGGCCGCCGCAGTCCGAGGAGCGCCCGGGTGGCGGCCCCGGCCAGCGCCACCGCCGCCATCGCGGCGATCAGGGTGCCGGCGAGATAGGCCAGGGCGAGCGGCAGCCGTCCGGCGGACACCAGGCGCTGGACGTCCACGGCGTAGGCGGAGAAGGTGGTGAAGCCGCCGAGGATGCCGGTGCCCAGGAACGGCCGGAGCAGCCGGTGGGCGGTCCACACCTCGGAGATCAGCACCATCAGGACGCCCATCAGCGCACAGCCGACCACGTTGATCACGAGGGTGGTCCAGGGGAAGCCGGCGTCGGCGGTCGGCCGGAGCAGGCCGGCGCCGTAGCGGGCGGCGGCGCCGAGGGCACCGCCCACGGCCACCGCGCCGATCACCGGCCACTCGCCCTGCCAGGGCATCGGCCGGCGGGCTCGCTCGTCCATCGTCCGCGGCTCTCCCTGTCTGTGTGTCCAGGTCTGCGTGTCCGTCCGCCGAGGGGCGTCACCGCCCTCAGGCTAAGCCCCGCCATTTGACAGCGCTAAACATGGGATGTTCCCATCACCGGTGGAATCGCTGGTGGAGACACCGGAGAAAACGAGGTGCCCGGTCGGCGGGCACCGGCGGACGCAGACCCGCGGAGCGCGGGCGAGAGGACGGCGCCGATGCCGCTGCGCAGCACCGCCCGCACCAGCCTCGTCGAGCTGGTCATCGAGCAGATGGAGCGGCTGATCGCCGACGGCGAGTGGCCGGTCGACACGAAGATCCCGGCCGAGCCGGTGCTCGTCACACAGCTGGACGTCGGCCGGAACACCGTCCGCGAGGCGGTCCGCGCCCTGGTGCACACCGGGATGCTGGAGCCCCGGCAGGGCGACGGGACGTATGTCCGCGCCCGCAGCGGCTTCGGCGCCGCGGTCCGGCGCAGGCTGCGCCGGGCCGCCAACTTGGAGGCGTACGAGGTCCGTTCGTGCCTGGAGCGGGACGCCGCCCGCCACGCGGCCGAGCGCCGCACGGACGAGGACCTGGCCGCGCTGCGGGAGGCACTGGCGGTGCGCAACCGGGCCTGGGACACCGGCGACATCGACCGCTTCGTCGACGCGGACCTGCGCTTCCACCGGGCGATCGCGGCCGCCGCGCACAACAGCCTGCTGGCCGAGCTGTACGAGCAGTTCGGCGACGCCCTGCGGGACGCCGTGGCGGCCGTGGTCGGCACGCCGCTGCTGCCCGACGCGGTCCGCCACCAGTTCGACGCGCACACCGCGATCGTCGACGCCATCGAGGCCCGGGACCCGGAAGCCGCCGAGCAGGCGGCGCTGGCGCACCTCGCCGAGGCCGCCGCCGCGCTCCGCGACCCGGCCGACGGCGGCAGCAGCGGCAGCGGCAGCGGCAGCGGCAGCGGCAGCGGCAGCAATGACGAGGAGACCGCGCCGGACGCCGGCGCGGACGGGAACGACAGGACACAGGAGGAAACCCGGCCATGAAGCACGGACCGGCATCGGGCATATCGCAGGCGCCGCCGCGGCCGGCCGGACCGGCCGCGGCGGCGGACGGGACCGGACCGGACCCGGCCGGCGGCACCGGCCGCCGCGCCCTGTACCTCGGCATCGGCGTCGTGCTGCTCGCCCTGAACCTGCGGCCCGCGCTGGTCGCGGTCTCCCCGCTGGCCGGCACCATCCGCGCGGACAGCGGGATGTCGGCGGCCGCCACCAGCCTGCTGACCGCGCTGCCGCTGCTCTGCTTCGGACTGCTGGCACCGGTCGCCCCGCGGCTGGGCCGGCGCCTGGGCATGGAGCGCTCGCTGCTCGGCACCATGGTGCTGATCTGCCTGGGCACCGGACTGCGGCTGCTGGACTCGGTGGTGGCGCTGTTCGCCGGGACCATCGTGATCGGCGCCGGCATCGCGGTCGCCAACGTCCTGCTGCCGGGCCTGATCAAGCGGGACTTCCCGGCGAAGGCCGGCCTGATGACCGGGCTGTACTCGATGTCGCTGTTCGGCGGCGCGGCGCTGGCGGCCGGCATCACCGTCCCGGTGCAGCAGGCCGCCGGGCTCTCCTGGCAGGCCACGCTGGCCTGTTGGGGCGCGCTGGCGGTGCTGGCGCTGGTCGTCTGGCTGCCGCAGGTCCGGGCCCGTACGCGGGTGTCCGGGGCCGCCGCCCGGCAGGCCGCGCACCCGGTCCGCGGCCTGTGGCGCTCACCGCTGGCCTGGCAGGTCACCGGCTTCATGGGGCTGCAGTCGCTGAGCTACTACGCGGCCGCCGCCTGGCTGCCGACGATGCTGGAGGACGCCGGAACGAGCGCGGGCGACGCCGGCTGGATGCTGTCGTTCTCCTCGCTGCTGGGGATCGCGGGCTCGTTCCTGGCGCCGGTGATCGTCGGCCGCCGGCTGCGGGCCGGCACGCTGGCGACGCTGGGCGCGGTGCTGTGCGCGGCGGGCTTCGCCGGGATGTGGGCGGCGCCGGTCGGCGGCGCGTACCTGTGGATGACGCTGCTGGGCCTGGGGCAGGGGACGGCGATCAGCCTGGCGCTGCTGTTCATCGTCCAGCGCGCCCCGGACACCCGGCACGCCGCCCAACTCTCCAGCATGGCCCAGTGCTTCGGCTACGTCCTGGCCGCCACCGGCCCGGCGGTGCTGGGCGCCGTCCATGACGCCTCGGGCAGTTGGGCCGGCCCGCTGGTGGTGCTGCTGGTGTTGCTGGTGCCGCAGGTGGCGGCGGGACTGGGCGCCGCCCGGCCCCGACACGTCGCGGGACGCTGAGCCCCGGGGCGGCACCCCGCACGGGGGCCGTCCCGCCCGGCGCACCAGGGCCTACAGCCAGCCGTTCCGCTTGAAGCCGCGGTGCATCAGCCAGCAGACCCCCACCATCACGGCCATCACCAGCGGATAGCCGAACGGCCAGCTCTTCTCCGGCATGTACTCGAAGTTCATGCCGTACACGCCGGTGACCATGGTGGGGACGGCCAGGATCGCGGCCCAGGCGGACATCCGGCGCATCGCCTCGTTCTGGGCGTTGGCGACCTGGGCAAGGTGGGCCTGGAGTATGGAGTTGAGCAGTTCGTCGAAGCCGGTGATCCGCTCGCGGACCTGGTCGAGGTGGTCGGCGACGTCCCGGAAGTAGGTCCTGGTCCGGGGGTCGATGAACGGCAGGGAGCGGTTGGCCAGTTCCTGGAGGGGGCGGTCCAGCGGGACCACCGCCCGTTTGAACTCCAGGAGTTCGCGCTTGAGCTGGTAGATCCGGTCGGCGCCGCGGCTGCCGCGGACCGAGAAGACCTCGCTCTCGACGTCGTCGATGTCGTCCTGGACGTGGCCGGCGACGTCGAGGTAGTCGTCCACGACGAGGTCGGCGATGGCGTGCAGCACGGCGGACGGGCCGAGCGCGAGCTGGTCCGGGTCGCGCTCCAGCTGCTCGCGCAGCGGGCCCAGGGAGCCGTGGCCGCCGTGCCGCACCGTGATCACGAAGTCGGCGCCGGTGAAGACCATGATCTCGCCGGTGTCGACGACCTCGCTGGTCTCGGTGAGCTGGTCGTGCTCGACATAGCGGACGGTCTTGAAGACGGTGAACAGCGAGTCGTCGTAGTGCTCCAGCTTGGGGCGCTGGTGGGCGTGGACGGCGTCCTCGACGGCGAGCGGGTGCAGCCCGAACAGCTCGACGATGCCGGCGAACTCGACGTCGGAGGGCTCGTGCAGGCCGATCCACACGAAGCCGTCGCCGGTCCGCCGGACCTGCCGGATCGCCTCCTCGGCCGGCTGGTGGCCGTCCTGGCGCACCCCGGAGACGTAGACCGCGCAGTTCACCACGGCGGTGCCGAGCGGCGACCGGGCGGGGTGGCTGAGGTCCACCCCGCCCGGTCGCGGCTGCGGCAGCCGGACGGCTTTGCGGAGGTTGCTGATCATCGACACCGGGCCAGTATCGCCCGTGGGAGCACCCCAGGGGTACGGCCGGGATGTCATTTTGCGTACTCCGCACCCCGTCGTGGTCCGGGCCGTGCTGTTCATTTGCCCGCGCGCCCCTGGGCGCGCGCCCGGCGCGCCCGGTCGGACGTCCTCGGCGCCAGAGCCGCCAAAGAAACCGCCTAGGACAGCTCCCGTCCTATTTCCTCGGTCATCATCGTCCCATGAGTGAGACATCCGCACGGCTGCTGAACCTGTTGTCCCTGCTCCAGACTCCCCGGGAGTGGCCCGGCCGGGAGCTGGCCGAGCGGCTGCGGGTGACCACCCGGACGATTCGCCGCGACATCGAGCGGCTGCGGGAGCTGGGCTACCCGGTGCACGCCACGATGGGCGCGGAGGGCGGCTACCGGCTGGCGGCGGGCACCGCCATGCCGCCGCTGCTGCTAGACGACGAGGAGGCGGTGGCCATCGCGGTGGGTCTGCGCTCGACCGCGGGGCACACCATCGCGGGCATCGAGGAGGCGTCGGTCCGGGCGCTGGCCAAGCTGGAGCAGGTGCTGCCGGCGCGGCTGCGGCGGCGGGTGGGGACGCTGGGCACCGCGACCGTCCCGATGCCGGCCGGCGACGGTCCGACCGTCGATCCGGAGCATCTGACGGTGCTGGCCGCGGCGATCGCCAACCACGAGCGGGTGCGGTTCGGCTACCGCGGCGGCGCGGGCGACCTCGGCCGGCGCCTGGTGGAGCCGCACCGGCTGGTCGCGGCGGGCCGCCGCTGGTACCTGGTGGCGTTCGACAACGACCGGGACGACTGGCGGATCTTCCGGGTGGACCGGCTGAGCGAACCGTTCGCCACCGGTGTGCGGACCCCGCCGCGCGAGCTGCCGGCCGCCGACGCCGGGGCCTACGTACGGGAGCGGATGCGCGGCATGGCGGCGACGGCGGCCACCCACCGGGCGCTGGTGACGGTGTACGGGCCGGCTCCCGAGGTGGCCGCCCGGCTCGGCGGGCCGGCGGCGGGCGAGGTGGAGCCGCTCGACGAGGGCAGCTGCCGCTGGCGCAGCGCACCCGACTCGCTGGAGTGGCTGGCGATGCGGCTGATGCTGCTGGGCCGGGAGTTCACGGTGCATGAGCCGGCCGAGCTGACCGCGTATCTCCGGGCGACGGCGGACCGGGCGCTGCGGGCGGCCGGGCACGCCGGGACGGACATCACATCGATCCCCGCTCCGGGAAATGCCCCGGGGAATACCCCAGGGGGGTAAAGTGTTGACGGGGTCGGCGGAGGGGAAGGGACGCCGACCGCCACCGGTGCCCACGGCCCGCGAAGAGGAGGAACAACCGTCATGACCACCGCGATCGACGGTCCAGTCGTCGAGCTGGAGATCGGCGGGATGACCTGCGCCTCGTGCGCCGCCCGCGTCGAGAAGAAGCTCAACCGCATGGAGGGGGTCACCGCCACCGTCAACTACGCCACCGAGCGGGCGCAGGTGACGCTCGCGGAGGACAGCGGCGTGGCCACCGCCGACCTGATCGCCACGGTGGAGAAGACCGGCTACACCGCGGCGGTGCCCCTGCCGCCCGCTCCGGAACCGCCCGCCGACGCCACCGGGGCCGGTGCCGGCCCGGAAGCGGCGGACGCGCCGCTCGCCGCCCTGCGGCAGCGGCTGCTGGTCTCCCTGGCGCTCTCCGTGCCCGTCGTCCTGATGGCGATGGTGCCGGCGCTCCAGTTCACCAACTGGCAGTGGCTGTCCCTCACTTTGACCGCCCCGGTGGTGGCCTACGGGGCCTGGCCGTTCCACCGGGCCGCCTGGACCAATCTGCGGCACGGCGCGGCCACCATGGACACCCTGATCTCGCTGGGCACCCTCGCCGCCTTCGGCTGGTCGCTGTGGGCGCTGTTCTTCGGGACGGCCGGGATGCCCGGCATGACCCACCCGTTCGAGCTGACCATCGCCCGGACCGACGGCGCCGGCAACATCTACCTGGAGGCCGCCGCCGGCGTCACCACCTTCATCCTGGCCGGCCGGTACTTCGAGGCCCGCGCCAAGCGGAAGGCCGGCGCCGCCCTGCGCGCCCTGCTGGAACTGGGCGCCAAGGACGTGGCGGTGCTCCGCGGCGGGACCGAGGTCCGGATCCCGGTCGACGGGCTGCGGGTGGGCGACCGCTTCGTCGTCCGCCCCGGGGAGAAGATCGCCACCGACGGCCGGGTGGCGGAGGGCTCCTCCGCGGTGGACGCCTCGATGCTGACCGGCGAGTCCGTCCCCGTGGAGGTCGCCCCCGGCGACACCGTCACCGGCGCCACGGTCAACGCCGGCGGCCGGCTGGTCGTCGAGGCGACCCGGATCGGCGCGGACACCCAACTGGCCCGGATGGCCAGGCTGGTGGAGGACGCGCAGAACGGCAAGGCGGCCGCGCAGCGGCTCGCCGACCGGATCTCCGCGGTCTTCGTCCCCGTCGTCATCGTGCTGGCGCTGGCCACCCTCGGCCTCTGGCTGGGCACCGGCCACGGCGCGGTCGCCGCGTTCACCGCCGCGGTCGCGGTACTGATCATCGCCTGCCCGTGCGCGCTGGGACTGGCCACGCCGACGGCCCTGATGGTCGGCACCGGGCGCGGCGCCCAACTGGGCATCCTGCTCAAGGGCCCCGAGGTGCTGGAGACCACCCGCACCGTCGACACCGTCGTCCTGGACAAGACCGGCACCGTCACCACCGGGGCGATGACGCTCACCGGCGTCCACCTCGCCGACGGGGTGGACCGCGCGCGGGCGCTGCGCCTGGCCGGCGCGCTGGAGCACTCCTCCGAGCACCCCGTCGCCCGCGCCGTCGCCACCGCCGCCCTGGAGGCCGAGCCGGCCGGCGCCCTGCCGGTCCCCGAGGACTTCGCCAACGTCCCCGGCCTGGGCGTGCGCGGCTCCGTCGAGGGGCACGCCGTGCTGGTCGGCCGGGAGCGGCTGCTCGTGGACCGCGGCCAGCCGCTGCCGCCGGCCCTGGCCGCCGCGAAGGACGAGGCCGAGCGGGCCGGGCACACCGCGGTCGCGGTCGGCTGGGACGGCGCGGCCCGCGCGGTGCTGGTGGTCTCCGACGCGGTCAAGCCGACCAGCGCCGAGGCGGTCCGCCGGCTGCGCGCGCTGGGCCTGACCCCGGTGCTGCTGACCGGCGACAACCGGGCCGTCGCCGAGTCGGTCGCCGCGGAGGTCGGCATCGACGAGGTGATCGCCGAGGTCCTGCCGGAGGACAAGGTGGCCGTCGTCGAGCGCCTCCAGGCCGAGGGCCGCTCGGTCGCCATGGTCGGCGACGGCGTCAACGACGCGGCCGCGCTGGCCCGCGCCGACCTGGGCCTGGCGATGGGCACCGGCACCGACGCCGCCATCGAGGCCGGCGACCTCACCCTCGTCCGCGGCGACCTGCGCGTGGCGGCGGACGCCATCCGGCTCGCCCGAGCCACCCTCGGCACCATCCGCGCCAACCTCTTCTGGGCGTTCGGCTACAACGTCGCCGCGCTGCCGCTGGCCGCCGCGGGCCTGCTCAACCCCATGATCGCGGGCGCCGCGATGGCCTTCTCCTCGGTCTTCGTGGTGGGCAACAGCCTCCGCCTGCGCCGCTTCCGCGCCCTGTCCTGAGCGCCCGTCGTCCCCCTGCGGCCCCGGCCGCGCCGCGCACTTCGCCGTCGCGGCCGCAGGGGTCGCCGGGGCCGACACGCGTCGGAAGCCTCCAGTTCTCAGCGCCGAACGTTGGCGGTTCGCACACCCGTCCGCCGCCCCCCGACCGGCAAGACTGTCCGGGTACCGCCCGCTCCACGTACCCCAGAGGACCTCATGACCGGGTCGCGCATCCTGGCCCTCGGCCATTACCAGCCCTCCCGCGTGCTCACCAACGACGACCTCGCCGGGATCGTCGACACCGACGACGCCTGGATCCGCAGCCGCGTCGGCATCCGCACCCGCCATGTCGCCGCCCCGGACGAGACGGTGGACGCGATGGCGGCCGCGGCCGCGGAGAAGGCGCTGGCCGCCGCCGGCCTGGCCGCCGCGGACATCGACCTGGTGCTGGTCGCCACCTGCACCGCCACCGACCGCAGCCCCAACACCGCGGCCCGGGTCGCCGCCCGTCTGGACATGGCCGCGCCGGCCACGATGGACCTCAACGTCGTCTGTGCCGGCTTCACCCACGCGCTGGCCACCGCCGACCACGCCATCCGGGCCGGCTCGGCGACGAACGCCCTGGTCATCGGGGCGGAGAAGTTCACCGACGTGGTCGACTGGACCGACCGCTCCACCTGCGTCCTGGTCGGGGACGGCGCCGCCGCCGCGGTGGTCACCGCCGCGCCCGACCCCGGGATCAGCCCGGTCCTGTGGGGCTCGGTCCCGCAGATGGGCAACGCGGTCCGCATCGAGGGCGACCCGCCCCGCTTCTCCCAGGAGGGGCAGACCGTCTACCGCTGGGCCACCACGCAGCTCCCGGCCATCGCCCGCCAGGTCTGCGACCGGGCCGGGCTGCGCCCCGAGGAGCTGGCCGGCGTCGTCCTGCACCAGGCCAACCTGCGGATCATCGAGCCGGTCGCGGAGCGCCTCGGCGCGGTCAACGCCGTGGTCGCCCGCGACGTCGTCGACTCCGGCAACACCTCGGCCGCCTCGGTCCCGCTCGCCCTCGCCAAGCTGGTGGACCGCCGCGAGGTGCCGGCCGGCGCACCGGTGCTGCTCTTCGCCTTCGGCGGCAACCTCTCGTACGCCGGCCAGGTCGTCCACTGCCCCTGACGGGCCCGGCGGCGGCCCGGCCCCGGCGGCGTCCGATTCGTTCAAGACGGCCGCCGCCGGCCGCTCCTACGCTCGCCGCCATGAACACCGCACCCGTACCCCGCCTCGACGCGATCGGCCTGGTCGTGGCCGACCTGGCCGCCTCCCTGGCGTTCTACCGCCGGCTGGGCGTCGCCGTCCCCGAGGCCGCCGGCCCCGCCCCGCACGTCGAGGCGCGGCTCCCCGGCGGCCTCCGGCTGATGTGGGACACCCACGAGACCGCCCGCGCCCTCGACCCCGCCTGGACGCCGCCCCCGCCCGGTACGCACACCGGCCTCGCCTTCGCCTGTAGGGACGCCGCCCACGTCGACGCCGTGTACGCGGAACTCACCGCCGCCGGGCATACGGGCGAGCGGGAGCCCTGGGACGCCGACTGGGGCCAGCGTTACGCCGTCGTGCGGGACCCCGACGGGCGCGGCGTCGACCTCTTCGCCGCTCCGGCCTGACCGTGCGGGCCGTCCCCGTCCCGTCCGGCCGGAGCAGGGACGGGGACGGGGACGGCCCGGCCGTGGGTCAATCGGTGTCCTGCGGGTGCTCCTCCAGGTACATCACGCCGCAGGTGCGGCAGAACGGCTGGGCCTCGGCCGTCCCCCACTTGCCGGCCGACTGGGTGGCGGCCGCCGGGGCCAGCGGCTGACCGCACATCGCGACGGTCGCGCCCACCCGGGTCATGTGCCACTTCCTGACCGGTGTGTCCTCGTGCGGCAGCACGCCCTCCGCATACTCAGCGCGCATCTCATGCTCCATGGCAGGTGCACCTCCTACCGCCCACCATGCGCCGCCGCTCCCCGCCCCACAACGCCAGCCCACCCGCCCGGAGCAGGCACGACCCGGCCCCGGCCGGTGGGACGGGGCCGTCGGACCGGCCCTAGAACACCGACCAGCCGGTGAGCGTCGTGAAGTGGTCCAGCGCCGCCATCCCGGCCACGGAGTTCCCCCGGGCGTCCAGCCCCGGGCTCCACACACACAGTGTGCAGCGGCCCGGCACCACGGCCACGATGCCGCCGCCCACCCCGCTCTTCGCCGGCAGGCCCACCCGGTAGGCGAACTCGCCGGCCGCGTCGTACGTGCCGCAGGTCAGCATCACCGCGTTGATCCGCTTGGCCTCGCGCGCCTCCAGCAGCCGGCTGCCGTCGGCCCGCAGCCCGTGCCGGGCCAGGAAGCCGCCGGCCACCGCGAGGTCCCGGCAGGACATCTCGATCGAGCACTGCCAGAAATAGTGCTCGATGACGCTCGGGACGGGGTTCTCCAGATTGCCGAACGACGCCATGAAGTGCGCCAGCGCCGCGTTGCGGTCCCCGTGGTCGGCCTCCGAGCCGGCCACCGCCTGGTCGAACGCCAGCTCCGGGTTGCCGCTCTCGGCCTGTAGGAACTCCAGCATCGAGGTGCTGGCGTCACCGGTCATGGTCAGCAGCCGGTCCGTCACCACCAGCGCGCCGGCGTTGATGAAAGGATTCCGCGGAATGCCGTTCTCCCACTCCAGCTGCACCAGGGAGTTGAACGGCGTCCCCGAGGGCTCGCGCCCGACCCGTTGCCAGATGTCGTCGTCCCCGTGGGACCCGGCCATCACCAGCGCCAGCGAGAACGCCTTGGAGATCGACTGGACCGAGAACGGTATCCCCCAGTCACCGGTCCCGTACACCTCGCCGTTGATGTCCGCCACCGCGATCCCGAAGCGGTCGGGAGGCACTTCCGCCAGCGCGGGAATGTAGTCGGCGACGTGCCCGCGCCCCACGAACGGCCTCGCATAGGCCGCTACCTCCTCGAGAACGGCCTGGTAGTCCATACCGGACACGCTATCCCGGCCCGAGGAGCGCCCCCATCGGAGCCCCCGCGAGCGACTTCACCTCGCGTGCCAGATGGGCCTGGTCCGCGTAGCCGGCGCGCGCCGCGACCTCGGCGTAGGAGACGCCGGCGCGGGCCAGTTCCAGCGCCCGCACCAGCCGCAGCACCCGGCCCAGCGTCTTCGGCCCGTACCCGAAGACCGTCAGGCTGTGCCGGTGCAGCCGCCGTTCGCCCATCCCGGCCAGGCGGGCCACCTCCGCCACCGGGCGACCGCGCCCGAGCCGGGACACGATCGCCGCGGTCCGGCCGTCCCGGCCGGGCAGCTCGCCCGGGGCCCCGTCCCCGGGAGCCCACCGCCCGGCCGCCCGCAGCGCGTCCCGCGCGGCCTCCTCCAGCACCGCCCCGGGGGCGCCGGCCGCCGCCCGCTCCGCCAGTTCCCGGGCCCGCCGGTCGCCCCACAGGTCCGCCAACGGCACCCGCCGGTCGCGCAGTTCATGGGCCGGCACCCCGAAGACCGCCGGTCCCTGCCCGGGCGCGAACCGCAGCCCCACCCAGCGCGTCCCGGCCGGCACCGCGCCGCCGGGCGCCTGCGGCCCGGTGTCCGGCCCGGCCACCAGCAGCCGCCCCGCGCCCCAGATCAGGTCCGTGCAGCCGTCGGGCAGCACCGGCCGCGCGCCGGGCACCGTGGTGGTGCGCCAGAGCACCGCCCCCGGCAGCCGCGAGGCCCGCTCCGCGTACGGTCCCGGAGCGGCCCGGCCGCCGTCCGCCCCGGCTGCGCCAACCGGCTCACCCATGTCGCGCTCCTCGCCCACATCCCCCAGCCTGGCACGGGAACCCCACGGCCGTCCCCGCCGTTGATCCCGTACGCAACCGACACCGACCGGGCCCAGCGGCCCGCACGCCAGGGAGGCAGCAATGTCAGGGTTTCTCGACCGCGCCAAGGAGCAGGCGAAGCAGGGTCTGGCCCAAGGCAAGCAGAAGGTCGACGAGTTGCAGCAGCAGCGCGCGGGCAACGACCTGCTGAGGAAGCTCGGCGCGGCCTACTACGCCGAGCGCCGCGGCAGCGGCACCCCCGATGCCACCCAGAGCGCCCTCACCGCCCTTGAGGCCCACATCAGCGCCCACGGCGACGGCTTCCTCCACGGCTGACGGCCCGCCGGCCCGCCGCACCCCCGTCCCCACCCTTCCCCGGCTCCCTCCCCACTCCCCTGTGACCCACCCCGATCCCCGGTCCCCCGATCCCCGGACACTCCGCCCCCGTCTCCCCTCCCCGCTCCAGGAGGTCGACGACGCGCCCTTCGCCCGCCGCGGCGTCCGCCTGCTGCTCAAGCGGGACGACCTCATCCACCCCGCCCTCCCGGGCAACAAGTGGCGCAAGCTGGCGCCCAATCTGCGGGCCGCGGCCGAGGCGGGCGACCGCGCGCTGCTCACCTTCGGCGGCGCGTACTCCAACCACCTGCGCGCCACGGCCGCCGCCGGCCGGCTGCTCGGCCTGGCCACCGTCGGGGTGGTCCGCGGCGACGAGCTGGCCGGCGGCCCGCTCAACTGGTCGCTGACCCGCTGTGTTGCCGACGGCATGCGGCTGCACTTCGTCGACCGCGCCACCTACCGCCGCAAGACCGACCCGGACGTCCTGGCCGCCCTCCACGACCGCTTCGGCGCCTTCCGGCTCATACCGGAGGGCGGCAGCAACGCCCTGGCCGCACAGGGCTGCACGGAGCTGGGCCGCGAGCTGCGCGGGCACGCGGACACCGTCGCGGTGGCCTGCGGCACCGGCGGCACCCTGGCCGGGCTCGCCGCCGGCCTCGACCCCGGTCAGCGGGCGCTGGGCGTCCCCGTCCTCAAGGGCGGCAGCCCGCACTTCCTCCACGAGACCGTCGCCGACCTCCAGCGGGCGGCCTTCGGCGGCGTCCGCGGCGACTGGTCGCTGGCGGAGGACTTCCACTGCGGCGGCTACGCCCGCCGCACCCCCGAACTGGACGCGTTCGCCGACGCCTTCGAGGAGCGGCACGGCCTGCCCGTCGAGCGGGTCTACGTCGCCAAGCTGCTGCTCGCCCTGACCACCCTGGCCGAGCGGGGCGCCTTCCCCTCCGGGAGCACCGTCGCCGCCGTCGTCACCGGTACCCCGTAGGCACCGGGCGCGGCGTCCGGGTCACGGCGTGCCCTCCCGGTAGGCCGTCGCCTCCTCCAGGTCCAGCCGCCGCAGCAGCGTCCGCATCATCTCGTCGTCGATCCGCCGGGCGTCCCGCAGCTCGACGAAGACCCGCCGCTCGGCATCGATCATCTCCCGGGCCAGCCGCCGGTAGGTGTCGTCGGCGGACTCCCCGGTCACCTCGTTGACCGCGCCGAGCCGCTCCCAGACCGCGTTGCGGCGCCGCTCCAGGACGGTGCGCAGCCGGTCGGCGAGCGGCCCCGGGAGGGCGTTGCGCCCGTCCTGGAGCAGGGCGTCCAGCCGGGCCTCGGCGGCCCGCGACGCCTCGTTCTGGGCCTGTGCCTCGGCCAGCGTCTCGGCCTCGGCGTCCCGGGCGGGCAGGCGCAGCGCCCGGATCAGCGGCGGCAGCGTCAGCCCCTGGACGACCAGGGTGCCGATGACGGTGGTGAAGGTCAGGAAGAGCACCAGGGTGCGGGCCGGGAAGGGGCCGCCGTCGCGCACCGTCATCGGGATGGAGAAGGCGATGGCCAGCGAGACCACCCCGCGCATCCCGGCCCAGCCGACGACGACCGGCGCCTTCCAGGTGGTGTCCGGTTCGCGGTCCCGGATCCGGGCCGACAGCAGCCGCGGCAGGTACGTCGCGGGGAAGACCCACACATAGCGCGCCAGCACCACGACGCCGAACACCAGCACCGCGTACCCGAGGGCCTGGGCCGTGCCGAACTCCCCCAGGCCGCGCAGCACGACCGGCAGTTGCAGCCCGATCAGCGCGAAGACCGCGGACTCCAGCACGAACGAGACCATCTTCCCCACGGCCTCCTCCTGGAGCCGGGTCTCGAAGTCGACCTGCCAGGAGCGGTGCCCCAGGTAGAGGCCGACGACCACGACGGCGAGCACCCCGGAGGCCCCGACCTGCTCGGCGGCGGCGTACGCGGTGAACGGGATGAGCAGCGAGAGGGTGTTCTCCAGGAGCGCCGACTCCCGCAGCCGGCGGCGGAGCCAGTGCAGCGGCACCATCAGCACCAGGCCGACCCCGACGCCGCCCAGGGACGCCACGACGAACTCCTTCAGCCCCGCGCCCCAGGTGGCGCCGGTGCCCAGCGCGGCGGCCAGCGCCACCTTGTACGCGGTGATCGCGGTGGCGTCGTTGACCAGCGACTCGCCCTGCAGGATCGTCGTGATCCGGTGCGGCAGGCCCAGTCTGCGGGCGATCGCGGTGGCCGCGACGGCGTCCGGCGGCGCGACGACGGCACCCAGCACGAGCGCGGCGGTCAGCGGCAGGCCGGGCACGACCAGGTAGGCCGCGTATCCGACGGCGAGCGTCGCGAACAGCACATAGCCGACGGAGAGCAGCCCCACCGGCCGCAGGTTGGCCCGCAGGTCCAGGTAGGAGGCTTCCAGGGCGGCGGTGTGCAGCAGCGGGGGCAGCAGCAGCGGCAGCACGATGTGCGGGTTGAGGGTGTAGTCCGGGATTCCGGGGATGTACGAGGCGCCGAGCCCCGCGGCGACCAACAGCAGCGGCGCCGGCACCGGAGTGCGCCGCGCCAGCCCGGCGACCCCCGCACTGCCCGCGACCAGCAGCAACAGCGGCATCACGTTCACACCCGCACCGTCCCCGACTTCCCCCGCCGGCCGTCCCGGCGATCTAACCTGGCCATCATGAGCGAGTGCAGCGAGCGAGTCATGGAAGGGTGCCCGCCTCGCACGTGCGCGGCCGAGCGGATCGGGGTTGCGGCATGAAGGAGTGCACGCACGTACACGCGCTCCCGCAGGGCGAGCCGACCCCGCTGAGCGAGACGTGCCTGGAGTGCCTGGCCGCCGGCAGCCACCCGGTGCAGCTGCGGCTCTGCCTGGCGTGCGGGCACGTCGGCTGCTGCGACTCCTCGCCGTACCGGCACGCCACCGGACACTACGAGCAGACCGGCCACCCGGTGATGCGGTCCTTCGAACCAGGTGCGTCGTGGCGCTGGTGCTTCGTCGACGAGACGCTGGTCTGAGCCGGGCCCACGGGATCCGACGGACCCCCGCGGGGCGGCGCGGAGGTCCGGTCTAGCCTTGCGGCATGATCCGCGAAGCCACGCCCGACGACGTCCCCGTCATCCTCGCCATGATCGGCGAACTGGCCGCCTACGAGCGGGCCCCGGAGGCCGCGCAGGCCACCGAACCACAGCTGAAGGAGGCGCTGTTCGGCCCGCAGCCGGCCGCCTTCGCGCTGATCGCCGAGGACGCCGGCGAGCCGGTCGGCTTCGCTCTGTGGTTCCGGAACTTCTCGACGTGGACGGGCACGCACGGTGTCTATCTGGAGGACCTGTACGTCCGCCCCGAGGCGCGCGGCGGCGGCCACGGCAAGGCGCTGCTGGCGGCCCTCGCCCGGATCTGCGTGGACCGCGGCTACCGGCGTTTCGAGTGGTCGGTCCTGGACTGGAATTTGTCTGCCATCGGATTCTACAAGTCGCTCGGCGCCCTCCCCCAAGAGGAGTGGACGACGTACCGCCTCACGGGTGACGCCCTGGGCAGGCTGGCCAGCGAGGCATAGCTCTCCATTTATCAGCACGGTTCAGAAGCCCCGCCCGCAGGGCCGCAGAGCAGCGGGCGGACGGGGCCGGTTGAAGCGGGTCAGTCCTCGTTGGGCGGAATGATGAAGCCTCGCGTGGGACCGGCCTGCGGCTTCCCAGGGGGCTCGGGATTGGCCTCCCGGAACTTCGCCACGACGGCCGCCAGGGCGTCAGCGGTGGTGTCCCTGCGTCGGGTCGAGTCAGCGCTGTCGTACACACGCCAGTCGCCAGCCGCGTGCTCCGGGTCTTCCGGCGCGACGACTCCCGGGATGCCGAGCCGCCGGAGCGTGACATCCACCAGGCGGGCCTCTTCCGCGTTCATGAACTCACCCTTCCATCGTGCGTCCGGGGAGCCTAGTCACCGTCGCCACCATGCGTGGCACAGTTTCCAGGGTTGATCGGGCCGCAGCCTCCCGGCTTGGGGGTGTGGGAGCAGTTGGCCGCCACGGGGACCAGGGCTTCGGTCGGCCCCGTCCACAGGTCGCGGTCCACCTGGTGTCCGGCTTCCTCGATCAGGGCCACCGTGCGCGTGAGCGCCTGCGGGTCGTGGCGTTGGGCGTCGGGTCGCTCCGGGTAGTGGTGCACGAACCGCCCCAGCCCTTCGCACAGCTTGGCGTACGGCCCGGTGTGCAGGATCAGTGCGTGCCAGCCCTCGTCCACCACGTTGGACGGCGTGATCCTCATAGTGGGGAACTTGGCCGCCGTGTGAACGAACTTCAGCGCTTCCGTGCTGATCCGGACCGCCGTAGCCTCGTCCATGCCGGGGTTGTTGTCGCGAACCGTTGCGACGACACCCCCGAACGCGGCAGGGGTGAGTAACGCGCGTACGTCTCGCATGTGCGTGCCTCCTTGTTGTGGTTCACCGATGGCCCGTCCCGGCTGCTGACCTGCCAGGGCTTCCGGCAGCCGGGCGGGCGTCTGGGTGCTTCGGCTGTCCTGGGTGCCGAAGCGGGTGCCCTCACCGCCCAGGGCGGCACCCCGGTAAAGGGGCGGACCGGAGCCGGAGCCTGAGCGCGTCCACTCAGGCCGGGCACGTCTGCCCGTGCTCGAAGGCTTGCCGATCGGGGGACTTCCGGCCGCCCGCCGCAGGGCAGTTGGGCCGGCGTATTCGGCCAGGGGAAGCGGTCCGGCGACGTTCACAACGGTTCGCCGTGCCCCCGGCGGTGATTCCTGATCTCCCGAGCAGCGGCGCAGGCAGATGCCCAATCGTTCCGCTTCCGGGCCTGGCTCCGCTGGAAGTCCAGAGCGGCGCACACCTTGCAGCTCGGCGCCGGGACGCCGTCCAACAGCCAGGCGTCCAGGTGGAGTTCCACAGGTGGTTGGCTGTACCGAATCGGGTTGCTCATGGCTTCTCGCCGTCCCCTCGCGTGTCGGTGCACGGAGCATCCCGCCGCCCAGTGACACGCCGTAGGGGCATTCCTAGGGGCAAGTGGGCTGCCAGTGGGGATTGGTGATCCACCTAGTGGCACTTGTAGGGGCACCATGGGGGCATGGCCATCGGGGAACTAATCACGGACCTCCGGAAAGCGCGCAGCTGGTCGCAGGGACGGCTGGCGTCAGCGATCAACGATGCCTTCGGCACGAATCTGGACCGGGAGTACATCAGCCGCTGGGAGCGTTCCAAGGTGACACCGGGGCCGTTCTACCTCCGGTGCCTCTCGGCCGTCCTCGACGTGCCCCTAGCCGTGCTGGAGGGTGAAGTGAAGCGACGTAAGTTCTTGTCCGATGCGGCGGCGACCGCCATAGCGCCTCTCGTGGCCTCTGACCTCCTGACCGCAGGGTTCAGTGCCCGACTCGCTGGCGGGCCTTCAGGAGACGACTGGGAAGACAAGCTGGCCACCTACGGAACCGAGTACATGAGTCTCGGCGCCGCCGACATTCAGCGACGGGTCTCCGGTGAACTCGTCGTCGTCCAACAACAACTGGACAACCCGCACCTCTGGTCCGTGGCCTCCCGCCTCATGACCCTCTACGCCAAGACGTTCCCCGGCTCCGACGGCTCCAAGGCCGTGAACTGGTACCGCATGGCCGCCAGGGCCGCCGACCAATCCGGGGACGATCAGGCTCGGGTGTGGGTCCGGGGGCGTGCGGCCATCGCACTCGGGTACGAGGGCGCCTCCCTCGGAGTCGCGGACGTACTCGCCGATCAGGCAATGGCCATCAGCGACAAGCCGTCGCTGGGGCTCCTCAACGCCATCATGGGCAAGGCCCATGCGGCGGCGATCCGTGGCGACCACGCAACGGCGCGGAAGTTGATGGACCAGGGACGCCACGCCTTCGACAAGGCCGCGTCGTACGAACAGACCTCGGACTACGCCGTTCCGTGGTGGCGCATGAACGTCTTCGTCTCGCTGCTGGCCGCGCGGCTCGGAGACGAGGGCACAGCGGTAGCGGCGCAGGACGCGGCGCGAAGGGAACTGCCCGCCACATTGCCCCGGTTCGCAACACACCTTGAGATGCACCGGGGGCTCATGCTCGCCCGCTCGGGAGACAAGGCTGGAGGCGCAGCGTACGCGAGGGGTGCCCTGAACGCCTTGCCACCCGAAAAGCACTCACTTACGTTGCGGCTCCTCATGGCGGAAGTAGAAGCTGCCTAATCGCAAGAAGGCACATTGGGCAGGCTCCGCAAATTCTTCCGGGCTTGGGCTGAAACGTGCGTTAGTAGCGCTTGAGCCCTGCCGTTTATTAGGCATCTCTGTAGGTCAACCGCCGAGTGTGGTGCACTCGGCCCCCTCTGACGACCTTGGAACCCGTACAGATTCCGAGCCGCTATCACGCTTCGGTCTTCCGTCCAGCCCAGAGGGGGATACCCCCAGGGCTTGCTTGTCAACTGCCCTGGTGGGTATCCGTGTTCTCGCGTCCAGTGCAATTGATGTCAGCCAGCATTACCTGTTGTAAGCCGCAACGGCACCTAGAATCACCAAGGCCACGAAGAACATTGCAACGCAGCCACATGCGGCGCTCCCTGCTTCCGCGATGAGCCCCTTAGGCTTCGGCCGCGTCCTCTCGTAATCCTGAATCCCCCGTGCCACGGCACGCCTGATCTCGTCTTCGTTCACGAGATTGCCCCCTGGTCGCTCAGCGTGGTTCGAACAGCTTCGGACAACCTACCCGAGGCGATGCCGGCGGAACGCCTTTACGGTGGACCTGCGTTGGGGCGAGCGAGCAAGCACCTTCCACTCGCCGGTGGACCGGTCAGGTTCTGGACCTGCCCCAATGTTGTTGGCTCAGCCCAGCTCCCCCGGATGCCGCCCCTCCGGCCTCCACCTAGACACCCGCCTCCACCTGGCCGCCGCGCCCTCCGCGCTGGACTTCCGCGCGTGATGCCACCGGCACAGAGCCTGAAGGTTCGCCGGGTCGTGATCGTCGCCCGGGATGAAAGGGAGGGAGCCGAGCCCATGGCGGATTCGGCTCCCTTTCCTTTACGCCTTGTTGAGGCTGATTCTCTGGATAGCCGCCGGATGCGGGAAGGCGTGTGCCGCTCGCATGGTGGCCTTGATGGCTACCTGGTCCCGCGTAAACCTGGCGTGCTTGGAAACGTCCAGGGTCACGTCGCGGCGCATGACAACCATCACCCGGTCCCGGGGAACCGCCCAGACGGTTCCGGCGGTCACCGCGTTGGAGACGTACATCGGAACGCCCAACACCGTGCGTCGCGTCGGCGCGGTCGGATCGGAACCCAGCAGCGGAACGTTGCTGTCCTTGGTCTGCTTGAGCTTGCCCAAAGTCAGGGCGTCTGCCGGATTCGCCGCGAACGCCGTGATGGTGGCGCCCACGTCCTCAGCACGGTTGATGGCCTCCTGGAACGCGTCCAGGTTGGTGAACTTGGCCCCAGCGTCCACGATGCCCACGCCGTCCACGGCCTCCAGGCCCGCCGGGTTCGGGGCGGAGAGGGCACCGAAGAACGAGCGGTCCAGGGCCCCGGCGATCGAGCGGGCCAGCCCATCTCCCACGAGCTTCTGCGCGTCCGGGTCGCTGTCCTCCGCCAGTTCGGACGACACGATGGACAGACCCGCGCACTTGGCGGGGACGACCTCCAGCTCTCCCAGCATGGCGTCAGTGGGGGCTATCTCTTCCCCCTCCGCCACGAACGAGGCGCCCGCGTCGGTGTGGACGATCGGGATATGAACCTTGGTGCTGCTCGTCTTCAGCGTGCTGGCGACCTGGAGGGCGACGCTTTCCCGTTCCACGGGCTGGACGATCAGCGGGCCGTAGTCGTCGGGGGTGATGCCTGCTACGCCGGGAGTGGTAGTCAGAAGAGACAAGTAGTTGTCCTTGCTTGGTAGTTGAGGTGATCAGAGTGCGGAGCGGAACAGGCCGTCCCAGGTGGCCCGGCGCTCCTCGGACGGGGTGAGGCCCCCGCGCCCGATGCCAGGCGGGTTGTGGGCCGTATGCATGGCCTGGTTGATGGCGCACGCCACGGCTTCCAGGCGGTCCGCAGGGAAGTCTTCGGGGAGAGCCTGGACGATCTCCTGCGTCACGTAGTGGTATCGGCGTACAACGGCCACCATGGCGTCCGCGCGGTCCCGCTCGGCCCTCTCGGCCGCCAGGCGGTCCCGCTCCTCCTCCAGCTCCCGGACACGCCCCTGGAGCGCTTCCGTCTCAGGTGCTGTGCCGCCGTCTGCGGGGTCCTGTGCAGTCTCGGATGCCGCCAGGGTCGCAACTGCTTCCGAAGCCGCCAGGGAGGCGCCTGCAGTCGTCTCGGTCTGCTCAGACACCGCCGTGGTGCACCTCGTTCGCCGTGGAGTAGATCGGGCGCATGGCGAACTTGGCCTCTGCCTCCGTAATGCCGCCGTTGTTGAAGGCGTTGCGGACTACTTCGCCAAGGTCCTTCGCGACCTTCTCCCGTACGGCGGAAACTTCCGAAATACCGGCATGGTCGGCATCTTCGCGTGCGAGATCCAGGGCGGCGCAAAGGGCAGCGAGGACCCGCCGGGTCAGATTGATGCGGTCAAAAATCACGGTTCCTCCAGGGGGAGTTCTAGGCATGTGAAAACCCCCCGCTCCGGGGGTACCGGAGCGCGAGGTGGGGTGGCCGGTTGGTAGCGCAGAGCGCGCACCCGGACGCCGCCGGATGGAGAACCCCCTACGTAGCGGGGCCCTGCTTCTGAAACCATTTACTGGGGGTCGTGACACCCCCTGCTGGCCCACTAGCTGAGGGCCCGCTGCAGTGGGCAAGCAGGGCACTGTCCTGTGACTCCTGAATAGGCCAGCCGGCCGGAAGTCCCTAGTTCCCTTGTCGGGTGTTCGCCAGAGGGTGTCTCCGGCGCTCCGGCCGAGCAGGGCAAAAAAGTGTCCTTTCTTCAAATCCCTCATATACACGTAAGAGGGTTTGAGAGAGGGTTACTTTTTTGCCCTGGGGTTCAGGCAGCGGGGAACACCCTTGGCGTACCGGGCGAGTTCAGAATCGCAACGGGGGCGATTCTGACCCCGGCGGTGCCCCCGTCCTCGGGAGTCAGACGTATGCCCGTGAGATGCCAGGTGCCGTCTGTCTTGACTTCCCGGACGCCGGACTCAGCTAGCCGGAACTTGGTGAACTGCGGCGTGAAGCGGTTGCGGGCAATGCCGTTGGCGTCCTTCCACTCCTTCAGTGCTTGGTTGAACTCGGACCGCCGGACCTTGGCGTCCGCGTCGAACACGAACAGGTCGTCAATCAAGGGCGCCAGCGGGTTTACAGCTTCCTTGTGCTTGCGCGTGGTAGCGCTTACTGCCTCTGGCGACTTGAGCCCGTCCCTGTGGTAGCGGACGGCTCCCCGAACGCACCATGCCGCGATCCCTTCAGCCTCTGCGGCCAGTGCTTCGTCCAGGTGGCGGTCCTCCCGTCCGGCGAACGACTCGGTGAACTCCACGGCTCGCACGCGAGACCAGATGGCCGCGCCCTGGCTTTGGAACTGGGGCAGGTAGTTGGACAGCAACACGATCAGGTACCGGGGCACGTATTCAAACGTCTCCCGGTATAGGTGCCGAGCCTGAATAGAGTCCCCGCCCGCGTGGCGCTTGAGGACTTCATCGTTCATGGGCGCGCCTTCGCTACCCTCGGACGCCGTGACAATGCGGGCGGTGCCTATCCGCGCTATGTCCTCAGTGTGAGCATTCCCGCCCCTTTCGAAAACGCTGAAATCCACGTCCTTGACGATGCTGGGGCCGAAGACATTTTTCAGAGCCCGAATAATGGTTCCCTTGCCATTGCGACCCTTGTCCCCGAACCACACGGCGAATGCGTGCTCCCGGTTGTGCCCGGTGATGCCGTACCCGATCAGGGTTTGCATGTAGTCGATGACTTCCGACTGACCGGGAAACACGCCGTTCAGGAATTGCAGCCAGCGCGGACACTCAGCGTCTGGGTTGTAGTTCGTCGGCGCGGTCTGCGTGAGTAGGCATTCCGGGTACGCGGGGCGCAGCTCGCCAGTATCCAGGTTTACGATCCCATTGGAGAACGTCAGCAAATGCGGATGCGCGTCCACGGAGGAAGCGTCAACATGCAATTCTGGGAGGGATTCCAGTTCTGTGGCGATCGCCTTGCGGTGGTGTGCTCGACGCAGGTTCATCGCTGCTTCCGCCAGCCAGTCGGCACCGCCTTGGCCTGCTTCGGCGAGTAGACCGTTGCTGACCTTTGTCATTCCATCCATGGCGGGCGCCTGCTTGTGCCCTATCTCCCATGCGGTCCCGTTCCACTGCATCCAGCCAAGTTGCGGGGAGAAGCACACGCGTCCATCGAACCGCTCCGCGCAGAAATGGGCGTAATCAACGTGACGGATTCCGTCCTTGTTCGACAGACGGTCCTGCCATTTTGAATCGGTGGTCACCACTGCTCCCCCTGGTCGCCTTTGTAAGATTCGGCAATCTTGCGACGTTGTTCTGTACGTTCCCTTTCCCGGTGGCGGCCGTTGTCGCCGCTACTGGATTCCGGGTACGGGTCCTTGAAAAATATCTGCTCGTAAATAAGGCAACCGTCTTCGGTGGTCAAATCCCCTAGTGCGTCTTCAAGCCACGCAATCATTGCCGTGATGCGTGCGTGTGCTTGTTCCACTCGGCTCGGTGGTTTCCCCGTCATTCGTCGTTCCTGTCTTCGTGTTCGCCGCCCGTACAGCGCGTACCGATGTCGTTCACTGGGGCGCGTGACACCCGGCGCCGAACGTTGGCCGGCGGCTGAATGCGCGGGCGGCGAGTTGTTCCCGCTTCTATCCCCGTACACAGGGACCCGTGACAGCCCGCCGCACGCCGCGCCCGGCGGGACGGGACACCGGGACAGCGAAAAGGGCCCACCCCCGAATGGGGCGGGCCCTTGGGCATCGTGTCGGCGCTACGCCGCTTCGCGCGCCTCATTCGGCTCTTCACGGAAGCACACCGGAACGTAAGTGTCTTCCTCGCCAGCCCACGCGGGTCGGACGCCTACCTCCTCCCGTACTACATAGACCCGCTGAAGAATCAGCCCCAACACATCCCGGCGAGCTTCCAGGACCTTGCCGTCCCCGCCCGCCAACGCCTGCTGGGCCTCCTCAGGGTCCAACAACATGGACAGGTCGATGGTCGGTTCCGGAAGTTTGGACAGCGCACCTTCCACGGCGGCCAGTTGCTCAGAGATACGTGAACGCAAGCGGTCGTAGCGGGCTGCCCCTTCCGCGTCGTCGAACTCTCCACGCTCCCATCGGGCGATCTCCAGGGCCTCCAAACGAGTGCGGAGGGAGTGGGCTTTGGCGTCGAACTCGGACCGCTCCGCGTCGTACTCCGGCGCGTAAGTCTTCAGCCATCGTTGTGCCACCGCGTGAAGCATCGGGTCATCCGGCTCCATGGCTGCCAGCTTGGACAGCACGCAGTCCGCCACCAGTGCCTCCAAGGCCGGTGCCACGACGCTCCGGCCGGAGCACGGGTGTCCGTGCAGCTGAGAGATACACCGGTAGTAGCTGCGACGCGGAGGCTTCCGCCGATTGCCGACCATGGCGCCACCGCAGTCGCCGCAGCGAATGAATCCGGCAAGGAGGAATGTCACCGACCGTCCCGGGGACGCGCCCTTGCCTGTGCGCTTACCCGGCTTCCGGATCGTGGTCTTGCGCGAGTCGAGACGGGCCAGGATGCGGCGGTGCTCCGCTGCCGTGATCAAGCCATCCGCCACGCGTATGGGTTCGCCTTCGGAGTCCTCGACGAGGTTCCCCCGGTGAACGAGGTAACCGGCCAGCACCGGTGACGCCAGGATGTGCCGGACTGTCGTCAAGCCCCACGTGTTGCGGAACGGTATGGGGGTCTCCTCGATCTTGGCGGCCTCGTCGTCCCGCCCTGCCGCGCGGAGCTTCGCCAGCAGTTCTGTCCGCTTCGCGTGCCGAAGGGATGGAACACCCTCCGCCGTGAGTCGTGCCGCGATGCCCCGCAGCGTTCCCCCGGCCAGGTACTCCTCCACCATGCCGCGCACGACAGCTGCCTCTGTCGGGTGCGGCTCCAGCCGACGGTCACGGTTGACCACGTATCCGAATGGCCGCTCCTTGGTCCACCGCCCCTTTTCCCGGTCACGGAGCTGGCGGGAGGAGACACGGAGCTGGATGTTCTTGGCTTCCTCCTTGGCCTGTTCCGCCAGGAACGACGCCAGGGTGACCCACCCGGGGTTGGCGGAGTCCAGGTTGTCCTTCAGGGAAATGAAGCGGACTCCGGTGTCCTCCACCAGCTCCACGATGTCCGCAAGCTGGCGGATGCCCTGGCGGGTCACCCGGTCGATCTTCCAGGCGATGAGGAACGCCGGGCGCTGCTCTTGGACGTAGGCCGTCATGGCGTCGAACTGCTTGCGACGTACCTTGGCCTTGGATGCGGAGACGACTTCCCTGAAGACCTTGATCTCCGCGTCCGGCCCGGCCAGGTCCCGGGCCCGCTGCACGCAGTCCGCTTCCTGGCCCTCCAGGGAGTCGGACACATGTGAATCATGAGAGAGCCGTAGGTAGAGGACGACGACCGGATGACTGTCGGTGTGAGGCATGGTTCCCGCTTCGTTCGTGCCAGGTTTCGCCTCCGTTCCCTGGGGGCCGTGACACGCAACGCAACGTGACTTTGCACGGCACACAAAGATCAGTGGTCGGTCCTGGACTGGAACGAACCGTCCATCGGTTTTTACCGGTCGATCGGTGCCCGGCCCATGGACGAATGGACGGTCTTCCGGCTCACTGGAGATGCGCTGCACGCGCTGGCGGACACCGCGCCCGCCAACGGAGCGTAATCGGCCTCGATTTGGGGGCACCGACCCCTACCACTGTCCGTGCCCGAGGTTTTACACTCTGTAACAGACGTGCTGTCGGTGAGCCGGTGGTCGTCGTCCGGACGGCTGCCCTGCTCCTTCCGGGCGACACCGGCCCGCAGATCGCGATAGCGTCACAGCCGAACCACGAGCCGCGCCGGATCGTTCTCCTTGCACCCCGCGGGAGAACCGTCCGGCACGGACACCCGAAGTACGCGAAGTATCCGAAGCGCAAGAGCTTCGACACGCATTCCAGCTCTACCAGCTTGTGCCACCTTGGAGGTGAGGGTGTCCCAGATCGCAGGCGAGCCCGGGACTCAGGACTTCGTGGAAGTCCGTCTGCCCGCTGCGGGTGCCTACCTGTCCGTGCTGCGTACGGCCACCGCCGGTCTCGCAGCCCGCTTGGACTTCACCCTCGACGAGATCGAGGATCTGCGCATCGCGGTCGACGAAGCCTGCGCGATCCTGCTGCAACAGGCCGTCCCCGGCAGCGTCCTCAGTTGCGTCTTCCAGCTCATCGACGACGCGCTGCAGGTGACGGTGTCGGCCCCGACGACCGACGGCCGCGCTCCGGAGCGCGACACCTTCGCCTGGACGGTGCTCTCGGCACTGGCCGGCAAGGTCGACTCCAGCGTCGCCGAGGACCGCACGGTCACCATCAGTCTGTACAAGGAGCGCGGCGCCGGTCCCGGACCGTCATGACCGAACAGGGGGCCCCGTGAAAGATCTCGAACGCGGCGCGAGGATGGCGGCGGGCGCGGTCATCCCCGGGCAGCATGCCCAGCCGCACCCGACGGGCGCGGACGACCACGGCGGCCGGTTGGACGCGGCGGAGCAGGCGGAGCGGGCGGACCACATGGAGCAGAGCGAGCAGCAGGGCCGGCAGGCGGACCGGCAGGTTCCGCCGACTGCCGGCGACCGGCCCGTGGAGCGGCACTCCCCGGCGCCGGAGGATCCGCACGACCGCGGCGGCGCCCGGGCGATGTTCTACGAGCTGCGCAAGCTGCCCGACGGCTCCCCGGAGCGTGCCGAGCTGCGCAACACCCTGGTGCGCATGCACCTGCCGCTGGTCGAGCACCTGGCCCGCCGCTTCCGCAATCGCGGCGAACCGCTCGACGACCTGACCCAGGTCGCCACGATCGGCCTGATCAAGTCGGTCGACCGCTTCGACCCGGAGCGCGGCGTGGAGTTCTCCACCTATGCCACGCCCACCGTCGTGGGCGAGATCAAGCGGCACTTCCGCGACAAGGGCTGGGCGGTCCGGGTCCCGCGCCGCCTCCAGGAGCTGCGGCTGTCCCTGACGACGGCGACCGCCGAGCTGTCCCAACGGCACGGCCGGGCGCCCACGGTCCATGAACTGGCCGAGCACCTGTCGATCTCCGAGGAAGAGGTCCTGGAGGGCCTGGAGTCGGCGAACGCCTACAGCACCCTCTCGCTCGACGTCCCGGACACCGACGACGAGTCCCCCGCGGTCGCCGACACCCTCGGCGCGGAGGACGAGGCGCTGGAGGGCGTGGAGTACCGCGAGTCCCTCAAGCCGCTGCTGGAGGACCTCCCGCCGCGCGAGAAGAAGATCCTGCTGCTGCGGTTCTTCGGCAACATGACCCAGTCGCAGATCGCCCAGGAGGTCGGCATCTCCCAGATGCACGTCTCCCGCCTGCTGGCCCGCACCCTGGCCCAACTCCGCGACAAGCTCCTCGTCGAGGAGTAACCCACCCCGTAGCCCATCCCGCTGGAACGCAGCCCCCTCCCCGGTGGGGCGCGGACCCCCCTCCGCCCCACCCGCGGGCCCCCTCTCACACCGCCCCGCGGGAACACCCGCCGTCCACTCCGCGGAAACGCTCACCACCCCGCGGGACGCCCGTTCGCCCCACCCCGGGACCCCCGGTCGCCCCCGCGGGGCCCACCCATGGGCAACGCGCCGCCCCGCTCCTCCCCACTCCTCGGAATATCTCGCCGCCCGACCCCGTTGTGGCCCCGTAGGGGGCGCTCGCATCCCCTACGGGATCCGTTCGCCCCTCCCCTACGTGCCTCAGCCCCCGGCCCCGCCCCGCGTCCTACGGCGTCTCGCGCGGCCCGATGCCGAGCGCCGCCGTCGCCGTCGGGTTGACCAGCAGGACGAGCACGACCACCGCCGCCACCGCCAGCGCGGCCCCGCCGGCGATCAGCGCCCCACCGCCCTTGACGAGCGTCCAGGCGACCGGCAGCGCCACGATCTGGGTGATCAGCGACGGCCCCCGGCTCCACCGCCGGCGCAGCCACAGCCCCCGCGCGGCGACCAGCGGCAGCACCGCCAGCGCCAGGATCGTCACCCCGCCCATCTCCGCCTGCTGCGGACTGTCCGGCGCCCCGACCAGGCCGTTGATCAGCATGTACGCGCCGAGGGCGGCCAGCGCCAGACCCTCGACGGCGGTGAGCGCCGCGGCGGCGCTCAGCCGGGCGGGCCGCGGGCCGTCCGGCTCGGGCACCGCAGGGGTACCGGCGGCTCGCTTCGGGGACTGCTTCTGCTGACTGGTCACCCCAGCAGGGTAGCGCCGGGCCCCTGGCGCCGGTCGCGCCCGGACCCTGGACAGGGGTGAGGCCGGTACCGGCAGGTAGGTACGCTGCTGCACATGCGCGCACTTCTCGTGGTCAATCCCGCTGCAACCACCACGAGTGCCCGTACCCGTGAAGTACTCGCCCACGCGCTGGCCAGCGATCTCAAGCTGGAGGTCGCCGAGACGCAGTACCGCGGGCACGCCCGCGACCTGGCCCGGGAGGCCGCCGAGGGCGGCGAGACCGACCTGGTGGTGGCGCTCGGCGGCGACGGCACGGTCAACGAGGTCGTCAACGGTCTGCTGACGACCGGCCCCGACCCCGAGTCGCACCCCCGGCTCGCGGTGGTCCCCGGCGGCTCCACCAACGTCTTCGCCCGCGCCCTGGGCCTGCCCAACGACGTCGTGGAGGCCACCGGCGCCCTGCTGGACGCGCTGCGCGACCGCAGCGAGCGCACCGTGGGCCTGGGCCTGGCGGCCGGAACCCCGGGCACCCCGGACGAGGGGGTGCCGTCCCGCTGGTTCACCTTCTGCGCCGGCTTCGGCTTCGACGCGGGCGTGGTCGGCCGGGTCGAGCAGCAGCGCGAGCGCGGCAAGCGGTCCACGCACTCCCTCTACGTGCGCCAGGTCGTCCGGCAGTTCCTGGGCGAGGCCAACCGCCGCCGGGGCACCATCACGCTCGAGCGACCGGGTGCGGAGCCGGGCACGACGGAGGTCACCGAGAACCTCACGATGTCCATAATCTGCAACACCGCCCCCTGGTCGTATCTGGGCAACCGTCCGATCTACCCCTCCCCCGAGGCGTCCTTCGACACCGCGCTGGACCTCTTCGCGCTGGACAAGTTCTCGGTGCCGGCGGTGACCCGTTACGCCTCCCAACTCCTCGCGTCGACACCGGAGCGCGGCCCACGGGGCAAGCACGTCCTCTCCCTCCACGACCTCACGGACTTCACCTTGCATTCGCAGGTTCCACTGCCGTTCCAGATGGACGGTGACCATCTGGGACTGCGGACGAGTGTGACGTTCACAGGCGTTCGCCGTGCACTGCGTGTGATTGTGTGAGCAGTAGGGCCTAAAGTCCTTTCACTCGAACGTTTAGACTGGCTTCCACCCCCTGGAATGACGGCTGTGAGCTAGGCGACACCAAGGAATCAAAAAAAAGTTTCCGGAAGGGGTTGTATCCGCCGCCGAGGTTTGCGAGTCTCTTCATGGCGATCGGGACGGCCGCTCTACCGGCCCCCTTGAGAGCCCGAATCCTCCTCCTCATCCCACAGGACCGCACCAGTCCTTGACTGGCTTTCGGCCCTTCCCTTGTGGAGGGATTCGTGAAAGCGTTCACATTCACAAGCACGTTCCCGTCACACGAGGAGATGGAGCAGCCATGGACTGGCGTCACCGCGCCGTTTGCCGCGAAGAAGACCCCGAGCTCTTCTTCCCCATCGGCAACACCGGTCCCGCGCTGCTGCAGATCGAGGAAGCCAAGGCCGTCTGCCGCCGCTGCCCCGTCATGGAGCAGTGCCTGCAGTGGGCGCTCGAGTCCGGCCAGGACTCGGGCGTCTGGGGTGGTCTGAGCGAGGACGAGCGCCGCGCGATGAAGCGCCGTGCAGCTCGCAACCGGGCGCGCAACGCCAGCGCCTGAGCCAGCCGCCCCGTGGCCCCCGAGAGCCGCAGCGCGCAGTACCTTCGATGCCCGCCCGGAGCTGAGACCCGGTCGTAATCGCATCGCAATAGCTTTGAGCCCCGGACCGAACCCGGTCCGGGGCTTGTTGCTGTCCGGGGTCCCCGGCCCCGCCCGACGGGCTGCCCTCAGTGCTGCTTCTCGGCGCGTACGGGGATGTCGAGGAGCACCCGGGTGCCGCCCTCGGGGCGGCGGACCATGTCGAACGTGCCGCCCAACTCCCCTTCCACCAGGGTCCGTACGATCTGTAGGCCCAGGTTGCCGGCGCGGTGCGGATCGAAGCCCTCCGGCAGGCCGCGACCGTTGTCCTGGACGGTGACCAGCAGCCGGGGCTCGGTGCGGCTGCCGCCGCGGACCGCGGCGACCTCGACGGTGCCGTGCTGCTCCTGGTCGAAGGCGTGCTCCAGGGCGTTCTGCAGCACCTCCGTGAGCACCATCGACAACGGGGTGGCCACCTCGGCGTCCAGGATGCCGAAGCGTCCGGTGCGGCGGGGGGTCACCTTGCCCGGGGCGATCTCCGCGACCATGGCCAGCACCCGGTCGGCGATCTCGTCGAACTCCACGCGTTCGTCGAGCGTCTGGGAGAGCGTCTCGTGCACGATCGCGATCGAACCGACCCGGCGCACGGCCTCGTCGAGCGCCTCGCGGCCGCGCACGGAATCCATCCGGCGGGACTGCAGCCGCAGCAGGGCGGCGACGGTCTGGAGATTGTTCTTCACCCGGTGGTGGATTTCCCGGATGGTGGCGTCCTTTGTGATCAGTTCCCGCTCGCGGCGCCGCAGTTCGGTCACATCGCGCAGCAGAACCAGCGAACCGATATGCGTGCCCTTGGGTTTGAGGGGGATGGCCCGCAATTGGATCACCCCGTCGTTTCCCTCGACCTCGAATTCCCGCGGGGCCCAGCCGCTGGCCAGTTTGACCAGTGCCTCGTCCACCGGGCCGCGGGCCGGGGCGAGTTCGGCGGTGGCCTGGCCGAGGTGGTGGCCGACGAGGTCGGCGGCGAGGCCGAGCCGGTGGTAGGCGGAGAGCGCGTTGGGGCTGGCGTACTGGACCACGCCGTCGGCGTCGAGCCGGATCAGGCCGTCGCCGGCGCGCGGCGAGGCGTCCATGTCGACCTGCTGGCCGGGGAAGGGAAACGTTCCGGCAGCGATCATCTGGGCCAGGTCGGAGGCGCTCTGGAGGTAGGTCAGCTCCAGCCGGCTGGGGGTCCGTACGGTCAGCAGATTGGTGTTGCGGGCGATCACCCCGAGCACCCGGCCCTCGCGGCGCACCGGGATGGACTCGACCCGCACCGGCACCTCCTCGCGCCACTCCGGGTCGCCCTCGCGCACGATGCGGCCCTCGTCCAGGGCGGAGTCCAGCATCGGGCGGCGGCCCCGGGGGACGAGGTGGCCGACCATGTCGTCCTGATAGGAGGTCGGTCCGGTGTTGGGACGCATCTGGGCGACCGACACGTATCGGGTGCCGTCGAGGGTGGGGACCCACAGGACGAGGTCGGCGAAGGAGAGGTCGGAGAGCAGCTGCCACTCCGACACCAGCAGATGGAGCCACTCCAGGTCGGAGTCGCTCAGGGCCGTGTGCTGGCGCACGAGATCGTTCATCGAGGGCACACCTCGGAGCCTACCGGCGTACGGTATGTGTTGTGCCTGCACGGCCATGGACAGACAAGAATGGTCCAGTCCAGAATGTGCGGTGCGGCACACTCCGGGAAGAACCGGAGTGCAGAAGCTTCCGCTCTCCCCGCACAGGAGGGCGGATCGAGGCCCACGGCGCTCTCTGCCCTGACTGCGCCCGGGCCTCCGATCGACCGGTTCCGGGACGGGGCCGTGCCCCCGACCGCACAGGGGGCACCTCCCGTCCGTAGTACGGGGCCGGCCGATGTCAGCTCCGGGCTGCGGTGCCGGACAGGTTGAGGGTCCTGTCCCGGCGCCGCGGCCCGCGGGTGTTTCCGGGGACTTCCCCCAAGGGGCCGATGCCCTAGACCCGCTCCCCCGTCCTGGACGGCCAGGCGTGCATGGCCAGTTCGGCGACCGCCTCCAGTGTCGCGCGGTCCGTGCCGTCCCGGGCGGACTGCGACATCCCCGCGATGATCGTGCTGACGTACTCGGCGAGCGCGCGGGCGTCGGTGTCGGCGGGGAGCCGGCCGGCGGCGATGTCGGCGCGGATCGCCTGCGCGATCTCCCGGGCGTTGGCCTGCCGCTTCTCCCGCAGGGAGGCGGCGACCTCGGCGGAGGAGGGCCCGGTGTTGAGTGCGGCGCTGATGACCATGCAGCCGCGCGGGCGGTCGGGGACGGTGTACTCGGCCGCGGCCTCGCGCAGGGCCCGCTCGACGCCGCGGCGGGCGGTCGGTTCCTCGGCCAGCGCACGGGAGATGAAGCCGCCGTACAGCTGTACGTACACGGCGATCGCCTCGTCGAACAGGGCCCGCTTGTCGCCGAAGGCGGCGTAGAGGCTGGGGGCGCTGATCCCCATCTCGCGGGTGAGGTCGGCGATGGACGTGGATTCGTAACCGTGCTCCCAGAACGAGCGGATCGCCTTCTCCAGGGCCGTGTCCCGGTCGAACGACCGGGGCCGGCCGCGCTGCTTGGTCTCCTTGGCCACCATGGAGTGAATTCTATAGCGGTCGATAAGAAACGCGTGCTACGGTTTTTATGTAGCAAGCACTACAGAAGTGCTTGCCGGACGACCGGCGCGCGTGCGGGTCGGAGGCACGGGCGCACAGACAAGGGGAGGGTTCACGATGGGTGCACTGAGCGGCAGGACGGCACTGGTGACGGGCGGCGGCCGGGGAATCGGCCGGGCGATCTCGGAGCGGCTGGGGCGGGACGGCGCACGGGTCGGCGTGCACTACGGGAGCGATGCGACGGCGGCGAAGGAGACGGCCGCGGCGATCGAGGCGGTGGGCGGCGAGGCGTTCACGCTGCGCGCCGAGCTGGGGGTGCCCGGCGACGCCGAGACGCTGTGGGCCGCGTTCGACGAGCAGGCCGACGGGCTGGACATCCTGGTGAACAACGCCGGGATCAACAAGGCGCTGGACGGCACGCTCCGCCCCTTCGGTGAGATCACGCGCGACGACGTCGAGCACCTCTTCGCGGTCAACACCACCGCACCGTTCTTCGTGATCCAGCAGGGGCTGTCCCGGCTGCGGGACGGCGGACGGATCGTCAACGTCTCCACCGGGCTCACGCACACCGCCGCCAAGTCGGAACTGCTCGCCTATGCGATGTCCAAGGGCGGGGTCGATGTGCTGACCCGTTCGCTGGCGCTGGAGCTCGGCCCCCGCGGCATCACGGTCAACACGGTGGCCCCCGGCGCGGTCGACACCGACATGAACGCCGCCTGGCTGCGCGGCGAGGAGAACGCCGTGGCGCGCACGGCGACCGGTGCACGCTCTCCGCTGGGGCGGGTGGCGGACCCGACCGACATCGGCGACATCGTGGCGTTCCTCGCCTCGGACGACAGCCGGTGGGTGACGAGCCAGTGGATAGACGGCAGCGGCGGCGCGCTGCTCTGACGGGGCGGCATCCCGCCGGCGGCGTCCGGTCGTGCCGGTGGCCGCGCCCGTCGCCGTACTCGCCACCGCCCCCATCGACGTTCCGGCCGTAGGTCCGGCCGTCGATCCGGTCACCTGGCCGGTCATCGGGGCGACGGGATGCGGTGGGGAAAACGTGCGGTTTTGTTCAGGGGTGCAACGGGGTCGCGTATGCCCGCCTCTGCTAGATTGGTCTATACCACATAGCCCATTCTTCAGAACGGCAGGCCAAGCGTGGAAGTTGTCATCGTCCCGGACGCCGCCGCAGGCGGCGAGCTCATCGCGGAGGCCGTCGCCACCCTGGTGCGGCGCAAGCCCGAGGCGCTGCTCGGCGTGGCCACCGGCTCGACCCCGCTGCCCGTCTACGAGGCCCTGGCGGCGAAGGTCCGGGCCGGTGCGGTGGACGCCTCGCGGGCCCGGATCTGCCAGCTCGACGAGTATGTGGGTCTGCCCGCCGGGCACCCCGAGTCGTATCGCTCGGTGGTGCTGCGCGAGGTGGTGCGGCCGCTGGGGCTCGACGAGAGCGCGTTCATGGGTCCGGACGGCACGGCGGAGGACGTCCAGGCCGCCTGCGAGGCGTACGACAGTGCGCTGCGCGACGCCGGCGGGGTGGACCTCCAGCTGCTCGGCATCGGCACCGACGGGCACATCGGCTTCAACGAGCCCTGCTCGTCGCTGGCTTCGCGGACGCGCATCAAGACCCTCACCCGGCAGACCCGGGAGGACAACGCCCGTTTCTTCGACAGCCCGGAGGAGGTGCCGCACCACGTCATCACCCAGGGCATCGGCACCATCCTGGAGGCCCGCCATCTGGTGCTGCTCGCCACCGGCGAGGGCAAGGCCGACGCCGTGGCCCAGGCCGTGGAGGGCCCGGTCGCCGCGCTGGTCCCGGCCTCCGCGCTGCAGCTGCACCGGCACGCGACGGTGGTCGTCGACGAGGCCGCGGCGTCCAAGCTGAAGCTGGCCGAGTACTTCCGTGCGACCTACGCCGCCAAGCCGGAGTGGCAGGGGCTCTGAGGGGAACCGCCGCGGCCCGAGGGCCCGTACCGGTGCCGGGCCCTGGCGGGAGCGGCGCGGGTGCGGGCCCTCGTCGCATCGCGGGGCGGGGCGACACGCCCCACGCGGTCGCCCCGCCCCGCCGGGCGGCGCCCCGCAGCCGTGGCGCGTCCGCCCGTAGGGGGCAGCCGGTGCGGACGCACGGCCCGTCGGAACGGCTGCCCGTCAAGGGGTGGGTGCCCGCGTCAAGGGCCGCCCTTCGGGGGCACCCCCCGACGCGGGCGGGGAGTGAGGGGTTGAGGGGATAGGAGGGGCAAGAGGGTTTGTTGCTTATGGCACTTGGGGTGCTTCCCGGGGCGCCCGGCCCGTGAGGGCTTCTGCTGCGGCCTGGGCGCAGACGCGGGCGGCGCCGTGGGTGGCGAGGTGCGGGGTGCCCTGGGGCGGGGCCTGGGGGACGCCCATCTCGACGACGGCGGTGCGGGGGCGGGCGGCCAGCAGGGTGTGCACGGCGTCGGCCATCCACGGATGGCGGTGCAGGTCGCGGACGACGGCCACGACGGGGCGGTCGCCGGCGGCGGTGAGCAGGGTGTCGACGAGGGCGCGGGTCCCGGCCTCGGCGTCCGCGGCCGTGCAGGCGGCGGTCCCGGTGCCGGGGAGGAGCCGGGTCAGTTCGGCGGCGACGCCCCAGGGGGTCTCGTCCCCGACGGCGATGTTGGCGAGGGGGGTGAAGGCGGCCACGTAGGCGGGTTCGGTGAGCGGCTCGTACGGGGTGGTGGAGGTCAGACGGAGGGCGCGGCGGGCGGCGGTCAGGCCGATCCCGGGGGCCGGCACGGGCCCCTCCCCCGTGGCCGCGTTCCGGGTCCAGCGTGCCAGGGCGCGGACGCGGGCCGCGGCGTCGGCGAGCCGTTCCTCGGGCAGCTCGCCTTCCCGAACGGCGTGCACCAGGGCGTCGCGCAGCCGCAGCACGGTGTCCTCGTCGGCCAGGCCGCCGCCGACGCAGATGGCGTCGGCGCCGGCCGCGAGGGCCAGCACGCTGCCGCGTGCGAGGCCGTAGGTGGCGGAGATGGCCCGCATCTCCATGCCGTCGGTGATGATCAGGCCGTCGAAGCCGAGGCCGCCGTCGGCGACGGGGGCGCGCAGCAGGCCGTGCAGGGCGGCCGGGCTGAGCGTGGCGGGGCGTTCGGCGTCCAGGGCGGGCAGCAGGATGTGGGCGCTCATCACGGCGCGGGTGCCGGCGGCCACCGCGGCGCGGAACGGCACCAGTTCGCGTTCCTGAAGGGTCGCCAGGTCGGCGTTGATGCGGGGGAGGTCGTGGTGGGAGTCGGTGGCGGTGTCGCCGTGGCCGGGGAAGTGCTTGGTGCAGGCGGCGACGCCGGCGGACTGCAGTCCCTCGACGTAGGCGGCGGTGTGCCGGGCGACGAGTTCGGGGTCGGCGCCGAAGGAGCGGACCCCGATGACGGGGTTGGCGGGGTTGGAGTTGACGTCGGCGGAGGGCGCCCAGTTGACGTTGATACCGCAGTCGGCCAGCCGGCGGCCGAGTTCGCGGGCGACGTCGCGGGTCAGCCGGGTGTCGTCGACGGCGCCGAGCGCGAGGTTGCCGGGGAAGGAGGAGCCGCCGCGCACTTCGAGGCGGGTGACGTCGCCGCCCTCCTCGTCGATGGCGATCAGCAGGTCCTCGCGGGCACCGCGCAACTGTGCGGTGAGCGCGGCGAGTTGGGCGGGTGTGTGCACATTGCGGCCGAAGAGGGCGACGGTCGCCAGGCCCTCGTCGAGGCGGCGCAGCAGCCAGTCCGGTGCGGTGGTGCCGGTGAAGCCGGGCTGGAGCACGGCGAGCGCGTCCCGGGTGAGGGTGTCGGCGGAGCGGACGACGGTGGCCATGGGCTATCCCTTCACTGCGCCGGAGGTGAGACCGCCGACGGCCTTGCGCTGCAGGAACAGGAAGAGGACGAGGATCGGGAGAGCGAAGAGGGAGGCGGCGGCCATGGTGGCGCCCCAGTCGTCGCCGAACTGCGTCTGGAACTGCGAGAGCCACAGCGGCAGGGTGCCGGCGCCGGGTTCCTTGTTGAGCACCAGCACGAGCGGGAACTCGTTCCAGGCGGTGATGAAGCCGAAGAGGGAGGTGGCCATCAGGCCGGGTGCCAGCAGCGGCAGCACGACCCTGACGAACGCCTGGCGGCGCGAGCAGCCGTCGACCATCGCGGACTCCTCCAGCTCCTTGGGGACCGCGGCGACATAGCCGCGCAGCGTCAGGAGGGTGAAGGGGAGCACCATCAGCATGTAGAAGAAGGTGAGCGGCAGCAGGCTGTTGAGCAGGTCGGCGTCCCGGACGATCAGGTAGATCGAGATGACCATGACCTCCCAGGGTGCCATCTGGGCGACCATGAAGGTCAGCAGGATGCCCTTGCGGCCCTTGAACCGCATCCGTGCGACGGCGAACGCGCCGCACAGCGCGATCACCAGCGACAGGCCGACGGCGGCCACGGTCACCAGGACGGAGTTCCCGGCCAGCCGCCAGAAGTCGGGGGCGTTCACCGCGGTCGCGAAGTGTTCGAGGGTGCCGTGGAACGGGAACCACACCGGGTCCTCGCTGAGGATGTCCCGGGCCGGCTTGAAGGCCGTGGCGAACATCCAGTACACGGGGAAGACGAAGAGCAGGGCGAGGACGGCGGCGGTCGCGTTGGGCCAGATCCGACCGGCGAGTGGGCGCTTCACAGCGCGTCCTCCTCTTGCTTGAGCGTCAGGCGCAGGTAGTACGCGGTGAGGGCGAGCAGCACGACGATGGTCAGGACGGAGATCGCGGCGCCCATCCCGAAGTGGAGGTTGCCGACGCCCTCGGTGAAGGCGTAGATCGGCAGGGTCTCGGTGAGCCGGTCGGGGCCGCCCTGGTTGATGGCGAAGATCTGCGGGAACGCCTTGAAGACCCAGATGACTTCGAGGAACGTGGTGGCCATGAAGAAGGGCCGCAGGAAGGGGAAGGTGACGGAGGTGAAGACCTTCCAGGTGCCGGCGCCGTCCACCCGGGCCGCCTCGTAGAGCTCCTTGGGGATGGTCGTGGTGGCCGCGTAGAGGTTGAGGGCCACGAAGGGGAGCGACTGCCAGACGATCAGGACGGTGATGACGAAGAAGGTGGACAGCTGCGTGCCGACCCAGTCGTAGCGGGCCATGGAGTGCCAACCGAGGTGGTCCAGCAGCCAGTTGACGACGCCGTAGCGGGAGTCGAAGAGCCACTGGAAGACGGTGGTGGCGGCGATCGACGGCATCGCCCAGGCCAGCACCAGTGCCACCGACAGCACCAGGCGCATCCTGGTGCCGAGCCGGGCCAGCAGCAGTCCGAGCAGGGTGCCGAGCGCCATGATCAGCACGACGTTGACGGCGGTGAAGGCGATGGTGCGGACGGTGACCCGCCAGAACTGCTCGCTGCCCAGGACCTCCTGGTAGTTGCCCAGCCCCCGCCAGTCGGTGAGGTGCTGGATCAGCTCCTTCATGTTGAGGTTCTGGAAGGAGAGCACCAGGTTGCGGACGAGGGGCCAGCCCAGGAAGACCGCGGTGGCGAGCAGGGCCGGGAGCAGCAGCAGGTAGGGCGCGCCGCGGGCGGCCCGCCGGCCGCCGGGGCCGCGCCGGGCGGGCGGCCCGCCGCGCTTGCCGGTCCGCGGCGCGTTCCTCCCCGCCGCTTCGTCGAGCTGCACTGCCATGAGCGTGTGGTCCCCTCGTTCCCGTGGATGCGCCTGTGGTGCCGGTGGAGGCGGCCGCCGGCCCCGCGGGGTGCCGGCCCGGCGCGGTGGCGGCGGCCGCGGTCGCTGCCCGGGCGTACGGGCGGGGGCCGGGAGGACCGGCCGGGCCCGTACGCGTCCGGGGGCCGGCTACTGCTTGGCGAGCCGGGCGTTGATCTCGGACTCGATGTCCTTGGCGGCGTCAGCGGGCGCCTTACCGTTCAGGACCGCGGTCATGTAGTTCTTGATCGGGTTGGGCACGTTCTCCACCGCGGCCCACTGCGGGATCAGCGGGGTGGTGCCGCCGGACTTCTCGGCGGCCGGGGCGGCGGCCGTGGCGGCCGGGTTGTCCTTGGCGGCGCCGGCCAGGGCCGGGGACTTGGGCGTCCAGCCGGCCTCCTTGACCATCTGGGCGTCGTTGTCCTTGGAGAGGGCGACCTTGAGGAACTCCTTGGCGAGTTCCTGGTTCCTGCTCATTCCGGCGACCGCGAAGTTGGAGCCGCCGAGGAAGACACCCTCGGGCTTTCCGGCGGTCTCGCCCGGAATGGTGAAGTAGCCGATGTCGTCCTTGATGGCCGGGTTGGTCTTGATGGCGGTGGCGGCCTCGTAGCCCATGGCGATGAGGGCGCCGGTCTTCCCCTTGGCGAAGATCTCGGCCTGCTGCGGGGTGGCCTCGTCCTTGTTCTTCGGGGCGGTGCTGAAAGCCTGGTACTGCTTGTAGATGTCCATGGCCTTGGCGACCTTGGGGTCGGCGAAATTGGAGACCCACTTGCCGCCTTCCTTCTTCACCAGCTGGGCGCCGGTGCCGATGGTCAGGCCGTCGAGGAAGTACCAGTTCTGGCCGGGCAGGTAGAGCGGCTCGGCGTCGGTCTTCTGCTTGATGGTCTCGAAGTCGTGGAAGAGCTCGGCCCGGGTGGCGGGGGTCTTGGTGATCCCGGCCTTCGCCCAGATCTTCTTGTTGTACATCACCACGCGGTTGCCGGCGAACCACGGCAGCGCGTACTGCTTTCCGTCCACCATCGCGGCCTTGTTGAAGGCGTCGTTCCAGTCGGCGCCGATCTCCTTCTTCAGGTCGCCGAGGTCGACCAGGGCACCGGCCTTGGCGTAGGCGGCGGTCTGGGTGTTGCCGATCTCGACGACGTCCGGCGGGGTGTCCTCGGAGAGCGCGGTGCTCAGTTTCTGCTGAATTCCGTTCCACTGCTGGACCTTGAATTCCACGGTGGCGCCGGTCTTCTTCTTGAATTGCTCGGAGACCCGCTTGGTCCATTGCTCCGGATTGGATCCGGACATCACCCAGACGGTCAGCGTCTTTCCCTTGAAACCGTCGGCGCCCGCATTTCCGCTGCTCGACCCACAGGCAGCGACACTCACCAGCATTCCCGCGACCGCGGTCGCCGCTATGAGCCCACGCTTCATCGCGCTCTCCCCCTTGAGGACGGGTTTGGCTTTAATGGTTTAGACCAGTTCTCGCAGCTTGGCCTAGACCTTTAGGGGTGTCAAGGGTGTATAAGAGTCGCTGTCAGGTCCGTTACCGGACCGACATCTGACGGGCCGGGACCCGCGCCGGCGCATGGGCAACCCGTCCGTGCCACGATGTGAGCCGCTACGTACGGAGGAGCCGGTGACGGCAGCACGACAGGCATCGGAGAGGCGGGTCATGGACACCGAGGCGGGCAGCGCCGAGAACGGCGGCGGCGGCGCGCGGACCGCCCGGGTGCCCAAGTACTACCGGCTCAAGCGCCATTTGCTGGAGATCACCGAGACCCTGCCGCCGGGCACCCCCGTGCCGCCCGAGCGCACCCTCGCCGCGGAGTTCGACACCTCCCGCACCACGGTCCGCCAGGCACTCCAGGAACTGGTCGTCGAGGGCCGCCTGGAGCGCATCCAGGGCAAGGGCACCTTCGTCGCCAAGCCCAAGGTCTCCCAGGCGCTGCAACTGACCTCCTACACGGAGGACATGCGGGCCCAGGGCCTGGAGCCGACCTCCCAGCTGCTGGACATCGGCTATGTCACCGCCGACGACCGGCTGGCCGGGCTGCTGGACATCGCGCCCGGTGGCCGGGTGCTGCGCATCGAGCGGCTGCGGCTGGCCAGCGGCGAGCCGATGGCGATCGAGACCACCCATCTGTCGGCCCGGCGGTTCCCCGCGCTCCGCCGCAACCTCGTCAAGTACACGTCCCTGTACACCGCGCTGGCCGAGGTCTACGACGTGCGGCCGGCGGAGGCCGAGGAGACCATCGAGACCTCGCTGGCCACCCCGCGCGAGGCGGGCCTGCTGGGCACCGACGTCGGCCTGCCGATGCTGATGCTCTCCCGGCACTCCCTGGACGCCCAGGGGCGGCCGGTGGAGTGGGTGCGCTCGGTCTACCGCGGCGACCGCTACAAGTTCGTCGCCCGCCTCCAGCGGCCGACGGACTGAGCCGCCCGCCCGCGCCCTCCTCGCCCCCGCCGGTCCCGGGCGTCCGCATGCCGCGTTGTTCCGCGTCGTGCCGTGTTGCGCCGCGTTGTTCCGTGTCGGCCGTGTCGTGTCGTTCCGGGCTCCGCATTCCGGACGCCGTCGCCGCGGCGCACCACCGCGCCCCCTCGTGTCCCATCGCATCGCCCGCGTCGCCCACGTCGCTCGCGTCCCACGGCAGCCCGTCGAGGCGCCGGGCCGGCCCAACTCCCTTACGGCAACGGTGTCGTACCGATATGCGGACAGCTAGTGACGCGCGCCACGGCCCTGGCTTAGATTTCCAGCCGATCACCCAGCGGAATTCACCGAGTTCACCAGGGACGGGAGCCACGGTCATGGCCGAAAACGCCGCATCACCGGACCGCAGACCGGTCGTCACCCCCACACGGGTGGTGGCCGGACTGTGTCTGCTCGCCCCGTTCGTCGCGATGCTGTGGGTGAGTTCGTACGCCCGGATCGAGCCGACGCTGATCGGGGTCCCGTTCTTCTACTGGTACCAGATGGCGTGGGTGCTGATCTCGACGGCGCTGACGACCCTGGCCTACCGGCTCGTCCGGCGCGAGCAGCGCGCCCGCAAGGATGGTGCGGCCCGATGACGACCTCCGTCACCACCCTCGCCGCCGCCTCCCGGGGCGTCGACGGCGTGGCCCTCGCCGTCTTCGTCTTCTTCTTCCTCGCCGTGACGGTCATGGGCTTCCTGGCCGCGCGCTGGCGCCGGGCCGAGCACTCCGCCAGCCTCGACGAATGGGGCCTGGGCGGGCGCAGCTTCGGCACCTGGATCACGTGGTTCCTGCTCGGCGGCGACCTCTACACCGCGTACACCTTCGTGGCGGTGCCGGCGGCGATCTACACGGCGGGCGCGTCCGGCTTCTTCGCCGTCCCGTACACCATCCTGGTCTACCCGCTGATCTTCACCTTCCTGCCCCGGCTGTGGTCGGTCTCGCACCGGCACGGGTACGTCACCACCTCCGACTTCGTCCGCGGCCGCTTCGGCTCCAAGGGCCTGTCACTGGCGGTGGCGCTCACCGGGCTGCTCGCCACGATGCCGTACATCGCGCTCCAACTCGTCGGCATCCAGGCCGTGCTGGACGTGCTGGGCGTCGGCGGCGGCGAGCACGCCGGCTGGTTCGTCAAGGACCTTCCGCTGCTGATCGCGTTCGCGGTGCTGGCCGCCTACACCTACTCCTCGGGGCTGCGGGCGCCCGCGCTGATCGCGTTCGTCAAGGACGGGCTGATCTACCTCGTCATCGCGGTGGCGATCATCTACATCCCGATCAAGCTGGGCGGCTTCGGCGAGATCTTCCACTCGGCCAAGGACGCACTCGCCGTGCACGGGCCGACCGGCAAACCGCGCGGCGAACTGACCAGCGGCCCCAACGCCCAGTGGGCGTACGCCACGCTGGCGCTCGGCTCGGCGCTGGCGCTGTTCATGTACCCGCACTCGATCACCGCGACGCTCTCCTCGCGCAGCCGCAACGTCATCCGCCGCAACACCACCATCCTCCCGCTCTATTCCCTGATGCTGGGCCTCCTCGCGCTGCTCGGCTTCATGGCGCTCAAGGCCGGGACGGACACCCGGGGCAACGCGCAGCTGGCGATCCCGCAGCTCTTCGAGGACATGTTCCCCAGCTGGTTCGCGGGCGTGGCCTTCGCCGCGATCGGCATCGGCGCGCTGGTGCCGGCCGCGATCATGTCGATCGCCGCCGCCAACCTCTTCACCCGGAACGTCTACAAGGACTTCCTCAAGCCGGGCGCCACGCCCGAGCAGGAGCACAAGGTCGCCAAACTGGTCTCCCTCCTGGTCAAGGTCGGTGCGCTGATCTTCGTCCTCACCATGGACAAGACCGTCGCCATCAACTTCCAGCTGCTGGGCGGCATCTGGATCCTGCAGACCATGCCGGCGCTGGTCGGCGGCCTGTTCACCCGCTGGTTCCACCGCTGGGCGCTGCTGGCCGGCTGGGCGATCGGCATGGTCTACGGCACCCTCGCGGCATACGGGGTGGCCAGCCCGACCCAGAAGCACTTCGGCGGCTCCAGTGCGGAGATCCCCGGCATCGGCCAGATCGGCTACATCGGCCTGACCGCGTTCGTCCTGAACGTCGTGGTGACGGTCGTCCTGACGGTCGTCCTGAAGGCCCTCAAGGCCCCGGAGGGCGCCGACGAGACCTCCCCCGACGACTACACCGCCGACCTCGGCGACCGGGGCGTCACCGCCGACCTGCCCCCGGCTACGGCGGGGGCGCCGGCGGGGCACTGACCGTCGTCGACCACGGCGGAGGGCCGTCGCGTTCCTCCGGAGCGCGACGGCCCTTTCGTGGTCAGTTCACCCAGTCCTTCAGCGGCTCGGTCTCAAGCGTGATGCCCACCGGGTCCGGAAGGTGGAGGGACTTGCCGAACGGCACGGTGTGCACGATCTCGTAGCGCTCACCGTCAGGCTCGCTGTACACCGATACCTGGCCGGACTTCCGGTCGATCAACAGGTAGAGGGGAATACCGGTTTCAGCGTACGCACGGGGCTTCTCGACCCGGTCGCGCTGCTCGGTATCGGAGTCGTGGGAAGTGACCTCGACAGCCATCATCACTGGCTCGGGGTCCGCCCATTCGCCCTGTCCACCGAAGGAACCGGTAGGGGCGAGGGAACCGTCTGGCTGGGCGCGGCCATTGCGGTATGTCTGCACCTTGAGCCCCTGGTCGTAGAGCCAGAGTTCGGGGCGTGCCTGGATGCAGATACGCATCAACCACTCGATGATCAGCCCGTGGTCCCCGTCCGGCATGGGCTTGCTCCTGACCTTCCCGTCGATGAGTTCCAACCGTGCGCCCTCCTCCAGGCGGGCGAGTATCCGGGCGGCCTCTTCGAAATGCTCGGGAACAGTGATGTGCGGCGGGTCGGCGAGCGCGGTCATGGCGCCTTCTCCTTGCTGTCGGACCGAGCAGGGAACGTAAGACCGACGATAGCCGAGCCCACTGACAGTCACATGATGATCGCCATTCGTCACATCGACCGTGCTGTCGGGCGGGCGCCGCCACACTGGACCCCATGGACCTCACGATCAGACCCATACGCCAGGCGGAGTTCGAGACGGTCGGGGAGCTGGTGGCGGAGGTGTATCTGGCCGACGGGCTGCTGCACGGCGGGGCCGGCGATCCGTACGCGGCGGTGCTGCGGAACGTGGCGCACCGGGCGGAGCACGCCGAGGTGCTGGTGGCCGCGGACGGGGCGGGCGGGGCGACGGGCACGGTGCTGGGCGCGGTGACGTTCGCGGCGCACGGGAGTCCGTACGCGGAGCTGGCCGGGCCAGGGGAGGGCGAGTTCCGGATGCTGGCGGTGCGCCCCGAGGGGCGCGGGCGCGGCATCGGGGAGGCGCTGGTGCGGGCCTGCCTGGAGCGGGCGCGGGCGCTGGGGCTGCGGGGCATGGTGCTGTCGAGCCAGCGTCATCTGCTGCCGGCGCACCGGCTGTACGGGCGGCTGGGGTTCGCACGGGCGGCCGAGCGGGACTGGGAGCCGGTCCCCGGACTCGCTCTGTGGGCGTTCGCCCGCGAGCTGGCCTGAGCGGCGCCTGAAGGGCCTTTCCGGGGCGCCGAGGGGCCCTTCCAGAGGCGTTCCGGGCGCCCTCCGGCAGGTCGGGGTCTCGCACACCCGTGGGAATGGTATGAGGCGGCGACACAAGATGTGGGGGTGCACGCGGGGAGCAACACAAGATGTATGCTCGTCCTCGCTGTCGCCGCAGGGGAATCCGGTGCGAATCCGGAACTGCCCCGCAACGGTGTGCGAGCGTGATCCACGGGCCCGTTTCCCACGTGCCCCGCGGCCCGCTCCCGAGTCCGAGGACCTGCCGACGGTACGCCCGCACCGCCATCGGTGCGGCGTCGATACGTCCGGGCCCCGAGGGATGGGCCGACTGGACGCCGCGCGGCCGGCCCGCGCACCCCCGGCTCGCCGCGGGGTGCCCCCTTGCCCGCACGGCTCCCGTCGCACCACCGCCCCTCCCGGCCCCCGCCGAGTGAGGGAGAGCATCAGGTGACCATCGCGCCAACGGAGCCCGCGTCAGACGCCGAGGTCGTGCAGCCCACGGTGGCCACGCCTCCCACCAACGAGGACGGCCCGGGCGTCGCCCTGCTGCGCACGCTGACCGAGCTGACCGCGGACCTGACCGCGACCGACCCCGGCAAGGTGGCGGCCGCGGCGCTGCGCGGCCGGCACCCCGGTTCCGACGCGGCCGAACTGCGGTCGCTGGCCATCGAGGCGGCGGCCGGCCTGATCGGCGACGAGCCGCAGTACTCCCGGCTCGCGGCCCGCCTGCTCACCCTCGCCATCGCCGAGGAGGCCGCCGGGCAGGGCGCCACCTCCTTCTCCGCCTCGATCGCGGTCGGCCATCAGGAGGGCCTGATCGCGGACGTCACCGCCGAGTTCGTCGGCACGCACGCCGCGGGGCTGGACGCGCTGGTGGACGGGGCCCTGGCGGCCGGCGCCGACGACCGGTTCGGCTACTTCGGGCTGCGCACCCTGCACTCGCGCTACCTGCTGCGCCACCCCACCACCCGCAAGGTGATCGAGACGCCCCAGCACTTCCTGCTGCGGGTGGCCTGCGGTCTGGCCGAGGACAGCTCCGCGCGGGCGCTCGCGGACGTCGCCGAGCTGTACCGGCTGACCAGCACGCTCTCCTACCTGCCGTCCTCCCCCACGCTCTTCAACTCCGGCACCCGCCACCCGCAGATGTCCTCCTGCTATCTGCTGGACTCCCCGCTGGACGAGCTGGATTCGATCTACGACCGCTACCACCAGGTGGCCCGGCTCTCCAAGCACGCCGGCGGCATCGGGCTGTCGTACTCCCGGATCCGCGCCCGGGGTTCGCTGATCCGCGGCACCAACGGGCACTCCAACGGCATCGTGCCGTTCCTGCGCACCCTGGACGCGTCGGTGGCGGCGGTCAACCAGGGCGGCCGCCGCAAGGGCGCGGCCTGCGTCTACCTGGAGACCTGGCACGCCGACATCGAGGAGTTCCTGGAACTGCGGGACAACACCGGCGAGGAGGCCCGCCGGACCCACAACCTCAACATCGCGCACTGGATCCCGGACGAGTTCATGCGCCGGGTGGAGGCGGACGCGGACTGGTCGCTGTTCTCCCCCTCGGACGTGCCGGAGCTGGTCGACCTGTGGGGCGCGGAGTTCGACGCCGCCTACCGGGCCGCGGAGGCCGCGGGCAAGGCCCTCAAGCAGGTGCCGGCCCGGGTCCTGTACTCCCGGATGATGCGCACCCTGGCGCAGACCGGCAACGGCTGGATGACGTTCAAGGACGCCGCCAACCGCACCGCCAACCAGACCGCCGAGCCCGGCCGGGTCGTGCACTCCTCCAACCTGTGCACGGAGATCCTGGAGGTCACCGACGACGGGGAGACCGCGGTCTGCAACCTGGGCTCGGTCAACCTCGCGGCCCACCTGGGCGAGGACGGCGAGATGGACTGGGAGCGGCTGGACGCCACCGTCCGCACCGCCGTGACCTTCCTGGACCGGGTGGTGGACATCAACTTCTACCCGACCGAGCAGGCCGCCGCCTCCAACTCCCGCTGGCGGCCGGTCGGTCTGGGCCTGATGGGCCTGCAGGACGTCTTCTTCCGGCTGCGGCTGCCGTTCGACTCGGCCGAGGCCCGGGAGCTGTCCACCCGTATCTCCGAGCGGATCATGCTCGCCGCCTACGAGGCGTCCGCCGACCTCGCCGAGCGGCACGGGCCGCACGCGAACTGGTCCGCGACCCGCACGGCGCGCGGGGTGCTGCACCCCGACCACTACCCGAACGCCGAGCCGCGGTGGGCGGACCGCTGGGCGGCGCTGCGCACCCGGATCGCCGCGACCGGGATGCGCAACTCCCTTCTGCTGGCCATCGCGCCGACGGCCACCATCGCCTCCATCGCCGGCGTCTACGAGTGCATCGAGCCGCAGGTCTCCAACCTCTTCAAGCGCGAGACGCTCTCCGGCGAGTTCCTACAGGTCAACACGTACCTGATCGAGGAGTTGAAGGAGCTGGGCCTGTGGGACGCGCGGACCCGGGACGCGCTCCGCGAGGCCAACGGCTCCGTCCAGGAGCTGGCCCGGATCCCCGCGGACGTGCGGCACCGCTACCGCACCGCCTGGGAGATCCCGCAGCGCGCCCTGATCGACATGGCCGCGGACCGCACGCCGTTCCTGGACCAGAGCCAGTCGCTCAACCTCTTCATGGCGTCGCCGACCATCGGCAAGCTCAGCTCGATGTACGCCTACGCCTGGAAGCGCGGCATCAAGACCACCTACTACCTGCGCTCGCGGCCGGCGACCCGGATCGCCCAGTCTGCCCGCGCCGCGTCCGTTCCCGCGCAGCTTCCGGTGACCGACCCCGAGGCGGTCGCCTGCTCCCTGGAAAACCCCGAGTCCTGCGAGGCATGCCAGTAATGTCCCACCCGTCGCCTGAAACGAACGCCGCGGCCGCGCACACCGCCACCACCGACGGCAAGAAGAACCTCCTCGACCCGGGCTTCGAGCTGACCCTGCGCCCCATGCGGTACCCGGACTTCTACGACCGCTACCGCGACGCGATCAAGAACACCTGGACCGTGGAGGAGGTCGACCTCCACTCCGACGTGGCCGACCTCGCCAAGCTCTCCCCCGGTGAGCAGCACCTCATCGGCCGCCTGGTGGCGTTCTTCGCCACCGGTGACTCGATCGTCGCCAACAACCTGGTGCTGACGCTGTACAAGCACATCAACTCCCCCGAGGCGCGGCTCTACCTGAGCCGGCAGCTCTTCGAGGAGGCGGTGCACGTCCAGTTCTATCTGACGCTGCTGGACACCTACCTCCCCGACCCGGACGACCGGGCCGCCGCCTTCGCCGCGGTGGAGAACATCCCGTCCATCCGCGAGAAGGCGGAGTTCTGCTTCAAGTGGATGGACTCGGTGGACCGGCTGGACCGGCTGGAGTCCAAGGCCGACCGCCGCCGCTTCCTGCTCAACCTCATCTGCTTCGCGGCGTGCATCGAGGGCCTGTTCTTCTACGGCGCCTTCGCGTACGTCTACTGGTTCCGGTCGCGCGGCCTGCTGCACGGTCTGGCCACCGGCACCAACTGGGTGTTCCGCGACGAGTCGATGCACATGGAGTTCGCCTTCTCCGTGGTGGACACCGTCCGCGAGGAGGAGCCGGACCTCTTCGACGACGCCCTCCAGCAGCAGGTCACCGACATGCTGAAGGAGGCCGTGGAGGCCGAGCTGCAGTTCGCCCGCGACCTGTGCGGTGACGGCCTGCCCGGCATGAACACCGAGTCGATGCGCGAGTACCTCCAGTGCGTCGCCGACCAGCGGCTGCGCCGGCTCGGCTTCTCCCCCGTCTTCGGCGCGGAGAACCCGTTCTCCTTCATGGAGCTCCAGAACGTCCAGGAGCTGACCAACTTCTTCGAGCGGCGCGCCTCGGCCTACCAGGTCGCCGTCGAGGGCTCGGTCTCGTTCGACGACGACTTCTGATCCCGGCCGCCGGACCTGCCGTTCCGGCCGCCCGCCGAATGTGAGCGTTCGATTAGCGGGCGGCCGGAGCGGCAACCGGAGCCCTGCCCACCACATCTACGCAGACATGGAGGGCAGGAAAAGAAGTCGCCGGTACATCGACTACCCCCGTCTGGGCCGCAAGGGGGTGCGCCGCTGGCTGCCGTCGTGGCGCCTGTGGCTGGGCACGTTCACGTTCGTCCTCGCCTGTCTGGCGGGGCTGTTCGCGTTCGTCTACGCGAACGTCGACGTCCCCAACGAGAACGCCCTTGCCGCCCGCGAGGCCACCGTCTACTACTGGGCGGACGGCAGTCAGATGGTGAGCGTCGGCGCCGTCAACCGGCAGAACATCTCCCTCGACAAGGTGCCGAAACACGTCCAGAACGCGGTGATAGCGGCGGAGAACGCCACGTTCTACGAGGACCATGGGGTGTCGCTCACGGGAATCGCCCGGGCCGCGGTGAACATGCTCTCCGGCGGGGACACCCAGGGCGGTTCGACCATCACCCAGCAATACGTGAAGAACACGTATCTCTCGCCGGACCAGACCGCCACCCGCAAGGTGAAGGAATTCGTCATCTCGCTGAAGGTCAACAACCTGAAGTCGAAGGCGGAGATCCTGCGCGGCTATCTCAACACCAGCTGGTTCGGCCGTGGTTCGAACGGGATACAGGCGGCCGCGCACGCCTATTACGGCATCGACGCCAAGGACCTGGACCCCAGCCAGGGCGCGATGCTGGCCGCGCTGCTGAAGGGCGCCGAGCAGTACGATCCGGGGCTGGGCAAGGCCAACCACCAGCGGGCCGAGGCCCGTTGGAAATGGATACTCGACCGGCTCGTCGGCACCGGCGCGATGAGCAAGGAGGAACGGGCGAAGTACCGGGAATTCCCCGAGCCGCGCCCGGTCGCCAAGCCCACCAGCCAGGCCGGCCAGATCGGCTATCTCGTCGACGTCGCCAACAAGTTCGTGAAGAGCGCCACCGGGCTGACCGACAAGGACCTGGCCCGCGGCGGCTACCGCATCCACACCACCTTCGACAAACAGCGCACCCGGCGCCTGGAGAAGGCGGTCGACGAGGTCCGCGGAAAGAACCTCGACCCGAAGAAACGCGCCGCGGACACCTACACGGAATTCGGCGCGGCCTCGGTGCGCCCCGGTGACGGCGCGATCGTGGCGCTCTACGGCGGCGCGGACGCCACCCGCCACTTCAGCAACAACGCGGACACCACCGCGGTCCCGGCCGGCTCCGCGTTCAAGCCGTTCGTGCTGGCCGCCGCCCTCCAGCAGGAGGCCGAGCAGTACGGCGACCAGCCGCGCCCGGTGGACGCCCCCAGCCGGGCCGAGGAGCTGCGCGGCGCCCTGATGGAGGGTTCGAACGTGCCGTTCGTCCAGGCCGGGAAGCAGCTCGGGCTGGACCGGATCCGGGACCTGGCGCTCGGCCTCGGGCTGCGCAAGGAGAGCCTGGCGCAGCTGGAGCAGACCTTCCCGCTGGGCACCTCGGCGCCCAGCGCCGTCCGGCTGGCCAGCGCGTACACCACGTTCGCCAACGGCGGGCTGCACGCCGAGCCGTACGCGGTGGCGAAGATGACCTACCAGGGCGGGAGCGTGGCGGGCTTCGAGCGCCCCGAGCCCCGGCAGGTGGTGACCCCGGCGGTGGCGCAGGAGATGACCAACACGCTGTCGGGGCTGGGCTGGCGGGCGCTGGGCACGCCCGGCGGCAAGCCGGTGCGGCAGCCGGTCGCGGCCGCGGTGAGCGAGGCCGGGGACCGGATGAAGTCGGCGTGGTTCGTCGGCACCCCGCCGCGGGCCGGCACCTTCGACTGGGGCCCCGGGCCGCGCGCCGGCGCCGGTTCCGGCGTGCGCGCCGAGCGGGCGCCCGGTGGCGGGGACGGCGCCGAGCCCACCACCGCGATCGCCCTCTTCCGCAACAAACCGGGCGCACCCCAGCTGCTGCCCCTGAACGGCGTCGGCGGCCCCGACACCGGGCTGGGCACCTCGCTCCCGCCGCAGGTCTGGGCCGCCTACCAGGGCACCGACTGACGGACGCGCCCCGTCCGTCCCGGACGCGTCAGTCGTTGGGGACGACGGGGTAGCGGGGCTCCCGCTCGGCCATCTGCTTCAGCGCGTCCTTGCGGTCCCGCTTGGAGAGCCGGTCGATGTAGAGGTAGCCGTAGAGGTGGTCGGTCTCGTGCTGGAGGCAGCGCGCGAAGTAGCCGGTGCCCTCGACCACGATCGGCTCGCCCTGGGAGTTCTGCCCGCGCACCACCGCGTAGTCGGGGCGGGGCAGCTCGGCGTACGCGCCGGGGACGGACAGGCAGCCCTCGTTGGAGTCGTCCAGCACCCGGCGCGCGGCGGGCAGCTCGTCCAGGACGGGGTTGCAGACGTGGCCGACGTGCCGGACGCCCTCGTCGTCCAGGCAGTCGTAGACGAAGACCTTGAGGTCCACGCCGATCTGGTTGGCGGCCAGGCCCACGCCCTCGGCGGTGCGCTGGCTGGCGAACATGTCGTCGATCAGCTGCGCCAGCTCGCCGTCGAACGCGGTGACGTCCTTGCACTCCTTGTGGAGGACCGGGTTGCCGACCACGGTGATCGGGCGGGAGGTGCCCCGCTCCCGGTGGGCCGCCTCACGCTCCTCGGCGTCCGTGACGTCGTCGACGAACGCGACGCTCTCCTGCTGATCACTGTCCTGCTGGGCCATCTCCGCCGTACGCCTTCCTGCAAAACCCTCGGGTAACGCCCCAAGCCTACGGGGACCCGGCGGCCGGCAGGGCCCGGCCGCCCTACTCCCGCCCTCCGCCGGCCGGCGGCCCGGCGGTCGGGCCTCAGCAGACCTCTTCGAGATCGCGCCATTCGCGGGTGTCCGGGCTGTCCGCGACCCAGCCGTCCAGCAGGCCGCGCACCAGGGCCGCGGGCGCCGCGATGCCGCACTCGCGCTCGGGCACCCAGAGCGAGCCGGAGCCGGCGGTGCGGTGGCCCAGCGGGCCGGGGTGGCCCGGCTCGCTGTGGTCGTGCGGGTCCAGGTGCTCGCCGTCGCCCTCGTCGCTGGGCATCCGGCTCTCCGAGCACGTCCGGCACAGCAGCCGCACCGACGACGACCAGTCCTCCGCGGCGAAACCGGCGTCGGCCGCCAGCTGCTCCAGCGCGTCCCGGTCGGCCTCGGTGGCGGCCTCCAGCAGCACCACCCAGGTGGGCACCGGCGAGGGCGCCCACAGCTCGATCTCGTCGAAGACCGGGAACGTCCGGGTCTCGCCGCCGACGCCGGTGGTGGTCCGCTCGCCGTGCGGGACGCCGTCGTGCAGCACCACCTCGCCCCAGCGCCGCCCGGAGGACGGCAGCGGGATGGAGAGCACCTCGATCCGGGCCGGGTCCAGCCGGCGGCCCCAGACCACCTCGGCCTCGCCCTCGGGCGAGAGCCGGACCGCGGCGCTGCCCAGCGCCATGCCCAGCGGCTCCCCGTTGGGCGAGCCCTCGCCGGGGACCTTCAGGCCGTACGCCTGCCAGGCACGGCGGGCCAGCGGCCAGTCCTGGAGGGCGGTGGCGGCGATGCCGACGTTCCACCAGTCGGGGGCCCCGGCCTCGCGGTCCAGCAGTGCCACCGCGCGCAGTCCGGCGGCCCGGGCCTGCTCCCAGTCGTGCCGGAACTTGTGCAGCAGCGCGAGGTTGAACCAGGACTCCGACAGCCAGGGCTCCATGTCCGCCGCGCGGGTCAGCAGCGCCCCGGCGTCCTCGTAACGGCCGTCGCCGATCAGCGTGAAAGCGCGGTCGGTCGCCTGCCGCCACGAGGCGGAGGGCCGGTGCCGTACCTTGCCGAAGATCTTCACGATTCCCGCCTGCTGGTTGCTCTTGTGCCACTCCGGAGGTGTCCCGGGCGGCGCCCGGGGCCTTCTGGGGGCCCACTCGACAACCTGCCACAGATTGCCGTCGAGTTCAGCCCGGTGTGCTGCGCCCCCGTGCGGCTCATGCCCTGCGCCGACCCCCTGAACCCCCCTTCAGGGGGCTACCTTCGCATCCAACCATGCCCATCTCGTGGGGCGCTCATTACCCATGGGTTCCCGGGCGGTGGACGGGCCGGGAACGCCGGGCGGCGAAGGTGTGCGGAGCTTGTACCGGGGCGTGCGAAGCCGTTCCGCGCCCCGGCGCGCACACCGCTTGCGATCAGCCGGCCCGGCCGCCGCGCGCCAGCACCCGGGCGAGCGCCGCGACGACCGCGGGCTCGTGGTCCCGGGCGGTGGCCAGCCGCAGCCGTTCCAGGGCGCGCAGCCGCCCGGCGGGCCCGGCGGCGCCCGCCACCAGGTCGTCGTAGGCGTTGACGGTGCGGACGATACGGGCGGTGACCGGCTGCTCGCGGTACGGGTCGGCCTGCCGCTCGACGATCACCGCGACCTCCGGCGGGGCACCGGTCTGCCGGGCCACGGCGCCGCCCAGCAGCGCGATCCGGCGCTGTTCGGCGGGCGGCAGCGGGGCGGTGGCGCCGTCCGGCACCGGGTCGACGAGCGAGAGCTGGCCGATGTCGTGCATCAGGGCGGCGTGTTCCAGGACGTCCAAGTCCGGTCCGCCGAGGCCGAGTTCACGGCCGACCTCGCGGCTGAGCGCGGCGACCCGGCGGGCGTGGCCGGGCGGGGTGCAGCCGGCGATCTCGGTGGCGCGGGCCAGCGAGGCGATGGTCTGGCGGTAGGTGGCGCGCACCGCCGCGTACCGGCGGAAGGCGATCTGGGTGAGCAGCAGCGGCAGGCAGAACACCGGCAGCGCCCACAGCCCGGCGGCGGCGACGGCCAGCGCGATCACCACGCCGGTGGCGCAGATGGCGGTGCCGATGCCGGACAGCGCCCGCAACTCGTCGCGCAGCAGCGGCCCGTACGGCCAGCCGGTACGGGCCCGCGCCAGCGCGGCCGCCAGCACCGCGTCGCACAGCGCGGCGAGCGCCAGCAGGACGGCCAGGCAGAGCGGGCGGAGCGGGCCGTCCGCCCCCCAGGCGCGCAAGGCGCCGGTGTGGCACAGGGGTTGGCAGCAGGTGGCGGCGAAGCCGACGGTCAGCACCCGGCGGGCCAGCGGGTCCCACGCCGGCCCGCCGCCGCGCGCCAGATACGGGACCAGTCCGACGAGCCCGGCGGCCACCACCACGGCCACGGTCTGCGGGACCCCGTGCGCGGCCGGGCGGCCGCCGGCCGCGTCGAGCAGCGCGTAACCGAGCGCCCCGGCGGCGCCGAGCGGTGCGCCCTCCCGCGGGCCGGGGCCCGGCGCCGCGGCGTCGGGGGCGCGCGGGAGGCGCGCGGCGGGATGCCGGTCGGGCCGGGCGGCGGCCGGGCGGACGGGGATCCGGCGCACCGCCTCACCGGCCGCGATCAGCACCCCGAAGGCCAGCGCGGTGCGCGGTGCGGCGAGCCCGTGCCACAGGGTGTGGCCGAGGCTCCAGCAGGCCAGTACGGCGGCCGGCCCGTGCACCCAGGCGGTCGCGCGGCGGCTCATCGGGCGGCGCCGCGGCCCGCGCCCGGCCGGTGGGCCCGGGCCGGAGGGACGTTTCGGCGCCCCGCCGGGGCCGGGTCCGGCGCCCGCTCCTCCCCCGCGGTCACCTGCTCCGGCCGCCAGCCGTGCCGGTCGAGGGCGGCGGCCAGCGCCCGGACCATCCGCGGGTCGAACTGCGTCCCGGCGCACCGGCGGAGCTCGGCGACCGCGGCGGGGACCGGGCGGGCGCGCCGGTAGGAGCGGGTGGAGGTCATCGCGTCGAAGGCGTCGGCGACCGCCACCACCCGTGCGCACTCGGGAATTTGATAGGCCGTCAGGCCGTAGGGGTAGCCGCTGCCGTCCATCCGCTCGTGGTGGTGGAGGATCGCCGCCCGCGCCTCGCCCAGGAAGCCGATGCCGCGGACGATCTCGTGGCCGTACTCGGGGTGCAGCTCGATGATCCGGCGCTCCTCCGGGGTCAGCGGCCCGTCCTTGCGCAACACCCGGGTGGGGACGCCGAGTTTGCCGACGTCGTGCAGGATCCCGGCGAACCGCAGCACCTCCAGCCGGTCCTCGGCCATGCCCAGTTCCCGGGCGATCAGCACCGAGGCCCGGCCGACCCGTTCACTGTGCCCGCGGGTGTAGCGGTCCTTGATGTCGACGGCCTGCACGAGGGCGCGGACGGTGGCCTGGTGCGCGGCGCGCTCGCGTTGGTACTGCGCGGACGCCCAGCAGGACAGGTGCACCGGCAGCAGCACCAGCAGCGCCGCCGGCGGCCCGTACGCGCTGTGCCAGAGCACCGCCATCATCAGCCCGGTCAGCCCGTGGGCGAGGTGCGGCACCGGCAGCCGGGTCGCCGGGCCGCGCCAGGCGGTGCGCGGCGGATGCCGCTCGGCCAGGACCAGCACCCCGCCGCGGAGCCCGATCAGCACGGCGCAGAAGGCACCGGCCGCGGTCAGCGCCGGCACCAGCAGCTCCGGGAAGGCGGCCGCGGCCGGTGCGGCGGGGCCGACGGCCCCGAAGACCTCGGCGGCCGTCCAGGCGGCGAGGGCGAGTTCGGCGGTGTGCCAGACCCGGCGGGCGGCCGGCCAGGGCCGGGCGGCCGGGGCGAGCAGGGCGCCCGGTACGGCGGCCAGGGCGGCCAGCGGCGGCGGCAGCAGGAAGGATCCGGCGAGGACGACGGGGGTGGCCCAGCCCGGGGGGAACGTCCCTGGCTCGGTGTCGGGGCCGGTGTCGTGCCGTGCGGGGCCGTCGGTCAGCGGGCAGCGGCGCATCCGCTCGCACAGGCCGTGGAGCGCGCCGAGGGCCAGCGTGCCGGTCCACGGGACGGCGGCGCCGAGCCGGACCGCGGGGGCCGCGCAGAGCGCCGCGGCCAGGGCGGCACAGCCGATGAACAGCCGTGCGGCCGCCGGAAGTTCCCGCATCGCGCCCTCCTCGCCCTCCCCGGCCGACGCCGGGAGGTGCCCCCGGCCGACGCACCCGCCGGCACGGCGGGAGGCCGCGCACCACGGGGGTCCGGCGAGAATAGAGGGGCCGGGGCGCCGGAGGAGACCCATCGGCGGATGGAGCGGGGCGGATCGCCCCGCCCCTCACCCTGAGGAGTGAGAGAACTGCACGCCCGTTCGACGCATGGGCGAGCCGCCGCACGGAGACGGCGCCGTGCGGGCTGCTACTCGGCGTGCGCGGTGTTGTCGGCCGCGCCGGCCTCGGAGGGCGCAGCGGCGGCGTCCCGGGCGTCCGCCGCCCGCTCCCGCTGGGCCTGTTCGTGCCGGGCCTGGTCCAGGACGCTCACCTCGGGCACGGTCTCGCCGGCCCGGATCAGCTCGATCCGGCCCATGACCTTGGACCGGAGGTCCGTGGGCACGTCGTCGTGTCCGCAGCAGCGCTTGACGAGCTTCTTGACGGCCTGCTCCAGGCCGTACTTCTCCAGGCACGGCGAGCACTCGTCGAGATGGACCTGGAACTCGGCGCACTCCCCGGCCGGCATCTCCCGGTCGAGGTACTCGTAAAGGTGGTCAAGGACCTCTGAGCAGTCCTTCTCGTGCGGCTCTCCGCAGCTCATGATCCCGAGCCTTTCCGGTCGTGCGACTCCGGCGTCCGCGCGGAATCCGTCTGGGCGGACGCCCCCGCCGGGACCAGCCCGCGCTCGCGGGCGTAGTCCTCCAGCATGCCGCGCAGTTGGCGCCGGCCACGGTGGAGACGAGACATCACCGTGCCGATGGGTGTCCCCATGATGTCCGCGATCTCCTTGTACGCAAAGCCCTCGACGTCCGCGAGATAGACGGCGATCCGGAACTCCTCGGGGATCGCCTGGAGCGCGGCCTTCACGTCCGAGTCGGGGAGGTGGTCGAGCGCCTGCGACTCGGCGGAGCGCAGCCCCGTCGACATGTGGGACTCGGCGCGGGCGAGCTGCCAGTCCTCGATCTCGTCGGCGGCGCTGCGCTGCGGCTCACGCTGCTTCTTGCGGTAGGAGTTGATGAAGGTGTTGGTGAGGATCCGGTACAGCCATGCCTTGAGGTTGGTGCCCTCCCGGAACTGGTGGAAGGACGCGTACGCCTTGGCGTACGTCTCCTGGACCAGGTCCTCCGCGTCGGCCGGATTGCGCGTCATGCGCAGGGCGGCGGAGTACATCTGGTCGAGGTAGACGAGGGCGTCCCGCTCGAAGCGCGCGCTGCGCTCGACGTCGCTCTCCGTCCGGCCCCCGGTCTGCTCCGCAGCCGAGCCGTCGGTCCCTGCGTCGGTTCCGGTGACCGGACCCACCTCCTCCAACACCGTGGCGGATCCCGCGGCTGCCGCCGCGGTCCCTCTCGATTCGGAGAATAGACGACGATCCGGTGCCACCGCCGCTCCAGCCAGGGCCGACTGCGTCCCGTGCATCTGCGGCCACTGCAGGTCGGCGGCCGGGCGGGCCGGGCAAGCGATTCCCATGCGGCGGACTCCCATTCCTCATGCGCGCTGGCTGTACTCCACTGCCTTCGCCTGGCACAACAGCGGCGCCGCTCCGGATCATTCCCGGCCGGGCAGGCCATTTCCGCGCGCGCCGGAGCGGCGCGCGTCCGGGCCCCGCGCGGGAACCCTCGGTGCCGTCAGCCGAACATCCCGTCCAGCCACGCCGCCACCGCTTCGGTGAGCGCCGCCATCGACTCCGCCTCCGTCACCCCCGCCGACTTCGGCACCGCGAAGCCGTGGTCGCCGTGGGCCACCTCGGTGAGCTCGGTGCCCGCGGGGAACTCCGCCGGCCGCCCGAACGGGTCCCGCCCGCCCTGGACGACCAGGGTCGGCACCCCGGCGCCGGTCAGCTCCTCGGCCCGGGACTTCTCCGGCTTCCCCGGCGGGTGCAGCGGGAAGCTCAGCGCGAGCACGGCGTGCGCGCCCAGCTCGCGCGCGGTCCGGCAGGCCACCCGGGCACCGGCGCTCCGGCCGCCCGCGACCACCGGCAGGCCGGGCTTCTCCAGCGCCGGCCAGAGCGCGGTCCACCCGGCGTCCAGCGTCTTCGGAGCGGGCGCCAGCTTCCGGCCGGCGACCCGCCACGGCTGCTCGACCAGCGCCACGGTGTAGCCGCGGGCCGGCAGCGCCGCCGCCAGGGCCCGCAGGTCGCGGGCCTCGATGCCGCCGCCCGCGCCGTGGCTGACGGCGACCACGGCCCGGGCCGGCTCGGCGTCGCGGTACCAGGAGATCCGGGCGTCGCCCGCCGGCGTCGCGACCGTCTCGCTCTCGTTCGCCCTCGTACTCATACGCCCATCCTGCCCGGGGCGGGCCGGGGGCGGCGGCGCGGCCCGCCCGGACGGTCAGAACAGCGTGCCGACCTCGGGGCCGTCGAGTTCGGTGACCAGCTCCGGCCCGTTGTTGCGGACGTTGCTGACACCGGTGGGGACGGGGAAGGCCCGCATCAGCCCGGGCGGCGGCGGGGCCAGCAGCGCGCGGAGCTCGTCGGGGTCGGTGCGGGACGGGTCGAGCCAGGCGTCCCAGCGGTCCGGCGGCAGTACCAGCGGCATCCGCGGGTGGATGTCGGCGAGCGCCTGCGGGCCCTCGCCGCCGTCGGCCCCGGCAAGCGGGGTGGTCTCGGCCTCGGTGGTGACGACCGTGCAGGTCACCCACCAGGCCAGCGGGTGGTCGGCGGGCAGCGTGCGGTCCCGCCAGAACTCGTAGAGCCCGGCCATCGCCATCACCGAGCCGTCCGCGGGCGTGACGAAGTACGGCTGCTTGCGGGGCCGCTTCCTCCGGCCCTGCTCCTCCAGCTCCCGCTCGTCGGCCCCGGTGACCCACTCGAAGTAGCCGTCCCCGGGGATCAGGCAGCGGCGGGCCCCGAAAGCCTGCCGGAAGGACGGCTTCTCGTGCACCGTCTCGGACCGGGCGTTGATCATCCGTGCGGCGCCCTCGGGCGACTTCGCCCACGACGGGACCAGGCCCCACTTGAGCGTCCGCAGCTGGCGCACCGGGCCGGGCGGGAAGGCGGCGGCGCCCGCGCCCTTGAGGGGACGTTCCAGCACCACCCGGACGTTGTCGGTCGGGGCGATGTTCCAACTGGGCGCCAGCGTCTCGGTCGGCTCCCAATGCCCGACGCCGAAGGTCCCCACCAGTTCCTCGGCCTGTCGGCTCGCTGCATACCTACCGCACATGCATGCCACACTGCCATGCACGCCGAAGGGAGACGCGGAGAGCATGGACGCCCACCACTACACCGACGTCTGGGACCGGATCTTCTCGCCCCAGCCCGGTCCCTCGCTCTGGCTGGTGATCGTCACCGGCGTACTGGCCCTGGGCGCGGTCGTCCCGCACACCGCCTGGCGGCTGTCGCGGAACGCGGTCACCATCGCGCACGAGGGCGGCCACGGGCTGATCGCCCTGCTGACCGGCCGCCGCCTGGACGGCATCCGGCTGCACTCGGACACCTCGGGGCTGACCGTCTCACGCGGCAAACCGCACGGCCCGGGCATGATCCTGACCGCCGCGGCCGGCTATCTCGCCCCCTCGCTGCTGGGTCTGGCGGGCGCCGCGCTGCTGGCCGCCGGGCACACCACGGCCCTGCTGTGGGGGGCCACCGCGCTGCTGCTGGCGATGCTGGTGATGATCCGCAACGCCTACGGCGTGCTCACCGTCGTGCTGGCGGGCGGCACCTTCCTCCTGGTGTCGTGGCTGACGGCGCCCGAGGTGCAGGCCGGGTTCGCGTACGCGGTGGTGTGGTTCCTGCTGCTGGGCGGGGTGCGGCCGCCGTTCGAACTCCAGGGGAAGCGGCGGCGCGGCGGGGCTGCGGATTCCGACCCGGACCAGCTCGCGCGGCTCACCCATGTCCCGGCCGGTGTCTGGCTCGGCTTCTTCCATGTGGTGACGGTGTGCTCCCTGATGGGCGGCGGTCGCTGGCTGCTCGGCATATGAGGAGCGGATGTCCGGGCCGACGGCATCTGGTAACCCACATTCCGTATGTCGGTGTGGCCACTGTTGCCCCCGAGAGGCCCGCTGCCTGCGGTTGCACCACGAGAGCCGTGTTTCGCACAGGTTGCGCCGCTTTTGATCAAGATCGGCACCCTTGTCCAGCCATTAAAGTAAGGGCATGACCGAGAGCCCCGCCCTCCCTGCCCTGTGGCCTGCCCCCGTCGCTCCCGGGGCGGTCGATGCGACCGTCACCGTGCCCGGCTCCAAATCGGTCACGAACCGCGGCCTGGTGCTGGCCGCCCTGTCCTCCGAGCCGGGCTGGCTGCGCCGCCCGCTGCGTTCCCGGGACACCCTGCTGATGGCCGAGGCGCTGCGCGCCCTGGGCGTCGGCATCGAGGAGACCGCCTCCTCCAGCTCCGCCGGCACCTCCGGCGGCGAGGCGTGGCGGATCATCCCCGCCGGCCTGCACGGCCCGGCCACCGTCGACGTGGGCAACGCCGGCACGGTCATGCGCTTCCTCCCGCCGGTCGCCGCGCTCGCCGACGGCCCGATCCGCTTCGACGGCGACCCGCGCTCCTACGAGCGCCCGCTGGGCGGCGTCATCGACGCGCTGCGCGCCCTGGGCGCCCGGATCGACGACGACAACCGCGGCGCGCTGCCGATGACGGTCTTCGGCGGCGGCGCCCTGGAGGGCGGCGCGGTGGAGATCGACGCCTCCTCGTCCTCCCAGTTCGTCAGCGCCCTGCTGCTGTCCGCGCCGCGCTTCAACCAAGGCGTCGAGGTCCGGCACGTCGGCGCGGCGCTGCCCTCGATGCCGCACATCCGGATGACCGTCGACATGCTGCGCAGCGTCGGCGCCCAGGTGGACACCCCCGAGGCGGGCGGCGAGCCGAACGTCTGGCGGGTCACCCCCGGCGCCCTGCTCGGCCGTGACCTGGTCGTCGAGCCGGACCTCTCCAACGCCCAGCCGTTCCTGGCCGCGGCGCTGGTCACCGGCGGCCGGGTCACCATCCCGGACTGGCCCGAGCACACCACCCAGCCCGGCGACGCACTGCGCGAGATCTTCACCGCCATGGGCGGCTCCTGCGAGCTGACCGAGGACGGCCTGACCCTCACCGGCAGCGGCCGGATCCACGGCATCGACGTCGACCTCGGCGAGGTCGGCGAGCTGACCCCGGGCATCGCCGCGGTCGCCGCGCTCGCCGACTCGCCCTCCACGCTGCGCGGGGTGGCGCACCTGCGGCTGCACGAGACCGACCGGCTGGCCGCCCTCACCAAGGAGCTCAACGAACTCGGCGGCGACGTCACCGAGACCGCCGACGGCCTGCACATCCGGCCGCGTCCGCTGCACGGCGGGATCTTCCACACCTACGAGGACCACCGGCTGGCCACCGCCGCCGCGATCGTCGGCCTGGCCGTCGAGGGCGTGGAGGTGGAGAACGTCGCCACCACCGCCAAGACCCTGCCCGACTTCCCCGCGCTGTGGACGCAGATGCTCGATCCGGCGTCCCCCGCCGCCCGGCGAGTCTGAGGGCCACCGCACCATGCGCCGCTACGGCAAGAACCCCGATGAGGACGACGTCCGCGTCCGGCCCAACCGCAAGGGCAACCGGCCGCGGACGAACATCCGCCCCAAGCACGAGGACGCCCGCGAGGGCCTGGTCCTGACCGTCGACCGGGGCCGTCTGACGTGCCTGATCGACGACCGCAAGGTCACCGCGATGAAGGCCCGCGAGCTGGGCCGCAAGAGCGCGGTGGTCGGCGACCGGGTCGCCGTCGTCGGCGACCTCAGCGGCGCCAAGGACACCCTGGCCCGGATAGTCCGGGTCGAGCCGCGCAGCTCCACGCTGCGCCGGACCGCCGACGACACCGACCCGTACGAGCGGGTGGTGGTCGCCAACGCCGACCAGCTCGCCATCGTCACCGCGCTCGCCGACCCCGAGCCGCGGCCCCGGCTGATCGACCGCTGCCTGGTCGCCGCCTACGACGCCGGGCTGGACCCGCTGCTGGTGCTCACCAAGTCCGACCTGGCCGCGCCGGACGCACTGCTGGAGTCCTACGGCACACTCGGCGTGCCGTACGTCGTCACCAACCGCGAGGAACTCGCCGACGGCAGCGCCGCCGAGCGGGTCCGGGAGAAGCTGACCGGCCGGATGACGGCGTTCGTGGGGCACTCCGGGGTGGGCAAGACGACCCTGGTCAACGCCCTGGTGCCGGAGCGGCGCCGGGCCACCGGCCATGTCAACGCGGTCACCGGCCGCGGCCGGCACACCACCACCTCGGCGCTCGCCCTGCCGCTGCCCGGCGACGCCGGCTGGGTCATCGACACCCCCGGCGTGCGGTCCTTCGGGCTGGCCCACATCGACCCGACCCGGGTCATCCACGCCTTCCCGGACCTGGAGCCCGGCACCGGCGAGTGCCCCCGGGCGTGCAGCCACGACGAGCCGGACTGCGCGCTGGACGCGTGGGTGGCCGAGGGGCACGCCGACCCGGCCCGGCTGGACTCGCTGCGGCGGCTGCTGGCGACCCGTGAGCGACGCGAGGGCGACTGATCGGACCAATGCCCCTGCCGCCCGTCCGGGGCACGGGCATAATCGCCCTCACACCAGTACCGGTCCCATCCGGTCCGATCCGGTCGTGACAGGTCGCCTGGCTGAAGCAGTCACCGAGCTGACGGAGGCAATGGGATATGGCGTGGCTGCTGGTCGTGGTGGCCGGTCTGCTGGAGACCGGCTTCGCGGTCTGCCTCAAGCTCTCGCACGGCTTCACCCGCCTCTACCCGACCGCCGCCTTCGCGGTCTTCGCCCTGGGCAGCTTCGGCCTGCTGACGCTGGCACTGCGCAAGCTCGACGTCGGCCCGGCGTACGCGGTCTGGACCGGCATCGGCGCGGCCGGCACCGCGATCTACGGCATGGTCTTCCTCGGCGACCTGGTCTCCACGCTGAAGATCATCTCCATCACGCTGGTGGTCGTCGGGGTGATCGGACTCCAGCTGTCCGGCTCGGCGCACTGAAGCGCCCGGGGCGGCCGCACCGCCCGTGAGCCCGGCGAAGGCGCTCCGCACCAGCCGGGCGACCACCTCGCCCTCGGCCTCCGTTTCCCGCCGCCGGCTCCGCTGCCGGGGCACCGCCACCCGCGCACCGGCCGGCGGCCGTACCGCGCCGGGCCCCACCGGGGCGACCACGCACGACAGCGTCAACCGGGCCGCGGCCTCGCAGGCGGCGTCCAGGGCGGGCAGCTCCTCCCGGGGCCGACCGGGCGCCAGCGCCGCCACCGCCCGGTCGCGGAACCGGCCGAGCAGTTCGGCGGGCCGGTCCTGACCGGCCGGCAGCCGGTCGCCCCAGCAGCCCGTCAGTGCGGCCCTGACCAGCGGGTTCGCCCGTGCCCTGCGCAGCGTCCAGGCGGCCGCGGCGGCCACCCGGGCACCCGCGTCGGCCGCCGGCCCGGCAGCGCCGGCGGCCAGCGCCCGCTCCACCCCGGCCAGATACGTCTCGATCTCCCGGTGGACGAGGGCGTGGGCCAGCCCCTCCTTGCCGCCGAACTCGTTGTAGAGCGTCTGCCGGGACACCCCGGCGGCGGCCGCCACCTCCACCATCCGGACGGCCGCCCAGGGCCGGGTGAGCAGTGCCGTATAGGCCGCGTCCAGCAGGGCCTCCCGCACCGAGGGCATCGGCCACCTCCCGGCTCCACTCGAACAGTGGTCCAGGTCACAGAATTGACGCGCCGTCAAGAACTGTCAAGGCCGGCCGCGGACGCCCCGGGCGGCTCGGCGGCGGCTCCGGCCGGCACTCCGCGAGAGACCACCCGGAGGCCACGGCATGGCCCTGTGGCTCCGGTGAATACCAGTGGATACTGTTCGCACATGCCCGACTATCACGATGATCTCCGCTTGGCGCACGTCCTGGCGGACGCCGCCGACGCCGCCACCATGGAACGGTTCAAGGCCCTCGACCTCAAGGTGGAGACCAAACCGGACATGACCCCGGTCAGCGAGGCGGACAAGTCCGCCGAGGAGCTGATCCGTGCCCAGCTGCAGCGCGCCCGGCCGCGGGACGCGGTGCTCGGCGAGGAGTTCGGCAGCGAGGGCTCGGGGCCGCGCCGCTGGATCATCGACCCGATCGACGGCACCAAGAACTACGTCCGCGGCGTGCCGGTGTGGGCGACCCTGATCGCCCTGATGGAGCGCGGCGAGGGCGGCGACCGCCCGGTGGTCGGCCTCGTCTCCGCCCCGGCGCTGAACCGCCGCTGGTGGGCCGCCGAGGGCCTGGGCGCCTTCACCGGCCGCAGCCTGACCTCGGCGTCCCGGCTGCACGTCTCCGAGGTCGGCCGCATCCAGGACGCGTCGTTCGCGTACTCGTCGCTGACCGGCTGGGAGGAGCGCGGCCGGCTCTCCGGCTTCCTCGACCTCTCCCGCGACTGCTGGCGGACCCGGGCCTACGGCGACTTCTGGCCCTACATGATGGTCGCCGAGGGGACGGTCGACATCTGCGCGGAGCCGGAGCTGTCGCTGTGGGACATGGCGGCCTGCGCGGTGATCGTCCAGGAGGCCGGCGGGCGCTTCACCGGTCTGGACGGCCGGCCCGGTCCGCACAGCGGCAACGCCACGGCCTCCAACGGCCTGCTCCACGAGGACCTGCTGGCGTATCTCGGCGACGACCGGAGCTGACCACCACCGGGCGAAATCCAGCGGTGCGGCCCCACCCCGCAACCCCGCTGACCTGCACAGGGGCAGATGTTCGGACTGACGTCCACCATCTGCCCCTTGTTGTGCGACCGGGGGCATGTGAGCATGAAAATCCCCCAGTTTGTGAATTTGTGAATCGTTTCGCAATTTCACTGCACGTTCAAGGAGGTGGCTCCCCTTCATGCCCATGCTCGTCAAAGACGCCATGAGCACGGTGGTCCTCACCATCGGGCCGGCTCACACCCTCCGCCAGGCGGCGCGACTGATGGCGGCCCGCCGCATCGGCGCGGCCGTGGTCCTCGACAGCGACACCTACGGCATCGGCATCCTCACCGAGCGCGACATCCTCAACTCCCTGGGCGCGGGCGAGAATCCCGACCGGGAGACCGCCCACAGCCACACCACCACCGACGTGGTCTTCGCGACCCCGAACTGGACCCTGGACGAGGCGGCGGGCGCCATGGTGCGCGGCGGCTTCCGCCACCTCGTCGTCCTCGACAACCTCGAACCGGTCGGCATCGTCTCGGTCCGCGACATCATGCGCTGCTGGTCCGCCGTCCCCGAACGGACCCCGGCGGCGGCGTGACCGTCCCCCGGGGGCGCATCCGCGGGAGCAGGCACGCCCGCGGGCGCACGAAGAGGCCGGGCCCCATGGCATCCGGCCTCTTCGGCTCTCACGGCAGCGACAGTTGAGCAACCCCCACGGCGCTCGGCCACCTCCGCGAAAGCGGCGTCGGTTCAGGCGCGAAGGGCCGCCTGGACCGCGACCTCCAGCCGCTTGCCGTAGTCCGCGTCCGCCCTGCGGAAGTTCTCGATCGCGCGCTGGGCGATCTCGTCGCGGGAGACCTTGGCGAGGAAGCCCGCCAGGTTGTCGATCAGGCGCTCCCGCTCCGCCTCCGACATCAGGCGGTAGAGGTTGCCGGCCTGGACGAAGTCGTCGTCCTCGGCGTGCGAGGACGTCGCGGTCTCACCGGTGTCACCGGTCACCGGGAGCGGCTGCCACAGCGGCCGGCCGGTCTGGGCCGGACCGCCGAAGCTGTTGGGCTCGTAGTTCTTCCGGCGTCCGTGGCGGCCGTCGTAGAGGGCGCCGTCCCGGCCGTGGCTGCGGGCCTCGGTGGCGTGCGGGCGGTTGACCGGCAGGTGGTCGGCGTTGATGCCGACGCGGTAGCGGTGGGCGTCGCCGTACGCGAAGAGGCGGCCCTGGAGCATCTTGTCGGGGGACGGGCCGATGCCCGGCACGAAGTGGTGCGGGGAGAAGATCGACTGCTCGACCTCGGCGAAGATGTTCTCCGGGTTGCGGTTGAGCTCCAGCTTGCCGATCTCGATCGGCGGGTAGTCCGCGTGCGGCCAGACCTTGGTCAGGTCGAACGGGTTGAAGCGGTAGCCGGCCGCATCGGCCGCCGGCATGATCTGCACCTGGACGCTCCAGGTCGGGAAGTCGCCGCGCTCTATGGACTCGCGCAGGTCGCGCTGGTGACTGTCCGGGTCCTCGCCGGCGAGCCGGTTGGCCTCGTCCTGGGTGAGGTTCTTGATGCCCTGGTCGGTCTTGAAGTGGTACTTGACCCAGAAGACCTCGCCCGCTTCGTTGTTCCACTGGAAGGTGTGCGAGCCGAAGCCGTCCATGTGACGGTACGAGGCGGGGATGCCGCGGTCGCCGAACAGCCAGGTCACCTGGTGGGTCGCCTCGGGCGACAGGCCCCAGAAGTCCCAGACGTTGTCCGCCTCCTGGGACCCGGTGTACGGGTCGCGCTTCTGGGTGTGGATGAAGTCGGGGAACTTGATGGCGTCCCTGATGAAGAACACCGGGGTGTTGTTGCCGACGAGGTCGTAGTTGCCCTCCTCGGTGTAGAACTTCAGCGCGAAGCCGCGCGGGTCGCGCACCGCGTCGGCCGCACCGAGACTGCCTGCGACGGTGGAGAACCGCAGGAACACCTCGGTCTGCTTGCCGATCTCGGAGAGGAACTTCGCACGGGTGTGCTTCGTCACGTCGGCGGTGACCGTGAAGGTGCCGTAGGCGCCGGCGCCGCGGGCGTGGACGATGCGCTCCGGGATGCGCTCGCGGTTGAAGTGCGCGAGCTTCTCGATCAGGAGCTGGTCCTGGATCAGACCGGGGCCGCCGACGCCGGCCGTCTCGCTGTTCTGGTTGTCCGCGACCGGGGCCCCGGTCTCCGTGGTCAGCGGTCCGGTGGTGGTCTCTACCGACACGTGCGCCTCCTGATTCGTCCGTACACCTGCCCTTGGCTTGCGCCGTACCCGATCCTACATTGGACATTGTCCAAGTCAAGAAGAGTCCGAAACTCGTACCCGATCCGGCGATGGACGGCCGCTGCTACCCTGGTGACTATCTGACTGATAGGTGATTGGCATGAGTGACCTGCTGGAACGACTCCGGGGACGCGGCTGGCGGCTGACCGCACAGCGCCGCGTCGTCGCCGAGGTGCTGGACGGGGACCACGTCCACTACACCGCCGACGAAGTGCACGCCAAGGCGTCCGAACGGCTCCCCGAGATCTCCCGCGCCACGGTCTACAACACCCTGGGCGAGCTGGTCTCGCTCGGTGAGGTGATCGAGGTGAGCACCGACGGCCGCGCCAAGCGGTACGACCCCAACGCCCACCACGACCACCAGCACCTGGTCTGCTCGCGCTGCGGGACGATCCGCGACGTGCACCTCCACGGCGACCCGCTCTCCGCGCTGCCCGAACCGGAGCGCTACGGCTTCGAGGTCTCCGAGGTCACCGTGACGTACCGGGGCGTGTGCCCCAACTGCAGCGGCCGGTCCTGATCCCGGCCCGGATCCCGTCCGGGCCGCAGCCGACGCCACCAGCCCCCGCGGCCGCACAGCGGCCCGGGGGCCATTGCCATCGCCGCGCACCCGCCGGCCCGGACATGCCGAAGGCCCGGATCCTTAAGGATCCGGGCCTTCGGTTTCAGTAGCGGGGACAGGATTTGAACCTGCGACCTCTGGGTTATGAGCCCAGCGAGCTACCGAGCTGCTCCACCCCGCGTCGTTGTGTCCCAACTCTAACCCCACGCCGACGACCAGCGCAAATCCGTTCCGGCCGGCCCCGGGACCGGTCCACGGGACCGGGGCCGGGGCACCGGGATCGGCGCCCCCGCCGGCCGGCCGTCACGCGCTCAGCTCCTCCTGGAGCGCGGTCCACAGCCGGGCCGCCCGCTCCGCCACCTCGGGCGGACCCAGCTCCACCGCCCGCGCGCACCAGCGCTGGGCCTCGGCGAGCGCCCCGCGGCGGGCGGCGATCAGCGCCAGCCGCAGCGCCGCCCGGCCGTGGCCGCTCTCGGCAGCACGCTGCCACCACAGGGCGGCCTCGGGCAGGCTGCCCTCGCGGGCCAGCAGCAGGCCGAGGTTGAAGGCGCCGTTGCGGCTGCCGGCCTCGGCGGCCGCGCGGTACCACGTCGCCGCCTCGACCGCGTCCCCGCGGGCCGCCGCGAACATGCCAACCCGGACCTGGGCGCGGCGGTGCCCCTGCCGGGCCGCGCGCTCGTACCACTGTCGGCTCTCGTCCTCCTCGGACCGCTCGGCGTCCGCCTCCGCGGACCGCCGGTCGAGGAGGTCGGCGAGCCGGAACGCCGCTTCGGCGCTGCCGCCGCCGGCCGCGCAGCGGAGGTTGCCCTCCGCTTCCCGGAGGTCACCGTCGCGCAGCTGCGCTATGGCGACCTGGAGCGCCGCGTCGGTGTGCCCGGCGGCGGCCGCCCGCTCGTACCAGGAGCGCGCCAGCCGCTCCTCGCCGCGGCCGGTGAACAGGATGCCGAGGTTGAACGCGGCGTCCACGCTGCCCGCCTCGGCCGCCTTGGAGAACCACGGCTCGGCCCCGGAGGCGTCGCCGCGCTGGAGCAGCATGATGGCCAGCGCGTTGGCGGCCTCGCGGTGGCCGGCGTAGGCGGCGCGGCGGTACCACTGCTCGCCCCGGCCGGGCCGGCCCTGCTCGGTGCAGAGCAGGCCGAGGTTGTAGGCGCCGTTGACGTCGCCGGCGTCCAGTGCGGCGCGGTACCAGCGCTCGGCGGTCTGGAGCTCGCCGCGGTCGGCGTGCAGCGCACCGAGGGCGTTGGCGGCGTTGCCGTCGCCGTCCTGGGCGGCTCGTCGCCACCACTCCGCCGCGCTCTCCTCGTCCCCGGCGTCGCGGAGCAGGAAGCCCAGCGCGCAGGCGGCCCGGGCCTCGCCGTCCTTGGCCGCGGAGAGGTACCAGCGGCCGGCCTCCTGGATGTCGCCGCGGTCCTCCAGCAGCGCGCCGAGCTGGAGCGCTGCCCGCCGGTGGCCGCGGGCCGCGGCCTGGCGGTACCACTGCTCGGCCTCGGCCTGCTGCTTCAGCTCCCCGTAGGCGGGCGTCGTACGGCGGTCGGCGTCGCGGCCGTCCTCGATGAGCCGGGCGAGGCGGTAAGCGGCCTCGCGGTGGCCGCGCTCGGCGGCGGCCCGGAACCAGCGTTCGGCACCGATGTCGCCGCGGTGCTCCAGGAGGTCGGCGAGGGCGTACGCGCCCAGGCAGTGGCCGGACTCGGCGGACTGGCGCAGCCAGTACTCGGCGGCCGGCTCGTCGCCGCGCTCGCGGTAGTGGCGGCCCAGGGCGTGCGCGGCGGCGGCGGAACCGGCGACGGCGGCGATTCGCCACCAGCCGGCGGCCTCCTCGGCGTAGCCCCGCTGGTGGAGGAGGACGCCGAGGTTGTTGGCCGCGGCCCGGTCGCCGGCTGCGGCCGCGGAGCGGAGGTGCGGCTCGGCGCCGTCGAGGTCGGCGCGGCGCAGCAGCATCGCCCCCAGCGCGCTCATGGCGGCGGTGTCGCCCGCCTCGGCGGCGCGGCGGTAGCCGGACTCGGTCACCGCGTCGGACGCCTCGGCCGTGCCGTCGGCCTCCATCGCGTCCATCGACATTTCGGAACCGCGCCCGTCGTCGGGCGCCTGCACAAACCGGTCCGTCTCCAACAACCTTGCCTTGTCCCCCATAAGAACCATCGTCGCATCACCTGTAACCCGCGTACACCTGGTATACCGCAGCCAGTGAGGTCACTTCAGCGGTTTGTCGACTTCCCGACACGGCGACATGCCAAACTCAAGCACACAGCTTTCCCACATGGGTTGTCCGACCCGCCCCTGATCGGCATTGACCGGAACGCATGACGAAGGCCCGGATTCAAGGAATCCGGGCCTTGGTCTTCAGTAGCGGGGACAGGATTTGAACCTGCGACCTCTGGGTTATGAGCCCAGCGAGCTACCGAGCTGCTCCACCCCGCGTCGTTGTGACTCCAACGTATCACGTCGCGGGGCCGCGGTTGACTCCCGGCCCCGGTGGCCGCCGGTTCACGCCGGCGGCCACCGGGCCGCGGGGCCCGCTGCGGCGGCTCAGTCGCCCGGCTTGCCGCCCTTCTCGGACGCCTTGGCCGCCTGGTCCAGCGCGGCCTTCAGCTTCTTCTGGGCCTCGCCGTACGCGGCCCAGTCGCCGGCCACCCGTGCCTTCTCGCCCTCGTCGTACGCCTTTTCGGCGTCCGCCAGGGCCTGCTGCACGGTCTTGTCGGACGGTGGCGGCTGCTCACCGGTCTGCCCGCCGCCGGGCGGCGGGTTCTCCGAGCCGGTGCTCGGCGCCTTCTTTCCGAAGACCACGTCGAGCGCGTCCTTGAGGCTGTTCTCCAGGACCGGCTGCTTGCTGTCGCCGTAGCTCACCAACACCTTCTTCAGGAGCGGGTAGTTGGTGTTGGCGCCGCGCAGGTAGACCGGTTCGACGTAGAGCAGACCGCCGCTGAGGGGCACGGTCAGCAGGTTGCCGTACTCGATCTCCGAGTCGCCGAACTTCTTGAGGATGTTGAGCTCGTTGGCGATCGTGGGGTCGGAGTTGAACTTCGACTGGGCCAGCTGCGGGCCCGGCACCGGTGTCTGCGCGGGCAGCTTCAGCAGTCTGATCCGGCCGTAGTCACCGCTCGTCGCGTCCGCGTCGACGGCCATGAAGGCGCCCAGGTTGTCCTTCTTGTTGGGCGTGAAGGTCGTCGTCAGCGAGAACGCCTGGTCCTTCTGGCCGGGCATCTTCATGCTGAGGTAGTACGGCGGCACCGCGTTGCCCGACTTGGTGGTCGGGTCGCTGGGGATCTGCCAGCGCTCCGAGCCGGTGTAGAAGGTGCCCGGGTCGGTGACGTGGTACGTGGTCAGCAGCTGGCGCTGGACCTTGAAGAGGTCCTGCGGGTAGCGCAGGTGGGCCTTCAGCTCGGGGCTGATGTCGCTCTTCTTCTCGACCGTGCCGGGGAACGCCTTCATCCAGGTCTTCAGGACCGGGTCCTTGGTGTCCCACTGGTAGAGCTTGACCGTGCCGTCGTAGGCGTCGACCGTGGCCTTGACGGAGTTGCGGATGTAGTTGACCTGGTTCTGCTGGGCCACCACCGCGCGCTGGCCGTTGGTGAGCGAGTCGGCGGTGCTGTCCCCGAGGGTGGTGCGCGAGGCGTACGGGTAGCCGTTGCTGGTGGTGTACGCGTCCACGATCCACTGGATCCGGCCGTTGATCACCGCCGGGTAGGCGTCGCCGTCGATGGTCAGCCAGGGGGCGACGGACTCGACGCGCTCCTTGGGCGTGCGGTTGTAGAGGATCCGCGACTTGTCCCCGATGGCGCCGGAGTAGAGGATCTGCGGCTCCCCGAACGCCACCGCGTACGCGGCGCGGTTGATCGGGTTGGACAGGCTCACCCCGCTCTTGCCCTGGTAGCGGTAGCCCTTCTCGCCGCTGTCGTCGGAGTAGTCCAGCTCCTGCTGCGGCCCGCCCACGATGGAGTACTGGGTGGTCTTCTCGCCGTAGTAGACGCGCTGTTCGTACGACGGGAGCTGGCCCTTGGTCGGCAGGTCGGACTCGGTGTACTGCGGGCCGCCGCCGTCGGCGGTCTCGGTGCCCTTGGCGGTGACCGCGCCGTAGCCGTGGGTGTACTTGAAGTGGTCGTTGATCCAGTTGCGCTCGGGGATGCCGGCGATGTTCAGCTCGCGCAGGCCGATGACGGTGTCCTGCTCCTTGCCGTCCTTGTCCTTGTACCGGTCGACGTCCAGGGTGGACGGGAACTGGTAGTAGGACCGCACCTGCTGCTGTTGCTGGAAGGCCGGCGAGACCACGTTCGGGTCGAGCAGCCGCATGCTGGCCGTGGTGTCGGCCTCGTCGCGCAGCCGCTGGGCGTCCTCCTTGGAGGCCGGCTTGTAGTTGCCCTTGTAGGGCGCCACCTCGGAGTCCTGGATGCCGTACGCGTCCCGGGTCGCCTTGATGTTCTTGTTGATGTACGGCGCTTCCTTGGCCTGCTCGTTCGGCTGGACCTGGAACTTCTGGACGATCGCCGGGTACAGCCCGCCGATCAGCACGGCGGAGAGCACCATCAGGCCGAAGCCGATCACCGGCAGCTGCCAGGTGCGCCGCCAGAGGGTGGCGAAGAACAGCACCGCGCAGATCGCCGCGATGAAGAACAGGATGGTCTTCGCCGGCAGGTAGGCGTTGGCGTCGACATAGCGCAGACCGGTCCAGTTGTCGGCCGACTTCAGGCCGCTGGACTTCACCGCGAGGCCGTACCGGTCGAGCCAGTACGCGATCGCCTTCAGGGAGACGAAGATGCCCACCAGCACCGAGAGGTGACCGGTGGCGGCGGCGGTCGCCCGCGAGCCGGGGCTGGTCAGCCGCAGCCCGCCGTAGAGGTAGTGGGTGAGCACCGCGGCCACCAGGGACAGCACCGCGCAGGCGAAGCCGAAGCTCAACAGGAAGCGGTACCACGGCAGATCGAAGGCGTAGAACGAGACGTCCTTGTGGAACTGCGGGTCCGTGGTGCCGAACGGGACGCCGTTGACCCACTGGAGCCAGGTGCGCCACTCACCGGAGGCGGAGGCCCCGGCGATCAGCCCGATCACCGCCGTGATCGCGATCAGCGCCCACTTCTTGAACGGGGCGATGCCCATGCGGTAGCGGTCCAGGCTCTGCTGCTCCACGGACATCGCGCTGAGCGGCGGCCGCAGCCGGTGCGCCAGCCAGATGTTGACGCCGACGGCGACCGCCATCACGACGCCGAAGGAGAAGAACAGTCCGATCTTGGTCCACAGGGTGGTGGTGAAGACCGACGAGAAATGGACCGAGCGGTACCAGAGCCAGTCGGTCCAGAATCCCGAGAACATCACGAAGAGCATGGCCAGCACGGCCAGCACGCCCAACGTCATGAGCAGGGTCCGCAGCCGCCGCGACGGTCGGCCTACTCTGATCCGTGGCCCGGAGGGGCCTCCGCCGCGGTCCGGCATCTGGAAAGCCAAGGTGCGCACCTCGAAGTTCGCTGTCGTGTGGGGCAGGCCCGGCGATACTAGGACCCAGTGATGCAACTTACGACGGCTTTACTCGGTTCCCGATTTCCGGGGTGCACAGGGCACGATGTTGGGCATGACCAACCTCCCCGTTGACGGCACCCCGCTGGCCGCCGACCCGCTGACCCGCGCGGTACTCGAGATCGACGAGTACGCCGCCGGCCTCGGCTGGGACCAGCCGGCCCGTCTGTTCGCCCTCGTCGACACCGACAAGCTCCGTGCACAGGAGCCCTCGCTCGCCGCCCAGCTGGGCATCGAGGAGTCCACCGACACGTCCCTGACCCCCATCGAGCAGGACGAGATCCCGGCCGGCGCCCCGCTGGACGAGTTCCTCGCCACCATCGCCTGGCCCGACGCCGTGGTCGGCTGCGCGCTGACCGTGGAGCGCCTGATGCTGCCGCCGTCCGCCGAGGACGCCGAGCCGGCGGGCATGACCGAGAAGCAGCTCGCCAAGTGGGTCGCCGAGCACCCCGAGCGCCAGGAGGTGCGGATGACGGTGGCCGTCCTCCGGGACGGCTCCCGCGAGTCGGCGCTGCGGCTGCGCGAGAAGGACTCCACCTCCGAGGTGCTGACCGGCAGGTCGCTGGTCCCCGGCCTCGCGGACGCGCTGGCGGCGACCTTCGAGGAGGAGTAGTCGCGCGGCGGGCCGGACGGGCCCGCCGCTCCCCGCTCCCGCTACCGGCCTGCCGGGCTGCAACTCGGCAGGCCGGCCAGGTCGTTCTTGCGGATCTTCTCCAGCGCCTGCACCGCGTCCCCTATGGTGTCGACCTTGACCAGCCGGAGGCCGTCGGGGGTGTCCTTCGCGGCGGCCGCGCAGTTGTCCTTGGGCGTCAGGAAGAATTCCGCGCCCTTGTCCCGCGCACCGATCGTCTTCATCGAAATGCCGCCGATCGGGCCGACCTTGCCCCGGTCGTCGATCGTGCCCGTACCCGCCACGAACCGGCCGCCGGTCAGATTGCCGCCGGGGGTGAGCTTGTCCACGATGCCGAGCGCGAACATCAGCCCGGCGCTGGGGCCGCCGACGTCGGCGAGCTTCACGTCGATGGGGAACGGGAAGATGTGGTCCACCTGGGCCTGGATGCCCACGACCGCCCGGCCGCCGGACGCCGCCGTGGTGACCGCGACCTGCTTGCCGGGGCCCTCGGGCTGCTTGCCCTGCTTCTCCGCGGCGGCCGCCTCCTTGGCGGGGATGACGGTGAAGACCACCTTCTGGCCCGGCTTGTGCCGGGTGACGAACGCGGCCACGTCGCCGGCCTGCTCGATCTTCCGGCCGTCCACCGCCTTGATCACGTCGCCGGCGTGCAGCACCCCGTCGGCCGGCTTGTCCTTGACGACGGCGCCGACGACGGTCTGGCTGGCCACCGGGATGTGCAGCTGCCGGAGCGCGGCGACCTTGGCGCTCTCCTGGGACTGGGTGAACTCCTCGGCGTTCTGCTGGTCGGCCTGCTCGGCCGTCTGCCCCTCGGGGTAGAGCGTCCGGTGCGGCACCACCGCGCTGCTCGGGTCCAGCCAGCCGTAGATCGCCTCGAGGAGGTTCATGCGGTAGTCCGGGCCGGTGACGCGGACGGTCGTCATGTTCAGATGGCCGGAGGTCTGGTAGGTCTTCCGGCCGCCGCCGATCTGCAGGACCGGCTCGCCGTTGTGGTCACCGAGGGTGTTGACCGTCGGCCCCGGCGACATCTCGGCGTACGGGACGGGAATCAGCACCCCGGCGCAGAGCAGCGCGATCAGCATCAGGGTCGAGGCGAGCAGCGTCGCGGTGCGGCGTGGCATGGAACGACAGTACGGGACGGGTATGACAACCGGCCCGCGGGGCCGTCCGTACGGGGACCGCCGTGCGGGCCGCGCCGGGCGGCGAGGTGTCAGGCCGGATCCGAGGCGTGCTCGGGGGCGGCCGCGGCGGTGGCGGGAGCGATGTGCTGCTTCTCCATCGCGGCGCGGAACCGTGCGTAGCCGGCCAGCTCGGCGACGTCCCCGCTCCGGCGGTTGCGCATGGCCCAGCTGCTCCACAGCGCGGCGACCAGTCCGGCCAGCACCGGAATCAGCAGCCAGAGGAGCGCTCCCATGGGGACCTCCCTAACACCTTGCGCGCCCACGATCGACAAATAAGCAGATTAACCATCTGCCACGTCAACGCTGGTGCCGGGGAGCCGGTTACGCAACCGGAACCCGAGGTACCGGTCCGGTCGCAGGACCCGGATCGCAAGGTCCCGACCCGCCCTCCCGTCGCCCGACCACCGCCCCCGGAAGAGGGCGCTTACGCCCCCACCCATTCTTCGGTGCCGTCCGAGAAGGTCTGGTGCTTCCAGATGGGCACCTCGTGCTTGAGGTCGTCGATGAGCTTGCGGCAGGCCGCGAACGCCTCGGCGCGGTGGGGGCAGGAGACCGCGACGACCACGGCCAGATCGCCGATGGCCAGATCCCCCACACGGTGGACGGCGGCCAGCGCGCGGACCGGGTGGTCGGCGACGACCTTCTCGGCGACCCGGCGCAGCTCCGCCGCGGCGGACGGGTGCGCGGAGTACCCCAGGCCGTCGACGTCGGCACCGCCGTCGTGCGAGCGGACGGTGCCAACGAAGAGGGCCGTGCCGCCCGCCGCCCGGTCGCCGACGGCCGCGAAGACCTCGTCCACGGAGAGGGGGGTGTCGCGGATCTCCAGGAGCCGGATCGGGTCCGCGGCGCCCTGCTCACCGGGGTGGTCGCGGTCGGTGGAGGGCCGGGAGTGCGTGCCAGACATGGTCCCATCGTGCCGCACCGGGCGGGCACCGGGAAATGGCCGAATCCACCGGGCGTCCGAGGCCCCGTATGGAGGCTCGTACAGGCGCCGGGCCTCGGGGGCGGACCCGGGGCGCGGCGGCGGCCGGTGGCGTCAGATGCGGCGGCGGGCCTTGCGGGCGCGGCGGACCAGGGCCGCGGTACCGAGGAGCGCGACGGTCGCGCCGGCGGCGCCCGCGGCGGTGGCGTCCTTGCGGCCCAGCCGGCGGCCGGCGACGGTGTGCCGGCCGGCGACCTCCGCCAGCAGCTCGGCGAGGACCTCCTCGTTGGTCCAGCGGGGCCGCCAGCCCGCGTCGTGCAGCCGGCTGCCGCTGACCACCCAGGGGTGCATGGTGTAGGCGAGGTCCCCGGCGGGCGACGGCGTCAGGCCGATCCGGTGCAGCCGGGCGGCGGCCCCCAGTGCCACGGAGGACGGCAGCTCCATGCGCCGGATACCGGAGAGCTCCTCGACCTCCTCCTGCTCCAGCCAGCCGTCGCAGCCCACCGCCAGCTCGCCCTCGACCTTCTCCAGCGCGGCGTACTCCAGGGCGCCGACCAGGTCCTCCACGTGGCAGAACTGCCAGGCCGGGCGGGAGCCGGCGACGACCAGGAGGCGCGGCGACTCGAAGTAGCGGGTGAGCGCGGTGTCGGTGCCGCCGACCAGGACGGCGGGGCGCACCACGGTGACGTTCAGGCCGGGGTGGGCGCGCGGGGCGCGGCGCGCCAGGTGCTCGATCTCCAGGAGGTCGCCGACCCCGGTGGCGTCCGCGGTGGCGCGCAGCTCGGCGTCCTCGGCGAGCGGGACGTCGTTGTCGGGCAGGGCCCCGTAGACCATGGCGGAGGTGCACAGCACGACCCGGTGGACGCCGGCGGCCGCGGCGGCGGTCAGCACGGTCTGGGTGCCGCGCACGTTGTAGGCGGTGCGGGCCGCGGCGTCGGTCTCCAGGTCGAGATCGAGGGCGAGATGGACGACGACGTCCGTTCCGCGGAGTTTGTCGGCGATGGCGGGGTCGCGGACGTCCAGGACGTGCCACTGGGCCTCGGTGACGTCACCGGGCCGTTCGTCGATGGCCACCACCTGCTTGACCTCGTCGGACTCGACCAGGGCACGGGTGAGCAGCGCGCCGACCCCGGAGGCGGCTCCGGTGACGGCGACGACGGGGCGGCGCAGCGGCCGGGCCGCGCCGGCCGGGCCGCGGTCTGCCTGTTCGGCTGTGGCGGCAGCGTTTCGCGCTGCGCGAACGGTCGGATCTGGGGAACTCACCGGGCGTCTCCAGCGGTTGTCTTCAGTGCGGGCGCGGCGAACGCGCCCGCACCAGGTGGCATCCATCCTGCCGCAGCCACCGGGACAGCGAAGCACCGAGCCCCGAGGCGGGGCGAGTGTCTACGCTGGAGGTGATGTCGGGCAGCCGCCGTCGGCGTAGGGCCGGCGGCCCTACGAGCCGAGGAAACCCGTGAGTGACACCCCATTCGGATTCGGCCTTCCGCCGGAGGAGCCGGAGGACGGCGACAACGGCAAGCAGAAGGGCGGCCAGGGAGGTAGCCAGGGCCCCGCGAACCCCTTCGGGTTCGGCGGCGGGAGCGGCGCCGCGGACAATCCGTTCGCCGCGCTCTTCGGCGGCATGGGGGGACCCGGCGGCCAGATGAACCCCGGCGACCTCGGCGCCGCCTTCCAGCGGCTCGGCCAGATGCTCTCCTACGAGGGCGGCCCGGTGAACTGGGAGATGGCCAAGGACATCGCGCGGCAGACCGTCGCGCAGGGCGCCGAGGACGGCAGCAAGGACGCCAGCGTCTCCACCGGTGAGCGGACGGCGGTCCAGGAGGCCGTGCGCCTGGCGGACCTGTGGCTGGACGGGGTGACGTCGCTCCCGTCGGGCGCCGGCTCGGTGGTGGCCTGGAGCCGCGCCGAGTGGGTCGAGGAGACCCTGCCAGTGTGGAAGGACCTGGTCGATCCGCTCGCCGAGCGGGTCGGGTCGGCGATGGGCGAGGTGCTGCCCGAGGAGATGCAGGCCATGGCCGGCCCGCTGCTCGGGATGATGCGCTCCATGGGCGGCGCGATGTTCGGCGCCCAGATCGGGCAGGCGCTGGGCGTGCTGGCCTCCGAGGTCGTCGGTTCCACCGACGTCGGGCTGCCGCTGGGCCCGGCCGGCAAGGCCGCGCTGCTGCCGGCGAACGTCACGGCGTTCGGCGCCGGACTGGGCGTCCCGGAGGAGGAGGTGCGGCTCTATCTGGCCCTGCGCGAGGCCGCCCACCAGCGGCTCTTCGCCCATGTGCCGTGGCTGCGCTCGCATCTGTTCGGTGCCGTCGAGGGCTATGCGCGCGGCATCAAGGTCGACACGACCAAGCTGGAGGACATGGTCGGCCAGATCGACCCGCAGCACCCCGAGGAGCTGCAGAACGCCCTCCAGGGAGGCATGTTCCAGCCCGAGGACACCCCGGAGCAGAAGGCCGCGCTGGCCCGCCTGGAGACCGCGCTGGCGCTCGTCGAAGGCTGGGTGGACGCGGTGGTGCACGCCGCCGCCAAGCCGCACCTGCCGTCCGCGGACAAGCTCCGCGAGACGCTGCGGCGGCGCCGGGCCACCGGCGGTCCGGCCGAGCAGACGTTCTCCACACTGATCGGGCTCCAGCTGCGCCCGCGCCGCCTGCGGGACGCCTCGCGGCTGTGGGCCTCCCTGACGGACGCGCGGGGCCTGGACGGCCGCGACGGCCTGTGGGAGCACCCGGACATGCTGCCGACGGCGGGGGATCTGGACGACCCGGACGGCTTCGTCCACCGCGAGCACGCGGACTTCTCCGAGCTCGACAAGATGCTGGGCGAGGCGGCGAGCGGCGGCGGCCCGGACCTCACCAAGCGCGGCGGTGACGCCGGCGCCGGGGGCTCCGACCCTGCCGACGGCGGCCCGCGCGGCCCCGAGGACGAGGGCAGGGGCGACGAGGGCAAGGGCGACGGCACCCGGTGAGCCTGCATGCGGACGCGGCGCGGGTGCTCAAGGAGTGGCCCGCGCCCTCGGCCGGCCAGGAGCAGTTGCGGCTGGCCTATCTGGACCATCTCGCGGCCCATCGGGACGGCATGTGGAAGCCGTGCAAGGACGGGCACCTCACGGCCAGTGCGCTGGTGATCGACCCGGCCGGCGGACGGGTGCTGCTCACCCTGCACCGCAAGCTGGAGATGTGGCTCCAGATGGGCGGGCACTGCGAGCCCGAGGACTCCTCGCTGGCCGACGCGGCGCTGCGCGAGGCACGTGAGGAGTCCGGGATCGCGCACGGACTGACGCTGCTGGGCGACGCACCGGTGCGGCTGGACCGGCACCTGACACCCTGCGCGGAGCATCTCGACGTGCAGTACGCCGCGCTGGCGCCCGCGGACGCGGTGGCGGCGATCAGCGACGAGTCGCTGGACCTGCGGTGGTTCCGCTACGACGAGGTGCCCGCGGTCGCCGACGACTCGGTGGTGCGCCTGGTGGCGGACACCCGGGCGCTGCTGGCCGCCCACTCCTGACACTTCGTCACAAACGGCGCCCGCCCCTCGTGTTGGGGCGGGCGCCGGCTGCTTGTGCGGGCGGGTGCGGGGCTGTCGGTCAGCGGCCCCGGCGGGAGTCGTCCTGCGGGGGCGCGCCGTGGGCGCCCGGTTCCTCGGGGCGGTGCCACGGTCCCGTGCCGCCGTCCTCGGGGAGGGGCACGCCCTGCCCCGGATACGGGGCGCCCGGCTGCTGTTGCCCCGGCTGCCCGTACGGAGCGGGCGGCGGGAGCGGCACGGGAGGCCCCTGGGGCGCGGCGTGTCCACCGGGCAGCGGCGGGGGCTGCTGGCCATACGGGGGCGGAGCCGACTGCTGACCGTACGGGGGCGGCGGAGGCTGCTGGCCGTACCGCGGCGGCGGGGGCGGCTGCTGGCCGTAGGGGGCCGGCGGCTGCTGGTGGCCGTACGGGAGCGGCGGGGGCGGAGGCGGCGGTCCCTGCATGCCCGGTGCCGGGGGCGGCGGGGGCGGCGGACCCGGTACGCCCGGCGGCACCGGACCACCGGGCGGGACCAGCGGCGCCACGAGCGTGGGCGCGCTGTGGATCTGCTCGGCGGCAGCGGCAGGCTGCGGCAGCGGCGGCGGGTTCTGCTGCGGGTGCGCCGGCGCGGGGGCGCGCGGGTCCGGGGCGGTGGGCACGGGCGGGGCCGGGGCGGCGGGCACGGCGGAAACGGGCGGCGCGGCGGGCGCCGGTGCCGGCGGCGGCAGCGGGAAGTCGGAGACGCCCTGCGCGGTGGCGGGCGGCGCGGTGGCGGGCGGCGTCGGCGGCCCGGCGGGCTCGTCGCCCTCCTCCAGGACCTCGCCGCCGAAGTTCGTCAGCAGTGCCTCCAGTCCGCCGTCGAAGCCCTGGCCGACCGCGGCGAACCGCCAGACGTCCTTGAGGTAGAGGTCACCGAGCATGACGGCCCGCTCGGTGCTGAACTCCCCGCCGGTGAAGGGATACCGGGCCACCTCCTGGCCACCGGCCACGACGCGCAGGCAACCGGGGCCGATCTGCGCCATCTGGCCCGCGCCGTCGAGGGCCGCGGTGAAGGTGAGCTTCCTGATGTGCGGCGGAACGCGGTCGAGGGCGACGCGGAAGGAGTCGGTGTCGCCGTCCTGCGGGCCCAGCTGCCGGACCGCCTCCTCGGGCGTCACGGGCTGGTTGTAGAAGACGAAGTAGCGGTCGTCGGAGAGCCGCTCGTCGCCGTCCAGGCCGAAACAGCTGATGTCGAAGCTCAAACCGGGGCCGGCGATCCGCACCCCGACGTAGAGGTCCCGTTCCGCCGTCAGATCGGCAAGCCTGGCCTTGTGGCCGCGCTGGAATTCCCTGGCCATGGGCTGCGCCCTCCCCCACTCGCGTCCGGTCCGTACCCGCGCCAGGCTAACCGCTGACGCCGGCGGCCCGCGGCCCCGGGGCGCACCGGGGAACGGCCGGCTGCGGCCGGCCCCTGTCGTCGGACTCCCGGCTGCCGGGCCCCGGGACGCCGCGGAGATCCGGTAGAAGCTCCCTAGCGACGGCGGGCGGCCGGTAGATGGGGCAGGCGGTCGGCGGCCACCACGCCTTCGAGATAGCCGCGGGCCCGTTCGGTGCGCGGGTAGGGCGCCAGCAGCCGCCAGAACTCCGGCCCGTGGCCCGGTACGAGGAGGTGCGCCAACTCGTGCAGCAGGACGTAGTCGATGACGTACTCGGGCATGCCCTGGAGGCGGTGCGAGAGGCGGATGCTGCCCTCGGCGGGGGTGCACGAGCCCCAGCGGGTGTTCTGGTTGGTGACCCAGCGGACCGTCGCCGGACGGGCCCGCCCGTCGAGGTACTGCGCGGAGAGCCGTTCGGCGCGCTCGGAGAGTTCGCCGTCGCCCAGCATCCGCTTGCTCTCCTGGGCGGCGAGCTTGTCCAGCATCACCGAGACCCAGCGCTGCTCCTCGGCCTGCGACATCCGGGCCGGGATCAGGACGATCGTGCGGTCGCCCTCCCGGTACGCGGAGACCGTCCGGCGCCGCCGGGTGCTGCGACGCACCTCGACCGGGCGGGCCGGCGGGCTCGGGTCGGCCCGGCGCGGGCGGTCGGCGGCGCGGCGCAGGGGCGTCTCCCCGGATCCGCGCGGGGAAGGGTCGGCGGGCACGCGCCCGACGTTACCCGCTGGCGCTGTGCGAAGTCCCGACCCGCGGACGGTTCGCCACCTGAACGCCCCCGGCGTGCACGGGTTTGTGCGACGAATGCCCGGGGCCTGTGGATAACTTCCGTGTCCGGCGCGGTTCGGGCGCATGCTGGGGGCCGGACGAGAACGAACGGGGGCGGATGGACATGCATCCGATGCTCAAGCCCGCGCTGCGGCGCGGCTGGCGGGATCGGGAGACGGTGCGGTTCGGCGTGGCACCGGCCCATGCCCGGGTGGTCGGTCCGGTCGACGTGGCGACCGGCTGTTTCATCGAGTTGCTCGACGGCACCCGCTCGCTGCCGCAACTGCTCGACGAGGCCGCGGCACTGGACGTCGCGCCGGAGCGGGCGCGCGGGGTGGTGGAGCGGCTCGGCGCGGCGGGGTTGTTGGAGGCGCCGGTGGCGAGCGGGCCGGCGGGCGGCGCCGCGGCGGCGGACGACCGGGCCGTCGAGCGGCTGCGGGCGGATCTGGCCGCGTTGTCGGTGCGGCAGCCCGGGGCGGCCGCCGGGCCGCTCGCGCAGATAGGGGTGCGCCGGTCGGTCCGGGTCAAGGTGAAGGGCGCGGGGCGGGTGGGTGCCCAGATCGCGGCGCTGCTGGCGGCCTCGGGCGTCGGCCGGGTGGACGTGGTGGACGGCGGCACCGTCGCGCCGTGGGATGTCGTCCCGGGCGGCCCGATGGCCGGTCAGATCGGCGAGCGGCGGGACGAGGCCGCGCGGCGGCTGGTCCGGGAGTCCTCCCCGTGGAGCCGCCGGTCCCGCCCCGGCGGCCCCGTCACCGAGTCCGGCGAGCCCGGTATCTCCCTCCTGGTGCTCACCCCGCGCGACGGCCTCGGCGCCTACGCACCCGATCCCGTGCTCGCCGAACCGCTCCTCACCGCCGGCATCCCGCATCTCTACGCGGGTGTGCTGGAGGGCACCGGAGTGGTGGGCCCGCTGGTGGTGCCCGGCGTCTCGGCCTGCGCCGGCTGCGACGAACTCCGGCGCACGGACGCGGAGCCGGCCTGGCCGCGGCTGCTCGCGCAGTGGCGCTCGGGCCGCGGTTCGCCGGCGGTGCCGGCCTGTGACGCCGCGCTGGCGACGACGGTCGCCGGGCTCGCGGCCGTCCAGGCGCTGGCGTTCCTCGACGGCGAGCCGCCGCCGTGCACGGGGGCCCGGATGGAGCTCCCGCTGCCGTGCGCGAGCGTCCGGACGGTGCGGATCGCCCCGCATCCGGAGTGCGGCTGCGGTGCCGCCGCCGTACGGGGCGCGGCGGACGCCTCGGTTCCGCGGCCGCGACACGCAACAATGTCGGGGTAACCCCGGTAGGGGACGGTGTGAGTTGGAGGGGCGCATGTCTGATCTTCCCCGCAAGGCGGTCACCCGGACCGCCAAGCTGGCCGCGCTGCCACTGGGGTTCGCCGGCCGTGCCACCTGGGGGCTGGGCAAACGGCTCGGCGGCAGATCCGCCGAGATCGTCGGCCGGGAGCTCCAACAGCGCACCGCGGAACAGCTCTTCAAGGTGCTCGGCGAGCTGAAGGGCGGTGCCATGAAGTTCGGCCAGGCACTGTCCGTCTTCGAGTCGGCGCTGCCCGAGGAGATCGCCGGTCCGTACCGGGCTGCGCTGACGAAGCTTCAGGAGGCCGCGCCGCCACTGCCGACGAGCACGGTGCACACCGTGCTGGCCGAGCGGCTCGGGGCGGACTGGCGGGAGCTGTTCGAGGAGTTCGAGGACAAGCCGGCCGCGGCGGCGTCGATCGGGCAGGTGCACCGGGCGGTGTGGCACGACGGCCGGGAGGTGGCCGTCAAGGTGCAGTATCCGGGCGCGGGGCCGGCGCTGCTGTCGGATCTGGCGCAGCTCAGCCGGTTCGCGCGGCTGCTCGGCCCGCTGATCCCGGGCATGGACGTCAAGCCGCTGATCACCGAGCTGCGCGACCGGGTCTCGGAGGAGCTGGACTACGCCCTGGAGGCCGAGGCCCAGCGGGCGCACGCCGCGGAGTTCGCCGGCGATCCGGAAGTGGTGGTGCCGGCCGTGGTGCACCAGAGCGACCAGGTGCTGGTGACGGAGTGGCTGGACGGGGTGCCGCTGTCCGAGGTGATCGCCGACGGCACCGAGGAGCAGCGCGACCGCGCCGGGCAGTTGCTGGCGCACTTCCTCTTCTCCGGTCCGGCGCGCACCGGCCTGCTGCACGCCGACCCGCATCCGGGCAACTTCCGGCTGCTGCCCGGGGCGGAGCCGGACGGCCCGGTGTCCGGGTGGCGACTGGGCGTGCTGGACTTCGGCACGGTCGACCGGCTGCCGGACGGGCTGCCGCCGACGATCGGCACCTCGCTGCGGATGACCCTGGACGGCGAGGCGGAGGCGGTCTACCGCATGCTGTGCGAGGAGGGCTTCGTCAAGGAGTCCATCGAGCTGGATCCGGAGGCGGTGCTGGAGTATCTGCTGCCGATCATCGAGCCCGCGCAGGTGGACGCGTTCACCTTCTCCCGGGGCTGGATGCGCCGGCAGGCGGCCCGGATCGGCGATCCGCGCTCCCCCGCACACCAGTTGGGCAAGCAGCTCAACCTGCCGCCCGCCTACCTCCTGATCCACCGTGTGACCTTGAGCACCATCGGGGTGCTGTGCCAGCTGGGGGCCACGGTCCGGCTGCGCGACGAGCTGGAGGCGTGGATGCCGGGATTCCTGCCCGGCGCGGAGGAGGACACCGAGGAGGACCCGGCCCCGGAGGCCGCGGGCATGGCAGAGCCGGGCGGGGAGGAGCCGGGCACGGAGAGTTCCGCCGGAAGTGCGACGGGAAGTCCGGCCTGATCCTCACCACCAGCTGGAGTCCAGCCGGCCCTCGATGGCACGGATGTTGTCCCGGGCGCAGCGGTCGCAGAAGTACCGGCGCTCGCCGTTCTCGACCGAGCAGGTCCAGGTCGGTGGGGTGTCCTCGGCCACTGCGCCGCAGCGCGCGCAGACCGTGGCGTCGGAGGCCAACTCCGCCTGTTGATGCGTCTTCTGGTCCACCATCCGACGATATCCCCGCAGCCGCCGCGAATCGGGACGCAACGCAGCACGGGGCCCGTCCGGTCGGACGGGCCCCGTGCTGACGGCGTCTCAGTGTGCGGTGCGGGTGTGCCCGGTCACTGCATCACGGCCATGGCCAGCGCCCGGCGGGCACGCAGCGACGCGCGCTCGGCGCGCCGCTGCATCCGCCGCGCGGCGGCGAGCCGATGTCCCCTGCGTTCGGACTCGGCCTCCTGCAGGCGTTGTTCCACATGGGCTCGGGCCAGGGCTTCTGGCATGAGTTGCATGGCGAGGTTCCTGTTCTGGCGCGATTCGAGGGCGCCGGGGTTCGCGGGTGCGGTGGTCTCGGTGAAAGTCGGGTTCATCGTGGGGTCCTGCTTCCGGGGGTCCCGGGTGAGGGGACGATCGATCGTTCCTGTGCGCGCGGTGTTCATGCCACGACCGGGTTCTTGCGCGGACGGCCCCGCGGACGCTTCCGGGGCACGACGACACCCTGGACGAAGAGCTCGCCGCCCCAGACGCCCCAGGGCTCGCGGCGCTCCTTGGCGCCGGCCAGGCAGGACTCGCGCACCGGGCAGGTCTGGCACAGCGTCTTGGCGTACTCGACGTCGGCCGGGGACTCGGCGAAGAAGACCTCGGGGTCGTAGGTGCGGCAGGGTACGGCGGTGCCGAGGCGGTCGATCTCGTCGTCGAGCTCGGTGAGGGGCAACAAGGGGTTCTCCTGGAGGTCGGGCGGAGGGATCAGGTCGGTGGCGGACGGGGTGTGCGTCTGGAGTTGCACGGTGGTGTGTTCCTCGTCTGTTACGGCCCGGCTGGTGGCGGGCGCGTTGGGCAAAACAAAAGGACCGCGGATCCCGGTGTGGGTTCCGCGGCCCTGGAAGGTGCCGACCTGATCGCCGATCAGGCTGGATCTCTCCAGGATTCTGGGCCGCGGTAGGCCCACATGGCGTGCTGGGACTGGTACTGCTTCCGGGATTCGGCACCATTGGCCGCCGTCGCGAAGGCAAGGGCGTTCGCCGCCGTCGCTACCGCTGCCGCGGGTGCCTCGGTCGGTCGCGCGATGCGCTCGCCCGCCGTCGGGACGGCGAGGGCGTCGGGACGCGCGACCTTGGTACCGGACAGGCGGCCGGAGCCGGACAGACCGGTGCCAAGGAGCGAGATGCCGAGAGCGCAGGGGGCGACGACCGAGAGATCGGTCATTTTGTTGGTCTCGATGAAGCTGATCACTGGGCTCGCCTCCTCTCGGCGTCTCGGGGGACCGGGAATACCCGGTCCGGGATGTTCAAGTACAGCACGGATCCATCGGATCTCGGAAGTTCCGTTGTCTCCGCTGCTTCCGAAGGCTATGGGGATGCGCTCCGCGGGCGCAAACTATTTTTCCGACGAGTTTTCCGCGGCGCCCTCCGCGCCCCCCGCGGCGCCCCCTCCGGGCTCCCCTTCCGGCTCCTCACCGGCGCAGATCGCCAGTACGTCGGCACCGAAGCGGTCGAGCTTGCGGCGGCCCACGCCGGGGATGACGGCGAGGTCCTCGGCGGCCGTCGGGACCGCCTCGGCGATCGCCATCAGGGTCTTGTCGGTGAAGACGCAGTAGGCGGGCTGGCGGCTGCGGGCGGCCTGGCCGGCGCGCCAGTCCCGGAGCCGTTCGTAGAGCGCCTCGTCGAGCTCCGAGGGGCAGTGCTCGCAGCGCATCAGCTTCATCTCGCCGGGGTCGGTCAGCGTGCGCCGGCAGACCCGGCAGCGGGCCGGGCTGCGGTGCGTCCGGCGGGGCCGGCCGGGGGCCGCGGAGCCGCTGCCGCGCTCGACACCGCCGGTCGCGCCCGTGCCGCGGCGGTGGCCTGCCCCGCGGGAGCCGGGCCGGAGGCCGCCGAGGAAGCGGCTGGCGCCGCGCGAGGGCCGGCCGCCGGGCGAGCGGGCCAGCGACCAGGACAGCGCCAGATGCCGCCGGGCGCGGGTGATGCCGACGTAGAGCAGCCGGCGCTCCTCCTCGATCTGCTCGTCGGTGCGGGCGTGGTGGATCGGCAGCATGCCCTCGGTGAGGCCGACCAGGAACACCGCGTCCCACTCCAGGCCCTTGGCGGCGTGCAGCGAGGCGAGGGTGACGCCCTCGACGGTCGGGGCGTGCTGGGCCGCGGCCCGCTCGTCGAGCTCGGCGACGAGGTCGGCGAGGGTGGCCGCCGGCCGGGCCCGGGCGAAGTCCTCGGCGAGCCGTACCAGGGCGGCCAGCGACTCCCAGCGGTCGCGCACCGCGCCGGAGCCGGCCGGCGGCCGGTCGGTCCAGCCCATGTCGCTGAGCACCGCGCGGACCTCGGAGGGCAGGCCGGCCGCGCCGGCGAGCAGGGTGTCGTTGCCGCCGAAGCGGGCCGCGCCGCGCAGTTTGACGCCGGCCTCGCGCACCTCGGGGCGCTCGAAGAACCGCTCGGCGCCGCGCAGCTGGTAGGGCACTCCGGCGTCGGCGAGAGCCTGCTCGTAGACCTCGGACTGGGCGTTGATGCGGAAGAGGACCGCGATCTCGCCGGCCGGGACGCCGGCGGCGATCAGATCGCGGATCCGGCGGGCGGTGCCCTCGGCCTCGGCGGGCTCGTCGGCGTACTCGGTGAACACCGGCTCGGCGTCGGGCTCGCGCTGCGAGACCAGCTCCAGGCGGTGCTCGGCGGCACGGCCCCGGGCGCCGGCGAGCAGGCCGTTGGCGAGGTGGACGACCTGGGGGGTGGAGCGGTAGTCGCGGACGAGCTTGACGACCGTGGCCCGCGGGTGGCGGATGCGGAAGTCGAGGAGGTGGTCGGGGGTGGCGCCGGTGAAGCTGTAGATCGTCTGGCTGGCGTCGCCGACCACGCAGAGGTTGTCGCGGTCGCCCATCCACAGCTCCAGCAGCCGCTGCTGGAGCGGGCTGACGTCCTGGTACTCGTCGACGACGAAGTGCTGGTACTGGGCGCGGACCTGCTCGGCGATGTCGTGCCGGTCCTGGAGCACGCCGACCGTGAGCAGCAGCACGTCCTCGAAGTCGATGGTGCCGCGGTCCCGTTTGAGCTGCTCGTAGGTGGCGTATATCTGGCCGATCTCGGCGGGGTCGCGGGGGGCCTCGCGGCCGGCCTTGACCAGCGCGGCCGGGTAGTCGGCCGGCACCGTCTGGGTGACCTTGGACCACTCGATCTCGCCGGTGACGTCGCGCAGCTCGTTGCGGTCGAGGCGGAGGCGGCAGCGGGCGGCGGCCTCGGCGACCAGCGGGCCCTTGCGGTCCAGCAGCCGCGGCAGCTCGCCGCCGACCGCCCGGGGCCAGAAGAACTGCAGCTGGCGCAGGGCGGCGGAGTGGAAGGTACGGGCCTGCACGCCGGCCGCGCCGAGCTGGCGGAGCCGGCCGCGCATCTCGCCGGCCGCGCGGGCGGTGAAGGTGACCGCGAGCACACTGGCGGGCTGGAGGATGCCGGCCCGGACGCCGTAGGCGATGCGGTGGGTGATGGCGCGGGTCTTGCCGGTGCCGGCGCCGGCCAGGACGCACACCGGTCCGTGCAGGGCCGTGGCGACCTCGCGCTGCTCGGGGTCGAGCCCGTCGAGCACCGCGTCGGCCGTCGCCGGGACCTGTGGGAAGAGGGTGGCGTCCGTTGCTGCTGTCACCCCGCCATGCTGCCAGGTCCGCCGGGGCGGGCGGGAAAGCCGTCCACACCGCCCGGGGACCGGTCGTACCGGTGTGCCCCGGCTGGGGACGGCGGGGACGGCCGGGGACGGCGGGGCGGGTGCGGTGCTGCGGGGCGTCGTCAGGCGGCCGGGAATGGTCCGGGCCGGGTGGACGTTGAGGTGGTTGGTGCCACGGCGTCGGAGCGACGCGCGTGGCACATGATCACGATCGAGACCGAGCGAAGGAGCCTGGGACGCATGGCGGGCACTGTGACGATGTACAGCACGACCTGGTGCGGTTACTGCCGTCGGCTGAAGAGCCAGATGGACCGCGAGGGCATCGCCTACACCGAGATCAACATCGAGCAGGACCCGGAGTCCGCGGCGTTCGTGGAGAAGGCCAACGGCGGCAACCAGACGGTGCCGACCGTGCTCTTCGCCGACGGCACGACGCTGACCAACCCGTCCCTGGCTCAGGTCAAGGAGAAGGTCGCCGCGGCCTGAGGGCCGGGCGCACCGCGCAGAGCCGGGCCGTCGGCCGGTCCGTGAGGGAGCCGGCCGACGGCCCCGTCCTGTCCTGGGGCCCCAGGGGTCACGGCCTGGGCAGCGGCTTGCCGTACCACCTCTCGATGAGGCGGGCGGCGATGGAGATGCCGTAGGGCGGGAGGACCTCACCGGAGGCGAAGGCGGCCTCGAGGTCGTCCCGGGAGAACCACCGGGCCTCCTCGATCTCCTCGCCGTCCACCCGGATCTCGGAGGAGGTGGCGCGGGCCATGAATCCCAACATCAGGCTGGACGGGAAGGGCCAGGGCTGGCTGGCGACGTACTCGACGTCCCCGACGACGACCCCGGCCTCCTCGAAGACCTCGCGGGCGACCGACTGCTCGATGGACTCGCCCGGCTCGACGAAGCCGGCGAGGGTCGAGAAGCGCCCCTCGGGCCAGTGCACCTGACGGCCGAGGAGGGCGCGGTCCTGGTCGTCGGTGACGAGCATGATCACAGCCGGGTCGGTGCGCGGGTAGTGCTCGGCGCCGCAGGCCGGGCAGCGGCGGATGTGGCCGGCCGCGGCGATGACCGTCCGCTCGCCGCAGCGGGAGCAGAAGCGGTGCATCCGCTGCCAGTTCTCCAGCGCCACGGCGTGGACGAGCAGGCCGGCGTCCCGGGGGGAGAGCAGCAGGCCGGCCTCGCGCAGGCCGGCGGCACGGGCGGACTGGTCCATCCGGCCGGGCAGCGAGTCCTTCTGGAGGGCGAAGTAGCTGACGCCGTCGTCGTCGGTGCCGAGGTAGTACCGGTGGGCCTCGGTCAGCGGCGCCTCGAAGGACGGCGTCATGATCAGCTCGGTGCGGCCGTCGGGGGTGTCGTCGATCAGCGCCTGGCCCCCGGACACGACGAAGACGCGCGTCGTCGGGTGGCTCCAGGCCGCCGCCAGCCATGCCTCGTCGAGACGGTGATGGGCGGAGCGGTCGATTCCGCTCGGCGCGCTGAAGGTGATCGGCCGGTCGGCCGTGTGGTCGGTCCAGGTGGTCACTGCTGTTTCCAACTCCCCCTGTGGCGTGGGTGATTGCTGCGTGCGAGCGCGGAGCGGTACGGCGGTGCGCGCGGGTCAGGACGGGCGCCAGGTGTCCGCCAGGTCGCCCCAGAGGTGCGCGGCGGTCTCGACGCCCTTCATCAGCAGGTCGAGTTCGACCTTCTCGTTCGGCGCGTGCCAGCCGTCGGAGGGCACCGAGATGCCCAGGAAGAGGACCGGGACGCCGAGGACGTCCTGGAGGTCGGCGGCCGGGCCCGAACCGCCCTCGCGGGTGAAGCGGATCTCGGTGCCGAAGGCCCGGCCCATGGCGCGGACGACGGACTGGAGCGCCGGGTGGTCGAGCGGGGTCAGGCAGGGGCGGGTGGCGCCCCAGAAGGTGATCTCGTGGCGGATGCCGGCCGGGAGCCGGTCCGCGACCCAGGTGCGGACGGCCTGCTGGACCGCCTCGGCGTCCTGGCCGGCAACCAGCCGGAAGGAGAGCTTCAGCTGGGCGGAGGCCGGGACGATGGTCTTGCCGCCGGGGCCCTGATAGCCGCCGCCGATGCCGTTGACCTCAGCGGTGGGGCGGGCCCAGATGCGCTCCAGGGTCGTGGCGCCGGCCTCGCCGAGGGGGGCGTGCGAGTGGGCGGTGCGCAGCCAGCGCTGCTCGTCGAAGGGCAGCTCGGCGAGGAGTTCGCGCTCCCGCTCGGTGAGTTCGATCACGCCGTCGTAGAAGCCGGGGACGGCGACCCGGCGGTCGTCGTCGTGGAGCGCGGCGGCGAGGCGGGCGGCCTCGGTGGCCGGGTTGGGCACCGCGCCGCCGAACGAGCCGGAGTGGATGTCCTGGTCGGGGCCGTGCAGATCGATCTGACAGTCCGTCAGGCCGCGCATGCCGGTGCAGACCGTGGGGGTGTCCTCGGACCACATCCCGGTGTCGGAGACGATCACCGCGTCGCAGGCCAGGCGGTCGGCGTGGCGGGCGATCAGGGCCGGGAAGTTCGGCGAGCCGGACTCCTCCTCGCCCTCGACGAGCAGCTTGAGGTTGACGGCGGGGGCGGTGCGGCCGGTCGCCGCCAGGTGGGCGCGGACGCCCAGGGTGTGGAAGAACACCTGGCCCTTGTCGTCCGCGGCGCCGCGGGCGTAGAGGCGGCCGTCGGCGGTCACCGGCTCGAACGGGTCGGTGTGCCAGCCGTCCTCGCGGGCGGCGGGCTGGACGTCGTGGTGGCCGTAGACCAGCACCGTCGGGGCGGACGGGTCGTCGGCCGGCCACTCGGCGAAGACCGCGGGCAGGCCCTCGGTCTCCCACACCTCGGTCACCGGGAAGCCGGTCTCCGCGAGCTTGCCGGCCAGCCACTCGGCGCTGCGGCGCACCTCGGCGGCGCAGCCGGGGTCGGCGGAGACGGAGGGGATGCGCAGCCACTCCACGAGGTCGGCGAGGAAGGCGTCGCGGTGGGTGGCGATGTACGCGCGGACGGCGTTGTCCGAGGTGGTGCTCATACGCCCGAGCCTATCGGCCTTCCGGAGGATACCGGCCGGGGGTCTCGCCCAGCAGGATCCGTTCGAGCCCGTCGCGGCCCGGCAGGCGGGCCGGTCTGACCACCTCGCCGGTGCGGACGAAGAGGAACGCGGCGCCGACCTCGGACGGGGCCAGGCCGTGGCGCTCGGCCCAGGCCAGGCGGTAGACGGCCAGCTGGAGCGGGTCCGCGCCGCCGGCGCCCGAGGGGAGGTTGCGGCCGGTCTTCCAGTCGACGATCTCGAAGCGGTCGCCGTCCGGGCCGGGCTCCCGATAGACCGCGTCGATCCGGCCGCGGATCACCCGCCCGGCGAGCGTCATCCGGAACGGCACCTCCACCCGGAACGGGGCACGGCGCGCGTACGGGGTCCGGGCGAACGCCTCCTTCAGGGCCGCCAGGTCCTGCTCGTCGGCGATCTCCGCGGCCTCGCCGGGCTCGGCGCCTGGCAGCTCGTCGGGGCCGAGCAGCGGCAGCGGGAGCCCCTCGAAGCGGGACTGGACCCAGGCGTGGAAGCGGGTGCCGCGGCGGGCCGCGGGCTGCGGCGGGCGCGGCATCGGGCGGGCCAGCTCGCGGGCGAAGCCGTCCGGGTCGGCGGCGATGTGGAGCAGCTGGGTGGCGGTGAGGGAGGCGGGCAGCGGGACGTCGCGGACCCGGGCGCGGGAGCTGCGCAGCTCGGCGGCGAGCGCCGTCAGATCGCGGTCCCAGGACGCCGCCGTGCGGCGCTCCTCGGGGAGCAGCGCCGGGGGCTCCTGTCCCGGCGGGCCGGCGGGCGCGGGGGCGTGAGCAGGGCCGGGGCCGGCGGCGAGGGTTGCCGGATCGGGCTCGGCGGAGCGCTGGGCGATGAGGCGGGGGGCCGGGGCACCGGAGGCGGCGAAGGGGGCAGCGCGGCGGGACGCGCCGTCGTGGGGCGCTCCCTCGTGGAACGCCTCGTCCTGGGGAGGCTCGTCGTACGGAGGTTCATCGGGGGCGGGCCCGCCGTAGGGGGCGTCCGCGTACGGGGGTTCGTCGTGGAACGGGTCGTCGTACGGGTCGTGGGGCGCTTCCTCGTGGACGGCGGACCAGTCCTCGTCGTCGGCCGGTGGCGGCGGCCACTCCGGGTCGTACGCGGGGGACGGGGCGGGGATGGGGACGGCGGGGACGCCGGGCGCGGCGTGGGCGGCGAGGTGGGCGCGGACGGTATCGGCGGCCCGGCGGCGGCGGGCCATGGCGGCCGGGTCCAGCGGCAGCGGCCAGGGCTGCTCGGCGGCGGACGCGGCCAGGGCCGGATTCTCGGCGCCCTCCTCGGGCGGATCGGCCCAGAACTCGATCTCGCCGTGGCCGGCCTCGCAGTGCTCGCGCAGCGCCGTCAGGAAGGCGGACGGGCCGCGGGGGCGCTTCTGGGTGGGGCCCCACCAGTGGCCGGAGCCGAGGAGGAGGGAGCGGGGGCGGGTGAAGGTGACATAGCCGAGGCGGCGCTCCTCGGTCTCCTGGTGCTGCTTCATCGCCTCCTTGAAGTCCTTGACCCCGCGGGCGGTCCACTCCGCCACCTCGGGCAGGGTGGCGGCGTCGCCGTGCAGGGCGTGCGGCAGCACCTTGGCGCGGCCGATCCAGGACTCGCGGGCCTGCTCGCTGGGGAACTGCCGGGTCACCAGGCCGGGCACCGCGACGACGTCCCACTCCAGGCCCTTGGACTTGTGGGCGGTCAGCACCTTGACGGTGTTCTCACCACCCGGGAGCGAGCTGTCCAGGCCCTTCTCGAACTGGACGGCGGTGCGCAGGAAGCCGAGGAAGGCCAGCAGGGTCGCCTCGCCGTCGAGGGCGGCGCCCCCCTCCTTGGCGGCGAACCCGGCGGCGAGGTCGAGGAAGGTGCCCAGCGTCTCCCGGCGGCGGGCGGCCAGGGCGTGCGGCGAGGCGGACAGCTCGACCTCCAGGCCGGTGACGGCGAGGATCCGGTGGAGCACGTCCATCAGCGGGTCGGCGAGCGAGCGCCGCAGGTCGCGGAGTTCGGTGGCCAGGCGGGCGAAGCGGACCCGGGCCTCCGGGGAGAACGGCAGGCCGTCGTCGGCGCCGCCGGACTCCAGGAAGGTGTCGAGCGCGTCGGCGAGCGAGACCGTCTCGGCCGGGTCGACGCCCTCGACGGCCTCGGCGAGCCGCCGCTCGGGGTCGTCCTCGGCGGAACCGCCGCGGGAGGTGTGGGCCAGGGCACGGGCCCGGCGGCCCAGCAGGGCCAGGTCGCGGGGACCGATCCGCCAGCGGGGGCCGACCAGCAGGCGGACCAGGGAGGCGTTGGCCGTCGGGTCCTGGAGGACCTCGCAGACCGCGACCAGGTCGGCGATCTCGGGGAGGTGCAGCAGACCGGAGAGGCCGACGACCTCCACCGGGACGTCCCGGGCGACCAACTCGCCCTGGATGCGGGCGAAGTCGGCGGCGGTGCGGCACAGGACCGCGATCCCGCCGGGCGGGGTGCCGGTACGGACGAGGTGGGCGACGGAGTCCGCGAGCCAGCTGAGCTCTTCGGCCTGGGTGGGCAGCAGGGCGCAGCGGACCACGCCGTCCCGCTCGGCGCCGGGGGCCGGGCGCAGCGCCTCGACGCCGGCGTGCATGGCGCGCAGCGGGGCGGCGAGGCGGTTGGCGAGCTCCAGCAGGCGGCCGCCGCTGCGGCGGTTCTCGCTGAGGGCGAAGCGGCGGGCGGGGGTGCCGTCGGCGAACGGGAAGTGGGCGGGGAAGTCGTCGAGGTTGGCGACGGAGGCGCCGCGCCAGCCGTAGATGGCCTGGCAGGGGTCGCCGACGGCGGTGACGGCGTGCCCGGTGGGGGCCCCGGTGCCGCCGGCGCCGAACAGGCCGGAGAGCAGCAGCCGTTGGGCGACGGAGGTGTCCTGGTACTCGTCGAGGAGGACGACCCGGAACTCGTCGCGGAGCAGGGCGCCGACCTCGGGGCGGGTGGTGGCCAGGGTGGCCGCGAGGGCGATCTGGTCGCCGAAGTCCAGCAGGTCGCGGCGGCGCTTCTCGCGGCGGTAGGCGCTGACCAGGTCGAGCAACTCCAGCCGGCCGCGGGCGGCCTCGGGGACCTTGCGCAGGTCGGCGTTGCTGAGCTTGGCGCCCTCCAGGGCGGCGAGCAGGGCGGTGTCGTGGGCGCGCAGGGCGGCCGGCTCGGCCAGGTGCTCGGCCAGCTCGCCGTCCAGGGCGAGGAGGTCCTCCACCAGGGTGGGCAGCGAGGTGGTCAGCGACGGATAGGGGCCGGGGGCGGCGCGCAGGGTGCGGGCGGCCAGCTGGAAGCGGGTGGCGTCGGCGAGCAGCCGGGCGCTGGGCTCCAGGCCGATGCGCAGGCCGTGGTCCTTCAGGAGCTGGCCGGCGAAGGCGTGGTACGTGGAGATCCGGGGCTCGCCGAGGGGCGGCTCGGCGCCCACGGCATCCGCGGGCCCCTCGGAGGGGTGGCGCGCAGCGCCTCCGGAAGGGGCGGTGGTCGGGCGGCCGGCGGGCGGACCGGGTTCGGCGACACCGGCCGCCAGCAGGGCGGCGCGGACGCGCTCGGCCAGCTCGCCGGCCGCCTTGTTGGTGAACGTCAGCCCGAGGACCTGCTCCGGGGCGACCTGGCCGGTGCCGACCAGCCACACCACCCGCGCGGCCATCACGGTGGTCTTGCCCGAACCGGCTCCGGCCACGATGACCTGCGGGGCGGGCGGGGCCGTGATGCACGCCGTCTGCTCCGGGGTGAACGGGATGCCGAGGAGCTGCTTGAGCTGCTCGGGGTCGGTGATACGAGCTGACACAACCGCCACCGTAACGGCCGCCACCGACATTCCCCGCGCGAGCGCTATCCGTGCAGGTCAGCGGGGGCACGGGCGGATGGAGGTCACTCCACGACCTGCCGGCCCTCCGGCTGGGCGCTGCACGAGGCCCGGAACGCGCAGTGGGTGCAGTGCGCGCCGGTGGTGGGCGTGAAGCGCTCCTCCAGGACGCGGCCGGCGGCGGTGGCGAGCAGCTCGCCGACCCAGTCGCCGTCCAGCGGGGGCTGGGCCTGGACGGCCGGCAGCGCGTCGCCGCCCTCCTTGCGGGGCGCGCCCAGCCGCAGGTGGACCAGTTCCGCGCCGCCCGGCTCCGGCCGGTCGCCGCCGAAGGCGTCGTCGAGGGCGCCCTCGCGGACCGCGAGTTGGTAGACGGCGAGCTGCGGATGGCGGGCGACCTCGGGACCGGTCGGCTTCTGCTTGCCGGTCTTGAAATCGACGACGTAGGCGCGGCCCCGGGCGTCCCGCGAGACGTGGTCCATGCTGCCGCGGATGCGGACCTCGTAGGCGCCGGCTTCGAGGGTGACGTCGAAGCCGTGCTCGGTGGCGACGGTGTCCCGGCCGAGCGTCTCGCGCTCCATGACGTGCCAGCGCAGGAAGCGCTCCAGGGCGGCGCGGGCGCTGTCCTTCTCCTGACGGGACTTCCAGGGCGCGTCGAAGGCGAGCGCGTCCCACACCGAGTCCAGCCGGGCCATCAGGACGGACAGGTCGGCCGGGGTGCGGCCGGAGGCGACCTCGTCGGCGAGGACGTGGACGACGTTGCCGAAGCCCTGGGCGGCGGTGGCCGGGGCGTCGGCCTTCACCTCGCGGCCCAGGAACCACTGGAGGGCGCAGGCGTCGGCCAGTTGGCCGAGGGCGCTGCCGGAGAGCAGTACGGGGTGGTCGCGGTCGCGCAGCGGAACGGTGTTGTGGGTGGGCTCGTGCAGGCCCCACCAGCTGTCCGGGTGGGCGGCCGGCACCAGGGGGTGCCCGTCGTCGTCGCGCAGGGCGGCCAGTCCGGCCAGCCGCCGGGCGGCGGCGTCGCGCAGCGCCGGCGACGCCTCCGGGTCGACGGTGGTGGCCCGCAGCTCGGCGACGAGCGCGGCGACGGTCAGGGGGCGGCGGGGGCGCCCGGTGACGTCCTGGGGAGTGACGCCCAGCTCGGTCAGGAACCGGGACGGCTGGTCGCCGTCCTCGGCCGCGGCCTTCACCGCCGTGACCACCAGGCGCTCCCGGGCCCGGGTCGCCGCCACATAGAACAGCCGGCGCTCCTCGGCGAGCAGGGCGCCCGGGGTGAGCGGTTCGGCCAGACCGTCCCGGCCGATCCGGTCCGCCTCCAGGAGCGAACCGCGCCGGCGCAGGTCGGGCCAGAGGCCCTCCTGGACTCCGGCGACGACCACCAGCCGCCATTCCAGGCCCTTGGCGCGGTGCGCGGTCATCAGGCGCACCGCGTCGGGGCGGACCGTACGGCGGGTGAGGGTGTCGGCGGCGATGTCCTGGGCGTCCAGCTCCTCCAGGAAGTTCAGGGCGCCGCGGCCGCCGGTGCGCTCCTCGGCGCGGGCGGCGGTCTCGAACAGCGCGACCACCGCGTCCAGATCCCGGTCGGCGTTGCGGCCGGCGGCCCCGCCGCGCCGGGCGGCCCGCTCCAGCCGGCCCGGCCAGGGAGTGCCGTCCCACAGCTCCCACAGCGCCTCCTCGGCCGTCCCGCCGCCGGCGAGCAGCTCCCGGGCCTTGCGCAGCAGCAGGCCGAGCCGCTGGGCGCCGCGGGCGTAACGGGGGTCATGGGCCACCAGGCGCTCGGGCTCGGCCAGCGCGCGGGCGATCAGCTCGTCGGAGGGCGGCGGCAGGGCGCGGCCGGCGGCCCGCTCCTCCTCGCGGAGCGCCCGGCCCAGCCTCCGCAGGTCGGCGGCGTCCATGCCGCCCAGGGGGGAGGTCAGCAGGTCGACGGCGGTCTCGGGGTCGATCCGGAGGGCGGCGGGCGCGTCGGCCGGGGCGCCGTCAGGGGTGTCGCCCCGGGCCTCGTCCGGGGCGTCGGTCGGGGCAGCGTCCAACGGGTCCGCGGGGCCGTCGTCCAGGGCGTCCTCCGGGCCGTCGGGGCCTCCCTCGTGCGGGTCCGGCGCGTCAGGGGTCCCGGTGGGTGTGCCGCGGCCGGCGGAGGGCGCGCCGGGTGCCCCCGCGGCCACCCGCAGGGCGGTCAGCAGCGGGGCGACCGCCGGTTCGTGGCGGAGCGGCAGGTCGTCGCCGTCGATGTCGAGCGGGACACCGGCGGCGGTCAGCGCCCGGCGCACGGCGGGGATCGAGCGCCCGCCGGCACGGACCAGGACGGCCATCTCGCGCCAGGGCATCCCCTGCTCCAGGTGGGCGCGGCGCAGCAGGTCCGCGATGTTGTCCAGCTCCGCGCCCGGGGTCGGGTACGTGAACACCTCGGCCCGGCCGCCGTCCCCTACGGGCGCCGGCTCCCGGTGGGCGCGGACCGCGTCGGCCGGAAGACGGGTGAGCGGCATCCGGCGGGTGATCTGCCGGGTGGCGGCGAGCAGGTCGGCGCCGGCCCGGCGGGAGGTGCGCAGGACGGCCACCGGGGCGGGGGTGCCGTCGGCGCGCCGGAAGGTGTCCGGGAAGTCGAGGATGCCGTTGACGTCGGCGCCGCGGAAGGCGTAGATCGACTGGTCCGGGTCACCGAAGGCGAGCAGTGTACGGCCCGGGGAACCGGGGGCGGCCGGTGCGCCCCGGTTGCCGGCCAACGCCCGCAGCAGCCGCACCTGGGCGGCGTCGGTGTCCTGGTACTCGTCCACGTAGACCGCGTCGTAGGCGCCGGCCAGCCGGGCGGCGGCCTCCGGGCGCTCGGCCAGCAGCACCGCACGGTGCACCAACTCGGCGTAGTCCAGCACCCCTTGGGCGTCCAGGACGTCGAGGTACTCGGCGAGGAAGGCGGCCGCGGCCTGCCAGTCCGGGCGGCCGGTGCGGCGGGCGAAGGCGCCCAGCGCGTCCGGGCCCAGGCCCAGTTCGCGGCTGCGGGCGAGCACCGCGCGGACCTCGTCGGCGAAGCCGCGGGTGGTCAGACAGGCCCGCAGCTCGTCCGGCCAGCCCACCCGGGCGCGTCCGTCGCCGGCCAGCTCCGCCTGGCCCTCCAGGAGCTCGCGGACGACCAGGTCCTGCTCGGGGCCGGAGAGCAGCCGCAGCGGGTCGGCGAAGAGGTCGGCGTCCTGGTGGGCGCGGACCAGGGCGTAGCAGAAGGAGTGGAAGGTGGTGGCCTGAGGGACGCCCGGCCGGCACCCGGCGGACGGCGCGGGGGCGTCCCCGTGGTCGGCCAGGCGGGCGGCCAGCCGGTCGCGGAGGGCGACCGCGGCCTTCCGGCTGAAGGTGAGGACGAGGATCCGCTCGGGGTCGCCCCCGTCCCTTATGCGGCGCACCACGGACTCCACCAGGGTCGTGGTCTTGCCCGTGCCGGGGCCGGCGAGGACCAGCAGCGGGCCGTCCCGGTGTGCCACCACGGCGCGCTGCCCGGCGTCCAGGACGGGGGGCGCGGTCCGCTCCGGCGGGGTGCGCACCAGGCGGTACGCGCCGGGGGCGTCCCGCCGCGCGGCCTCGCGGGGCTGCGCCGGCGGAACGGCCGGAAGGGAGGAACTCACGTGGATCGCCGGTCCTGGGAGGGAGGTGCGGGTGGTGGTGCGGGGGTGCCGGCCGGGGCCTGCGGGACCGCCGGGCCGACGGGCCTTCGGGGCCCCGGGCCGTCCCGGCGTCGGCCGCGGGCCGCATCCGGGAAGGCGGTCTCCGACCGTACCGGGTCGGGAGGCCGGACAGGGACGCCCCGGACGGGGCCCGACCCTGAAAGCGCGCGTCCGCCCCTAGGGCGCGCCCCGCCCCCCGTCGTCGCCGTCCCAGCGCGCCCGCCGCATGTCGATCCTCGGTATGTGGCCCTCGGACGCCGCCGGGGCGCCCCTCAGCGGCGTGCCCTCGTCACGGTAGTGGGCCAGGGCGCGCAGCTCGCTGCCGGGGAGCAGGACGCCGTCCGCGCGCACCACCCGCCACCAGGGCACGGCCCCGCCGTAGAGAGCCATCACCCGCCCCACCTGCCGCGGGCCGCCCGGCGCCGGCCCCCGGGGGTCCTCCTCGTCCTTGAGCCACTCGGCGACGTCCCCGTACGTCATGACCTTGCCGGGCGGGATCAGCTCGGCGACGCCGAGGACCCGCTCGGCGTAGTCGGGCAGCTCCACGGCGGCCTCCACCGGGCCGTCAGGAGCGGCCCGGTCGCCGGCGGCGCCGGCACTCTCCGTGTCTCCGGTCCCCTTCATTCGGTCCATCCTGCCGCACAGCACCGACAATGGGCTTGGACGCCTGGTCCCGTGCCGGCCGGGGCAGCCCCTGAGGGGGCGGAGACCGTGTGCGGGGGCCGCGGTTCCGCTTCCCGCTGCCCCCAAATGCACCCTGATGCCTCCTCGGACCGGATGGCCGTGCCACCATCTTCCGGACGGTGACTGGTGATACGAGATCAAGACGAGACGGCCGAACAGCAGGGTGCGGCGCCTCCACGGGAGGCGGGCGCCCCTGATGTGCTGGCAGCCGGCACCGCCCCGGGACCGACCGCGGGGACCGCGCAGCCGCAGGGGCCGCGGCCGGCGGATCAGGGGAAGCAGCAACGGACGCCGGCGACGGCTTCCGCTACCGAAAAGGCGAGCACGATCGAGAAGGCCGAACGACCCGAGGCGTCCGCGAGGCCGGGCCGGCCCGCGGCGCCCGAGCCACCCGAGCGGCAGGAGCCCGAGCGGCGGACCACGGAGAGCGACCAGGGCGACCAGCCGCCGGACGAGCCCCCGCTGGAGCACCACAAGACCGCCGACGGCGCGCCCCGCACCGGTGCGCGCCGCCCCGAGGGCGTCCCCCAGGACACCGGCGAGTTCCACGTCGACCGGCTCGCGGTGGACGAGCCGCTGCTGCCCGCGCGGGTGCACCGCCCCGCCGACCTGCTGCGGCTGCTGCTCGGCATCGCCGGGATCGCGCTGGTGCTGGCGCTGGCGACGTTCGCGCACGGCACCACCCAGGGCCTGAAGAACGACATCGGGCAGAGTGCCGGGGCGGCGCCGCCGCTGCTGATCAACCTCGCGGGGCTGGCGTCCAGCGTCCTGGTGCTGATCGTGCCGGTGGCCTACGCCGTGGAGCGCCTGATCAAACGGGACGGGCTGCGGATCGCGGACGGCGTGCTGGCCGCCGTGCTGGCGCACGGGGTGTCACTCGCCACCGACCTGTGGGTGGCCGAGGGCGCCCCCGCCTCGATCCGCAGCGCGCTCACCCAGCCGCTGGCCAACGGGGCGCTCTCCCCGCCGGTGCACAGTTATCTGGCGCCGGTGATCGCCTATATGACGGCGGTGGGGATGTCCCGGCGGCCCCGTTGGCGGGTGGCGATGTGGTGCGTCCTGTTGCTGGACGCGTTCGCGGTGCTCATCGGGCGGTACACCACCCCGTTCGCGATCGTGGTGACCGTCCTCATCGGCTGGACCGTCGCCTTCGGCACGCTCTACGCCGTGGGCTCCCCCAACGTCCGCCCCACCGGCCAGAACCTCCTCGCGGGCCTGCGCCGGGTCGGCTTCCGGCCGGTCAGCGCGATGCGCGCGGAGGACACCAACAACCCCGAGCACGCCGACCGGGGCCGCCGCTACCTCGTCACCCTGGAGGACGGCCCGCCCATCGACGTCACGGTCGTCGACCGCGAGCAGCAGGCGCAGGGCTTCTTCTACCGGGTGTGGCGGCGGCTGTCGCTGCGCGGGATCAACCAGCGCCGCAGTCTGCAGTCGCTGCGCCAGGCCCTGGAGCAGGAGGCGCTGCTGGCCTACGCGGCGATCGCGGCCGGGGCCAACGCCCCCAAGCTGATCGCCACCTCCGAGCTGGGCCCCGACGCGGTGATGCTGGTCTACGAGCACATCGGCGGCCGCAGCTTCGACGCGCTGGCCGACGAGGAGATCACCGACGAGCTGATGCACAGCGCCTGGCGCCAGGTGGCCGCGCTCCAGTCGCGCCGGATCGCGCACCGGCGGCTGGTCGGGGACGCCCTGCTGGTGGATCGTTCCGGCAACATCGTGCTGACCGACCTGCGCGGCGGCGAGATCGCGGCCGGCGACGTGGTGCTGCGGATGGACATCGCCCAACTGCTCGCCACCTGCGGGCTGCGGGTCGGTGCCGAGCGGGCGGTCGCCGCGGCCGTCGAGGTGCTCGGCCCGGACGCGGTGGCCGACAGCCTGCCGCTGCTCCAGCCGATCGCGCTCAGCCGCACCACCCGGGCCACCCTGCGCCATCTGGCCAGGGAGCGGGCAAAGCGGGAGCGGGAGGCGGTGCTGGCCGCGTCGCAGGCCGCGAAGGAGGCGCGGGAGGCCCGGGAGGCCAACCGCCCCCAGGACCGCAAGGCGCAGCGGGCGGTGCGGAACGCCGAGAAGACCGCCGAGAAGCGGGCCCTGGAGGAGGCGTCGGAGGAGGCGCTGGAGGAGGATCTGCTCGCCCAGATCCGCCGGCAGGTCCTGCTGATCCGGCCGACCGCGGTGATCGAACCGGCGAAACTGGAGCGGCTGAGCCCCCGCATCCTGATCAGCTGGATCGCCGGCGCGTTCGCGGCGTATCTGCTGCTGTCGCAGCTCACCAACTTCAACCTCGGCGATGTGATCAACCAGGCCCGGTGGGTGTGGGTGCTGGTCGCGGCGTTCTTCTCGGGACTGACGTACGTCGCGGCGGCGATGAGCCTGCTGGGGTTCGTCACCGAGAAGGTCTCCTTCCTGCGGACGCTGCTCGCGCAGGTCGCGGGCGACTTCGTGAAGCTGGTGGCGCCCACGGCGATCGGCGGGGTGGCGCTGAACACCCGCTTCCTCCAGCGGGCCGGGGTGCGCCCCGGCCTGGCGGTGGCGAGCGTCGGCGCGTCCCAGCTGTTCGGGCTGGGCAGCCACATCCTGCTGCTGCTGGTGTTCGGCTATCTGACGGGCACCGAGCACGCCCCGCAGATCTCGCCGTCCCGGACGGTCATCGCCGGTCTGCTGACGGTGGCGGTGCTGGTTCTGGTCGTCACCGCGGTCCCGGCGCTGCGGAACTTCGTGGTGACCCGGATCCGGTCGTTGTTCGCCGGTGTGGTGCCGCGGATGCTGGACATCCTCCAGCGGCCGCGGAAGCTGGTCACCGGCATCGGCGGGATGCTGCTGCTGACGGGGGCGAACGTGATGTGCCTGGACGCCTCGATCCGGGCGTTCGGCGGCGGCGACCAGATCAGCTACGCCGGTATCGCGGTGGCCTTCCTGGCGGGCAACGCGCTGGGCTCGGCGGCGCCGACACCGGGCGGCGTGGGCGCCGTGGAAGGCGCCCTGATCACCGCGCTGACCTTCGGCGGACTGCCGGCCGAGACGGCGCTGCCGGCGGTGCTGCTGTTCCGGCTGATGGTCTTCTGGCTCCCGGTGCTGCCGGGCTGGATGGCCTTCAACTTGCTGAGCCGCAAGGGCGAGATCTGACACCGGCCCCGCGCCAGCGACGCCGGCATGCGTGAAGGCGCCGGTCCGTACGTCACGGACCGGCGCCTTCAGGCTTCAGGGGGCGGCTGCGCCGCCTCAGTACACCGGCTTCTCCGGTTCGACGGTGTTGACCCAGCCGATCACGCCGCCGCCGACGTGCACCGCGTCGGCGAAGCCCGCGGACTTCAGGACCGCGAGGACCTCGGCGGAGCGGACGCCGGTCTTGCAGTGCAGGACGATCTTCTTGTCCTGCGGGAGGTCCTGGAGGGCGGTGCCCATCAGGAACTCGTTCTTGGGGATCAGGCGGGCGCCGGGGATCGAGACGATCTCGAACTCGTTGGGCTCCCGGACGTCGATGATGTCGATCTTCTCGTCGTTGTCGATCCACTCCTTGAGCTGCCGCGGAGTGATCGTCGAACCGGCCGCCGCCTCCTGGGCCTCCTCGGAGACCACGCCGCAGAACGCCTCGTAGTCGATGAGCTCGGTGACGGTGGGGTGCTCGCCGCAGACCGCGCAGTCGGGGTCCTTGCGGACCTTGACCTGACGGTACGTCATCTCCAGTGCGTCGTAGATCATCAGGCGGCCGACCAGCGGCTCGCCGATGCCGGCGAGCAGCTTGATGGCCTCGTTGACCTGGATGGAGCCGATGGAGGCGCACAGCACACCGAGGACGCCGCCCTCGGCGCAGGACGGGACCATGCCCGGCGGCGGGGGCTCCGGGTACAGGCAGCGGTAGCAGGGGCCGTGCTCGCTCCAGAACACCGACGCCTGGCCGTCGAAGCGGTAGATGGAACCCCAGACGTACGGCTTGTTCAGCAGCACGCAGGCGTCGTTGACGAGGTAGCGGGTGGCGAAGTTGTCGGTGCCGTCGACGATCAGGTCGTACTGGGCGAAGAGCTCCATGACATTGGTGGAGTCCAGGCGCTCTTCGTGGAGGTTGACCGTGACGTACGGGTTGATGCCCAGCACCGTGTCCTTGGCGGAGGCCGCCTTGGAACGGCCGATGTCGGCCTGGCTGTGGATGATCTGGCGCTGCAGGTTCGACTCGTCGACCTCGTCGAACTCCACGATGCCCAGGGTGCCGACGCCGGCCGCGGCCAGGTACATCAGCGCGGGCGAACCCAGGCCGCCGGCGCCGACACACAGCACCTTGGCGTTCTTCAGCCGCTTCTGCCCGTCCATCCCGACGTCGGGGATGATCAGGTGGCGGGAGTACCTGCGGACCTCGTCGACGGTGAGCTCCGGAGCGGGCTCGACCAGGGGTGGCAGCGACACGGGGACTCCGTTGATCGGTCTCGATGGGCTTCCCCCGCTCCGGCCGGAACCGGGAACGGCGGAGAGGGTTCTCCCCGTAACACTGCCACGCCCTTCTTCATTCCGAGACACCCGGTCCGATGTGCGAGACGAAATCGTCCCAGTGACCGGGCAGCGACTTCCCGGCACCGGCGGACCGCCGGGCGGCGGGCCACCGCGCCCGATCCGTGCGTCCCAGTATGCGGACACCCGTCTCACGGACACGGGCGGCGGTCGGGAGGGAGGCGCTCAGATGCGGCACGCGGCCTCCATCCAGATGTCGGCGAGGGACTCCTCCAGGCCGATCCGCGGCCGCCAGCCGAGCCGGTCGCGGGCGGTGCGGACGTCGGCCTGCTGCCAGGTGCCGCAGCCGTCCGGATACGGGTAGGCGGTGGGCGGCGCGGCCCCCGTGTGCCCCTCGGAGGACGGGGCCGGGATCACCAACCGGGCGGGCGGGGAGTCGAGTTCGTGCAGCGAGCCGCCGAACCCGGCGACCCGGGCGAGCACCGACGCGGCCTCCCGCAGCCGCACCGCGCGCCCGGTCCCGATGTTGACCACGCCCTGGGCGGCGGACAGCGAGGCGGCGTGCACCGCCCTGGCCACGTCCCGGACGTCGACGAAGTCCCGCTGGACGCCCAGACCGCCCAGCTTGAGCTCGTTGTCCCCGGACTGCATCGCGCGCCGCATCGCCTCGGCGAGCCGCCCCAGCGGCGACCCGGCCGGGGTGCCCGGCCCGACCGGCGAGAAGACCCGCAGCACCACGGCGTCCAGCCCGGAGCCGAGCACCAGCTCGGTGGCGGCCAGCTTGCTGACGCCGTACGGGCCCCCGGGGCGCGGCACCGCGTCCTCGGCGGTGGACGAGCCGGGCTGCGAGGGCCCGTACTCGGAGGCGCAGCCGAGGTGCACCAGGCGGGCGCCGCAGCCGCTGCGGCGCAGCGACTCGCAGATGGTGGCGACCGCGACGGTGTTGTGCCGGGTCAGCTCCCGGGCGCCGCCGCGGGTGGTGCCCGCGCAGTTGACGACCACACCGGGGTGCACCGCGTCCAGGAAGCGGGTGAGCGCCCCGGGGCTGCCGGTGGCCAGGTCGAAGCGGACGTCGGCGTCGTCTCCCCGGCCGAGGGCGGTGAGCTGGACGGCGGGGTCGGCGAGCAGGCGGTCGGCGACATAGCGGCCGAGGTACCCGTTGGCGCCGATGAGCAGCACCCTCATCGTGCGGCCCCCCTGCGCGCGTGCGGTGTGATCGGGTGGAAGTTCATCGTGGTTCCTCCGTGGATACCCCCGCGCTCACGCGGGGTACGAGCGGTGCGCCCGCTCGGCGAAAGCCAAGTTGGCCGGGCCCACCGCCGGGCTGGCGGAAAGTCAGGTCTGTGGAGCTGGTGCAAGACCGGTGGACGGCACACCGCCCCTTGCCGTTGATGCGGGTCGGCGACAGGCCGTGAAGCAGAAAGGTCAACCCGCGAGGGAAGAATCCCCCTGCCTCGGCTGAGGGAGAGGCCAAGGGTCGACTCCTCATGGCGATCGAGGGGAGCGTGCCGGTGGGTTTCGTCTCGGCCGGCACACCTCTCCCACGTCGGTGGGCCCGGGCTGGTGCGCGCAGGCGTCGGTGAGCGCCCGCAGGCCCCGGACGAGGAGGCACAGCGCGGCGGCCGCGCAGGCGACGGCGGGGACCGCCGCCGGTCCGGCGACCGTGACCAGCACCTCCACCGGCCTGCCGAGCGGCGCCAGCCGGGGGAACCGGGCGGCCAGGACGAGGGCCAGCGCCACCGCCTCCAGGGCCGCGGCGCTCCCCAGCCCGACCGCGGCGGCCGCCGGGAAGCCGTGGACCGCGAGCAGCCGGGCGAGGAAGAGCAGCACCGCCAGGGCGGCCGCCGCCGGGATCGCGCAGCGGCCGCCGGGGCTCCCCGTGCGGCCGAGGAGGAGGTGGGCGCCGGTGGCCAGCGCCGCCGCGGCGACCAGGAAGAGCAGCGTCGCGGCGATGAGCAACGGCCGTACCCGGGAGGCGAGTTCGGCTAGGCCGCGGCTGGCGGCCACCCGGTGCCGGGCGCGCCGGGCGAACCAGTGGGCGCAGCCGGCCGCCGGGGCGAGCGCACAGGCCAGGGCCACGGCGGTGGCGACCGCCGGCCGCGGGAGCGGGCCGGGCACGTCGGGCCCGCCGGAGAGGAGTTGCGCCAGCAGCCAGTCACCGAGGACCGCGTACGCCACCGTCCAGAAGGCCGCCGTCGCCGCCGTACGGGAACCGGGGCCGCGCCACAGCCGCAGCGGCCCGTGCCGGAGGGCCAACCGCAGCGCGAGAACGGTCAGCAGCAGCCCGGCCGCGTCAACCGCCCGGAGAGCACGGGGGGTTGGCGCCAGGACCGCGACGTGGGCCGCGACCGTGGCCAGGCCGAGGGCGCCGGGGAGCAGCTGCACCGCGCCGCGGGCGGCCCGGGAACGGGCGCCGGGCGCGGGGCCCGGTGGTTCCGGTTCCGGATCCGGTTCGGCGGCGTCGGCCGGCTCCTCCGGCGTACGGTGCTCCGGGTCGTCGGCGCGCGGGACGCGGGCGTAGAGCTCCTCCGCCAGGGAGAAGACGTCGCGATGCCGGAAGCGGGCGGCGGCGCGGTCGGTGACGCCGTGCGCCTCCAGGCCGGCGGCGATCTCCAGCGGGTCCACCGCCCGTTCGCACAAGTCACGGTGACGGTGCATCAGAATCTTTACGGGGTCGGCCGGGCCGTGCCGGCGGACCGGCCTGGCGGGCGGGACCGCGGTGCCGCTCTCGGGGGCGGTCATGCGCGGCCCCCTCTCCCCCGGCCCCGGGGACAGCCGCCGTCGGCACAGCGGCCGTGGAGAGGCGGCCGACGGCCGGTGCGGGGGACCCGCCCGATCCGCGGACGGCCGCCCGTCCACCCCCTGGCCCAACTCCCCTCGTGTGCCACATCCGCCATCCCCGTCACCAGGGCCGCGCCCACCACACCCATGGCACAGAGCACGTCCAGCACGGCAGTCACCACTGTCGTCTCCCTCACCCTCACCGCACCTGCCCGGCGGCCGTTTCGTCGGCCGCCCCGTACCGTGTGCGCCGGTCCCGATCGGCCGGCCCGTCCGCCCGTTCGGCGCGGGCCCAGCTGGGGGTGCGGCCGGCGCCGGCCGGGACCGGCCCGCCGGACACCCGGCGCTCGGCGGGCCGGGCGAAGAGCCGCGGGCCCCCGCCCCCGGCCGCCATGCCGCCGCGCCCGGCCGGCGCGTCCGGCGTCTGCGCGATCAGCTCCAGGTAGATGCCACGAAATGCCGCGATGTTCTGCTCGACGGTGAAGAGTTCGAGGGCCCGGGCGCGGGCCGCGGCGCCCAACCGGGCGCGCCGCTCGGGGTCGGTGAGCAGCGCCCGGCAGGCGTCGGCCAGCGCGCGCGGGTTGCGCGGCGGGACCACCAGGCCGGTGCCGCCGATCACCTCGCAGACCGCGCCGGTGTCGGTGGAGACCGTGGCGCGGCCGCAGAACATCGCCTCCACCAGGGAGCGCGGGAACCCCTCCACCGCGCTGGAGAGCACCACCACCGCCGCGGAGGCGAGGACGTCCGCCGCGCTGGGCGCGGCCGGGCCGCCGATCTCCTCGAAGCTGACCGGGTTCTCCCCGGCGGTTCGGGTGTCGGCGGCCTCGTCGGGGAAGAGCTGGGCGGCCAGCGCCCGGCACTGGGCGTGGTAGGCGGCGGCCTCCGGGTCGTCGCCGGGGCCGCCGACGATCCGGAGGGTGGCGGCGGGGACGTCCCTGCGCAGGGCGGCGAAGGCGTGCAGCAGCCCGACGAGGTCCTTGTCCGGGGCGATGGCGCCGGTCCACACCAGGGTCACGGAGTCGTCCGGCGCGGCGTCCGGGACCGCCTCGAAGGGGCCCGCGTCCATGCCCGGGTGGACCGTGCGCAACCGGGCCGGGTCCGCGCCGCAGCGCTCCTGCCAGCGGCGGGCCCGGGCACCGCCGGCGGTGATCAGCGCGGCCCGGGCGTAGGTCTCGGCGGCCAGGGCGCGGTGGAAGGCGGCGAGCAGGGCGCGGACGGGCGCGGGGCGCGGCACGGCGGGATGGGCGAGATAGCGCTCGCGCAGTCGCACGTCGTGCTCGGTGACCAGCAGCGGGATACCGAAGAAGCGTTTGGCCAGCAGCCCCGGGAGGGCGGCGGTGCCGGCCGCGACGGCGTGGCAGAGGTCGACCCCGGCGAGCCCGGCGTCGCCGTACCAGTCCAGGGACAGCGGACGCAGCGCCGGTTCCAGCTCCGCGGCGGCCGCCAACAGGTCGGCGACCTGCGCGCCGCGGACGGCGGACGGCGCGCCGGGGCCGTGGCAGACCGCCTCCAGGGCGCGGACGGCCTCCTCGGAGCGGAGCAGGGCGGGCAGCGGGGCGCCGTCGCGGGCGAGGTCGGCGAGCCCGTAGAGACCACTGGCGAAACGGTCCGCCTGTCCGTCCGCGGTGGCCTCGGCGGCGGCCGCGCGCTCCCCGGCCGGCAGCGTCGCGCAGGCCGCGACCAGCTCGCCGAAGTGCTCGGCGAAGCGCCGCCGGGCCCGGCGGCCGCCGGCCCGCCGAAGCGCCCCCGGGGCCTCGCCCCACAGCGGCGCCCGGCCCGCCAGCCGGGCGTTGACCGGCAGCGCCACGGGGCCGCGGGCGTCCTGGCGGGGGTCGGTGGTCAGGGCGTGGAGCGCGAAGTCGTGGCCGGCGAGCCCGCGTACGAGGCGGTCGCACCAGCCGTGCGTCTCACCGGACGCGTAGGGATAGCCACCCTCGGTGAGCAGTCCAATGCGCACGACGGCACCCCCGTCCTCCCATATCGGCGTCCTGGCGCGGCACGACCCCCGCCACCTGCAGGAAGAAGCTACGCAAAGGGGCAGGTCGCGCGATGGACGGTTGTCCATCGCGCCACCGGAAGGGGTGAACACGCGCGACTTTCCACCCCTCGGGGCGTTTCGACGCGCTATGGGGCCGTTGGGCGGGGGTGGTCCGGCCGCCCGGCGGCGGCCCTCAGGGCCCGCTCACCCGGCGCGACCTGCGGATCGGCGCCGGGCGCCGCGCCGCCCCGGCTCAGTGCCCGGTCGGATAGGGCCAGGAGTTGGGCCGGCAGGTGACGCCGTCCGTGGTGAGGAACTTGGTCTGCTGCATCATCACCGGCGCCAGTGCGCCCTGGCGCGAGCAGACCTCGTGGTTGTGGCCGAGCCGGTGCCCGACCTCGTGGTTGATCAGCATCTGTCGGTAGGCCAGCATCTTGTCGGGGCCGTAGGTCCTGGCCCCCTGCGCCCACCGGTAGGCGTTGATCATCACGCGCTGGGTGGCCGCCGAGTCGCAGGAGACGTTGTCCTCGGTGGTGTCCAGGCCGGACTTGGCGCACCACTTGGCGGTGGTCCCGGGGCTGGCCAGCGAGATGACGAAGTCCGCGGCGCCGGAGCCCACCCGCTGGAAGGTCCGCTGCCCGCCGTGCGCCCAACTCCGGTCGTCGTTGAGGGTCTTGTGGACCGCCTCGGCGAACAGCGCGCCGTCCAGCGGCAGTCCCTCCTCGACGTCCACCCGATAGCGCAGCACCTTGCCGTGGCCGGGCGCCTCGGCGTCGCCGCCGACGGGCCGGAAGCGGCCGCTGGCGGTCAACTGCGGGTCGAGCGGGAAGACTTCGGCCATCTGCGTGGCGTAGTCGGCGGGCTTGGCGTCCTGGCCGCTCCGCGTCTGCGAGCGCGACGCCTGGTCGGTGCCGCCGTCGGTCCGGTCGTCGCCGCTGCGGGCCTGCGGTCCGCCGTCGGCCCGGTGCTGGTCGGCGACCTGGCCCGCGATGACGACGGCGAGGGCGGTGGTCACCGCCGCGGCCGCCGCACCCGTGAGGGTCCGCGCCCGGTGCCCCTTGCGGGCGCCCCGCGCCCCGGGCCCGGCCGCCTCGCGGTCACCGGCCCCTTCCTCGACGTCGGCCGGGAACCCGTCGGCCCCGCCCGCGGGCCGACGGGTTGCGAAGGCCCCTCCGGAGGCACCGTCGAGGAGACCCGCGGCGCCGTCGTCCGGGAAGCCTGCCGGGGAAGCGGCAGCGCCCCGCGGGGCCGACCGGTCCGCCCCGGCGCCGGGCCCGTTCCCGTCGAAGTTCCCGTCGAACGCCTCCAGATACTCCCGGCGCGGCCCCGGGTCGTCCGCCGGCGAGACCATCGGCACGCCGGACGCGGGCGTACCGAACGCGGGCGTACCGGCGGCCGGAGCACCGGTCGGGGTGCCGAAGGGCGGCGTGCCGCCGGAAGCGGGTGCACCGGGCTCGGCGGCCCTGGGGCGGGGGACCCTCGGCGCGGGCGCCGAGGGCTCGCCCGACGGCGGGACCGCGCCCCAGGCGCCGCCCGGCTCGTGCTGTTCGGGATGGCCGCCGCGGACCGCTCCGCCGCCCTCCGGGACGGCGGTCCCGGCGGGCCCGGTCATCCGGCGGCGGCGCCCCGTCCCCGGGGTCCGCGGCGTGCTTCCGGTGGCCCCGGCTGCTTCGGGGGCCGGGCGCTGCGGCCCGCCCCGGCGGCTGTGTCGTCCCACGGGGCCGTCAGCTCCCGGCCCCGGCCGGCCGGGCCGCGACGGAGCCGACCAGGTCACGGACGGCCCGGGCCACTGCCTCGGGATACTCCATCATCGCCACGTGCCCCGCCTCCGGAAGTGTCAGCAGCCGCGAGCCGCGGAACGCCGCGGCCGCCCGCCGTGCCATCCGGACGGAGACCAGGCGGTCGCGTCCACCGTAGACGAGAAGCGTGGGCGCCAGGACGCGTTCGGCCTGACGCCACAGACCGTGCTGGCCGCCGAGGGTGTAGGCGCCCACCACGCCGCGCGCCGAACGCTCCATCACCTCCCAGAAATACGGGAGTTCGAGCCGTCGGGCGTACTCCTCCACGGCGGACTCGAAGCCCTTGGGGGTGACCCGGGCCGGGTCGCCGTAGCAGAGCGCCAGCACCTCGCGGGTGCGCTGCTCGGGCGTCCAGTCGCGGGTGAGCCGGCCGAACAGCCGGGCCACGCCGGGGACCGCGAGCAGCGCGGTGGGCACCGCCGTCCGCTGCGGGCGGAGTTCGGGCAGCGCGGGCGAGATCAGGGTGAGGGTGCGGACCAGGTCCGGGCGCAGCGCGGCGACCCGGGTGGCGGTCGCGCCGCCCATGGAATTGCCGAGGAGGTGGACGGGGCCGCGGCCGGCCGCGTCGAGGTGCCGGATGACCGCGCGGGCCTGTGCGGAGACCGAGTAGTTGCCGTCGTCGGGCGGCGGCGACTCGCCGAAGCCGGGGAGGTCGACCGCCTCGCCGGCCAGCCGGTCGGCGAGCAGCGGCATCAGTGCCGACCAGTTGCGGGACGAGCCGCCCAGACCGTGGACGTAGAGCGCCGGTTCGCGGTCCCTCCCGGGGCCGCCGGCCGGTTCCGCGGCGGGGCTGCGGACCGCCATCGTCAGCCGCGGCGGCGAGCCCAGCGACACCCAGTCGACCACCTCGTCCACGGAGTCCGCGGCGCCGGGTCCGGCCGGCGGCACCGGGAGAGCGGCGGCGGTCGCAGTGTCCGGCGGCTCGGTCGAAGACATGCTGTCGATGTTACGAGACGATCACGCCCCCGATTGTGTGTTCGCGGTCACACACCGCATCGCGCTGCCGCAACCGCTCTCCTAGGCTCGTAGCTAGGGCGGCCGCCCACGGCGGGCCACGGCCCCGGAAAGCATCGGAAAGGGAGCCATCATGCGCGTCGACCCGACAGACCCCGACACCTTCGAGGAAGCAGCCGAAGCCCCGGCCGCCGGCCCGTTCGACGTGGAAGCGCCGGAGGCCGACGCCGCCGAGCAGCACGCCGACCTCGCGCCGCAGCGCGACGACACGATGACCGGCGGCGACTTCTCGGCCAATGAGGCGGACCGCGCCGAACAGGCCCGGGTCGTCGAGCTCAACGAAGACGAATACCGATGACCTGGGACGTTATGTCGGCTTCGGCAAGCGGTGCGGGGCAGAATTTCTCGCCGCGGACCGCGCACAGCCCCGTTACCCAAAAGTACGATGACGGCCGCGGTGCACCATCCTGTACGGCCCGCGAACGGAACGATCACTGGGAGGCAGCGTGAGCGCCATCGAGCAGACCGAGGCGGCGCGCCCGCGGGGCACACGCCTGCCACGCCGAGCCAGGCGCAACCAGCTCCTGGGCGCGGCCCAGGAGGTCTTCGTCGCGCAGGGCTACCACGCGGCCGCGATGGACGACATCGCCGAGCGGGCGGGCGTCAGCAAGCCGGTGCTCTATCAGCACTTCCCCGGCAAGCTGGAGCTCTACCTCGCCCTGCTCGACCAGCACTGCGAGGCGCTGCTGCATTCGGTGCGCACGGCGCTGGAGTCGACCACCGACAACAAGCAGCGGGTCGCGGCCACCATGGACGCCTACTTCGCCTACGTGGAGGACCCGGGCGGCGCCTTCCGGCTGGTCTTCGAGTCGGACCTGACCAACGAGCCGGCCGTCCGCGAGCGGGTGGACAAGGTGTCGCTGGAGTGCGCCGAGGCGATAAGCGCGGTGATCGCCGAGGACACCGGGCTCTCGCGCGACGAGTCGATGCTGCTGGCCGTGGGCCTGGGCGGGGTCTCCCAGGTGGTGGCGCGGTACTGGCTGTCCTCGGAGAGCGAGGTGCCGCGGGACACCGCGGTGCAGCTGCTGACCTCGCTCGCCTGGAAGGGCATCGCAGGATTCCCCCTGCACGGCAGCGACACACACTGAGCGTGTTCGCTGCTGGCGTGGTCGGTGACGTCCTGTCCGTCCCCGTACCGGGCTAATGTTTGCTGCGTACCGCGCGCCTGGCCGCGCACCCTCCCCCAGCCGACGCTGGGGGACCCGGATCATCGGAGGGACAGAAGCCGTGGAGGTCAAGATCGGCGTGCAGCACACGCCCCGCGAGATCGTTCTGGAGAGCGGGCAGTCCGCCGAGGAGGTCGAGCGCGCGGTGAGCGAGGCGCTGACCGGCAAGGCGGAGCTGCTGAGCCTCGTGGACGAGCACGGTCGCAAGATCCTCGTCGCGGCGGACCGGCTGGCCTACGTGGAGATCGGCGAGCCGAGCATCCGCCGGGTCGGCTTCGGCGCGACCTGAGCGGCCCGTCGGCGCATCGGCGCCGGCACCGAGATCGACACAGGGCGGCGGCCCCGGGAACTTCCCCCGGGCCGCCGCCCTGTTGTGTTGCGTCGTCTGCCTCGTCAGAGCCCGGAGGCCGGAGCCCCGGCGCCGGTTCCGGCGGGGCAACGGAATTCCGTCGTCCGAATTCCCTTGCCCGGCGGCCGGGCGAGGGCGCACGCTGACCGGACAAGCGGGCCCCGCCGGAGGGTTGCTGCCGGCGGCCCCTGGGTACGACCGCCTACGACCGATTTGTTTGTTTGATCGGCCTCGTCACGCGGGAGGGAACAGCATGATCTGGGAAGCGCTCGGCGCCGTGATCGTCGGATTCGCCATCGCCCTGTCCGCACGGCGCCGGCTGCCCGAGCGGTTCCCCGACCACACCCTGACGCTGGCCACGGGCCCGGTCGCGGCGCTGCTCGGCGCGCTGCTGACCCGCTCGATCCTGGGTCCCGGCCATCCGGTCCAGGTGATGGTCGCCGCGTTCGCCGTGAGCGCCGCCCTGCTCTCGGTGCTGGTCCGCCCGCCGCGCCGCCGCGTCCGCCGCCCGGCCGCCCCGCTGAAGGGCCACCGGACGGCCTGACCGTCCGGCGTCAGGCCGCCAGGCCCAGCGCCGCCATCCGCTTGGTGTGCGCCTCGGTGATCCGGGAGAACATCCGGCCGACCTCGGCCAGGTCGAAGCCGTCGGCCAGCCCGCCGACCAGCATCGTGGAGAGCGCGTCGCGGTCCGCGACCACCCGCTGGGCCTGCGAGAGCGCCTCGCCCATCAGCCGGCGGGCCCACAGCGCCAGCCGTCCGCCGACCCGCGGCTCGGCCTCGATGGCCGCCCGGACCTTCTCCACCGCGAAGGTGGCGTGGCCGGTGTCGTCCAGCACCGCGAGCACCAGGTCGCGGGTGTCGGAGTCCAGCCGGACCGCGACCTCGCGGTAGAAGTCACTGGCGATCGAGTCGCCGACGTACGCCTTGACCAGGCCCTCCAGCCAGTCCGACGGCGCGGTCTGGCGGTGGAACTCGTCCAGCGCCGCGGCGAACGGCTCCATCGCCTCGTTGGGCTCCGCCTCGATCTCGGCGAGCCGGTCCCGCAGCCGCTCGAAGTGGTGGAATTCGGCCGAGGCCATTTTGGCCAGTTCGGCCTTGTCGTCCATGGTGGGGGCGAGCTTGGCGTCCTCCGCCAGCCGCTCGAAGGCGGACAGCTCGCCGTACGCGAGGGCGCCGAGCAGATCGATCACAGCGGCCCGGTACTGCGGGTCGGCGGATGCCCGATCCCAGTCCTGGGCGGCGATTCCGGTGTGTTCCTGGGCGTCGGCAGCGGCGTTGTCAGGCGTCTCCATGACCGCACAATAGCCCGCCCGAGGGGCCACGGAAGGCCCTGGTCAGCCACGGCCCGCTCACCCGTCGGTGTGATCGCCGGGAGCGGTGCGGCGCGCCGTGATGAATTCCTCACTCATACACGCCTTCGGATTCGCACGCGACATCCGGGGTACAGTGCTAAAGGACCCGCCGAGTATCGGTGGGTCGTTCCACGAAAGCGGATGCCCGGTCGGTGGCCCGATCGGCTCCAACCGACCGCCCTCCCCCGCGGCGCGTACGAGACATACGCACAGCAGGAGGGACACCGCTCGCGGCGGGAGTGCCTGAGCGACGGCAGTGGTCCCGCGCCCGTCCGGCCCGTCAGGCCGGCGCCGTACGAACCCGTACGAAGGCGCGGTACGACCCCCTTCGCCGCCTCCCACCGCGTCTCACAGAAGAGGCAAGATTCTGTCTACGACGTTCCGAGAGCTCGGGATTTTCCCCGAGACCGCCGAGGCCCTGGAAGCCGTCGGCATCGTCCACCCCTTTCCCATCCAGGAGCTGACGCTCCCCGTCGCCCTCTCCGGCAACGACGTCATCGGCCAGGCCAAGACCGGCACCGGCAAGACGCTCGGCTTCGGCCTGCCGCTGCTGGAGCGGGTCACCGTACCCGCCGACGTCGAGGCCGGCCGGGCCACGCCCGAGCAGCTGACCGAGGCGCCGCAGGCCCTCGTGGTCGTGCCCACCCGTGAGCTGTGCCAGCAGGTCACCAACGACCTGCTGACCGCCGGCAAGGTGCGCAACGTCCGGGTCCTGGCGATCTACGGCGGCCGGGCCTACGAGCCGCAGGTCGAGGCGCTGAAGAAGGGCGTCGACGTGGTCGTCGGCACGCCCGGCCGGCTGCTCGACCTCGCGGGCCAGAAGAAGCTCAGCCTGGCCCGGGTGCGCACCCTCGTCCTGGACGAGGCCGACGAGATGCTCGACCTGGGCTTCCTGCCCGACGTCGAGAAGATCATCCAGCTGTTGCCGGCCAAGCGCCAGACCATGCTGTTCTCGGCGACCATGCCCGGCCAGGTCATCTCGCTGGCCCGCCGCTACATGTCGCAGCCGACGCACATCCGCGCCACCGCCCCGGACGACCAGGGCGCGACGGTCGCCAACATCACCCAGCACGTCTACCGTGCGCACTCCATGGACAAGCCGGAGATGGTGGCCCGCATCCTCCAGGCGGAGGGCCGCGCGCTGGCGATGGTGTTCTGCCGGACCAAGCGGACCGCCGCCGACATCTCCGACCAGCTGACCCGGCGCGGTTTCGCGGCCGGCGCGGTCCACGGCGACCTCGGCCAGGGCGCCCGCGAGCAGGCACTGCGCGCCTTCCGCAACGGCAAGGTCGACGTCCTGGTCTGCACCGACGTCGCCGCCCGCGGTATCGACGTCGAGGGCGTCACGCACGTCATCAACTACCAGTCGCCCGAGGACGAGAAGACCTATCTGCACCGCATCGGCCGCACCGGCCGGGCGGGCGCCAAGGGCACCGCGGTCACCCTCGTCGACTGGGACGACATCCCGCGCTGGAAGCTGATCAACAAGGCGCTGGAGCTGCCGTTCGACGAGCCGGAGGAGACCTACTCCACCTCGCCGCACCTCTACGAGCAGCTCCACATCCCCGAGGGCACCAAGGGCGTGCTGCCGCGCGCCGAGCGGACCCGCGCGGGGCTGGCCGCCGAGGAGGTCGAGGACCTCGGCGAGACCGGTGGCCGCGGTCGCGGCCGGCGCTCGGGCCGGCCCGAGCAGGAGTCCCGGGAGGAGTCCCGGCGGACCCGGACGCCGCGCCAGCGGCGCCGGACGCGGGGCGGCTCCCCGGTGGAGGCGCAGGCCGGCGCGGACGCGCCGGAAGCGGCGGTGGAGGCGGCCGAGGGCACCGAGGCCGCCACCGCGCCGCGGACCCCCCGGCGCCGGCGCCGCACCCGGAGCGCGGTGGCCACGGCCGCCGGTGAGGCCGCGGTGGCCGAGGCGGTCGCCGAGGCCGCAACGGTGCCGGCCCCCGCGGCCGGTCCGGACGCCGAGGCCGCCGAGGCCCCGGCCGCCAAGCCCCGCCGGCGCCGCACCCGTAGCGCCGCCCAGGCCGCGACGGACGCCGTGGAAGCCGTGGAGACCGTGGCCGCGGACGTGACCGAGGCCGCGCCCGCGGCCGAGGCCGCCGTGGCGACGGCCGAGGGCACCGAGGCGCCGGCCAAGCCGAAGCGCACCCGGACCCGTAAGGCGGCCGCCGCCAAGCCCGCGGCCGACACCCCGGCCGAGCCCGCGGCGGAGGCCGCCGTGGCGACCGCCGAGGGCGCGGACGCCGCCCCGGCGAAGCCCAAGCGGACCCGTAAGGCGGCAGCAGCCAAGACCACCGCCGCCAAGACCGCTGCCACCAAGGCCGCCAAGGCCGAGGCCGCCGACGGGGAGGCCCCCGAGGCTCCCGCCAAGCCGAAGCGGACGCGGAAGACGGCCGCCGCCAAGGCCGCCGAGGCCGCCCCCGCGGAGGCGGCGGACGCCGCGGAGAAGCCCAAGCGCACCCGCAAGCGCGTCGCCAAGAAGCCCGGTGCAGGCACCGGCTCCACCGGAGCGGCTGAGGTCGCGCCCGTCGTTGCCGAGGCACCGACCGGGAGCTGAACCGGCATCCGGTCCGGCCCGACGGCAGTCGACGACCCGGCCCCGCCTCGTGCGGGCGCCGGGTCGCCGGCGTTCCGGGCCCTCCCTCCCGCCCCCGGCCCACGTAGGCCCTCCCGTAAGGGAATTCCCCGGCCGTCCCGATAGCCTCGCCCCATGAGCAGGCCGCCCACCCTCCTACTGCCGCCGTGCGCCCGTGCGTACCGGCTCGACACCGAGCGCGGCGGGTTCGCCGTGCACGACGCCCGGCCCGACGGCGCCCCGATCGGCACCGCCCTCCTCGTCCCCGGCTTCACCGGCAGCAAGGAGGACTTCATCGCCCTGCTGGCGCCGCTCGCCGCGGCCGGGTTCCGGGCGGTCGCGGTGGACGGCCGCGGACAGCACGAGACCCCCGGCCCGCGCGACCAACGGGCTTACGCACAGCCGGAGTTGGCGCTGGACGTACTGGCCCAGGCGCGGGCCCTGGTGGAGCCGGGCGACGGTCCGCTGCACCTGCTGGGGCACTCCCTCGGCGGGCTGGTCACCCGGGCCGCGGTGCTGCGCGATCCGGCGCCGTTCCGTTCGCTGACCGCGCTCAGCTCCGGGCCGGCCGCCCTCGACCCGTCCCAGCAGCACCGGGTGCGGATGCTGATCGACGCGCTCGGCACGATGAGCATGGCGCGGGTGTGGGAGGCGATGCGGACGCTGGATCCCCCGGAGGCGGCGGACGACGCGGTGTCCCCGGAGATCGCCGGGTTCCTGCGGCAGCGCTGGCTGAACACCGTCCCCGAGCAACTGATCGCCACCGGGGGGCAGATGCTGGCGGAGCCGGACCGGGTCGCCGAGCTGGCAGGCACCGGCCTGCCGGTCCACGTCGTCTCCGGGACGGTCGACTACGCCTGGCCGCTGCCGCTGATGGACGCGATGGCCCGCCGGCTGTCGGCCCGGCGCACGGTCGTCGAGGGCGCCGGGCACTCCCCCAACGCCGAGCGCCCGCACAAGACCGCCGAGGCCCTGGCCGGCTTCTGGAGCGACGTCGGCTGACCCGGGCCCGCGGCCGCCCGGAGGGCCGGGCGGCGGCGCCGGCTAGAAGCGCCCCTGGATGTGGTCCCAGAAGCCGTCGCGCAGCACCCGGCGCAGATCGGCGTGGCCGCGCAGCGAGTGCCGCAGCAGCGCCTCCGCGGCGGTGAGCAGCTCCTGGTCGACGCCGCCGGGCAGATACGGGTGGCCGGGCAGCAGATCGGCCACCCAGGCCGGGCCGCGCTCCGACAGCCACTGGCCGGCGATCCGCGCCCCCACGAAGCGGACCTCCTCGCGGGTCGGCACCGGCCCCTCCCCGCTGCCGGGCTCGGCCCCCTCGCCGGCCGCCCGCCGGGTGACGTACGGCTTGCAGAAGTCCAGGTCGAAGGTGCGCGCGCTGTCCACCTCCCACATCAGCGGCTCGGCCTGGTTGCGGCCGGCGGGGGCCTCGATGCCCCACAGGTGGACCCGGGCGCCGTAGCCCTGGGCCGCCTCCACGGCGGAGACCAGGTCCTCGTCGCCGCCGATCAGGACGGCGTCGGTGATCGCCCGGTGCCGGGCCAGCGACTCCAGGTCGGTGCGGATCAGCGAGTCGACGCCCTTCTGCTGGTTGTGGGCGTTGAGGTTGCCGAGCCGGACCTTGACGTCGGGAAGCTCGGCGATCCGCTGCTGCTCCTGGGTGTGGATCCGGCGGCGGGCGCCGTCGTACCAGTAGACCCGCAGCAGCCGGCTGTCCGGGAAGATCGTCCGCGCCTTGTCGATGAACGCCTCGATGAGTGCCTCGGCGTCCAGCTCGAACGCCCTGCGGTCCTCCGTGCCGGCGACCAGCCGCCCGGTGGCGGCGTAGACGTATCCGGCGTCGGCGAAGACGGCGTGGGTGGAGGGCGTGGTGGCGACCTCCGCCAGGACCCTGGTGAGCAGCTCGTTGGTGCGCTCGATGCCGGCGGCGAGCGCCGCGAGGTCGGTGGTGCCCGGGGGCGGGAGGTCGTTCATTGCGGGGTCCATTGTTCCGGCGGGCGTGCGGCCGGCACAAGCAGAAGGGTTTCTCGCACCGGTTCCGAGGGCGTCCGCGCACCGGTATTGCTTAGACCATGCAAAAATTTCCTTAGCGTAGGGAATCATTTCAGCTGTAGGCTCGTTGTGCCCTACGGAACGCCCGGCAACGAAGCCGGGCGGATCCCTGTCAAAGAAGTTCTCCTCAGGAGGATCAGACGAAGGGAGAAGCCCTTATGCGCTTCGAGATCATGCGCCTGGACGATGTCGACGGCACCGCCGTGGACAGCACCGTCGTGGACGCCGCCTCCGTCAACCAGATCGTGCAGCAGGCCGCCGCCATAGGGCAGCGCATCTACATCCGCCCGGCCGACGCCGCTGCCGTCAGCTGATAGCGACACCACCGACCGCGCCCGGACGACGACGTGACGAAGACGACGTAGCACGACGCGCGAACGCCCCCGTACGGAACGGCCGTACGGGGGCGTTGTCGTGCCGGGAGCCGCTCAGCTGCTCTGGATCACCTGCGTCACACCGTTGATGATCTGCTGCACGGCGAGCGCGGAGAGCATCATCCCGGCCAGCCGGGTCACCAGGACCACCCCGCCGTCCTTGATCACGCGGATGATCACCAGCGAGAACCGCATCACCAGGTAGAGCACCACATGGATCGCCGCGATCGCCGACCACACCGCGACCTGGGACGCGACGTCCTGCGCGTGCTGCACCGCGAGGATCACCGAGACGATGGCGCCCGGCCCGGCCAGCAGCGGCATGCCCAGCGGCACCAGGGCCACATTGACGTCCTTGGTCTGGGTCGGCTCCTCGGACTTGCCGGTCAGCAGGTCCAGCGCCACCAGCAGGAGCAGCAGCCCGCCGGCGATCATCAGCGCGGGCGTGGAGATGTGCAGACGCCCCAGGATCTGCTTGCCGAAGAGGCCGAAGACGGCGATCACGCAGAACGCGACGGTGGCGGCCTGCCAGGCCATCCGGCGCTGCACCTTGGCCGGCCGGCCGGAGGTCAGGGCGAGGAAGATCGGGGTGATGCCCGGGGGGTCCATGATCACGAAAAGAGTGACAAAGAGGGTACTGAAGACGGCGACGTCGAACACAGTGCTGGCCTTGCGGTGGTACGGACGAAGGGGGGAAAGCGCACGGGACCGGACGCGGCACGGCCGGGCCGGCCCGTGGGAGGAGAAGGGGGAAGGGGGAGAAGGGGGAAGGCGTGCCGGGGCGCGCCCCGTTCACGGGAGCGCGCAGTACGGCGGGCGGCCGCGCGGCCGGTGCCTCGGGCTCAGCCGCCCGCGCCGGGGACGGGGAAGGCGCCGGTGGCCCGGCGGGTGATCTCCCCGTAGATCTCGGGGTCGGTGGTGCAGTCGCCGAGGCGACAGGTCTTGCGGCTGCCGTGGTAGTCGCTGGAGCCAGTGGTCAGCAGCCCGAGGTCGGCGGCGAGCCCGCGCAGCCGGGTGCGGGTCGCGGCGTCGTGGTCCATGTGGTCGACCTCGATGCCGTCGAGGCCGGCCGCGGCCAGCTCGGCTATCGCGCTCTCCGGGACGCAGGTGCCGCGCTTGACGGCGAGCGGGTGGGCGAAGACCGCGACCCCGCCGGCCGCCTTGACCAGCCGGATCGCGTCGAACGGATCGAGCTCGTGTTTCTCCGCGTAGGCCCGGCCGTCGTTGGCCAGCCACTCGGTGGTGAACGCGTCGGAGACCGAGCCGATCACGCCCAGCTCGACCATGGCGGTGGCGAGGTGCGGCCGCCCCACGGCGCCGTCGCCGGCGATCCGCGCCACCTGCTCCCAGGTGATCGGAACACCCAGCTCGCGCAGCTTGCCGACCATCGCCCGGGCGCGCGGCACCCGGTCGTCCCGGACCAGCTCCCGCTCGCGGGCGAGCTCCGGCTCGTCGGGATCGAAGAGGTAGGCCAGCATGTGCAGGCTGACACCGTCGAGCCGGCAGGACAGCTCGGCGCCGGTGACCAGCGTCAGCCCCTCGGGCAGCGCGGCCCGCGCCTCGGCGTGGCCGCCGACGGTGTCGTGGTCGGTCAGCGCGACGACGTCCAGCCCGGCAGCGGCGGCGTTGCGCACCAGCTCGGTGGGGGTGTCCGTGCCGTCGGATGCCGTGGAGTGGGTGTGCAGATCGATACGCACGGCACGGACTCCAGACTGCTGCGGGACGGACACGGCGGCGGCCCCGGCGGGGCGGCACCGCACCGCGGGGCACCGTAAGGACTACAGGGCACTTCCACGGACTACAGGAAGGATACCGGGCGCCCGAACATGCGCCCGCCGGACGCCGTCCCGAGCCCTGGGAAGCGCGGCCGCACCGCCCTCCTCAGCTGAGGATCCTCGGCGAGAGCGCCCCGCAGGGCAGCAGGTCCACCTCGGCGCCGGCCTCCCGCAGGTCGGTCAGCACCAGCTCGTCGTACATCAGCAGCCCGGACTGCTCGGGCCAGGCGATCGCCCACAGCCACAGCCCGCGGGCCTCACCGGCGAAGACCGCACGATCGGCCGGGGCGCCATGCACCTGCCACATGGGGGTCGGACGGCCGGCGGCCAACACCTTGGCGTTGGGCGGCCGGTCGACGCGGAGGTGCGGGCCGGGGTCGGGGCCGTCGATACCGGCATAGCGGGCACCGAGCCCGACGCCCAGTTCCTCGGCGACCAGCAGCAGCTCACCGGGGCCGCCGAGGGGGCCGGGGCCGGAGCAGGCGACGGCGGTCGCCCGGCCGCCGCCGCGGTCGTCACCTGCGCAGGCCACGCCGGTGAACAGCCAGCCGACCGGCAGCGGCCAGGGCATCCAGACCGGCACCTGCGCGCGGTGCACCACGACGCCCAGCGCCTCGACGCTCGGCGGGACGACGGGCTGGAGCGGGTGCACGGTGCCGTGAGCGGCGCACTGCCAGGTATCGGAAAAGAGACCGGGCGCCCGCACCCGGCCTCCGCACTTTGGGCAACTGGGTTCGCCCCTCATAAGGACCAACGGTCCTCCGTGGCCGCCGTCCCGTCAAGGACGATCACTCGACCGGTGTGCCCCTAATCACGTACCCGGCCGCACACTTGGCCGATTCCCGGCATCGCGCCGAATGCCCCCGAAAAAACTAGTTGCAGCGCACACCCATATGCCCTCGGGTGAGGGTCGGAACGCCTCCGCCGGGCACCGCCGGACGCCGACCCCGCGCCGAGGAGTCGGCACACCGGCACTCGACCGAGAACGGGGCCCGGCCTTCACCAACTCCCGAGCAGCGCAGGGGATCTGCAAAGAATCCGCAAGGAATCTGACGCCCCGTCCTCCTGGCCGGCGGGCGGAGTGCAAGGGCCGAGCCGTGCCGCGCCGTCCGGTCAGTCCAGCGCCACGCCCCCGCGCACCGGATCGCGCAGATCGGTGCCCCGCTCCAGCCAGCGCGCCTGCAGCGCCTCGGCGCCGTGCACCCGCTTCCAGGCGGCCTCGTTCGGCGTCATCGGCAGCAGCGGCAGGAACCGCACCGGGTCCGCGGTCCCGCCCGTCGCCCGGCCACCGCCCCTCATCGAGCCGCCGCGCGGCACCGCCTCCCCCAGGTCCAGGTCCTCGACGAGGCCGCCCGACGCCGCCACCAGCACCGAGGTGAACGGCGCCCCCGGCCACAGCGGCCCGCCCACGTCCAGCGACGCCCCGGGCGCCACGATCACGCCCTCCACCTGCGGCGACGCGGCGAGGACGGCGAGCGGGCGGAGCACCTTGTCGGTATCCGCGCGACCGGCCCGTACGGAGAGCAGCAGTTCGGCCCGCGGGCCGCGGAGCGGGTCGGCGACCACCGCGGTGGGGTCGGCCATGGGCTGGGCGGACATCCCGAGGGTGACGTAGCGGAGCACATCGCCGTCGACGAAGCGCAGCACCTCGATGCGGTCGGTGCCGAGGAAGGTGACGGCGGCTCGCGCGTCGGGCTCGCCCAGCGCCGTGCGCAACCGGGCCTCGACCAGCTCAAGAACGTCAGACATGGGCCGAGCATAGGTGCCGCGTCGGGCCCGTCCGCCTGCGCCCCGGAAGTGCGCGCGGTCGGCGCCCCGGTGTGCGCTTCGTATCGAACCGGCAAAGGGGAGCCCCGGCGGTTCGGGCGGCTGATAGCCTTGCCGTCTGGTCAGGGAATGACGAACGTCCCCCAGCGGGGACCGGCCGGAGGAGGTGGGGCTGCGGTGGATCCGAGTCGACCGTGCAGTACCGACAGTTCTCCCGTCATCCCGTTCGCACCGCGAACCTACTGATCCGAGAGCTTCCGTACCCAGCCGCACCGCGGCGAAACCGTGAAGTTCTTTTGCTCCGGACGCAGATGACGGAAGAGCGCCTTCGACTCTTCTTTCCGTGATGTCAGCGAACTGCCGTCAGCAGCCCCCGCACCGAGCGCCGCCCGCTTTGTGGACGTACGGCCTGCAGCACCCGCCGCGCACGTCCTCGTTCCGGGCCGCGTTGCGCCCGCGCGCCGCCGCTGACGGCCGGCCCGAAGGAGCCTGCCATGTCGATGATCCGCGACCTGCGTGCCGCCGTCCGTCCCGCCCGGCGCCGTGACGACTCCCCCTACCACACCGAATCCGGCGGCCCGGCCTGCGCCAACAGCGCCATCGTGGACTGCGGCGTCTACCGCGACGGCCGGCGGGTGCACGGGCACCCCTCCCCGGCCGAGGCGATCGCCGACGTGCGGGACGAGGGCGGCTTCGTCTGGATCGGCCTGCACGAGCCGAACGAGGCCGAATTCGCCGGCATCGCCCAGGAGTTCGGGCTGCACCCGCTGGCCGTGGAGGACGCCGTCCACGCCCATCAGCGCCCCAAGCTGGAGCGGTACGACGACACCCTGTTCACCGTCTTCAAGACCGTGCACTACGTGGAGCACGCCGAGCTGACCTCGACCAGCGAAGTGGTGGAGACCGGCGAGGTGATGTGCTTCACGGGCCCGAACTTCATCGTGACGGTCCGGCACGGCGGCCAGGGCTCGCTGCGCGCCCTGCGGCACCGCCTCCAGGAGGACCGGGAGCGGCTGGCCAAGGGCCCGTCCGCGGTGCTGCACGCCATCGCCGACCAGGTCGTCGACGGCTACATCGCGGTGGCCGGCGCGGTCCAGGACGACATCGACGAGGTGGAGATCGACGTCTTCAGCTCCGGCACCAACGGCAAGGGCACCGGCACCAAGGGGGCCGCGAAGGGTGGCGACGCCGGGCGGATCTACCAACTCAAGCGCGAGGTACTGGAGTTCAAGCGCGCGGTGTCCCCGCTGCTGCGGCCGATGCAGCTGCTGAGCGAGCGCCCGATGCGGCTGGTGGACAGCGACATCCAGAAGTACTTCCGGGACGTCGCCGACCACTTGGCGCGGGTCAACGAACAGGTGCTGTCCTTCGACGACCTGCTGAACTCCATCCTCCAGGCCAACCTCGCACAGGCCGCCGTCGCACAGAACGAGGACATGCGCAAGATCACCGCCTGGGCGGCGATCTTCGCCGTCCCGACGATGATCGCCGGCATCTACGGCATGAACTTCACGTACATGCCGGAGCTGCACTGGAAGTACGGCTATCCGGCGATGATGCTGGTCACGGTCACCATCTGCTTCGGAATCCACCGCGGTTTCAAGCGGAACGGCTGGCTGTAGGGGCGGTCGGCGGTCGCTCCGGCCGGGGGCCCGTCTCAGCGTGCGGGCGCGCCCGGCGCCCGTGGTCGGGCCGATTAGGCTGAGGCCCATGACGGAGGAGACCGTGTCGCAGGGCCTGCTGGATCGGGCACTCGTCGAAGAGGCCACGAAGAAGTCCGGTCTGATCTGGGTGCGGGGCACGACCGGCCCGGCCCGGGCGCTGTGGCACGTCTGGCACGACGGGGCGGCCTGCCTGGTCGGCGGGGGCGCCGGCGAGCAGCCGCTGGCCGAGCTGGGACTCGTCGACGGCGGCACCGCGACGGTCACCGTACGCAGCAAGGACAAGGGCGGCCGGCTCGTCGCCTGGCCGGCCGAGGTCCGCGAACTCCCGCCCGGCGGCGAGGAGTGGCAGGCCGCCGTCGAGGAGCTGAAGGGCAAGCGGCTCAACGCCCCGGACGCGGACAACCTCACCGAGCGCTGGGCCCGGGAGTGCCGCGTGCTGCGGTTGGCGCCGGCCGGCGGGGCGGAGCAGCGCCCCGGCCTGATGCCGGACGTTTCGCACGCCGCGCCGCCGCTGCCCTCGCCGGCGCTCACCCGCCGGCCGGTGCCGGCCGCGCTGCCGAAGCTGCTGCGCCGGGGCCGCAAGGGCTGACGCGGCCCGCGCGGCCCGGCCCGCGCCGGTCAGCCGCCGCTGCCGCCACCGCCCGTGCCGCTGCGCGTGATCTTCTGGCCGTAGTCGACGACCTGGCCCTGGTCGGGGGCCTTGAGGTCCACGCTCTTGCCCCAGTCGGCGAGCGTCAGCTCCCCCGTGCCGCCCCCGCGCCGCAGCCGCAGCGGATACGGGGTGCCCTCCAGGGAGACGTCGAGGGTGCCGCCGGAGCCGGAGCCGGCGGTGACCTGGACGGTGCGGACTCCGTTGACCGTCCCGTGGTCGCCGGTCGTCAGCTCGCCGTGCAGGCCGAGCAGTCCGGCGAGCAGGGTGTCCTTGTCGGTGAAGCCGCTGAAGCGCTGGTAGACGGGGTCGGCTGCGGGCACCTTGACGTACTTGCCGCCGAGCTTGGTGGCGCTGCCGGAGCCGGCGACGCCCTTCTCCCCGGCCCAGAAGGCCGCGTCCGCCTTCAGATAGAGCGCGCTGCCGACCCGCAGCAGCTGGAACGAGGCGGCATTGGTGGTCAGCTGGCCCCGGGCGCCGTCCTTGGCCAGCCGCATGTCGAGTGCGTAGGTCGCGCCCTGGCTGACGAGCTTGCCGGCGAGCCGGACGGTGTCGGCCCCGGTGGCGGCGGCCCGCGCCTTGGCCGCGATCTGCGGGGCGGGCAGCTTGCCCACGCCGTTGGTGCCGGCGTCCGGGTCCTCCGCGCAGCCCGCCACGGTCGCGGCCAGGGCCGCGCACACCGCCGCCACCAGCCCCGCCCGCCCCGTACGGCGGGTTCCGGCCGGGGGGCGGCGGGCGGGGTCCGGGGGGATGGCGCTCACGTCGGCTCTGCCTCCTGATGCGGGTGATCTCGACAGCTCACGGCAGCGTACCCGCGGCACCGGGGGCCGGAGACCGGATGCCGGGCGGCCACCATACGGCCGTTCCCGCCGGGCCGCGGCCCACCCCGACGGGTTAGTCTGAACCCGGATCAATACGGTGCTTTCAGGTCGATAGTTGAGCAATCCGGACTGAAAGGGAGAAGGGCGGCGCTTTCCATGGCGGTGGTCACTCCCCGGATCTTCGTCTCCCACCTCTCCGGCATCGCCGTGTTCGACCCCAACGGCGACCAGGTCGGGCGGCTGCGGGACCTGGTCGTGCTGCTCCGGGTCGGCGACCGCCCACCGCGGCTGCTGGGACTGGTCGTCGAGGTGATCAGCCGGCGCCGGATCTTCGTCCCGATGACCCGGGTGACCGGCGTGGAGTCCGGCCAGATCGTCACCACCGGCGTGGTCAACATGCGCCGCTTCGAACAGCGGGCGTCGGAGACGCTGGTCTTCGGCGAGCTGCTGGACCGGCGGGTGCGGCTGGTCGAGACCGGCGAGCAGGTCACCGTGCTCGACGTCGGCATCACCCAGCTGCCGGCCCGCCGCGACTGGGAGATCGACAAGGTCTTCGTCCGGCGCGGGAAGGGCGGGCCGCTGCGCCGCAAGGGCGAGGTGCTGACGGTCGAGTGGTCGGCCGTGACCGGCTTCTCCCTGGAGGAGCACGGGCAGGGCGCGGAGAACCTCCTGGCCACCTTCGAGCAGCTGCGCCCGGCGGACCTGGCCGGTGTGCTGCACCACCTCTCCCCCAAGCGCCGCGCCGAGGTCGCCGCCGCGCTCGACGACGACCGGCTGGCCGACGTCATGGAGGAGCTGCCGGAGGACGACCAGGTCGAGATCATCGGCAAGCTGAAGGACGAGCGGGCCGCCGACGTCCTGGAGGCGATGGACCCGGACGACGCCGCCGACCTGCTCTCCGAGCTGCCGGAGGACGAGAAGGAGCGGCTGCTGACCCTGATGCGCCCCGAGGAGGCGGCGGACGTCCGCCGGCTGATGTCCTACGAGGAGCGGACGGCGGGGGGCCTGATGACCACCGAGCCGATCGTGCTGCGCCCGGACGCCACCGTCGCGGACGCCCTGGCCCGGGTGCGCGACCCCGACCTCTCCCCCGCACTCGCCGCCCAGGTGTACGTCTGCCGGCCACCGGACGAGACGCCGACCGGCAAGTACCTGGGCCTGGTGCACTTCCAACGGCTGCTGCGGGACCCGCCGTTCACCCTCGTCGGCTTCATCGTGGACACCGATCTGCCGGCCCTGCGGCCGGACACCCCGCTGCCCGAGGTGACCGGCTACCTCGCCGCGTACAACATGGTCGCGGCGCCGGTGGTGGACGAGGGCGGGGCACTGCTGGGCGCGGTCACCGTGGACGACGTGCTCGACCATCTGCTGCCGGACGACTGGCGGGAGGCCGGGCTGCACGGCCGTACGCCCGGCGGCGGCACCGGCGGGGCGCAGGGGCAGGCCGCAGATGGGCACTGAGGACCGGGAGAGCCCCAGGGAGCGCCGGCCGCACGGCGCCTCGGCGGTGCGCCGCGGCGGCACCGGCGAGCGGTCCCGGGGCCCCGAGCCGCGGCCGCGGGTGCGGCTGGACCTGCCGAGGGTGCCGCGCCGGACGTTCTTCCCGGAGTACGACCCGGAGGCGTTCGGACGGCTGTCGGAGAAGATCGCCCGTTTCCTGGGGACCGGCCGCTTCATCGTCTGGATGACGGTCACCATCATCCTGTGGATCGGCTGGAACGTGACGGTGCCCGGCAACCTGCGGTTCGACAACTACCCGTTCATCTTCCTGACCCTGGCGCTCTCGCTCCAGGCGTCGTACGCGGCGCCGCTGATCCTGCTGGCGCAGAACCGCCAGGACAACCGCGACCGGATCACCCACGAGCAGGACCGCAAGCAGAACGAGCGCTCCATCGCCGACACCGAGTACCTGACCCGGGAGATCGCGGCGCTGCGGACGGGCCTGGGCGAGGTCGCCACCCGCGACTGGATCCGCTCCGAACTCGAAGATCTGCTGCGGGAACTGGAGCTGCGGACGCCCGACGGCGAACGCCCGGAGCGTGACGAACGCGACCGCTGAGGGCCTTTCCGGAGGCGGCCTCAACCGCCGTACGATCGAGTCATGGCAACAGACAAGCCCCACCCCGACGGCTCCGCGCCGAGCGAGGACGCGATCCGCGAGGCGCTCGCGACGGTCAACGACCCCGAGATCCACCGCCCCATCACCGAACTGGGGATGGTCAAATCGGTGGAGATCGCCGCGGACGGCTCGGTGGCGGTCGTGGTCTACCTCACGGTCTCCGGCTGCCCGATGCGCGAGACGATCATCAACAACGTCCGCGAGGCCGTGGCGCGGGTTCCCGGGGTGACCGGCGCCTCGGTCGAGCTGGACGTGATGAGCGACGAGCAGCGCCGGGAGCTGGCGGCGTCGCTGCGCGGCGGCACCGCCGAGCGCGAGGTGCCGTTCGCCAAGCCCGGCTCGCTGACCCGGGTCTACGCCGTGGCCTCCGGCAAGGGCGGCGTCGGCAAGTCCTCGGTGACGGTCAACCTCGCCGCCGCGATGGCCGCCGACGGCCTCAAGGTCGGCGTGGTCGACGCGGACATCTACGGCCACTCGGTGCCGCGGATGCTCGGCGCGGACGGCCGGCCCACCCAGGTCGAGAACATGATCATGCCCCCGTCGGCGAACGGCGTGAAGGTCATCTCGATCGGCATGTTCACGCCGGGCAACGCCCCGGTGGTCTGGCGCGGCCCGATGCTGCACCGCGCCCTCCAGCAGTTCCTCGCCGACGTCTACTGGGGCGACCTCGACGTCCTGCTGCTGGACCTGCCCCCGGGCACCGGCGACATCGCCATCTCGGTGGCCCAGCTGGTGCCGAACGCCGAGATCCTGGTGGTCACCACCCCGCAGCAGGCCGCCGCCGAGGTCGCCGAGCGGGCCGGTTCGATCGCCGTGCAGACCCACCAGAAGATCGTCGGCGTGGTCGAGAACATGTCCGGACTGCCCTGTCCGCACTGCGACGAGATGGTCGACGTCTTCGGCACCGGCGGCGGCCAGCGGGTCGCCGAGGGCCTGACGAAGACCACCGGCACCCAGGTCCCGGTGCTCGGCGCCATCCCGATCGACGTCCGGCTGCGCGAGGGCGGCGACGAGGGCAAGCCGGTGGTGCTGACCGACCCGGACTCCCCCGCCGGTTCCGCGATCCGCGCCATCGCGGGCAAGCTGGGCGGCCGTCAGCGCGGGCTCGCGGGCATGTCGCTGGGGATCACCCCGCGCAACAAGTTCTGAGACGCCCGCGGGCCGGCCTCCGGCCCGTACGGCATCGGGAAGGGCGGATCCGCTGAGGTCCGCCCTTTCGCGCACGTCGCGCGCGCCGCACTACAGGGCGCACGAAATCGTGCACGCGCCCCCCTCTTCGCGCCGGCGCTCAGCCTCCGTAGAAGCTCAGGTCCTTGATCACCGAGAAGCCCAGGCCGTACGCACTCATCCCCCGCCCGTAGGCGCCCAGGTGCACCGCCTCCGGCCCGTCCTGATTCGGCGATCCCGCGAGCACCCAGCCGTACTCGGACTCCCGGTAGCAGAACGGCGTCGGCACCCCGTCCACCGGGAGCATCAGCTCGCTCCAGGTCTCCTCACCGAGGTCGTCGGCCAGCTCCCAGGCGATCGTGGTCTGCTGGTCCAGCCAGTCCTGGCGCAGCGTCCGGTCCATCTGGGTCGGCCAGGTGTGGGTGAGGAGACCGGAACCGGCGAGCCAGGCCGCCGTCGAGACCGAGGTGGCCTCCAGGACGCCGGTGCCGTCCGCGCTGCGCCGCACGGGCCGGCTGGCGACCGTCACCACCACCGCGAAACGCTCGTCCTCCAGGCTCTCCACCTTTATCGTGGGCTCCACGCCGTGGCCGGTCGCGCCGTGCTCGACGGTGCCGTCCGCGGCCGAGCCGACCTGCATCAGCCAGCGTGGTCCGGTGAACGCCTCATCGAGGCCGTACCACGGGAATGCGGCCAGCAGATAGCCGTCGACCTTCCGGCCGGTATCGGCGGACACCTCACGGGTGACTGCCCGACTCGTCGTCTCCATCTGCGCGGAGCCTCCTCGTTGCCCTGCGTCGTGGGCGGCCCGCCCCCCTCAGGCGACCTCACCCCGGACACCGGGAGCATAGCCAGTGAGGTCAACACAGCCGGGCATACGAAATACTCAGGTCGCGTCGGCGTCGAACGGCGGCGGCTCGCGCCGGGACGGGTCGGTGCTCTTGCTGAGCATGTCCGATCGGCCGGCCGACGCGGCCGGGGTTTCCTTGGAGAGGCTCAGGGGGCCGCCGGCGGACGCGGGGCGGGTCGCGGTGGTCTCCCGGACCGCCTCGGTGACCTCGGCCATCTCCTTCTTCAGATCGAAGCCCTCGCGGATCTCGGCGAGATCCCGCAGGCCGTACTCGTCCTTCTCCAGGACGTGCTTGCGGACGAAGTTCCGCGGCTTGAGGTCCTCGAACTCGAAGTCCTTGAACTCCGGACCGAGCTCGCTGCGGATGTCCTCCTTGGCGCTGTCGGAGAACGCCCGGACCTTACGGATGAACCCCGTAACGTCCTGGATGACCTTGGGCAGCTTGTCCGGCCCGAAGATGAGGACCGCGAGGACCACGAGAGCAACCAGTTCCAGGGGTCCTATGTCGAAGAACACCGTGCAGCTCCTTGGGGTATCCGCGGCCTTCGGGGGCCTTTGGGCCAAGGCCACCTATCACGGTACCTGGCCCCGGGCGCCGGGCGGGAGTCGCCCGTGCCAACACCGTACAAACGATCAGCTCCCGCCCGAGGAACCCAGTGTCAACCGGACGGACCGCTCCGCGCCGCCCCGCTGGACCGTCAGCGTGAGCGTGTCACCCGGCCGGTGGCCGCGGACCTTGATGATCAGCTCCTCGCCGCTGTGCACCGGCGCCCCGTCCACCTGGGTGATCACATCGCCCGGCCGGAGGCCCGCCCTGGCCCCCGGACCGCCGGGCGTGACCGGCTGCGCACCGGTCCGGCCGTCCCCGCTGACCTTGGCGCCGTCGCCGTCGTACTCCATCTCCAGCGTGACGCCGATGACCGGGTGGGCGGCCCGGCCGGTGTTGATCAGCTCCTCGGCCACCCACTTCGCCTGGTTGATCGGTATCGCGAAGCCCAGCCCGATGGAACCGCCCTGGCCGCCGCCGTCGAGGCCCCCGGTGCCGCTGTCGGCCGCCCGGATCGCGCTGTTGATCCCGATCACCCGGGCCTTGGCGTCCACCAGCGGGCCGCCCGAATTACCGGGGTTGATGGGTGCGTCGGTCTGCAGCGCGTCGACGTACGAGACATCGCTGCCGTCGCCCTTCTTGCCGCCCGCGGTGATCGGCCGCTGCTTGGCGCTGATGATCCCGGACGTGACGGTGTTGGCGAGGTCGTAGGGCGCGCCGATGGCCACCACCGGGTCGCCGACCTGCGCCGCGTCCGAATCGCCGAGGGTGAGCGGGTGCAGCCCGCTGACGCCCTCGACCTGCACCACCGCGAGGTCGTAACCGCCGTCCCGCCCGACGACCTTGGCCCGCGCGCTCTGCCCGCCGCTGAAGGTCACCGATATCTCGCCGCCGGTCCCGGCCGGTTCGACGACGTGGTTGTTGGTGAGGATGTGGCCCTTCCGGTCGAGCACGAAGCCGGTGCCGGTGCCCTGCTCGGCGTTGCCGCGGACGTGCAGGGTCACCACGCCGGGCAGCACCGCCCGGGCGATCCCGGCGACGCTCTCCGGGCTGCGGCCGCCACCGTCGCCGGCGACCTGCGGCAGCCGGATGTCGTCGATGCCGCCGTACCGCTCGACGTACGCGCCGACCACCCCGCCGACACCGCCCGCCAGCAGCGCCAGCGCGACGGCACCGGCCACCAGGGCCGGGCGCCGGCCGCGCCGCCGGGGCGGGTGCGCGGCCGCCGGACCGGCGGGCCGGGGCGCGCTCCAGGGGTCGTACTGCTGCCATGCGCCGGGCGCGGTGGGGGGCGGCGGGGCGAAGGCCGCGCGGGTGACGGGGGCCTCCGCGGCGCGCGCCGCTTCGAGCGCCGGGGGAACGGCGCCCGCGCCGGGAGCCGCCGGGGGCGCGGGGCGGGGCCCGCCGTCGCCCGGGTGCGGGACGAAGCCGCCCGTGGGCCGCTCCGGTGCAAGGGGGCTCCCCTGCTCGACCTGATGCGAGGGCGTGGGGAACGGTGCCTGCACCGGGGGAGCCGGCGCCCACGGACCGGGACCGCCGTACGGCGGCGTGCCGTACGGGTCCTCGGGGTGCAGCGGCTGCTGCCGGGGCGCCCGGCCACCGGACGGGGCGGGGGGCGCGGCATCGGCCGGTGCGGCCTGCGGCGCTGTGCCGGCTGCCGCGGTGGCGTCGGCCGGGACCTGTCCCAGCGTCATGGTCGCGGCGGAGCGTTCGGTGGGGGCGGGAGCAAGGGCGGGGGTGGCTGCCGTGGTGTCGTCTGCGGCGGCGGGCGCGTCGGACATCCCGGTCGCTGCGTCGGCCAACTCACGGGCGGTGCCGCCCACTTGGGTGTCAACGCCGTCGTGTCCGCTGTCGCCGGTGTGCTCGCCGCCCGCGCCGTGACCGCCGTCGTGGGCATCCCCGGTGCTGCCGGCGTCCCGGGCTCCCCGGGGGTCGTCGCCCGAGTCGGTCTCCCGGACGGCACGGGGGTCCGGGAACTCCCCGGCCGGCGCGGTCGCGTCGGCCGCGGGCTCCGGGGCCGCGTCGGGCGCCGGCCGCGGCGGGCGGACGACCCAGTCGCCCGACGTCTCCGTCCCGGACGTGTCGGGCTCCGGGGCCGCGGCCGCCGCCCCGGCGGGCTGCCCGGGTGCCGGAGCCTGCTCCGGACGGCTCCACCACTTCAGCTTGGGCCCGGCGGCCTTCGCGTCGTCCATGTTCTCCCCAACAATTCGCCCGCGGCCCTGCGCGGGCCACCGCCACCTGGAGCCTGTCCCGCGACAGGCCCGTGCGGCACGCGCCCCTGGGCAGGGGCGCGCCGCCCGAGAAGGGATTCAACCAGTTCCGGGCGGAGATGCGCAGGGCCGGTCAGTGCGGACCGGAGGCGGCCGGGCCGGTGGGGGCCGACGAGCCGAGCAGCGGCCGCATCGGCTCCAGGGGCGGCAGCGGCGGCGGGGTGCGGCGGACCGGGGCGTTGCCGCTCGCGACGGACAGCGGGGCGAAGCGGAACGCGGCCTCCGCGCCGGTGGCGGCGATCAGCGGCGAGAGGCCGAAGCGGCCGGGTGCCGGGCTGAAGGCCGGGACCGCGTCCGACGGGCGGCTCTCACCGGGCGCGAACAGCGACATCGGGCTGGGCGCGGGGGCACCCGTCGGGCCGCCGGCGGCGGGCCAGGACTCGGGACGCGGCTCACGCGTCGTCAGGAAGCCGTCGTCGCCGGAGAGCGCGCGGGGGCCCGCCGCGGGACCGGCGCCGAGCGGGGTGACGGCGGTGCCGCTGCCCTCGGCACGGGGGCCGGGGACGTCGACGGCCGCCTCCAGCGGGAGGGCTCCGCCGAGCGCGAACGCCGCCAGCGAGACCGCGCCGGCCGCCGCGAACGCCAGCCGGCGCCGCTGCGATGCACCGCGCTCCGGCTCCTGCACCCGGAAGCCGCGCGCCCGGGGCGGCGCGGAGACGGCCATGGCGCCGCCGAGATGCCGCTCCGCGGGGACATAGCCGAACGCACCGTCGCCGCGGGCGAACTCGCCGCGACCGAAGGTGCCGTTGCCCAACCGGCTGCCGGGACCGCCGGACTCGCCGCCGGGCAGCTGCTGCAGACGCGCCAGCAGCCCCTCGGAGGGCCCGGGGGGCAGCGCCTGCGCGAACACGTTCTTCAACCGACGCTGCGCGTCGGCCTCCGCCTTGCACTTCCCGCACGTGGCGAGGTGCGCCAGCACCCGCTCGCGTGCGTCGTGCCCCAGTTCACCGTCGACCAGGGCCGCCAGGCGGTCGCCGAGATGCTGCTCGGCGGGGGACGGACCGCCACTGTCGCTCACGCGATTCCGACCTCCCTACCGGGCACCACGGCCAGGGTCCGCCGCTCCTGCTGCTGCTCCCGACGCTCCTCGGCCCGGGCCTCCGGCGAGCGGTGCTTGAGCGCCTTGCGCAGGTGGGACCGGCCGCGGTGGATGCGGCTGCGGACCGTACCGAGCTTGACGCCGAGGGTCGCGGCGATCTCCTCGTACGACAGGCCCTCGATGTCGCAGAGCACCACGGCGGCGCGGAACTCGGGCGCGAGGGTGTCCAGCGCGTGCTGCACGTCGGCGTCGAAGTGGGTGTCGTCGAACTGCTGCTGGGGCGCGGGCTCCCGGCTGGGGAGCTTCTCGGCGGCGTCGTCACCGAGCGCGTCGAAGCGGATGCGCTGGCGGCGGCGGACCATGTCCAGGAAGAGATTGGTGGTGATCCGGTGCAGCCAGCCCTCGAAGGTGCCGGGGGTGTACGTCGACAACGAGCGGAAGACGCGGACGAACACCTCCTGCGTGAGGTCCTCGGCGTCGTGCTGATTGCCGGTGAGGCGGTAGGCGAGGCGGTAGACCCGCGCGCTGTGCGTGCTGACAATCTCCTCCCAGGTGGGAGGAGACCACGCCTGCGCGTCCGCGTCGGCGGCGAAGGTCGCGGTGGGCGCGTCGGCGATGGGGGCCCCTCCCCTGGCCTTGGGGCCGTGAGGGCGGAATCGGTCAGCGGTGTTGGTCACGGATTTCGGCCCGGCGAACGACCGTCGCAAGCGCCTGCGCACCCTTCGGTCACCCGCCGCAGCCGCACCTCCCCTGGTGGCTCTGGTGGTGTCCAGTAGAGCCCCTACCATATCCACCTCGCCCGTTAGCTCCGGATAAGCAGTTTTGACCAGCATTTGGTTCGACTTCTCGTCCCGCCGCGGCTCTCTCGCGGCCTCTTGCGCGGTATCCACCGGTGCGTCCCCCCGTCTCTCCCCCTGCCCTCTCCTAACGCCCGGTCCCATCTGCGGGTTCCCGCGCGCAGCGGATACAGTCACGGTTGCGTCAACTACGGGGACAGGAGAGGGCCATTACCGGCAACCGGCAGACGAGCTTGGCATTCGCCGAGGCGTACGGCGCCGGGACCATCGACGACGACGCCCACTCCGCCCTGCTCTGGTGCCGCGACCGCGCCCGGGAGCTCGGGGTCCGCGCGGTGGGCGCCGGCACCGGCGCGGCCCTGCGGATGCTGGCCGCCACCGCCGACGCCAAGGCCGTCGCCGAGATCGGCACCGGCACGGGGGTGTCGGGCATCTACCTCCTGCACGGCATGCGCCCGGACGGCGTGCTGACCACCGTGGACCTCGAACCGGAGCGCCAGGTCTTCGCCAAGCAGGCGTTCCGCGCCGCGGGCTTCGCCGGCAACCGCGCCCGCTTCATTCCCGGCCGGGCCCTGGACGTCCTGCCGCGCCTGGCGGACGGCGGCTACGACCTCGTCTTCTGCGACGGCGACCTCCTGGAGTGCCTGGAGTACCTCGCTGAATCGTTGCGTCTGTTGCGCCCCGGCGGCCTGGTCTGCTTCCAGGGCGTCTTCACCGACGGCCGGACGGTCGACTCCGCGGAGCAGCCGGCGGAGGTGCTGCGGGTCCGCGAGCTGCTGCGGGCCGTACGGGAGAGCAGCGCGCTGGTGCCCGCCCTGCTGCCGGTCGGCGACGGGCTGCTCTGCGCGGTCAAGCGCGCCTGAGCCCGCCCGGCCGGGGCGCACGGGCCCGGATGCACGGGCCCTGGGTGCACGGCCCGCCCCTGCCGGAGCACCCGGCCGCGCCCGTGCGCACGTACGCGAAACGGCCCCGGCACGCGGCGCGCCGTCGATCGGCGTGCCGCGTGCCGGGGCCGGGGTGTCCGGCTGGAGCTACCGGGGCGGGGACCCCGGAGGACCGCAGCGGTTTCTCCGCCCTCGTCAGACGGTGACCTTTTCCAGGGCCTCACCCAGGGCCTTGGCCTCGTCGGGGGTCAGCTCGACGACGAGCCGACCGCCGCCTTCGAGCGGAACGCGCATGACGATGCCCCGCCCCTCCTTGGTCACCTCGAGCGGGCCGTCGCCCGTCCGCGGCTTCATGGCCGCCATGCTCGTTCCCCTTCCTGAAACCAGCTCATCTCAGCCGACGGCCTGGATAGGCGCGTGTCACCGGCGTCGAACACATTGCTTCCAGGCCATTATCCCGCATCGAACGACCCGATGACCAACATCAGGGGGCATCCCTTTGGCAACGCGCTCCCGCAAACCCACCCAATTCGGGGAGCGGGCTGCGATACTGCGCCACTCTCCCCCGCCCGGGGCGGCCGCTTTCTTTGACGTACGTCACATGCCCACCGCGGATGATCTCCGGCATCCTGGGCGCGGGCTGCCGCTGCCGGGCAGTCCAGAGCCGCGACGGAGGGGACTCCACTATGGCCGACACCGTGCTCTACGACGTGACCGACGGACTGGCGACGGTCACTCTCAACCGCCCCGACGCGATGAACGCGATGAACACGGAGGCGAAGGTCGCCCTCCGGGACGTCCTGCGGGAGGCGGCCGCCGACCCGGCCGTGCGGGCGCTGCTGCTGACCGCCACCGGGCGCGCCTTCTGCGTCGGGCAGGACCTCAAGGAGCACATCGGACTGCTGGCCGAGGACCGCGAGACGGGCGCGGGCCGCACCATGAACACCGTCCGGGAGCACTACAACCCCATCGTCACGGCGCTGGCCGGGATGCCCAAGCCGGTGGTGGCCGGGGTCAACGGGGTCGCCGCGGGCGCCGGGGCGGGCTTCGCGCTGGCCGCCGACTACCGCGTCGTCGCCGACACCGCGTCCTTCAACACCTCGTTCGCGGGGGTGGCGCTGACCGCGGACTCCGGGATGTCCTGGACGCTGCCGCGGCTGATCGGCCACGGCCGGGCCGCCGACCTGCTGCTCTTCCCGCGCTCGGTCGGCGCCCAGGAGGCCCTGGAACTGGGCATCGCCAACAGGGTCGTACCGGCCGACGAACTGGCCACGGAGGCGGCGGCGGTGGCCCGCCGGCTGGCGGAGGGGCCGACCGCCGCGTACGCCGCGATCAAGGAGTCGCTGGCCCACGGCGCCGGGCACTCGCTCGCCGAGACCCTGGAGAAGGAGGACGAGCTGCAGGTCCGGGCCGGGGCCTCGGAGGACCACCACCGCGCCGTGGAGGCGTTCGTCAAGAAGGAGAAGCCGGTCTTCCTGGGGCGGTGATCCCGGCGCGCGGCGGCCGGGCCGGCGGTCAGGCGGCCGCCTCCTCCACCTCGGCCCGCACATGGCAGCCCGCGAGATGGTCGTTGACCAGGCCGCACGCCTGCATCATGGCGTAGGCGGTGGTGGGGCCGACGAACCGGAAGCCGCGCTTCTTGAGGTCCTTGGCGAGGGCGGTGGACTCCGGCGTCACCGGCTGGAGGTCGCCGGTGGTGCGCGGCGCCGGGCGGCCGGTCCGCGTCGGGGCGTAGGACCAGATCAGCGCGTCGAGCTCGCCGGGGGACAGCTCGGCGGCGACCCGGGCGTTGGAGAGCGTCGCGCTGATCTTGGCGCGGTTGCGGATGATGGCGGTGTCGACGAGCAGCCGCTCGGCGTCCTCGTCGGTGAACCGCGCCACCTCGGCGATGCGGAAGCCGGCGAACGCGGCGCGGAAGCCCTCGCGGCGGCGCAGGATGGTGATCCAGGACAGCCCCGACTGGAACGCCTCCAGGCTCATCCGCTCGAAGAGCGCGTCGTCGCCGTGGACCGGCCGGCCCCACTCGGTGTCGTGGTAGAAGCGGTAGTCCGCCATCTGCTCCGACTCCATGCCCCACGGGCAGCGCGGGACGCCGTCGGGCGCCGTCACCACTGTGCTCATGCCTGCTCCTCACCTTCTCCGCGCGGTGCGCGGGCGTCTCCCCGCCCGGGGGCTTCCGGGCCGCCGGTCCCCGCGGCGCCGCCCGGTGCGCCCGGCGCCGCGGCCGGTCCGGAGGCGGGCGGGGCCGGCGGGGTGTCCTCTATGAGGCCCGGCCCGCCGATCGCCGCGGCGTTGGCACCGGCCAGCGCGGCCTCCAGCTCGGCGATCCGGGCGTCCCGCTCGGCGAGCTCGGCACCGAGGCGGTCCAGGACGTCGTCGACGTCGTCCATGCGGTAGCCGCGGACGGTCACCGGCAGCCGGACGGACTCGACGTCGGCCCGGGCCAGTGGGCGGTCCTGGGGCAGCGGGTCGTGGAGCCCCGGGGGCTCGGCGTCGCGCAGCCCGCCGCCCTCCCCGCCGGCGTCTCCTCCGCCGACGACGACCAGCGTGACCGCAGCCACCACCACGACCAGCGCGATCAGCATGAACCAGAACACGACCAACTCCCCGGACTTGTGGTGCCTGCTCCGATCGTGCCACGCGGGTCCGACAGTTAGGGTCGCTCCCGAACCACGGAGAGGGAGTCAAGGGAATGCTGCGGCTGGGAAAACGCGAGTTCGGGGCCCATGAGCCGGTGATCATGGCGATCGTCAACAGGACGCCGGACTCGTTCTACGACCAGGGCGCGACCTTCCGCGACGAGCCCGCGCTGGACCGGGTGGAACAGGCGATCGCCGAGGGCGCCGCGATCATCGACGTCGGCGGTGTCAAGGCCGGCCCGGGCGAGGAGGTGAGCGCCGAGGAGGAGGCCCGGCGCACGGTCGGCTTCGTCGCCGAGGTCCGCCGCCGCCATCCCGACGTGGTGATCAGCGTCGACACCTGGCGGCACGAGGTCGCCGAGGCGGTGTGCGAGGCGGGCGCGGATCTGCTCAACGACGCCTGGGGCGGGGTCGATCCGCGGCTCGCCGAGGTCGCCGCGCGGTACGGCGCGGGCCTGGTGTGCACGCACGCGGGCGGTGCCGAACCGCGTACCCGGCCGCACCGGGTGGTGTACGACGACGTGATGGCCGACATCCTGCGGGTCACCCTCGGACTGGCCGAGCGGGCCGTCGCGTCGGGCGTCCGGCGGGACGGGATCCTGATCGACCCGGGGCACGACTTCGGGAAGAACACCCGGCACAGCCTGGAGGCGACCCGGCGGCTGGGCGAGATGGCGGAGACCGGGTGGCCGGTGCTGGTCTCGCTGTCCAACAAGGACTTCGTCGGCGAGACGCTGGACAGGCCGGTCAAGGAGCGGGTGCTGGGCACTCTGGCGACGACCGCGGTCTCCGCCTGGCTCGGCGCCCAGGTCTACCGCGTCCACGAGGTCGCCGAGACCCGGCAGGTGGTGGACATGGTGGCCTCGATCGCCGGTCACCGGCCGCCGGCGGTGGCCCGGCGCGGGCTGGCGTAGGACCTTCCCGCGCGGGCCGGGGCCACGGGGGCGGGGCGGGCGGGCCGCGGAGCCCCCAGGGGGCGGGCGAACGGATCCCGTAGGGGTCGTGCGCGCCCCCTGCGGGGCCACAACGGGCCGGGCGGGGGCGGGTATTCCCGCTGTCGCCGCGGCGGGCCGGCCCCGGGGTGTGTCCGGTGGTCGAGATCGGGGTCGGGGTCGGACGGGCCCTAGATCCCGACCTCCTTCGTCACCAGTGCGATGGCCTCGTCCACGTCGTCGCTGAGGTGGAACAGCTCCAGGTCGTGCGGGGACGCCTTGCCCTCGGCGACCACCGCCTCGCGGAGCCAGGCGAGCAGCCCGCTCCAGTAGTCGGAGCCGAACAGCACGATCGGGAAGCGGGTGACCTTGCGGGTCTGGACGAGGGTCAGCGCCTCGAAGAGCTCGTCGAGGGTGCCGAGTCCGCCGGGGAGGACGACGAACCCGCGGGCGTACTTCACAAAACAGGTCTTCCGGACGAAGAAGTAGCGGAAGTCGACCCCGAGGTTCACGTACGCGTTCATGCCCTGCTCGAAGGGCAGCTCGATGCCGAGCCCCACGGAGGTGCCGCCGGCCTCGAAGGCGCCCTTGTTGGCGGCCTCCATGGCCCCGGGGCCGCCGCCGGTGATCACCGAGAAGCCGGCCTTGACCAGCGCCGCGCCGATCCGCACGCCGGCGTCGTACTCCGCCGTGCCGCGCGGGGTGCGGGCCGAGCCGAAGACGCTGACGGCCGGGCCCAGCTCGGCCAGCGCACCGAAGCCCTCCACGAACTCCGACTGGATCCGCATCACGCGCCAGGGATCGGTGTGCACCCACTCGGAGGGGCCCTCGGAATCCAGCAGCCGCTGGTCCGTCGTCGTACCGGTCTGCACCTGGTCGTGCCGGCGCAGTACGGGACCCAGCCGCTGCTCCTCCGGGCTGTACGCTCCCTCGGGATTGGCCATGACGTGCTCCCTCCGCTGACAGATCGTTTGCCACTTCAGCCTAGATCCGCCGCCGTGAAGCGGAAGGGAATTCGCCGGGTGGACCAGGGGACCGCGACGGGACGGTCAGGCGGTCAGCCAGGCCCGCAGCCGCTCTTCGCAGTGCAGGACGCGCTCGACCGCGACCCGCTCGTCCTTCTTGTGCGCGAGCAGGGCGTCACCGGGTCCGTAGTTGACGGCCGGGACGCCGAGGGCGCTGAAGCGGGAGACGTCGGTCCAGCCGAACTTGGGCTTGGCGCTGCCGCCGACCGCCGCCATGAACGCCCGCGCCGCCGGGTGGGACAGCCCGGGCAGCGCCCCCGGGGAGTGGTCGTCGACGACGAACTCCTCGACGGGGCAGTCCGCGAAGACCTCCCGGACGTGCGCCAGCGCCTCCTCCGGGGTCCGGTCGGGCGCGTAGCGGAAGTTGACGGTGACGGTGCACTCGTCGGGGATGACGTTGCCCGCGACCCCGCCCTCGACGCGGACGGCGTTGAGGCCCTCGCGGTATTCCAGACCGTCGATGACCGGGCGGCGCGGCTCGTAGGCGGCGAGCTTCGCCAGGATGGGGGCGGCGGCGTGGACGGCGTTGGCGCCCATCCAGCTGCGCGCGGAGTGGGCGCGCTCGCCGCGGGTGCGCAGCAGGACCCGGAGGGTGCCCTGGCAGCCGCCCTCCACCTCGCCGTCGGAGGGCTCCAGGAGGACGGCGAAGTCGCCCGCGAGCCAGTCGGGGTGGGCGTCGGCGAGGTGGCCGAGGCCGTTGAGGTGCGCGGCGACCTCTTCGTTGTCGTAGAAGACGAAGGTCAGGTCCCGGTTGGGCGCGGGGACGGTGGCGGCCATCCGGAGCTGGACGGCGACCCCGGACTTCATGTCGCAGGTGCCGCAGCCCCACAGGACGCCGTCCCCGTCGAGCCGGGAGGGGACGTTGTCGGCGATCGGCACGGTGTCGAGGTGGCCGGCGAGCACCACCCGCTCGGCGCGGCCGAGCCGCGTGCGGGCGACGACGTTGTTGCCGTACCGGTCGACGGTCAGGTGCGGCAGGGCGCGCAGGGCGTCCTCGACGGCGTCGGCGAGGTCCTTCTCGTTGCCGCTCTCGGACGGGAAGTCGACGAGCTGCGCGGTCAGCGCGGCGGCGTCCAGCGACAGGTCAAGGCGGGGGTGAGTGGAGCGCTCCATGAGGCCGACCCTATCCGCCGGCCCTCGGGTACGTTGTGCTGCGTGTCCGCCCAGCCCGTTTCCCCCGCCCGCCGCGCCCGCCTGTGGCGCATCGCCGCGGCACTCGCCGTCCTTCTCGGGGTGGTCGCGTATCTCCTGGTGCAGTACGTCACCAGTGGACCGGGCGCGCCGCGCTGCTCGGTGCGCGTCCAGGGCGGCGGGGATCCCTACGAACTCACGCCCGAGCAGGCGGCGAACGCCGCGACGATCTCGGCGGTGGCGGCCTCGCGCGGGCTGCCGGAGCGGGCGGTGACGATCGCGCTGGCGACCGCCATGCAGGAATCCGGACTGCGCAACATCAATTTCGGCGACCGGGATTCGGTGGGCCTGTTCCAGCAGCGGCCGTCGCAGGACTGGGGCACCGTGCAGCAGATCATGGACCCGGTCTATTCGTCCGGGGAGTTCTACCGCCACCTGGTGAAGGTCCCCGGCTATTCCCGGCTGCCGCTGACGGTCGCCGCGCAGAAGGTGCAGCGCAGCGGCTATCCGCAGGCGTACGCCAAGCACGAGGCGAATGCGGCGCTGCTCACGGGGGCGCTGACCGGGCGGAACGGGGACGCGCTGAGCTGCACGGTGAGCCATCCCGTGGACGATGCCGGGCCGGACGGCGCGGGGAAGGTGCGGGAGAAGCTGGTGCGGGAGTTCGGGGCGTCGGTGCTGCCGCGGACGGCGGCGGCCGGGGGGCGCGGGGCCCGGCCCGGGCGCAGCCTGACGGTGCCGGTGCCGGTGGACGGCTACGGCGCGACGGCCCCGGGCGAGGCGGCGGAGCGCGGTTGGCGGCTGGCGAACTGGGCGCTGGCGCACGCCGCCGATCTGCACATCGACCGGATCTCCTATGCGGGGCGGACGTGGACGGCGGCCGACTCGGACAAGGGCTGGCAGGGCCCGGCGGCGTCCGGGGACGCGTCCCCTTCGGTGACGATCGTCACGGCCAAGTAGCGCTTCGACTCGGTCCACTTGGGGCCTGCGCGCGGCAATCCCCTTTTCCGTTCAGGCTTTTCACCTGGTTGCGGCCGTATCCTCGGCCAATTCCCGTGCGTTTAACGGGCTGTGACCTTTCCGCACGGCTTCGGCGCGCATGCATATTGCTCGTACTTATCCCGGGCAGATTATGTGACGCGTTGCCAATTCTTTACCGCATTCCACCGAAACCTTCGGGCACCTGACGCGGTATTCAGGGCGTCCGTCCGCCCGGCGGACATGGCACATCTGTCAGAAGTACGAGTTCTTCTCCGTAAAAGGAGCACCATGTCCCTCCCCGTTACGCGTCGGATCGCCCGAGCCGCCCTGCTGGTCGCGGCGGGCACCGCTCCCGTGGTCGCGGCGGCCGGAACCGCCAGCGCAGTGTCCCTGCCGCCCACGGGCAACGAGCTGGGCGGCGTGACCACCCTGGACTCCGCGAACACCAGCAAGACCGTGGACAGCACCGCTCGGAACGGCGTCGGGCTGGTCAACAGGACCGGTGCCGAGGCCGCGGAGGGCCTGGCGCCGGCGCTGGTGCGGACGCTCGCTCCGGTCGTCGAGGAGGCCGCGCCGCTCACCCAGGAGACCGCCCGCAGGGCGGAGGCCGCGGCCCGCCCGGTGGCGCGGAAGGGCATCTCCACCAACTCGGTGGCCACCGAGGCCGTCAGGCGGCTGGCCGGCGCGCCCCAGGAGGCGCACACGCCGCTGCACGGCCTGATCGGCGGGCTGCCGATCGGCCACTGACCCACCGCACGCGACGGGGCCCGGGGAGCTGTCCTCCCCGGGCCCCGCGCGTGGGAGCGGCTCGGCGGCTCAGTCGGCCAGGCGGTGCACCGCGGCGGCCACCCGCTCGTCGGTGGCGGTGAAGGCGATCCGGACGAAGTGCTCGCCCGCGGCGCCGTAGAAGTCGCCCGGGGCGACCAGGATGCCGCGCTTGGCGAGGTCGCCGACGGTGTCCCAGCAGGGCTCGTCGCGGGTCGCCCAGAGGTAGAGGGACGCCTCGCTGTGCTCGATGCGGAAGCCCGCGGCCTCGAAGGCGGTGCGCAGCGCGGTGCGCCGGCGGGCGTAGCGCTCGCGCTGCTCGGCGACGTGCGCGGTGTCGCCCAGCGCCGCGACGGTGGCGGCCTGGACGGGCGCGGCGGTCATCATGCCGCCGTGCTTGCGGATCTGCAGCAGGTCGTCGAGGACCGCGGCGTCGCCCAGCAGGAACGCGGAGCGGTAGCCGGCGAGGTTGGAGCGCTTGGACAGCGAGTGGACGGCGACGATGCCGTCGTAGGAGCCGCCGCAGACGTCCGGGTGCAGTACGGAGACCGGGTCGGCCTCCCAGCCCAGTTCGAGGTAGCACTCGTCGCTGAAGACCAGGACGCCGTGCTCGCGGGCCCAGGCGACGGTGCGGCGCAGCTCGTCGACGGTGAGCACCCGGCCGGTGGGGTTGGACGGGGAGTTGAGCCAGAGCAGCTTCAGGCCGGCCGGGTCCAGCTCGGTCGGCTCGTCGTAGACGACCGGCTCGGCGCCGGCCAGACGGGCGCCCACCTCGTAGGTGGGGTAGGCCAGGCGCGGGTAGGCCACCTTGTCGCCGGCGCCGAGGCCCAACTGGGTCGGCAGCCAGGCGACCAGTTCCTTGGAGCCGACGACCGGGAGCACGTTGGTGTGCTGCAGGCCGGGGGCGCCGAGGCGGTCGGCGCCCCAGCCGGTGAGCGCGTCCCGCAGGGCCGTGGTGCCCCACACCGTCGGATAGCCCGGGCTGTCCGCCGCGTCGATCAGGGCCCGCTGGACCAGCGCGGGGACCGGGTCGACGGGGGTGCCGACGGAGAGGTCGACGATGCCGTCCGGGTGCGCGGCGGCGGTCGCCTTGTACGGCTCCAGGCGGTCCCAGGGAAAGGCCGGAAGGCGGTCGCGCAGGGACGGGTGGCGGGAGGAGACTGCGCCCACGGTGCTCTCTTTCTCGTACGGAGTGGCGCGGAGGACGTCGGCGCGCGAAAACGCCGCGGTCCCGTACGGCGGGTGGGCCGTACGGGACCGGGCGGCGCCGTGCGACCTTCCCCAGCTCATGCCGGGGCGGTCCCCGGCGGCCTCGGAGGCAGGGGGGAGCGGGCCGGCTCCCGTCCGTCCTCCGGGCGGTGTCAGTGGTCCTGGTTCTGCGGCGGCAGCGCGGCGATGAACGGGTGGTCGCGCTCGATCAGGCCGAGCTTGCTGGCACCACCCGGGGAACCGAGCTCGTCGAAGAACTCCACGTTCGCCTTGTAGTAGTCCTTCCACTCCTCCGGGGTGTCGTCCTCGTAGAAGATCGCCTCAACCGGGCAGACCGGCTCGCAGGCACCACAGTCGACGCATTCGTCCGGGTGGATGTACAAGGACCGGGAGCCCTCGTAGATGCAGTCGACGGGGCACTCCTCGATGCATGCCTTGTCCTTGACGTCGACACAAGGCTGCGCGATGACGTAGGTCACGCTGTCGTTCCTCCTCAGTAGGGCCGGCGGCCCGATCTGCGGTACCGCCGCTGGGCGCGCGGGAGCGCGGCGTCGTCGATGCCCGCCACCTAGTATCTCCGTTCCCGGGCACGAGACGAACAAGAGGGGCGGTTAGAGGGCGATGGAATTCCTCTCCGGAGGGCGCGCGGAAGTCCGGATCACCCATGCCGATGTGGGCAAAAGGGTATCCGTCCGGCGTCTCACCGGGGCCCCGACCGGGGAGCCGGCTTTCACGGACGCGGTCGGTGTTCTCACATCATGGAACAGCGGTGTGCTGAGCATCACACGGCGGGGCGGCGAAGTGGTGCGGATCGAGGAGTCCGCGCTGGTGGCGGCCAAGGTCGTGCCGGCTGCACCAGCCCGTCGCAAGGTCCCGGCGGCCACCGTCCGCGAGCTCCAGGAGGTCGCGGCCCGCGGGTGGCCGGCCATCGAGGCGGAGCGCCTCGGGGGGTGGATCCTGCGGGCGTCCGTCCAGGAGTCGCCGGGCGGAGCGGGGCCGGGAGAGGCGGTGGCCGGGCGCCGGGCGGGATTCACCCGCCGCGCCAACTCGGTGCTGGCGGTCGGCGATCCCGGGCTCCCGTTGGACGAGGCACTGGACCGTGTCACCCGGTGGTACGCCGAGCGCGGGCTGCCCCCTCTGCTGACCGTCGCCACCGGGCGGCCGGACGCCGACGAGCGGCTGGCCGCGGAACTGGCCGCCCGCGGCTGGTCCGACGAGGCGCACACCTCCGTGCGGATCGCGGCCCTGGCGCCGCTCGCGGACACCGATACGGACACGTCGGCCGTGCTTCTCTCCCGGCGGCCGGACGCCGGCTGGCTGGGTCTGTACAACCGGACCGGCACGCCCACGGCGGCGGCGTCGGCGGTGCTGACCGGCGGGCCCTCGGTGTGGTTCGCGCGGGTGCCGGCGCCGGACGGCGGCACCGCGGCGATCGGGCGGCTGGTCGTCGACGGGCGCTGGGCGGGCTTCGCGGCGGTGGAGACCGCCGCCGGGCGGCGGCGCGCGGGGCTGGCGACACTGGTGATGGCGGCACTCGCCGAGCGGGCCCTGGAGGAGGGCGCCTCGGCGGCGTACCTCCAGGTCGAGGCGGACAACGCCGGCGCCCTCGCGCTGTACGACGGGCTGGGGTTCGTCGAGCACCACGGCTATCACTACCGACGCGGCCCGGCCGGGGCCTGAGGGGTATCGGTCCGGTATGGGCGAGCGAGCGGAACGCGGCGAACCGGGGCCCGAGCGGGACGCGGCGCGCGAGGAGCGGCGGCGGGAGTTCGCGGCCGCGGCCCGCGAGGAGCGGCCCGATCTCGCGCTGCTGTGCCTGCTGATCTGCGCCGAGGCCGATCCGGCGCTGGACCGGGCCGGGATCGACGCGGCCCAGATCGAACTGGACCGGCTGGCCGGGCTGCTCCCCTACTCCCCTGCCGGCGGCCCCGGTGCCTGGGCGCGCAACCTCGCGGAACTGCTGGGCACCCGGGAGGGCTTCGGCGGTTCGCCCGGCGACTACCGCAGGCTGGAGTCCTCGCTGCTGCACGAGGTGCTGCGGCGGCGGCACGGACTGCCGATCCTGCTGTCGGTGGTCTGGATGGAGGTCGCCCGGCGGGCCGGGGCGCCGGTGTACGGGGTGGCGCTGCCGGGGCACTTCGTCGTCGGCTTCGGGGACCCGGCCGGGCCGGATGTCGCAGGGGCCCACCGCACGTCGTCCGGGGGCGGTGGCCGGGCGGCCGGCGGGCATGTGCTGGCCGATCCGTTCGCGGGCGGGCGGCTGCTCAGCAACCAGGACGCGGCGATGCTCGTCGCGGGCGCGACGGGTGAGGCGCTGGCCCCGGGGATGCTGGTCCCGGCCGGCCCGCTGGAGATCGTCCAGCGGATCCTCAACAACATCCGGGCCTGGGCCCAGGCACGCCCGGAGCACAGCGCGGTCCATCTGTGGGCGCTGGACCTGTCGCTGCTGCTGCCGAGCCATCCTGCGCGGCTGCGCCACGAGCGGGCCCAACTCCTCGTCCAGCGGGGCGAGTTCCTGGACGGGGCGGCGGAGCTGGAGGAGTACGCGCGGGTGCTGGAGCCGGTCCAGCCGGCGGCCGCGACCGCGCTGCGCCGGGAGGCCGGGGCGGCCCGGGCCCGGCTGAACTGAGGACGCTGCGGCGCGCGGCGGGTCAGGCCGCCGCGGAACGGACCGGTGCCGCGGCGACCGCCTCCGCCGGGGTGCGCCGGACGACCAGCAGCGTGGCGTCGTCCTTCAGCCGGCCGCCGGTGAAGTCCTCCAGGTCGGCGCGGAGGGCGCGGGCCAGGTCGGCGGGCTCCAGATCGACCCGGGCGGCGATCCGCTCGGCCAGGGGGTAGAAGCGGCCGTCGCCACCGCGGGCCTCGGTGACGCCGTCCGTGCACAGCACCGCCCAGTCGCCGGGCTGCGGGCGGACCAGGACGCTGCGGCGCGGCTCGCGGTTGAGCCCGCCCAGCCCCAGCGGGAGCGCGCCCTCACCGTCCGACCGCTCGTGGACGAGGCCGTCGCGCACCAGGTAGTACGGGATGTGGCCGCAGGACAGGACCCGGGCCCGGCCGGGGGCGCGGACCTCCAGCAGCAGCGCGGTGACGAAGCGCTCGTCGGTGCCCTCCTCGGCGGAGCGGGTGTTGTAGCGGGTCAGCGCCTGCTCCATCCGGCCGGCCACGCCCTCCAGCGAGTCCTGGTACTGCGCCGCCTCCCGGAAGGACGCCAGCACCTCCAGGCCCGCGCCGATCGCCGGCATGCCCTTGCCCTGGACATCGCCGATCAGCAGCCGCAGCCCGTGCGGGGTGTCGACGGCCTCGTAGATGTCGCCGCCGACCCGGGCGCCCTCCTGGGCGGACACATAGAAGCCGTACGCCTCCAGCGTCCCGGCGCGCAGCGGCAGTTCGCGCAGCATCGCCCGCTGCATGGTGTCGGCCACCAGGCTGGTGCGGGCGTGCAGCGCCTCGCGCTGGAGCCGGGTGCGGCACAGCACCAGGGCGAAGACGCCCACCAGGAACGCCCCGAAGACACCGACGACCCGGCTCGCCGGGGCCCAGTCGGGCACCGTCAACAGATCGACGTAGGTGAGGACGACGACGTAGACCACCGCCACCAGCAGCGTGCGGCGGTAGGAGCAGCGCAGCGCGGCGACCAGCGGGGCGATCCCCATGAAGCCGGAGATGTGCAGCTCGGGGCCGGTCGTGGCGTCCAGCGTCGCGACGACCAGGATGGCGAGGATCAGCAGTACCGGGGCGAGCAGGCCGCCCTCGGTGGGGTGCGGGGCCGACATGACACTTCAAGCCTGCGGGACGTTCCACGAGCGCGCACAGGGGCGAAGGTCCGGGCGGGGGCGGACGGAGGTCCCGGGTGGGGGCGGCTGCGGTGGGACGGCCGGGCGGGGACCGGTGGCCGGGGCTTCGGGGCGGGGCGCGGTGGCGGGTGGGGCGAGCCCTGGGCGGGGCTTCGCGGGGACGCTCTAGAGCCAGCCCTTGTCGCGGGCGGTGCGGACCGCCTCGGCGCGGTTGCGGGCGCCGGTCTTCTGGATGGCGAGCGAGAGGTAGTTGCGGACCGTGCCCGCGGACAGGCCGAGGGCGGCGCCGATCTCGGCGTTGGTGGAACCGTCGGCGGCGGCCAACAGGACCTCGTGCTCGCGCTCGGTCAGCGGGTTGGCCCCGTCGGCCAGCGCGGCGGCCGCCAGCGCCGGGTCGATGACCCGCTCGCCGCGCAGTACCCGGCGCACCGCGTCCGCGAGCCGGGCCGCCGGGGCGTCCTTGACCAGGAACGCGTCCGCGCCCGCCTCCATGGCCCGGCGCAGATAGCCGGGGCGGCCGAAGGTGGTGAGGATGACGATCTTCACGCCGGGCAGCTCGCCGCGCAGCCGGGCCGCGGCGTCCAGGCCGCTCATGCCCGGCATCTCGATGTCCAGCAGCGCGACGTCGACCTGGTGGGCCCGCGCCTGGGCGACGACCTCGTCGCCACGCGCCGCCTGGGCGACGACCTCCAGATCGTCCTCCAGGGACAACAGCGCCGCCAGCGCCTCCCGGACCATCGACTGGTCCTCTGCCAGCAGCAGTCGGATCATGCGGGCCAGCATACGGCCTGATGGGGGACAGGGGGCCGGCGCCTGGGGACAACGCAGAGGCCCGGGGCGGGTCCCGGTGCCGCAGACGGGGCCTTCGCTCAGCCGGTGTGCCCTGGGGGTGGTCTAGGTCCGGTCGTCAAACCCCCGCCGTTCACCCGGAGGGCGGGCCGGACGGCAGGCGGGAGTTCGCCGACAGGGCCTGGGCCGGGCCGTTCACCGGTTGCGGGGAGGTGTTCGGCATGGGGGCGGGGGCGTCCGGGGCGGGGGTGGGGGCGGGGGTGTGCCGGGGGACGTAGGCGCGCAGGGCGAAGCCGTGGGAGCCGGGTGCCTGGCCGGTCTCCAGGCGGCCGTCGGTGAGGGCCAGGCGCTCGCGGAGGCCGTTGAGGCCGTTGCCGTCGTGCTGGGTGCGGAGCGGGCCGTTGCCGTCGTCGTTCACCGTGAGGCAGAGGTAGTGGCGGTCGTCGGCCGCCCATTCCTCGGTGAGCAGCAGTTCGCAGCGGCGGGCGCCGCTGTGCCGGACGACGTTGGTGACCGCCTCGCGCAGCGCCCAGGCCAGCGCGCCCTCGGTGTCGGCGGTCAGCCCGTGCGGCTCGTCCTCCAGGGCCGGGTCGACGGTGAGGGCGATGCCGGCGGTGCGCAGCGCGACGCGGGCACCGGCCAGCTCGACGGCGAGGCGGGGACGGCGGTAGCCGGTGACCGCCTCCCGGACGTCGACCAGGGCCTGGCGGCTGACCTGCTCGATGTCGGCGACCTGTTGGGCGGCGTCCTCGGGGCGCCCTGGCAGCATCCGGCCGGCCAGCTCGCTCTTGAGGGTTATCAGGGAGAGCGAGTGGCCCAGGAGGTCGTGCAGATCGCGGGCGAGGCGCAGCCGCTCGTCGTTGGCGGCGAGGCGGGCGACCTCCTCCCGGGCGGCGCGCAGCTCGTGGGTGGTGCGGACGAGGTTCTGCACGCCGATCATGACGAAACCGCTGCCGAGGGCAGGCAGGGCGTAGGCGAAGAGGTAGTAGTTGCGTATCTCCGGATAGCGGGCGCCGACGGCTATCACCAGCGCGGTGATCAGCGGGATGGCCCAGCGGGAGCGCCGCCAGGGCAGCACCACCGCGGAGGCCACGCTGGTGAAGATGAACAGCACCAGCCAGGAGAAGCCCAGGGTCCACGTCAGCGCGACGGACAGCGCCACCATCGCCACCAGCGGGACGTACCGTTGCAGCGGTCCGGGCTGCCGGCGCCACATGTGGTGGAAGATCAGGGCGACGTAGGAGAGAACGAAGAGCGCGAGGCCGGTGAAGCCCCAGACCCGCTGGGCGGTGCCGGCGCCGTGGCTGCTGAGCTCCCCCACCGGGCCGGCGAGGTAGAGCAGCCAGATGGCGATCCACATCGACTTGCCGGCGGCCTGGCGGCGGCTGCGCGGCCGCTGGCCGATCAGCACCGGGTTGCGGTCGTCGGGTGCGCTCTTCGTCTCCACCGGTCTCATGCCTTCCGAGTGTCCTTGCGATAGAGCCAGGCTGCACCACCCACGAAGACGAGGAGGTAGCCGAGGAGGATCGCCACGTCCTTGACGTGGGGCGCGCCGCCGGCCTCAACCGCGGTGCCCAGCGCCGCGTACGCGTGCGTCGGGAGCCACTCGGAGATGTTCTGCACCCACTGCGGCAGCAGCGTCATGGGCATCCACAGGCCGCCGAGGAAGGCCAGCGCGAAGAAGCAGAGCATGGAGACCGGGCGGACCGCGTCGCCGCTGGCCAGATAGCCGATGGCGACGCCCAGGGCGGCGAAGACGAAGCTGCCGAGCCAGGTGCCGGCGGCGATGGCGAGCCACTGCCAGGCTTCCAGGCGGACGCCCTTGACGGCCGCGGCGGCGATCATGACCAGGAGGATCGAGGGCAGGCTGACCGTCGCCGCGGCGGCTATCTTGGCGGCGACATAGCCGCGGCCGGGCAGCGCGGTGAGCCGCAGCTGGCGCACCCAGCCCTGCTCGCGCTCCTTGGCGATGCGCTCGCTGTTGCCCAGCAGGACGGCGGTCATGGCGCCGAACGCCGCCATCGAGACCATGTAGTACAGGCCCATGTCGAGACCGGTGCCGGGGATCGGCTTGCGGTCCGCGCCGCCGGCGATGATCAGGTAGAGCGCCGGCGGGTAGATCACCGAGAAGAACATGAACTTCTTGTTGCGCAGCGCGCGGAGGATCTCGAGCTTGATCAGAGTGGTCATCGGTCCGTCTCCTCGGCGGTGGTGATGGCGATGAACGCCTGCTCCAGGCCGAGGCCGGAGACTTCGAGGTTGTGCGGGTAGAGGCCGAGGGCGTAGAGGGCGTGCACGGTCGCGTCGGCGTCCTGGGACTGGATGCGGACCGTGCTCCCGGAGCCGGCGTTCGACACCGTCAGGGTGGTGAGGTGCGGCAGCGTCTCCAGGGCGGCGCGGTCGGCGGGCCCGGCGAGGTCGAAGCTGATCCGGCGGGCGCCGGCGCGGGCCTTGATCTCGGCGGAGGTGCCGTCGGCCAGCACCCGGCCGCGGTGCAGCACGATGACGCGGTCGGCTATCTCGTCGGCCTCTTCGAGGTAGTGCGTGGCGAAGAGGACCGTGCGGCCCTCGTCGGCCTGGCGGCGCATGGTGCCCCAGAAGGTCTGCCGGGAGGAGACGTCCATGCCGGTGGTGGGCTCGTCCAGCACGATGAGGTCGTTGGCGCCGGCGGTGGCGAGGGCGAACCGGACCCGCTGCTCCTGGCCGCCGGAGAGCTTGCCGACGACGCGGTCGGCGATGTCGGTGATCCCGGCGCCGGCGAGGATCTGGTCGACCGGATGGCCGCGCGGATGCAGATCGCGGGCGAGCCGGACCAGCTCGCGGACCTTGACGCCCTCCATCAGGCCGCCGCTCTGGAGCATCGCGCCGACCTTGCCCTGCTGTATGGCGCGCTGCGGGGTGGTGCCGAAGAGGGACACCGTGCCGGTGTCGGGGGTGCGCAGGCCGAGGAGGAGGTCGAGGGTGGAGGACTTGCCGGCGCCGTTGGGGCCGAGGAGGGCGACGGTCTCGCCGGGGTGCAGCTCCAGGTGCAGATCGGCCACCGCGCGCACCGCGCCGTAACTCTTGCCGACCCCCTGGAAGCTGACCACCGGGGCCCGTCCCGCGTCCTGCGCGGTGGTGGCTGGGGTGGTAGCTGTCGTCGTCATGGCATTCAGCTTCGCTGATCGCCGGACCGTCCGGCAGTGTCGCCGGGCTGCATTTCCGGGTGACAGGTGTCATGGGTGAGGCCCCCTAGGGGGAATCCCGGAGGATTCTCTCCAGAGGGCCTCTGACCTGCGCTTTCCGCATCCGCCGCGGCCGGTATGGGGCCGGCGGGCGTCAGCTGCCGTTGGTCGCGATGGTCTGGACGCGTTCGGCGGGGGTCCTGCCCTGGAGCGCCTTGCCCACCGCGCCGGCCACCTCCTCGACGCTGACCGGGTGCTTGCTGCCGTCGCCCTTGGTCACCATGACGCCGTCGAAGGTGTTGCCGTAGAGCTCCTTGAGGGCGGCCCGGTCGTAGTAGGGCACCAGATCGCCGCCGATGATCTTGAAGGACAGGAACTTCGGAATGGACTTCTGCGGGCTGAACGAGACCGCGTGCTGGGGGCCCGTGCGGACCGTGATCAGCCCGGACATCGCGGGCTCGGCGAACTGCTTGAGCGCCTTGTCGACCGCGGCCTTGCCGACCTTGGGCTGCTGGGTGGTGGCGGCGAGCACCACGGGGGCGTCGCTGCCGGTGCTGACGCGGTCGAGGTAGGCGTCGGTGATCTTGCTCTCGGAGGCCGCGGCGTCGATCGCCTTGTGGGGCACACCGTAGTGCGGCACGGCCTTGCCGTTGTCGAACGTGATCCCGCCGTCCGCCTCGGCGGCCGCGGGGCCGGCGAGGTTCTCCAGCGCGACCGCGAGCTTCTCCTTGTCGGTGATCACCGCGGGCTGGGCGGTGCGCTTGACGCCGAAGAGCGAGCCGATGACGGAGACCGGGTTGTAGTCCCGGCCGGCGGCGTTGCGGACCGTCGTCTGGAGGTCGATGTCCAGGCCCGCCCGGGAGGGCAGCAGGGTCTCGGACTTGCCGTCGACGGTGATCTTGAGCGGTGCGGTGCGGCGGTCCTTGAGGGCGGTCTCCAGCTTCTTGACCGCGTCGTCCTTGGAGCTGCCGCCGATGTCCACGCCGAGCGCGGTGGTGTTGTTGGGGACGTCGGAGTGGTCGAGCAGCAGCCCGGCGCCGTAGGCGACACCGGCCAGGACGACGACGGCGACGCCGACGAGCACCAGCTTGTTGCGGCCCTTCTTGGGCGGGTTGATCGGCTCGGGAATCTTGGGGCGCGGCTTGGGGGCGGCGCTGTCCTCGTCGCCGCCGGATGCCCCGGTGAAGGGCCCGGCGGCCGCCGGGCCGTCCGTCCCCGGCACCTTGGGGATGCCGCTGACGAGGGTGTCGCCGGAGACCCGGCCTCCGGGGCCGCCGCTCTTCGGGCCGCCCTTGGGGCCGGGCCCGGCGCCCTTACCCTTCCGGCCGCCGGCCAGGCCGCCCGCGATGCCGCCGGTGACGCCGGGGCCCGCACCGGACCCGGCGGGCGGCGCCGGGGGCTGCGGGGTGAGTTCGGCGGTGTCGTCGCTCAGCCGGCCCGCGGCGCTCTTGCCGGCGCTGGGGTCGCTGAATCCGGGCGGGAGGTCGAGCGCCGAGTCGCCGCGCGCCGGGCCGGTCGTCGGGCCGGTCGGGGAACCGCCGGCCGGGGACTCGAACGGGTTGCGGTCGCGGGCGGGCGGCGCCGGGCGGTCGAACGGCGAACCGCCGCGCGGGGCGCCGTCGAACGGGGACGCCTCGCCCCGGGGAGTGCTGTCGAACGGGGAGGCGCCGGAGAGCGGGGCGCTCCCCAGGGGGTCGCTGCCGAGCGGATCGCTCCGGAGGGGGTCGCTCCCGAGGGGATCGGCGCCGAGGGGGTCGCTCCCGGGCCGGTCGCCCGACCGCCGGTCGCCGGCCAGCGGGTCACCGGTCAGGGGGGCGCCCAGCGGATCGGCGCCGAGCGGGTCCGCGCCCAGGGGGTCGGCGCCGAGCGGATCGCTCTCGTAGGGCGAACCGCCGTGCCCGCGGGGGCCGTCGAAGGGCGCACCGCCGCTCCGCGGGGCCGGCCCGGAGGCCGCCGCGGCGTCGGAGAAGTACGGGAGGTCCGGGCGCTGCGCGGGCTTGGCGTCCGCCGCCCCGGGTGCCGCCGGCGTCGAAGGGGCACCGGCCGCCGGCGCCGGGCCGCCGCCGGGCTGCCCCTGCGCCTTGCGCGGCGAGAACCAGTCGCTGGTCGTCTTCTCCTTCGGGGCGGCGGGCACCTCGTCCGCCGCCGCCTCCGGCCGCGGCGTCTCCGCCGTCCGCTCGGCGGCCCGCTCGCCGCCGAAGGCCGGACCGGACGTTCCCCGGGAACCGGGCGAACCGGCGGAACCGCCGGATGCAGCCGATGCGTTCATGCCGGACTCCTCACCGACGGGCTTGCGCACGACGACCGGCGGGATGGGGCGGGACCCCGGAATGTTGATCTTGATCCGCGTCGTCAGCGTGGTCTCGGTTTTGGGCTCCTCCGGCCGGTCCGCGGCTCCGGGCACCGGCGCCTCGCCGGCCTCTCCCCTGGGCGAGCCGTAGGGCGGTGTCCCCGACGGGTACACGGCTCCGCCACGGCCCCGGGGGCCGGAGGACGAACTGTCAGATTCACGACTCAAAGCAGGTTCTCCCGGTTGGCTCCGCCGCTCGTCAGAGATGATCTCCGGCCTCGGGCCGGGTGGGGGAGACCCCAGCGCTGGCCGGGGGACCGCCCCCAGGGCGGCGCGGCGGCGCGCACCACCATACTGGCCGCTGCCGGACGACACCCGAGGTGCGCGGGAACAGCGCCGCACCGGCCGGTGCCCGCACATCGCGGCCGGCCGCCCGGAACCGCGCCGCATCCGTCCTGGTATGAACCACGTCATCCGCCAACTCGGCCGTGGGACACGCCGGTAGCACGCAGCTGGCTCCCGGTGGCGCAGATCACAGCGATCACGATGCCGCCCAGCAGGAAGCCGTACGAGCCGAGCCCCGGGCCGAACAGGAAGTCGCCCTCCGGCCGGACGTCGCTGAGCAGCAGGAACACCGTCACCAACCAGGCGGCACCGGGCACCAGTACGCCGCCTCCGGTACCGGTGGCGCGGGCGCCGCCGTAGAAGAGGCCGCCGAGGCCGGCCAGGGCGAGCAGCAACCCGCCCGGGAACCAGGCCGCTTGGAGAAGCGTTCCGGCGAACGCGACCAGGACGCCCGCGACCACCAGCAACACATAGAGACCCACCCGGCCCGGCGTCAGCGGCGCGCCCGGCACCGGACGGCCCGGGGGTGCCGCGGGGGTGCCGCCGCGCGCCGTCGGCGGACCGCCACCGGACGCCCGCGTCCGGCGCTTCCCGTCCGCGCCGCCGTCACGGCCGCCCTTGTCCGCGGCCCCGCCACCCTTGGACGTCGTCATTCCGCTGCCTCCTCATTTCGGGCACTCTCCTCCATACCCACCAAACCGGCCGACTCGCCGATCCCCGCGAAGAGATCGTCCTCGCGTTCCCCGGCGGCCGCGCCGGACGTACCGTGGACCAGCCGGTAGTGCTCGTCGCCGAACAGCGGCTGCCCCAGGTCGTTGGAGAGCGCGAAGAACGCCCCGTCCACCACGATCTGCGTCACATGGGCACGCATCGCCGCGGCCTTCGCATCCGCGTACCCACCCGCACCCGCGACCGTCGCGGTGACCGCGTCGTCCGGGACCACACCCGGGACGTCGTCCACCGCCGCGGCCCCGGCGAAGCCGTGCCCGGCCGCGCGCACCGCGGTCAGACCCGCCTCGACCGCCGAGCGGGGGGTGCAGTTCCAGTAAATCTTTTCGATCGCATACGCGCTGCCGAGGTCCGGCCGGAAGTCCGCCCGCGCGGCCAGCTCCGCGGCCCGCATCGCGACGCGATGGGCCTGGATGTGGTCGGGGTGGCCGTATCCGCCGTTCGGGTCATAGGTGACCAGTACCTGGGGCCGCACCTCGCGGACGACGGCCACCAGGTGGGCCGCCGCCTCGTCCACGGGGGCCCGCCAGAAGCAGCCGGGGCGGTCGTTCTGGGGCGCGCCCATCATCCCGGAGTCGCGGTAGCGGCCCGGGCCGCCGAGGAAGCGGTGGTCGGTGACCCCGAGGGCGGCCATCGCCGCGGCCAGCTCACGGACCCGGTGGGGTCCCAGGGTGTCGTCGCGGTCCGGCGTCAGGTGGGCCAGCTCGGGCGGGATGACCTCGCCCTCCTCGCCCAGGGTGCAGGTCACCAGCGTGACCAGCGCGCCCTCGGCCGCGTACCTAGCCATGGTGGCGCCGTTGTTGATCGACTCGTCGTCCGGGTGCGCGTGCACCAGGAGGAGGCGGCGGGCGGGGGCGGTGGTGTCACTGCGCTGCGCGGCAGCTCCGCTCGGGGCGACGGCGGGCGACGGCTGGGAGGTCATGCGGACAAGCCTACGAGCCGTGCGTCGCGGCCTCCGCGGCCGATCGGGGCGGCCGCCCGCGGGGCCCGCGGGAAGGCGGGACCGGGGCGGCCGGAGGCGGTCCGGCGGGGCGCCGGAGCGCGATCAGAACTTGATACCGCCGAGCATGCCCGCGACGTTGGTGGTCAGACTCTTGATCGTCGGAGCGACGGACGAACTGGCCAGATAGAAGCCCAGCAGCATGCAGACGAATGCATGCACCGCCTTCAGCCCGGACTTCTTGATCAGCAAGAAGACGATGATCGCCAGCAGCACCACCGCCGAAATCGAGAGTGCCACGGCGGCTCACCTCCAAGTACACACGGTCCGGACAGAGTTGACGGTACGGGAGCCGATGGCCCGACGCCACGTACCCGGGTATGCCAAGGGCTCTTTACCCCGTACCCACTGCGCGCAAGGGATCATAACTTTCCGTCCGTGCGCATAAGTCGGTGCACCGGAGCACGGCGGGGGCGCACGATGTTTTCCACAGACCCGCGCCGACCGGGCCGGTCCGCCGTAGGCTCGGCGCCATGACCGGACAGCTGCCCTTCCCCCGGCACTCCGCGCGCACCCAGCGCTTCACGCTCGGCGCCCCGCGCGACTTCTCCCTCTCCCCCGACGGCACCCGTGTCGTCTTCCTCCGCTCCGCCGACGGCACCGACCGCAGCCAGCGGTTGTGGGTCCTCGATCCGGCCGACGGGCGGGAGTTCACCGCCGCGGATCCGCGCGCCCTGCTGGCCGGCGCGGACGAGGAGCTCCCTCCCGAGGAGCGGGCGCGCCGTGAGCGCAGCCGCGAGGGCTCGGCCGGCATCGTCGGCTATGCCGTCGACGCCGCCGTGGAGTTGGCCGCCTTCGCGCTCTCGGGGCGGCTCTTCGTCTCCGAACTGCGGGCCGGGACCACCCGTGAACTCCGCGCGGCGGGCCCCGTGGTGGATCCCCGCCCCTCCCCCGACGGCCGCCGGGTGGCATATGTGGCGAACGGCGCGCTGCGGGTCGTCGCGGTGGACGGCGCCGGCACCGGCGACGCGAGCGGGGACCGGGCGCTGGCGGAGCCCGACGGTCCCGAGGTCACCTGGGGGCTGGCCGAGTTCGTCGCGGCCGAGGAGATGGGCCGCCACCGGGGCTTCTGGTGGTCCCCGGAGAGCGACCGGCTGCTGGCCGCGCGGGTCGACGAGGCGCCGGTGGCCCGCTGGTGGATCGCCGACCCCTCGCATCCGGACCGCGAGCCCACCGAGGTGCGGTATCCGGCGGCCGGCACCGCCAACGCCGAGGTCACACTGGCGCTGTTCGACCTGGACGGCTCCCGTACGGACGTCCGGTGGGACACCGCGCGCTATCCCTATCTGGCCCGCGTCCACTGGTCGGCGGCCGGGCCGCCGCTCCTCCTCGTCCAGACCCGGGACCAGCGCGCCCAGCGCTATCTGACGGTCGACACCGACACCGGCGCGACCACCGCGGTGCACGAGGACGAGGACGAGGTGTGGGTCGAGCCGTTCCCGGGGGCGCCGGCCTGGACGCCGGACGGGCGGCTGGTGCGGATCGCCGACGAGGGCGGCGCCCGCAAGCTCTTCGTCGGCGACCGGCCGTTGACGGGAGAGCCGCTGCACGTCCGGGCGGTCCTGGACATCGGCACGGACGACGTCCTGTTCTCGGCGAGCGGCGCGGACATGCACGACATCGGGGTCTATCGGGCGTGGTTCCGCGGCAGCGGCGACCAGGGCGGATGGGAGAGGGTCGGCGAGCGGCCGTATCCGACCGTGTCCTCGGCGGTGCGCGGCGGGGAGTTGACGGTGCTGACCCAGGCGTCAATGGAGCGGCCGGGTGCCCGCTCGGAAGTGGTGCGGCTGGATCCGGACGGCGGCGAGAAGGTACTGGCCGTCATCGGCTCGCATGCCGAGACGCCGGGTCTCACCGCCCGGCCGCGGCTGGTGCTCGCCGGGGAGCGCCGCATCCCGTGCGCGGTGCTGCTGCCGACCGGCCATCAGGAGGGCGACGGCCCGCTGCCGGTGCTGCTCGATCCCTACGGCGGCCCGCACGGCCAGCGGGTGGTCGCCGCGCACAACGCCCATCTGACGTCCCAGTGGTTCGCCGACCAGGGCTTCGCGGTGATCGTGGCGGACGGCCGGGGCACCCCGGGCCGCTCCCCCGCCTGGGAGAAGGCGGTCTCCCGGCAGGTCGGGCCGGTGGCCTTGGACGACCAGGTGCACGCCCTGGAGGCGCTGGCCGGCTCCTTCCCGCTGGATCTGGGGCGGGTGGCGATCCGCGGCTGGTCGTTCGGCGGCTATCTGGCGGGGCTGGCCGCGCTGCGCCGGCCGGACGTCTTCCACGCCGCGGTGGTGGGCGCGCCGGTCACCGATCTGCGGCTGTACGACACGCACTACCAGGAGCGGTATCTCGGCCGGCCCGAGGAGGAGCCGGCGGCCTACGCCCTGAACTCCCTGGTGACGGACGAGGGTCTGTCGGGGGCGGTGGAGCCGCACCGCCCGATGCTGATCGTGCACGGCCTGGCCGACGACAACGTGGTCGTGGCGCATTCCCTGCGGCTCTCCTCGGCGCTGCTGGCCGCGGGCCGGCCGCACGAGGTGCTGCCGCTGACGGGGGTGACGCACATGGCGTCCCAGGAGCAGGTCGCGGAGAATCTGCTGCTGCTCCAGGTGGAGTTCCTCAAGAGGTCGCTGGGGATCGGCCAGCGGTCGCCGGCCGGCGGCCCCCGCACTTGAAGTAGCGGGGCCTCCTGTACTCGGAGTACCGGGGTCGCCCGCACATGAAGTACCCCGCGGTCGTCGTCCGGTGCGGCCGGGGGATTCCCCGGCCGCACGGCTGACCGGCCGGGCGGACGGCTCACCAGCCCGGTGGGCGTGCCGAGGGCGGGGGCGGGGCGTGCCGGGGGCGTGCCGCGTCCGGTCCGTCGCCGTACGCCTCGGGCGGCCGGGCGCCGGCGGTGGCGTCCGGCAGGCCGGGAAGCGCCGCGACGAGCAGCGCGCCGAGGCCGGCGAGGGCCACCAACACCGCCGCGGCGAGCCCGATTTGGGCGGTTCCGGGCATCGCGGCGAGGCGCCCGAGGGCCCCGGTGCGGACGGCGTCGTCGAGCCGGGCGGCGCCGTGGCCGAGCAGCAGGAGCCCGGCCGTCAGGGCGGCGGGCCGGGCCCAGGGCGCCCGGCGGAGGGCGGCGACCGCGGCGGCCGCGGCCAGCACGGCCAGCGCGGCGGCCGTCCAGTGCGGCGGCGGCCGCAGAGCCGGGCCGGGGGCCGCCGCGGCGCCGAGCAGCGCCGCGCGGTAGCCGTCCGCGCCAAGGCGCCGCAGCGCGTGCAGCTCCCCGGCGGCGAGGGTCAGGGCACCGGCGCCCAGGAGGACGGCGAGAGCGGCCGCGGGTCTGCGGTACGGGCTGCCGGGGGCACCGGAGCGGGTGCCGAACCGCGGCGCCTCCTGGACCACGCCGTACGCGGCGGCCACCCCGGCCAGCGGGTCCGGTACCGGCCGCCGGCCGGCCGCGACGACCGCGAACAGTGCCGCGGCGAGCAGCAGTTCGGCCAGCGCGGTGGCCCGCGCCCAGGCCGCGAGCGCCCCGTCCGACCCGTCCGCCCCGGGCGCCCACAGGAGCGGGAGCCGCAGCAGCGCGGTGGCCGCCGCCAGGGACAGCAGGGCGCCCGGTGCGGTGGCGGCCCGGCGGCGGACGGCCAGGGCGGCGCCGAGCCCGACCGCCGCCAGCAGCGGATCGCAGACGGAGGCCGCGCGGCGGGCCGCGGTCCCGGGCGCGGTGCCGAGCGGCGCCGCCAGCACGTCGGTCGGCCGCGGGAGGGCGACCGCGTCCCGGACCAGCCAGGCCGCGCCGGAGGCGGCGAGCAGCAGGCAGGCGGATGCGGCGGTGCGGCGTGCACCGCGGGTGAGGCGACTCGACCGCACTGTGGACACGGCCCGCCCCCGTCCGTGTCGGTGACCCACGACGTCCACAGCACCCCCGCATTCGTGAAGGCGCTACCGCAGGTCTACTCCAATCTCGCCGATCGGACAACAGACACGGGGGGAGAGGGGGACGAAACACCCACAAATCGGTGGCCGGTCGGGGGTACCACTGGCGCCCCCGACCGGTCTACGGCACCCGCACGGCCGTACGCTGTTCAGCATGGAGCGTCCGTATATCGGTGATGCGACAGGCAAGTTGCCTTCACGTTAAGGCGTTTGGTACCGATTTACCCCACTTGCCGTACATGACAATCGCGTGTCAAGCACGCCATGGCGACGATCTGCGCAATCTTCGCTCAAGAAGCGGACGACCTGTGCACAACCACACCGCATACCCTTGACTCGGCCGTAAATCACTTGCGAAAGTCGCGCTCATCCAGCGGTGCGACCGGTGCCGCTTCACGTTCCAAGAGAACTCGGCGCGGGGGCACTTCGCGATGACCAGTCCATCCCAGACCGCCACAGGCGAGTCCGAAACCCCGGGGCTTGCGGCCAAGGGTCTGAAGAAGGAAAAGAAGGGCAAGGACAAGGGCGGCGGCGAGCTGGTCGGCCGTTCCCCCGGACAGTTGATGTGGGCGCGCTTCAAGCGCGACCGCACCGGCATGATCTGCGGGATCGTCGTGCTCGCCTTCTTCGTCATCGCGGCCCTGGCCCCGGTGATCGCCTCGCTCTACGGCAAGAATCCGTACACGCTGTACGGCAGCGACAACCCCAACTTGCTGGACGAGTTCAGTTACCCGGCAGGGCCCAACGGCGGCATCTCGGGCGATTTCTGGTTCGGCATCGAGCCGGGCCTCGGCCGCGATCTGTTCACCAACCTGCTGTACGGCATGCGGACATCGCTGGGCATCTCGCTGGCGGTCACCATCCTGGTGGTCATCACCGGCACCATCATCGGTATCACGGCGGGCTACCTGGGCGGCAAGACGGACTACTGGGTCGGCCGGCTGATCGACTTCCTGCTCGCCTTCCCCAGCCAGTTGACGTTCGTGGCGTTCATGCCCGCGGTGATCGCGGTCTTCGTGGCGCCGGGCGACGAGACCCCCACCTATATCCGCGTGATCGCGCTGATCCTCGTGCAGTGGGCGCTGGGCTGGATGGGGCTGGCCCGTCTGCTGCGCGGACAGGTGATGTCCCTACGAGAGCGGGACTTCGTCGAGGCCGCGAGGATCACCGGCGCCTCGCCCTGGCGCATCATCACCAAGGAGCTGCTGCCCAACGTGGTGACCCCGATCCTCGTGCAAAGCACCTACATGCTCCCGCTTTTCGTGACGGCGGAGGCCGGTCTGTCCTTCATGGGCGTCGGCATCGTGGACCCGACCCCCGACTGGGGCCGGCTGTTCAAGACGGCCGGCCAGATCTACGAGAACGACCCGACCTTCCTTCTCTTCCCGGGCGCCGCGATGGTGATCTTCGTGCTCTGCTTCAACCTGCTCGGGGACTCGGTCCGGGACGCCTTCGATCCCAAGTCCGGGCGTTGACAGCCCATTTGAGGGGGCTCGCTGTCTCCCCCGCCGCGCCGGGTTCGTACCGGATGCGTCAGACAGCACTTCGGGACAACGACTGACAGGCAGGTGCTTGGATCCTCATGAACACACTCTCCACGCGTAGAACCCGTGCGGTGATCGTGGCCCTGGCGGCCGGTTCGCTCGCGCTCACCGGTTGCAGCGGCGGCGGCCGCTCGAGCAAGGACAACGCGCAGACCGACAAGGACGCGGCCTCCCAGTCCAAGGCGGTGCCGCTCGGCACCGCGGCCCAGTCCAACGGCCCCGCGGCCGCGGTCCCGGGCGCGCAGAACGGCGGCACCATCACCGTCTACCAGCGGGACAGCTTCAACCACCTGGACCCGGCCCAGATGTACGTCAGCGACATGGGCGACCTGGCCAAGTTGATCTTCCGTGGGCTGACGACGTACACGCAGGACGACAAGGGCAACAAGACGCTCGTCGGCGACCTCGCCACCGACGCCGGAAAGATGTCCGACGGCGGCAAGACCTGGACGTACACGCTCAAGGACGGCATCAAGTTCGAGGACGGCAAGCCGATCACCTCGAAGGACATCCGCCACACCATCGAGCGCCAGTACGCGTCGTTCATCACCGAGGGCCCGACCTACATCCAGCAGTGGCTGTCGGGCGACGGCACGACCTACCGCAAGGCCCTTCCGGACGGCCCGTACAAGGGCGACCACCTGCCCAAGTCCGTGCTGGACACGCCGGACGACAAGACCGTCGTCTTCCACTTCAAGACGCCGCAGACGCAGCTGCCCTACGCGCTGGCGATGGCGGGCTACAGCGTCGTCCCGGACAGCGCCAAGGACACCAAGGACAGCTACGACGTCGCGCCGGTCACCAGCGGTCCGTACAAGATCGCGTCGTTCAAGTCCGGCAAGTCCATGACACTGGTGAAGGACCCCAACTGGGACGCCAAGACCGACCCGGCGCGCCACCAGTACGTCGACGGCTACAACATCTCCTTCAACCACCAGTTCTCCGACTCCACCAAGCGGCTGATGGCCGACCAGGGCAGCGACAAGACCGCCATCAGCTTCACCAACGCCGTGGAGCCGACGCTCACCAAGCAGGTGCTGAGCGACCCCAGCGCCAGCAAGCGCCTGGTACAGGGCTACCAGCCCTACGTGTGGCAGCTGAACATGAACATGGACCGCATCAAGGACAAGCGGGTCCGCGACGCCATCACCTACGCGATGCCGAGCCAGCAGGTCGTCCGGATCGAGGGCGGCAGCTACGGCGGAGAGATCGCCGGCGGTCTGCTCTCCCCGACCGTGGCAGGCTACGAGAAGGGCTATGACCCCTACGGCAAGCTGAAGAAGCCCAACGGCGATCCGGAGAAGGCCAAGCAGCTCCTGAAGGAAGCCGGCAAGGAGGGCATGAAGCTCGTCTACGCCTACGCCAACACCGAGATCCGGCAGAAGGAAGCGGTCGCCATCGCCGACGGCCTGGCCAAGGCCGGCTTCGACGTGCAGAAGAAGGAGATCGACTCCTCCTCCTGGTACCAGCAGATGGGCAAGGTCGACAACGGCTTCGACATCTACCTGACCGGCTGGGGCCAGGACTGGCCGGACGCCTCCACGGTGATCCCGCCGTCCTACGACGGCCGCACCATCGCGGACGGTGCCTCCAACTACTCGCACGTCCGTGACCCGAAGATCAGCCAGGAGATCGACCGCATCAAGCAGATCCCGGACGTGCAGAAGCAGACCGCGGAATGGCAGAAGCTCCACCACTACATCGTGGAGCAGGTCAACCCGGCCGCCCCGGTGTTCTTCGTCAAGTCGCTCCAGCTGTACGGCTCGAAGATCGGCGGCATCCGCTACAACACGGACACCAACTACCTCGACGTGAACACGCTGTTCATCAAGAAGTAAGCACGTAAGCGCCTGTCGAAGGCACTCCGGAGGCGCGCGCACGGCGGAGCGCGCGCCCTCCGGGTCCTTCCCGCACCTCCTCAGACCCCACTGCCGCCGCCGTCCTGAGAGCAGCGAACTGTCATGCTTCCCTTCCTCCTTCGCCGGACGATCGGCGCGGTCGTCATCCTCCTCCTACTCAGCGCCTTCACCTTCTTCGTCTTCTTCTCGGTGGGCGATCCCGCGCTGATGGCCTGTGGCAAGAACTGCACGGCCGACAACGTCGCGCTGATCCACAAGAACCTGGGACTCGACCAGCCCGTGCCGGTCCAGTACTGGCACTTCCTCGTCGGCATCTTCGCGGGCCGCGACTTCACCCTCGGCCACTGCAACGCCCCCTGCTTCGGCTACTCCTTCGCCACCAAGCAGGACGTCTGGGCCACGATGATGGACCGGCTGCCGCTCACCGCGTCGCTGGCCATCGGCGGTGTCGTGGCCTTCCTGGTGATCGGCCTGGGCACCGGCCTGCTCGCGGCCTGGAAGCGCGGCACGCTGCTGGACAAGGCGGTCACCAGTGTGTCGATGATCCTCAGCTCGGTGCAGATCTACATCCTCGGCCCCGTCGTGCTGGGCATCTTCGTCTACAGCGGCGTCATGGCCGCGCCCGCGTACGTGAACCTCACCAGCAACCCTGTCGGTTGGTTCATGGGCCTGCTGATCCCGTGGCTGGTGATGGCGACGATCTTCACCGCGCAGTACACCCGTATGGCGCGCTCGACGATGATCGAGCAGCTTCAGGAGGAGCACGTCCGCACCGCCAAGGCCAAGGGCATGCCGGCGCGTTACGTCTTCCTGCGGTACGCCTGGCGCGGTTCGCTGATCCCGATCGTCACCATCCTCGGTGTCGACCTGGGATCGCTGTTCGGCGGCGCGATGATCACCGAGTTCACCTTCCAGCTGGCGGGACTCGGCCGGCTGGCGGTCGACTCGGTCACCACCCTCGACCTGCCGATGGTGATGGGCGTGATGATCTTCAGCGCCGCCCTGATCCTGGTCTTCAACATCATCGTGGATGCGGCGTACGCGTTCATCGACCCGCGCGTACGCCTGTCCTAGGAGAGCCTGTCGTGACCACACCAACCAAGACCGCGGAGACGCCGGCCCCGAACGGATCCGGTACCGGCTCCTTCCTGTCCGTCCGCGACCTGCACATCCGGTTCTCCACCGAGGACGGCATCGTCAAGGCGGTCGACGGCCTCTCCTTCGACCTGGAGCGCGGCCAGACCCTGGGCATCGTCGGCGAGTCGGGCTCCGGCAAGTCCGTCACCAACCTGGCCGTCCTGGGGCTGCACAACCCCAAGACCACCGAGATCACCGGTGAGATCACCCTGGATGGCCAGGAGCTGACCGGCGCCAAGGAGAAGACCCTGGAGAAGCTCCGGGGCAACAAGATGGCGATGATCTTCCAGGACGCGCTGACCGCCCTGTCGCCGTACTACACCGTCGGCCGGCAGATCGCCGAGCCGTTCATGAAGCACACCGGCGCCGGCAAGCGCGAGGGCCGGCAGCGGGCGATCGAGATGCTCACCAAGGTCGGCATCCCGCAGCCCAACCTGCGGGTGGACGACTACCCGCACCAGTTCTCCGGCGGTATGCGCCAACGCGCCATGATCGCCATGGCGCTGGCCTGCAACCCCCAGCTGCTGATCGCCGACGAGCCGACCACCGCGCTGGACGTCACCGTCCAGGCGCAGATCCTGGACCTCCTCAAGGACCTCCAGCAGGAGTTCGGCTCCGCGATCATCCTGATCACCCACGACCTGGGCGTGGTCGCCGACACCGCCGACGACCTGCTGGTGATGTACGCCGGCCGGGCGGTGGAGCGCGGCTCGGTCCGGGAGATCCTCACCGAGCCCCGGCACCCGTACACCTGGGGTCTGCTCAGCTCCATGCCGCGGCTCTCCTCGGACGTCAGCGAGGAGCTGCACCCGATCCCGGGCGCGCCGCCGAGCCTGCTCAACCCGCCGTCGGGCTGCGCTTTCAACCCGCGTTGCGCGTTCACCGCGGAGGTCGACGGCGGCCGGTGCACCGGCGAGCGCCCGCCACTGGCGCTGGGCCGGGCCGCCGCCTGCCACCTGAGCGCCGAGCAGAAGCAGACCTTCTTCACCGAGCAGATCAAGCCCCGGCTGGGCTAGGGAGCTACCACGATGGCCAAGAACGACACCCTCCCCGCGCCCGGCGCCGCCGCGCCGTCCCAGGGCGAGCCCCTGCTCACCGCCGAGGGGCTGACCAAGCACTTCCCGATCTACGGCGGCTTCCCGATCAAGCGGAGGGTCGGGGCCGTCCAGGCGGTCGACGGGCTGGACCTGACCGTCCACGCCGGTGAGAGCTTCGGCCTGGTCGGCGAGTCCGGCTGCGGCAAGTCGACCACCGGCCGGCTGCTGACCCGGCTGATGGAGCCCACCTCCGGCAAGATCACCTATGCGGGCCAGGACATCACGCACGCCAACCGCAAGCAGCTGGCGCCGATCCGCTCCGAGATCCAGATGATCTTCCAGGACCCGTACGCCTCGCTGAACCCGCGGCAGACGGTCGGCACGATCATCGGCGGCCCGATGGAGATCAACGGGATCAACCCGCCCGGCGGCCGGGAGAAGAAGATCCGGGAGCTGCTGGAGACCGTCGGCCTCAACCCCGAGCACTACAACCGCTTCCCGCACGAGTTCTCCGGCGGCCAGCGGCAGCGCATCGGCGTGGCCCGCGCCCTCGCCCTGAACCCGAAGCTGATCGTCGCCGACGAGCCGGTCTCCGCGCTGGACGTCTCCATCCAGGCGCAGGTGGTCAACCTGCTCCAGGACCTCCAGCGCGAACTGGGCATCGCGTTCGTCTTCATCGCCCACGACCTGGCGATCGTCCGGCACTTCAGCGAGCGGGTCGCGGTGATGTACCTCGGCAAGATCGTCGAGGTGGGGACCCGCGACGAGATCTACCACCGGCCGCGCCACCCGTACACCCACGCCCTGCTGTCGGCCGTGCCCGAACCGAAGCTGCTGGAGGAGGGCGAGGAGGAGCGGGAGCGGATCCGGCTCGCCGGCGACGTCCCCTCCCCCGTCAACCCGCCGTCCGGCTGCCGGTTCCGCACCCGCTGCTGGAAGGCGCAGGAGAAGTGCGCGACGGAGGAGCCGCCGCTGGTCCAGCTCTCCGGGAACGCGGGCGGCCATCTGACCGCCTGCCACTTCCCCGAGGAGCCGACGACCGCGTCCCGCGGCGAGGACATCGTGCTCGACCCCGCGCTGGCGGCGATCGAGGAGGCCGCCGGCGGCGGCGAGGGCGGCGCGGCGGAGAGCTGACCGCCGCTCCTCCCAGGACGGCAGCGGAGCCCGCTTCCCTTCGGGGAGGCGGGCTCCGGTGCGTCCCGGCCGGGCCGCTACTCGCTCGGCACCACGTGTCGTTCCTCCGCGAAGTGGCAGGCGGAGGCGTGCCGTTCCGGGCCGGCGGCGTGCTGGAGGGCGGCCGGGACCGCGAGTGGCGGTTCGACGCGTGCGCACAGCTCCTGGGCCTTCCAGCAGCGGGTGCGGAAGTGGCAGCCGGACGGCGGGTTCGCCGGGGAGGGGACGTCGCCGCTCAGCAGGATGCGCTCCCGGTGGACACGCGCCTCGGGGTCGGGCACCGGGACGGCGGAGAGCAGCGCCTGGGTGTACGGGTGGGTGGGGTGGTCGTAGATCTCCTCGCCGGTGCCGGTCTCGGCGATCCTGCCGAGGTACATCACCGCGACCCGGTCGGAGAGGTGGCGGACGACGGACAGGTCGTGCGCGATGAAGACGTAGGAGAGCCCGAAGTCGTCCTGGAGACGGGCCAGGAGGTTGACGACCTGGGCCTGGACGGAGACGTCGAGGGCGGAGACCGGCTCGTCCGCGACGATGATCTCGGGGCGGAGGGCCAGGCCGCGGGCGATGCCGATGCGCTGCCGTTGGCCGCCGGAGAACTGGTGCGGATAGCGGTTGACGAACTCGGGGTTGAGGCCGACGACTTCGAGGAGTTCCTGGACCCTGCGCCGGCGGTCGCCCTTGGGGGCCACCTCGGGGTGGATCTCGTACGGCTCGCCGATGATGTCGCCGACGGTCATCCGGGGGTTGAGCGAGGTGTAGGGGTCCTGGAACACCATCTGGATGTTGCGGCGGACGGCCTTCATGGCGCGGCCGGAGAGGCGGGTGATGTCCTGGCCGCGGTAGCGGATGTGACCGGACGTCGGGTGCTCCAGCCCGACCAGCATCCGGGCGACGGTGGACTTGCCGCAGCCGGACTCCCCCACGATGCCCAGCGTCTCGCCCTGCCGGAGGTCGAAGGAGACCCCGTCGACGGCCTTGACCGCACCCACCTGCTTCCTGATCAGCACGCCCCGGGTGAGCGGGAAGTGCTTGACCAGGTCCCGGACTTCGAGGAGCGGCTCACCGGGCGCCATCGAGGGTCTCCTTCCAGAAGTGGCAGGCGCTGGTCCGGTCCGGTCCGACGTCGTAGAGGGGTGGGCGGTCGGTGCGGCAGATGTCGCGGGCCAGCGGGCAGCGGGGGTGGAAGGCGCAGCCGGGCGGGACGGCGGTGAGGTTCGGCGGCAGACCCTTGATCGCGTGCAGCTCGCGGCCCTTGTGCCCCAGGCGCGGGACGGACTCCAGCAGGCCGCGGGTGTACGGGTGGGCGGGTGCCTTGTAGAGCTGGTGGACGGGGGCGGTCTCGACGACCCGGCCCGCGTACATCACGGCGATGGTGTCGGCGACGTCGGCGACCACGCCGAGGTCGTGGGTGATCAGGATCAGGCCCATCCGGTACTCCCGGCGCAACTCCGCGAGCAGGTCCATGACCTGGGCCTGGACGGTGACGTCGAGGGCGGTGGTGGGCTCGTCCGCGATGATCAGGTCGGGCTCCAGGGCGAGCGCCATGGCGATCATGATGCGTTGGCGCATACCGCCGGAGAACTGGTGCGGGTAGTCCCCCACCCGCTCCCGGGCCGCCGGGATGCCGACCCGTTCCATCAGCTCGACGGCCCTGCCCCGGGCCTCCTTGCGGGACGCGCCGGTGTGCACCCGGAACATCTCGCCGAGCTGGACGCCGACGCTGAGCACCGGATTCAGCGCGGAGAGCGCGTCCTGGAAGATCATCGCCATCTTCGCGCCGCGGATCTTCCGGCGCTCCTCCTTGCCCAGGGTGAGCAGGTCGCGGCCCCGGAAGAGGATCCGGCCGCCGGTGACGAAGCCCGGCGGGGAGTCGAGGATGCCCATCACGGCCTGGGCGGTGACGGACTTGCCGGAGCCGGACTCGCCGAGCACCGCGAGCGTCCGGCCGGCCGCCACGGTGTAGCTGACGCCGTTGACGGCCTTGGCCACGCCGTCCCGGGTGCGGAACTCCACCTTCAGGTCCTGGACGTCGAGCAGGGGCTCCGCCGGGGGCGCGCCGCCATTGGTCATCTGCCGCCTCCTCAGCGCAGTTTGGGGTCGAGGGCGTCGCGCACCGCGTCGCCGAGCATGATGAACGCCAGCACCGTGATGCTCAGCGCGCCGGCGGGCCACAGCAGCATGTGGGGGGCGTTGCGGATGTGGGTGGAGGCGGCGGAGATGTCGATGCCCCAGGAGACGGTGGGCGGTTTCAGGCCCGCGCCGAGGTAGGACAGGGTGGCTTCGAGGGCGATGTAGGTGCCCAGCGCGATGGTGGCGACGACGATGACGGGGGCGACGGCGTTGGGCGCGATGTGCCGCAGCAGCATCCGCCCGTTGCCGGCGCCCAGTGCCCGGGCGGCCAGGACGTAGTCGTTCTGCTTGGCGGTGACGACCGAGCCGCGGGCGATCCGGGCGATCTGCGGCCAGCCGAGCAGCACGATGAAGCCGACCACCGGCCAGACGGTGGTGCTGGTGACGACGGACAGGAAGACCAGCCCGCCGAGCAGCACCGGGATGCCGAAGAAGATGTCGGCGAGGCGGGAGAGCAGGGTGTCCCACCAGCCGCCGAAGAAGCCGGCCAGGCCGCCGAGCAGGCTGCCCAGCACGGCGGCGCCGGCGGTGGCGCAGGTGCCGACGGTGATGGAGGCGCGGGCGCCGTAGACGACCCGGGTGTAGACGTCCCGGCCCTGGGTGTCGTAGCCGAAGGGGTGGCCGGGCCGGGCGCCGTCCTGGGCCCTGCCGAGGTCGGCGCGGTAGGGGTTGCCGGTGGCGATCAGCTGCGGCCAGAGGGCGATGACCACCAGGAAGACGATGACCAGCGCGGAGACCACGAAGACCGGGTTGCGGCGCAGGTCGTGCCAGGCGTCGCTCCACAGGCTGCGGGGTTTGCCGGTGGGTTCGCCGCCCGGCGGCGGGGGCGCGGCGGCGGGGGCGCGTTCGAGGGACTCGGCCTCGCCGATGGCGAGCGCGGCGGTGCCGCCGTCGCCGTGGCCGATGGCCTCCTTGGGGACGTAGCTCTCAGGCATAGCGGATCCTCGGGTCGAGGACGGCGTAGAGAAGGTCGACGAGCAGGTTGGCGATCAGGAAGACCAGCACCAGGATCGTCACGAAGCCGACCACGGTGGGCGAGTTCTGCCGGAGGATGCCCTGGTAGAGCTGGTAGCCGACGCCGTGGATGTTGAAGATGCGCTCGGTGACGATGGCGCCGCCCATCAGCGCGCCGATGTCGGTGCCGATGAAGGTGACGACCGGGATCAGGGAGTTCCGCAGCAGGTGGCGGGTGATGACCCGGTGCCGGGGCAGGCCCTTGGCGACGGCGGTGCGGACGTAGTCGGCGCGGGCGTTCTCGGCGATCGAGGTGCGGGTCAGCCGGGTGACGTAGGCGAGCGAGACCAGTGCCAACACCAGCCCGGGCAGCAGGAGTTGGCCGAGCGGCGCCTCCAGGGCGACGGTCGGCGCGGCCCACTCCCACTTCACGCCGAAGACGAACTGGAGCAGATAGCCGCTGACGAAGGTCGGCACGGAGACCACGACGAGGGTGAGGACCAGCACGGTGGTGTCGATGCCGCGGCCGCGCCGCAGCCCGCTGAAGACACCCAGCGCGACGCCGACCAGCATCTCGATGACGATCGCGACCAGGGTGAGCCGGAGGGTGACCGAGAAGGCGGACGCCATCAGCTCGGTGACCGGCCGCCCGTTGAAGGCGATGCCGAAGTTCCCCTGGAAGATCTGGCCCATGTAGTGCGGGTACTGCTTCCACAGCGGCTGGTCGAGATAGAGGTCGTGGCGGATCTGCGCCGCGGTGGCGGGGTCCGGCGCCCGGTCGCCGAACATCGCGGCGACCGGGTCGCCCAGCGCGTAGACCATGAGGAAGATCAGAAAGGTGCTGCCGACGAAGACCGGGACCATCTGGAGCAGCCGCCGGATCACATAACGTCCCATGAGCGCGCCTGCCTTCGCGGTCAGCCGACCGTGATCGCGTTGTAGACCGGAACACTGAACGGATTGAGCCGTACATTGCTGATCCGCTCCGAATAACCACCGCTGCCGTTCTGGTACCACAGCGGAATAGAGGGCATCTCGCGGGCGAGAATTCCCTCCGTCTCCTGGAATTTCGCCACCGCCCGGCGGGTGTCGGGGGCGGCGTTCGCCTCGTTGACGAGTCTGTCGAATGCGGGGTCGCTGAACTTCCCATCGTTGGAGGAGGCGTTGGTGTAGTACATCGGCTGGAGGAAGTTCTGGATCAGCGGGTAGTCCATCTGCCAGCCGGCCCGGAACGGCCCGGTCATCCGCCGGGCGGCGATCTGGTTGCGGAAGTCCGCGAAGGTGCCGACGGGATTTCCGACGCACGCCCGGTCGTTCCCCAGCGTCTTGTTGATGCTGTTGCAGACGGCGTCGACCCAGTCCTTGTGCGAGCCGGTGTCGGCGTTGTACGTGATCGTCATCCGGCCGCCGGGAATTCCGCCGCCCTCCTTGATGAGCTGCCGGGCCCCGGCCGGGTCGAAGACGCAGGCGTCGCCGCACAGGCCCGCCTTGTAGCCGCCCTTGGTGCCGAGCACGGGGGAGGTCCAGTCGGTGGCCGGGGTGCGGGTGTTCTGGAAGATCTCCTTGGTGATCTGCGCCCGGTCGATCGCCATCGACAGGCCGCGCCGCACCTTCGCCGTCTCCGGCTTTCCCCAGCGCGGGTCGTACATCGGGAAGGCGAGGGTCTGGATGATGCCGGCCGGCTGGTTCAGATAGCGGTCGCCCAGATCGGCGTGGACGTTCTTGAGCTGGGCGGCGGGAATGTCGTCGACCAGGTCGAGGTTGCCGGCCTGGAGGTCGGTGTAGGCGGTGTCGCTGTCGGTGTAGACCCGCAGGTCGATCCCGCCGTTCTGGGCCGGGTCGGGCCCCGGGTACCGCTTCCACTTCCGCATCTTGAGCACACTGCCCTTGGCGTACGAATCCACCAGATAGGGGCCGTTGCCGATCGGTTTGTGCAGCCAGCCGTCGTGGTCGCGGAAGAACGCCTGGGGAAGCGGCATGAAGGCCGCATAGCCCAGGGTGTCCGGCCAGCTGGAGAATTTCTGGTTGAGGGTCACGGTGAAGGTCCGGTCGTCCTTCACCTGGAGTCCGGAGAGGGTTTTCGCGGTCGGCCGGCCGTGGTCCGGGTGCACCTTGTCGAAGCCGTCGATGTACTGGAAGAAGGACGCGTTCTTCTGCTTGTTGTCCAGCAGCGCGCCGTAATTCCAGGCGTCCACGAAGGACTTGGCGGTGACCTTCTCGCCGTTGCTGAAGGCCCAGCCGCGCTTCAGCGTCACGGTGTAGTGCCGGGCGTCCGTGGACTCGATCCGCTCGGCGAGGACGTCCTCGGCGGCGCCGGTCCTGGGGTCGTAGCGCTTGAGGCCGCGCAGCAGCATCTCCAGGACCTTGCCGCCCTGCACCTCGTTGGTGTTGGCCGGCTCCAGCGGGTTCTGCGGGTCGCCCCAGGAGGCGCTGACCACGGCGGAGCCGCCCGGTCCGGCGGTGCCGCCCCCGCAGGCGGTGGCGGCGAGGGCCAGGCCGCCCGCGCAGACGGCCCACTTCGCGCGCACGGCTCCGCGCATGGCGCCTCCTCACGGTCCGGACTCCGAGGTCACACGTAGCCACAGGGACCACCCGTAGCCCACATCACAGCCCACCGTGGGGCCTGGTGCATCCCGGCACCGGCCGCCACTGCTCCGAACCTCCGGGAAACCCCTCGGATGACCGACGCCCCGTCACCGGCAGCGCCCCGGAAGCGTTCCGGCGGCGTCCGCGCCGCGCCCCGCCGGACCGTACGGGCATACGGCGGCGCCCCGCCGGACCGTGGGGTCCGACGGGGCGCCGGGAAGAGCCGTGGCGGGCGGCCGGGTCAGCCGTGCTTGGCGCGGGAGGCGGTGCGGCCGCGCTCCTTCTGGTCCAGGACGACCTTGCGGATGCGGACGGCCTCCGGGGTCACCTCGACGCACTCGTCGTCGCGGCAGAACTCCAGGGACTGCTCCAGCGACAGCTTCCGCGGCGGGACGATCGCCTCGAAGGAGTCGGCCGAGGAGGAGCGCATGTTGGTGAGCTTCTTCTCCTTGGTGATGTTCACGTCCATGTCGTCGGCGCGCGAGTTCTCGCCGACGATCATGCCCTCGTACACCTCGGTGCCGGGCTCGGTGAACAGCACGCCGCGCTCCTGGAGGTTCGTCATCGCGAAGGCGGTGACGGCACCGGCGCGGTCGGCGACCAGCGAGCCGTTGTTACGGGTCGTCAGCGTGCCGAACCACGGCTCGTGGCCCTCGTGGATGGAGTGCGCGATACCCGTACCGCGGGTGTTCGTCAGGAACTCCGTACGGAAGCCGATGAGGCCGCGCGAGGGGACGACGAACTCCATGCGGACCCAGCCGGAGCCGTGGTTCGACATGTTGTCCATGCGGCCCTTGCGGACGCCCATGAGCTGCGTGACGGCGCCCATGTGCTCCTCGGGCACGTCGATCGTCATGCGCTCGACCGGCTCGTGGACCTTGCCGTCGATCTCCCGGGTGACCACCTGCGGCTTGCCGATGGTCAGCTCGAAGCCCTCGCGGCGCATCTGCTCGACGAGGATGGCCAGCGCCAGCTCACCGCGGCCCTGCACCTCCCAGGCGTCGGGGCGCTCGGTGTCCAGGACGCGCAGCGAGACGTTACCGATCAGCTCGCGGTCCAGGCGGTCCTTCACCTGGCGGGCGGTGACCTTGCGGTCCTTGACCGCGGACTTGGCGGCGGCGCCCTTGCCGGTGCCGCCGCGGCCGACCAGCGGCGAGGTGTTGGTGCCGATGACCATGGAGATGGCCGGCTCGTCGACCGTGATCAGCGGCAGCGCGATCGGGTTCTCCGGGTCGGCCAGGGTCTCGCCGATCATGATGTCGGGGATACCGGCGACCGCGCAGATGTCACCGGGGCCCGCGACCTCGGCGGGCTTGCGGGTGAGCGCCTCGGTCATCATCAGCTCGGAGATGCGGACGTTCGCGACCGTGCCGTCGCGCTTGATCCAGGCCACGGTCTGGCCCTTGCGCAGCTCGCCCTGCTCGACGCGCAGCAGCGCGATACGGCCGAGGAAGTTGTCGGCGTCCAGGTTGGTGACGTGCGCCTGGAGCGGGGCCGCCGCGTCGTACGTCGGGGCCGGGACGTGCTCCAGGATCGTGGAGAAGAACGGCTCCAGGTTGGTGGAGTCGGCCGGGACGGTGCCGTCCTCCGGCTTCGTCAGCGACGCGATGCCGTCACGGCCGCAGGCGTAGACGATCGGGAACTCGATCTGCTCCTCGTCCGCGTCCAGGTCCAGGAACAGGTCGTAGGTCTCGTTGACGACCTCGTCGATGCGGGAGTCCGGGCGGTCCGTCTTGTTGATGCACAGGATGACGGGCATCCGGGCCTGCAGCGCCTTGCGCAGCACGAAGCGGGTCTGCGGGAGCGGTCCCTCGGAGGCGTCCACCAGCAGGACCACCGCGTCGACCATCGACAGACCGCGCTCGACCTCGCCACCGAAGTCGGCGTGGCCGGGGGTGTCGATGATGTTGATCGTGATGGGCTCCCCGCCGTCCTTCGGGTGATACTTCACCGCGGTGTTCTTGGCGAGGATCGTGATGCCCTTCTCACGCTCCAGGTCGTTCGAGTCCATGACGCGGTCGTCGACGGACTCCAGCTGGTGCGCGGCGAAGGCGCCGGCCTGCTTGAGCATGGCGTCGACGATGGTCGTCTTGCCGTGGTCGACGTGGGCGACGATGGCGACGTTACGGATGTCGTGGCGCGTGGCCATATTGCGGCGTACTCCCGAAGTGAGTGGTCGGCTGCGCGTACGTCTGTGTTACGCGGCCCTGCCGGGCTTGACACGCCACGGCCTCACCCCATGGTACGGGGCCGCGGCGGCAATGGCCGCCCCAGCCCGTACGAACCGCATCTGACCTGCGGTTTCTTATCGAACTTTAGCTCTGGCGCAACCTCTACTTCCGGTAACCGATGTCCTGGAAGCGGGGGGTGGCGAAGCCGAACGCGCCGATGTTGGCGAGCGACTTCCGGGTGGCCACCAGCTCCGGTCGCTGGTAGAGCGGAATCGATCCGGCGGCGGCCCAGATCCGGGCGTCGGCCTGCGCGACGAGGGTCCGCGCGGCGTCCGGGTCCAGCTCGGCGGCGGCCTGGTCGAAGAGCTGGTCGATGTGGTCGGTGCCGACCCGGGCGTAGTTCTGCTCGACGGTCAGCGAGCCGTCCGGGGCCGGCTGCGGCTTGGCGAAGATCGGCCGGGCGTCGGTCGCCGGGTAGGCGGTGCCGGGCCAGGAGTACAGCGCCAGGTCGAAGTCGCCGGCCGCGATGTGGTCCCGGAAGTAGCTCGCGTCCGGCACCCGCTGGACGGCGGTCCGCACCCCGATCTTGTTCAGCATCCCGGCGATCCGCCGGCCGACGGTGCGCAGCTGCTCGGAGCCGGGCCCGTCGGGGAGGACGAAGCGCAGCGCCAGCGGGCGGCCGTCCTTCCGCAGCACCGCGGCCTCGTCGGGTGCCCGGTGGGGTGCCCGGCCGGCCGCGGCGGCCGGGGAGTGCCCGGTGCCGGCCTGCCGGGCCTGGAAGGCGCCCAGGCCGTTGTGCAGGGTGGCGGCGTGGCCGGCGGCGGCGCCCGGCAGGTGCGGGGCCTGCCCGGTCTCGATCAGTTCGGCGGCGCCCAGCGCCTGCGCGGCCTGCTTCTTGTACCGCCGGTACTTGCCGTACGCCGTGGACTTGGTGTTCCCGGCGGCGGCCGCCTGCTCCGTGGCGGCCTCGGCCTTGTAGAACGCCGCGCTCTGCCGCAGCAGGGCGGCCTGCTGGACCTCGGAGCCGACCGCCCCGGCGGAGGACAGCGGTGCCTCGGCGGCGGCCGGGCGGACGCCGTCGTGGTCGCCGGGCCGCTGCGGGTTGCGGCCGTCGGACCGGGCGTCGCCGGAGCGGTCCGCGGCACCGTCGTCGTCGGACCGGTCCGGGGGAACCGCGCGCCCGGCGCCGGCCTGCTCCTCGCCCGCCGGCCGGTCGGCCGCCCCGGGGGCCGGCTTCCAGCCGGCGTCCGAGAGGAGCTGCTTGGCCGCCCCCGCGTCGGTGTCCCCGAGCGCGTCGCTGTGGTCCTCGTAGCCGTGCTGGCCGGCCATCAGCAGGTGATTGCCGAGCGGCCGGGCGGGCAGGTCCAGCGGTTTGAGGACGCTGTCGGCGAGCGCCTGGCGGTCGATGGCGCGGGCCACCGCGCGGCGCACCCGCGGGTCGGCGAGCGGGCCGGCGCTGCCGTTGAGGGCGAGCTGGGTGTAGGCGGGTTCGAGGGCCTTGCGGAGGACGTAGCCGCGCAGTGCTGACGACCGGGCGGGGGCGCCCTTGGCGTCCGCGCCGCCGGCGGTGGCCGGCGCGGCGGCCGGCGCCACCTGCCGGGCGGCGGCCTGGTCGACCGCGGCGACGTCGACCGTCCCGGCGGCCAGCGCCTTGGCCCGCTTGTCCCGGGGCAGCGCGGTCAGCACCAGCTTGTCGAGCCGGGCCCGGTCGCCCCACCACCGGGGGTTGCGGACGAGGGTGACGGTGCCGTGGTCGGCGTCCCGCTTCCCGACGAGGAACGGGCCCGCGCCGACCGGGAGTTTCTGCCGCACCGCGTCGTTGAAGGCGTTGGCGTCGCCCATCACGCTCTTCGGGTAGAGCGGGGTGAAGAGCGCCTGCCAGTCGGCGTACGGGCGGGCGAAGGTGACCTTGACCTCCTGCGCGGTGGCGCCGGCCTCGACCCTGGCGATCCGGTCGTAACCGGCGTTGCGGGCGGTCCAGTAGGCGTTGTCCTTGCCGCGCAGCGCCTGCCACTGGGCGACGAAGTCCGCGGCGGTGATCGGCCGTCCGTCGCTCCACCGCGCCTTGGGGTTGAGCCGGTAGGTGACGACCTGCCGGGGCTCGCGGGCACTGACGTCCGCGGCGGCGAGGTAGTCGGCGTTGCGCTGCGGCCGGCCGCCGGCGTCGAGGGTGAACAGGCTGGGCAGGACGGCGCCGGTGACCCTGGTGGTGGCCGCGTCGGCGTCGCTCTGGAAGGCGTTGAAGGTGCCGGGCAGCGCGTCGATCGCCCAGCGCACCGTGCCGCCGTCCCTGACCGATCCGCGCGGCGCCGGCGCGATGTCCTGGGTCTGCGCGACGGAGGGCGCGCCGTCGTCGCCCTGGCTGCAGCCGGCCAGCACGGGGAGCGGGAGCAGCACCCCCGCCGCGACGAGCGCGACGCCGCGGCGCCTGCGGGGTGCCGGGCCGCCTGGGCTGACGTGGTCGGTCATGACTGTTCCCTCCGGGCTCACCCGCGCCGCGCCGAGCCGCAGCGACACGTTCGGCCGACTTTGCGGCTCATCACATCTATGGGCTCCCACTGAAGGTGACCGCCCGGGCGGGGCCCGCCCGACACGTCGGCGGCCCCGTCAAGGCCACCCGCCCGGCCCAATTCCGGCTCGTCCGGCCGACGGACGCGCCTGAGGGGTGCGGGCCGCGCCGCACGCCCCGGACCGGCCCGTTCCGCACCGGAGTTCGGCGCCGCACCGGGCCCGGTCGCCGAACTCCCGTCGTTCGTACGGAGTGCGGGTAGCTCGGCTTCCGGTCGGGTGCGCGGCGCGAGGTTGACGGCGGTGCCCAGGTATGGCGGGCTCACAACGCACCGGTTCGAGTCGTACTCGCGCCTGCCCCCTTCCCAAGCCCTACTGTGACGCGCGACACTCTCGGGCGCATGAGATCGCCCGGCACACTCGCGAAGTGAGGGCATGTGATGTCCGTACAGGACGACTTGACGGCTGTGGAGCGCAGCCTGGACGGTCTGGTCCAGGCGGTCGGGAAGCTGGAGGCGCGGATCGGCGGCGGGCTGGACGTCCGCCGGGTCCGCAGCGACACGGACCATCTGCGGGAGAGCCTGGCGCTGCTCAGAGCGTCCCTGGCCGGCGGCGCGCCACCGGGCAGACCGGGCAAGGCCGAGGACGAGATGGTGGCGATCCCGGACACCCCTTACAACTCCGCGCTGTGGACGGACGCCGAGGACGAGGGCCTGGGCGCCAAGGACCGGCACGCGCCCTGAGGACGGAGACCGACGTTGGCCACTGGCATCGAACCAGCCCCGCAAAAGGGCGCGACCGGCGTGCACGACCCTTCGCGCGCCGCCATCCGGGCCCGCCACCTGCGCACCGACCGTTGGTGGTTGGCCCCGGCCGGCACCGCCGCCGGGCTGCTCGCGTTCGTCGTCTACTCGACCTGGCGGGCGTTCGCGAACGCGGACTACTACCACGCCCCCTATGTCTCGCCGTTCTACTCGCCGTGCCTGGCGGAGAACTGCCACACCATGCGCGGCGGGCCCAACTGGGCGCTCTTCGGGAGCTGGTGGGGCCTGTCCCCCGCCCTGCTGATCCTGATCTTCCCGTTGGGCTTCCGGCTGACCTGCTACTACTACCGCAAGGCGTACTACCGCGGCTTCTGGGCCTCCCCGCCGGCCTGCGCGGTCGCCGAGCCGCACGCCAAGTACACCGGTGAGACCCGCTTCCCGCTGATCCTCCAGAACATCCACCGCTACTTCTTCTACTTCGCGGTGCTGGTGGCCGGTGTCCTGACCTACGACACCGCGCTGACCTTCCGCGACGGCCACTACCGCTGGGGCCACATGGGCCTGGGCTCGCTGGTGTTCCTCGCCAACATCGTGCTGATCTGGGCGTACACCCTCTCCTGCCACTCCTGCCGGCACATCGTCGGCGGCCGGCTGCGGCACTTCTCCAAGCACCCGGTGCGGTACCGGCTGTGGGGCTGGGTCGGCCGGCTCAACGAGCGGCACATGCTGCTCGCCTGGTCCTCGCTGATCAGCGTGGCGGTGGCGGACTTCTATGTGTTCCTGCTGGCCAGCGGCGCGTTCGAGGATCCGCGCTTCTTCTGACGAACGACATCCGGGACCTCCGGGGAATCCGCGGAACCCGACGAGAACCGAGGGAAGGTGTGCCCCTGATGGCGCATGTGGACCGGCAGACCTGGGACGTGGTCGTGGTGGGCGCGGGCGGCGCCGGGCTGCGCGCCGCCATCGAGGCCCGCGAGGCGGGCATGCGGACGGCGGTGATCTGCAAGTCCCTGTTCGGCAAGGCCCATACGGTGATGGCCGAGGGCGGCATCGCGGCCAGCATGGGCAACGCCAACGAGCACGACAACTGGCAGGTCCACTTCCGGGACACCATGCGCGGCGGGAAGTTCCTCAACCACTGGCGGATGGCCGAGCTGCACGCCCGCGAGGCCCCGGACCGGGTCTGGGAACTGGAGACCTGGGGCGCCCTCTTCGACCGCACGCCGGACGGCCGGATCTCCCAGCGCAACTTCGGCGGCCACGAGTACCCGCGGCTGGCGCACGTCGGCGACCGGACCGGCCTGGAGCTGATCCGCACCCTCCAGCAGAAGATCGTCTCCCTCCAGCAGGAGGACCAGCGGGTCTCCGGCTCGTACGAGGAGGGGCTGAAGGTCTTCCAGGAGTGCACCGTCACCCGCGTCCTGAAGGCGGACGGCAAGGTCGCCGGCGTCTTCTGCTACGACCGGGAGTCGGGCCGCTTCTTCGTGCTGGAGGCGCCGGCCGTGGTGCTGGCCACCGGCGGCATCGGCAAGTCCTTCAAGGTCACCTCGAACTCCTGGGAGTACACCGGCGACGGCCACGCGCTGGCGCTGCTGGCCGGCGCGCCGCTGATCAACATGGAGTTCGTGCAGTTCCACCCGACCGGGATGGTCTGGCCGCCGTCGGTCAAGGGCATCCTCGTCACCGAGTCGGTGCGCGGCGACGGCGGGGTGCTGCGCAACAGCGACGGCAAGCGCTTCATGTTCGACTACGTCCCGGACGTCTTCAAGGAGAAGTACGCCGAGTCCGAGGCCGAGGGCGACCGCTGGTACGACGACCCCGAGCACAACCGCCGGCCGCCGGAGCTGCTGCCCCGCGACGAGGTGGCGCGGGCCATCAACGCCGAGGTCAAGGCGGGCCGCGGCTCGCCGCACGGCGGCGTCTTCCTGGACGTCTCCACGCGCATGCCCGCCGAGGTGATCAAGCGCCGACTGCCGTCCATGCACCACCAGTTCAAGGAGCTGGCGGACGTGGACATCACCGCCGAGCCGATGGAGGTCGGCCCGACCTGCCACTACGTGATGGGCGGGGTGGAGGTGGACCCGGACACCGCGGCGGCGACCGGGGTGCCGGGGCTGTTCGCCGCCGGCGAGGTGGCCGGCGGGATGCACGGCTCCAACCGGCTGGGCGGCAACTCCCTCTCCGACCTGCTGGTCTTCGGGCGCCGCGCGGGGCTGTACGCGGCCGAGTACGTCGGCGGGCTGCGCGCCCGGCCGGCACCGGAACCGCGCGAGATCGACGCCGCCGAGGCGGAGGCGCTGCGCCCGTTCAGCGCCGAGGACGGCGGCGGCCGGGCGGAGAACCCGTACGCCCTGCACCAGGAGCTCCAGCAGTCGATGAACGACCTGGTGGGCATCATCCGCCGGGCGGACGAGATGTCCGAGGCGCTGGAGCGGCTGGTGAAGCTGCGGGCGCGGGCCCGGCGGGCCGGCGTGGAGGGCCACCGGCAGTACAACCCGGGCTGGCACCTCTCTCTGGACCTGCGGAACATGCTGCTGGTCAGCGAGTGTGTGGCGCGGGCGGCCCTGGAGCGCACCGAGAGCCGGGGCGGGCACACCCGGGACGACCATCCGGAGATGGACCGGCACTGGCGCAACGTCAACCTGGTCTGCGAACTGGCCGACTACCGGGCGGAGCAGGGCGAGGCGGATCCGGTGCTGGGGCAGATCCGGCTCTCCCGCCGCGAGACCCCGCCGATCCGCCGCGATCTCCTCGAACTCTTCGACAAGGACGAGCTGGTGAAGTATCTGACGGACGAGGAGCTGAGCCGGTGAGCGAGCAGCAGACGGAGCGGCGGTCCGGCGCCTACGAGGCGCGCTTCCGGGTGTGGCGGGGCGACGCGGAGGGCGGCGCGCTGGAGGACTTCCGGGTGGAGGTGAACGAGGGCGAGGTGGTGCTGGACATCGTCCACCGCCTCCAGGCGACCCAGGCGCCCGACCTCGCGGTCCGCTGGAACTGCAAGGCGGGCAAGTGCGGTTCGTGCAGCGCGGAGATCAACGGGCGGCCGCGGCTGATGTGCATGACCCGGATGTCGGTCTTCGGCCGCTCCGAGACCGTCACCATCACCCCGATGCGGACCTTCCCGGTCCTGCGCGACCTGGTCACCGACGTCTCCTTCAACTACACCAAGGCGCGGGAAATCCCGGCGTTCGTCCCGCCCGAGGACCTGGGGCCGGGCGAGTACCGGATGAAGCAGGAGGACGTGAACCGCTCGCAGGAGTTCCGCAAGTGCATCGAGTGCTTCCTGTGCCAGAACACCTGCCATGTGGTCCGCGACCACGAGGAGAACAAGCGGGCCTTCGCCGGCCCCCGCTTCCTGATGCGGATCGCCGAGCTGGACATGCACCCGCTGGACGCCGCGCCGGCCGCCGGCCTGGACCGCAGGCGCACCGCGCAGGACGACCACGGGCTCGGCTACTGCAACATCACCAAGTGCTGCACGGAGGTCTGCCCCGAGCACATCCGGATCACCGACAACGCGCTGATCCCGCTCAAGGAGCGCGCCGCGGACCGCAAGTACGACCCTCTGGTGTGGCTCGGGAACAAGATCCGGCGCCGGACGGAGTGATCCTCCCGAGCGCCAAGTGTCCGTGGCAGCACGGCTTCTGATGCGCACTCACTTGACCGGAAACCTTCTTACGACGCATTCGAACGGCCGCGGTATAAGAGCGGAATGAATCTTCCGAAACTGAGTCGGCGGCGCGTGCTGGCCGGGCTGGGCACCGTTCCGCTGGCCGCCGCGGCCGGCTTCCCCGAACGCGGCCGGGACCGCCCCGACGAGGCCCCGGGGGAGCGCCGCACCACGCTGCTGCGCGGCGCGGACCTGGTTCTCACCATGGACCCCGAAGTGGGCCGGGGCCCGCTCGGGGAGCTGACGGACGGCGTGGACGTGCTGCTGCGGGACGGCACCGTCGCCGCCGTCGGCCGCGGCCTCGCCGCCCCGGACGGCGCCCGCGTCCTGGACAGCCGCGGCCGGATCGTGCTGCCGGGCTTCGTCGACCTGCACAACCACCTGTGGCAGTCCAGCATCCGCGGCGGCTGTGCGAACGAGGACCTCTACGGCTGGATGCGCGACTGCAGCCGCGTCGCGCTGCCCAGGATCGACCCGCAGGACATGTACCGCTTCGTCCACCTCGCCGCGCTCGACGCCCTCCAGGCGGGCGTCACCACCGTCGTCGACTGGGTCCACCCCATCCCCTACGACACCAGCGAGCGCTACGTCCGGGCACTGGACGACGCCGGGCTGCGCTTCGTCTACGCCGCCACGCAGAGCGCCGCCGACGCCCCGCTGCTCCCCAGGGTCAAGAAGGACTTCCTGGACCCGCTGCCGCTGGCCTCCGTCCAGGTCGCGGCGCAGGCCGGAATGGGCCGGCTGAAGGACCTGCGCGCGCTGTACGAGATCGCCCGCGACCTGGGCGTGATGTTCAACTCGCACGTCCTGGAGAACAAGGTCGACCGCCGGGACGACCCGATCCGCTCGCTGCGCGAGATCGGCGCGTTCGGCCCGGACCTGCTGATGAACCACGCGATCCACCTCACCGACGAGGAGATCGCGCTGACCGGCGAGCACGACGTGCGGATCGCGCACTGCCCGCTGAGCAACATGCGGCTGGCGTCCGGCATCTGCCCGCTGCCGGCGTTCCACCGGCACGGTGTCCGGGCCGGGCTCGGGCACGACGGCGGGACCAACGACACCTCGGACATGTTCAACGTGATGAAGGCGGCGGTCGGCCTCCAGCGGGCCCGCCACGAGGACGCCGGGATCCACCCGACCATCCCGGCGGTGCTGCGGATGGCGACCCTGGGCGGCGCGGAGGCCATCGGGATGGCGGACCGGGTCGGCTCGCTGACACCCGGCAAGCGCGCCGACGTCGTCGTCCTGGACCCCGGCACGCTCAACTTCGCCCCGCGCTTCGACTGGACCAGCCAGATCGTCCTCAACGGCCAGCCGCCGAACGTCGGCGAGGTCTTCGTCGACGGCCGGCTGCGCAAGGCGCACGGCGAGCTGCTGCACGTCGATGTCGAACACGTCGTCCACGAGGCGGAGTTGGCGGCCCGCCACGTCCGGGACGCCTGACGCGTCCGGGACGCCCGCCACGGCCCGCGGCCCGTACGGGGTTCCCCTACGGGGCCGCTGCCCTCTACAGGGCAGCGGCCTAGGCACTGCTCAGCAGATGCCCGTGGTCATGAAGCACGTCACGGACTTCCGGCACTTCCCCGAAACCCTGAAGCCGGCGGAGTACGACGCGGGCACGCGAAGCGATGCGGTCGCTGGTCATGTCCGCGGAAACGGACACAACGCGTCGGGCTTCCTCCGCTGCCTGCTCGGGTTCGTTGGCGTCAGCGAGAGCCATGGCGAGCCACGACCGGTACAGCGCCACCTCCCGGGCGTGCGTGGCGTCATAGCGACTGAGGGCATCGGTCAACAGCGGGACGGCTCGCAGCGGGCGGTGCAGCTCAGTGAAGACCCGGGCATCCATGACCTCCAACTCTTCCCTGCTCACCCAGTACGCCCACGCGGGCGCCTCGCCTTCGTCTGCCTCTGTCAGTGCATCGTGTGCCTGTCCGAGTGCCTGCATGGCGGGTTGTGCCTCTCCGGCGCGCGTGTGGGCCCACGCGACCCGGTCGAAGAACAGGGCACGCGCCTTGGGCGGAGCGTCGGGCCCAGCTTCGTCAAGTGCAGCACGGGAGAGATCAACACCCGCGCGTTCCTGTCCGGTGTTGCTGAACTGGTAGGCAAGACTTCCCGCTACGTTTGCGACCAAGGGGCCGTCGTTCGCCTGCCGCGCCGCTTCGATCCCGATGCGGTAAGCGCGTTCAGCCTGCGCGTGCTGCCCGGCATCGCTGGCGATCCAACCGGCGATCTGGGCCAGTTCGCCAATCTGGGACAGCAGCGCGCTGCCGACTGCTTCCCTGTGAATGCCCTCGCGATACAGCCGCAACGCGGCATTGAGTTCGCGGAACACGGGGGCCATCAGGTCGCCCCCGGCGAGCACGTCATCAGCGAGCCGAAAGCCGTGGACGCGGGCAGTAAGGCTCGCTACTTCCTCCCGGCCGACGCGGCGACCCGACCGTGCGTCGAGTGACCCCAGTGAGTCGCCTGGCGGGATCAGCTCAGCGAGGACCACGGCGGCCCCGAACGGCGGTCCGCCCGACTCGCCTCGGACGTAGCCGGCAGCCCGCTCCAGCTCCCCACGGGGGACACCCAGGACTTTCGCGATGAACTGAAGCCAGGAATCCGGGATGCGCTCTCCGCGCTCCCACCGGGACACCTCGTTCCTCGTGACGGACTGCGTGCCGGAGACCGCACACAGCATCGCAGCGAGCTGCCGTTGACTCTTGTGCGCATCCCGTCTCAGCCGTGCCAAGTACGCGCCGAACTGCCGTCGCCGGTCATCACTCACGCGCTGGCCCCCTCTCCCCTCCAGTGTGGCCCCTCCCTGGCCCCCCGTGCGGCTCCTCTCCCAGATATGCCCCCAACGGTTCGATGAGGTTTCTGCCATCAACAGACCCCCGCGACCGTCCGACCGGCCCGGGGGCATGGCCACCAACCCTGGGAGGTTGACGGCATGCGCAAACATAGCGCGTGGATCTTCGAACTGCTGTTGCGGCTGGTACTGCCCGCGCAGGGGCGTCACCGGTCCGCCGGCACCGTAACCGTCGCTGTCCGTCGGCGGAAAAGGCGGGAGCAGCGGGGGCGACGGTGCGCGCTGTGGCTCGCGGCGCACGGGATCGGCGCCGGGCCGCGCTGGATCCACGGTGTGGGGGTGGTGAGTTGATGCCCCGTAACTGCCGACCCGTTCACCTGCCGGACCCGTTTCCGGTGCCGGAGCCCGCGCCGGTTACCGGGTGCGACGTGTGCGCCGCCCTGGCCGAGCAGCGTGCGGTGGCGCGTTCCGCCGGAGACAAGGCGGCGGTGATCGACCGCAACGTCGAGATGCGCCGCCATCCCCACGCGTGGGGAGCGAAGTCGTGAGCGAGCGGGCCCGGTTGAGGCCGCCGGAGCTGCGGCCGCCGCTGGTGGCGACGGGTGACGGCGTCATCTGCGTGCCCCCTGGGGATCCGGTGCCGTCGTGTCCGGATCCGTGTGCGATCTGCCGGGCGAAGGGGCGACAGCCCACGCCGGAGAAGTGAGCCATCAGGCCGGTAGGGACGTCGCAAGGCCCCATCCCCGTCAGGGCTCTACGGAGCCTGGCCGGGGTGGGGCGGCTTCTGGGCTTCTATGACACCGGCGCCTCCCGCGCCGCCCCGTGGGTGCCCCTCAGAACAGGCTCAGCAGTGCCTCCGCCGGGTCCACCGGCGCCGCGTCGCCGTTCGGCAGCGCGAGTTCGAACCAGACGGTCTTGCCGCGCGGGGTGCGCCGGCTGCCCCAGCCCTCGCTCAGCAGCCCGACCAGCTGCAGACCGCGGCCGCCCTCGTCGGTGTCCCGGGCCCGGCGCCGCCGCGGCTGGGCCAGATCGGCGTCCCAGACCTCGCAGACCAGCGTCCGGTCCAGCAGCAGCCGCAGCCGGATCTCGCCCTGCCCGTGCCGCAGGGCGTTCGTCACCAGCTCGCTGACCAGCAGCTCGGTGGTGTCGACCAGGGCCTGCAACCCCCAGTCCGTGAGCTGGTCGCGGGCCAGCTCACGGGCCCGGGCCACCGACCGCGGCTCGGGCGCCAGGCTCCAGTCGCCCACCGCGTCCTTGGGCAGCCCGTGCACCCGGGCCATCAGCAGTGCGATGTCGTCCTCGCCGTGCCCGGTCTCCAGTGCGGACAGGACGTGGTCGCAGACGTCCTCCAGCGGCCGGCCGGAGTCCGAGAGCGCCCGCCGGAAGGCCTGCAGCCCCTCGTCCAGCGGATGGTGCCGGGACTCGACCAGACCGTCGGTGTACAGGGCGAGCAGCGCGCCGTCCGGCACCTCGACCTCGATCTCCTCGAACGGCTCCCCGCCGACGCCCAGCGGCATCCCCGGCGGCACGTCCAGCAGCAGCGCCTCCTCGCCCTCCTCGACCAGCACCGGCGGCAGATGCCCGGCGTTGGCGAAGGTGCACCGGCGGGTGATCGGGTCGTAGACGGCGTAGACGCAGGTGGCGAGGTAGACCTCGGAGAGGTCGGCGGTGCGGGCCGAGCGGTCCTGGGCGGGCCCGCCGGACGCCGCCCCGGAGCGGCTGCGCGCGGTCCGCGCCATGGCCCCCCGGTCGCCGTTGCCGCCCAGCCCGCGCGCGATCTCGTCCAGCGCCCCCAGGACCTCCGCCGGTTCCAGGTCCAGCAGCGCCAACGTGCGGACCGCGGTGCGGAGTTCGCCCATCGCGACCGCGGCGCGCAGTCCCCGGCCCATCACGTCGCCGACCACCAACGCGGTGCGGTGGCCGGGGAGTTCGATGACGTCGAACCAGTCGCCGCCGACCTCGGTGGCGGTGGTGCCGGGCAGATAGCGGCAGGCGATGTCCAGCCCGGCCGCCTCCGGGTCGCCGGGCGGCAGCAGGCTGCGCTGCAGTATCAGGGCGCGCTCGTGCTCGCGGCGGTAGAGGCGGGCGTTGTCGATGCAGACCGCGGCCCTGGCCGCCAGTTCGACCGCCAGCGCGGTGTCCCGCTCGCCGAACGGCTCGCTGCCCTTCGTCCGGGAGAACTGCACCAGGCCGACGACGGTGTCCCGGGCGACCATCGGCACCGCGAGGGTGGAGTGCACCACCGCGCCCAGCTCCGGCCCGTCGTCGCTCTCCCGGCCGGGGATGATCTGCGCCTGGGCGGTGCGCAGGGCCGCCGCGCACGGGGAGTTGAACGGGTAGCGGTGCACGGCGCCGACCGCGACCGGCGTCTCCTCGGGGGCGCCGGCCGGGAGCGGGACGTCGGAGACCGCGCTGGCGAAGGCGACCCGGCGCAGCTCCGCGCTGCCGTCGCTCATCCCGGGCTGCCCCTCGTCGCCGGCCAGCAGCCCCTGGTAGAGGTCGACCGACGCCAGGTCGCAGAACTGCGGTACCGCGACGTCGAGCAGGGTGCGGGCGGTGGTCTCCAGGTCGAGGGAGTTGCCTATCCGGGCGCCGGCCTCGTTGAGCAGCGCGAGGTTGCGGCGGGCGTTGGCGGCCTCGCGTTCGGCGCGGCGGCGGCCGGTGACGTCGGAGGCGAGCGCGGCGACGCCGATGGGGCGGCCGCTGGCGCCGTGCAGCCGGTAGAGCGAGACCGACCAGCGGCGGCGGTCGTCCTCGCCGGGCACATGGCCCACCAGCTGCATCTCGCTGACCGGTTCGCCGGTCTCCAGGACCCGGCGCAGCGCGGCGGTCATCCGCTCGGCCTCGGGACGCGGCAGGAAGTCGTGCGGGGTGCCGCCGCGGTACCTGCTCGCCGGGCCGCCGAAGACGGTGGCGAACCGCTCGTTGACCCGCAGCAGCCGCAGGTCGGTGCCGAACAGGGTGAAGCCCATGGGGGATTGACCGAAAACGGCCTGCGCGGCGGCGAGGTCGGTCTCGATGCCGCGGAGCGCCCGGACGTCGACGACCAGGCAGACCGCGCCGCGTTCGCCGTCCTCGTTCTCCGCCGGCATCACATAGATCTCGGCGAGCCCCTCGGCCGCCCGGCCCTCCTCCCTGCGGTAGGGCACCAGGCCGGTCCACTCCCGGCCGTCGAGGATCTCGGACACCTTGCGGCGCCCGGTCTCGCGGAACTCGCCGGGCACGAACGCCTCGACGGGGTCCTTGCCGAGGGCGAGGCGGGCGGGGATGCCGAGCATCTGCGCGGCCCGCTCGCTCCACTGGTCGATGCGCCCGTCGGGCCCGAGGGAGAACGAGGCGACCTTGATGTAGTCGTAGATCGATCCGGGGCGGCTGCTCTGCCATACCGGCGCACCCTGCGGCTCGCGGGCATGGCGGCGTTCGCCGGGGTCCGCCCGGTCGTCCGCACCGCCCCGGCCGCCGTTCTGCGCGGGTACCACCCCGCCGGATGACATCTCGCTCACGAGCCCCGTCCCCTCCAGCTCATCGTGCCCGGACCGGACCTGCCGAGTATTCCAGCACCTCGGCTATCCGGAACACGGTCTTCACGATCACAGCACAGTCTCGATCGCAGGCCCTCTACGAAATGTCGATGAAATGGCAACGATCAGGACTCCTCCTGACTCCTAACCAGCCACCGACAACTCGAACCACACAGTCTTGCCGCTCTTTCCCTGCCGGGTGCCCCAGCGCCGTGAACTGTGCGCGACCAGCTGGAGTCCGCGTCCCCCCTCGTCGTCGGGGGCGGCGGTGCGGGTCCGCGGCGGGTCGGGCAGCGGATCGGAGACCTCGACGAGCAGCGCCCCGGCGCCGAGCAGCACCATGCGCACGCCGATCGGCCCGCTGGCGTACCGCAGGGAGTTGGTGACCAGCTCGCTGACCAGCAGGACCGCGACATCGGCGGCGCCGTTCAGCCCCCAGTCGTCGAGCACCTGACGGACCATGGTGCGGGCGGTGCGCACCGCACCGGGGTCGGCGGGGAAGCTCCACTCGGCGCTCGGCGCGCCGGAGGCCCTGCCGCGCCTGCGGACATCGGTGGCACCGGGATCCGGGACCTCTGCCGCTGCGCCGTCGCTCACGCCGATCACTTCCCAGGCCGAGGGTTCCCCGTCGTACCCGGCCCACACCGAGGGGGCCAATCAGGACATACCCGGTATCGAACGGCGAGTACCGCCCCCAATGGCACACAGTGGCACAAATAGCGCATATATCCCGGCAAAGCGTGAGCGCGGGGCGGCACGCGGGCCACGGCGAGGACGCGTGCGGGCAACGGGCACGACGAGGGGCCCGGCGTGGCGTCGAGCGCTCCGCAGGCGGCCGTTCGGAGCGTCGTCGGCCGCCGGGGCGCACGCCTCGGCGGCGTCCCGCCTACAGCCGCGCGCCCGGGATCCCCACCGCGGGCAGGGACCCCAGCCGGCGCATCACCTCGGCGACCGCCGGCCGGTCCTGGTCCAGCCAGTCGACCTCGCGCTCCTCGCCGGGCCGCAGCCAGCGCAGCTCGTCATGGTCCTGGAGCGGCTCCGGGCGGCCGGAGACCAGCCGGGCGGTCCACACCTGAAGCACATAGCCGGGCCGCAGCACCCACTCGCCCGGAATCCGCTCCACGGGGGCGACGTCCACGCCCAGCTCCTCGTGCAGCTCGCGGACGAGCGCCTGCTCCGGCGTCTCGTCGTCCTCCACCTTGCCGCCGGGCAGCTCCCACCGGCCGGCCAACGCGGGTGGCGCGCTCCGCCGGGCGGCCAGCAACCGCCCCCGCTCGCACACCGCACCGCCCACCACTACGCGCACCGTCGTCATGCGCGGCAGCCTACGTCCCCCGCCGGTCTTCCGCTCCCCGCCCGTCTCGCCTCGCGCCGCTTCTCAGGCGGCTCCCTGCCCGACCCGCTCGACCACGTAAAGCCGCTGATTGCCACGGGTGTCGAGGCGGTCGGCGACCCGCTCCGCCTCCGCTCGGGTGGCATAGCGACCGACGCGATAGCGGTTGCCGCCTTCGTCCTGGCGGATGACGAGCCAGGGCAGCACGGTCTCGTTCTCGGTCATTGCGCCCCTCCGTCCGCCGCGCAGCGCGCCGCGGCGGCGCGCCCCTCCTCTGCTGATGCCGAAATCGCAATCCGCATATGCCCGAGCCTACGCCCGACCTTCACGCACCGGTTATGGAATTACACAAAGAGAGACCGAACCGGCCACCCGCGGGCCCTGGATCACCAGGTGCGGCCCGCGAGCGGCCGGGGTGCCCGGGGAACTCGGGCGGTTGTGCGGGGTGGGCCGGGGGCGGCCCGCGACGGCGAACGGCGCCTCAGGCGGTCGTCGGAGCCTTGTCGTCGCCGGTCTCGGCGCCCGTCTCCTCGGCGGCCTCGGCCGCGGCGAGCTCCGCCTCGACCGCGACCAGCGACGGGTTGCGCCAGGCGCTGCGCACGCCCCAGTAGTAGAAGGCCAGCGCGATCGCCGCGACGACCGCGAGGTCGATGCCCGGCGGGAGGTAGCCCTGGCCGCCGAACTCCTTGCCGCCCAGGTAGGAGACGGCCGCCATCACCACGAGGTAGATCACCATCCACGCGCCCGCCTTGAGGTGCGGCATCAGCTCGCGCAGCGGGCTGCGGCCCTGCTTCCACGGCCGGACGATCTCGTACCAGGCCCAGACCGGCAGCCCGATGGCCATGATGAAGATGACCTTGCCGGTGAGCGGCCACTTGCCCCAGTACAGGACCAGCGAACCGAAGATCATCGCGATCGGCGCGATGACCGGCATGGCGCGCAGCTGCACCGGCCGCTTCATCTGCGGCGCCAGCCGCCGCAGACCCATCACCGCGACCGGCCCGGTGATGTACGAGATGACGGTCGCGACCGAGACGATCTCGGCGAGCGAGCCCCAGCCGCGGAAGACCGCGAGGAACATGAACGCGACGACGAGGTTCAGTACCAGCGCCGGGCGCGGGATGCCGGTCTTGGGGTCCACCTTGCCGAAGACGCCCGGCAGATGACCGTTCTCCTGGACGCCCTGGATCATGCGCGAGGTGGTCGCGGCGTAGATCATGCCCGTGCCGGACGGCGAGACGAACGCGTCCGCGTACAGCAGCAGCGCCAGCCAGTTCAGGCCCCAGGCGAGGCCCAGCTCGGCGAGCGGGGAGTGGTAGGACAGACCGCCCCAGCCCTTGCTCAGGTCGGCGGCGGGCACCGCGAAGAGGAAGGCGACCTGCAACGCGAGGTAGATGACCAGCGCGATGATGATCGAGAAGGCGACGGCCTTGGGCAGCGAGCGGCCCGGGTTGCGCGCCTCACCGGCGAGGTTCAGCGGCGACTGGAAGCCGTTGTAGGCCCAGACGATGCCGGAGAGCGCCACACAGCTGAAGACCGCGCTCCAGCCGTTGGGGGCGAAGCCGCCGGCGCGCTGGATGTTGCCGGTGTCGAAGTGCGAAAAGATCAGGGCGCCCGCGGTGAGCGCCGGCACGACGATCTTGAAGACCGTGATCGCGGTGTTGGTCTTGGCGAACAGCGAGACCGCGAACCAGTTCATGAAGAAGTAGAAGATCAGCAGGACGCTGGCCACCGCGACGCCGGAGCCCGTGAGCTCCTTGCCGTCGAACAGCGCCTTGGCCCAGCCGAACTCCCACGAGCTCATGTACTGGACCGAGGCGGTCGCCTCGCCCGGGATCACGGAGACGATCGCGATCCAGTTGGCCCAGGCCGCCAGGTAGCCCGCGAGGGAACCGTGCGAGTACTGGCCGTAGCGGACCATGCCGCCCGCCTTGGGGAACATCGAGCCGAGCTCGGTGTAGGTCAGCGCGATGGTCAGGGCGACGACCGCGCCGATGACCCAGGCGAGGATCGCGGCCGGGCCGGCGATGGCCGCGGCGCGCTCGGCCCCGAACAGCCAGCCGGAACCGATGATGGATCCGAGACCAGTGGCGGTCAGGGCGATGGTCCCGAGGGACCGACGGTAATTCGACGAGTGCGAGCCCTGCTCCGCACTCGTCGTCTTCGTCGTGGTCACGTGCTGGTCTCCTGATCTTCCCCCGTGCCGTGCACAAACTTCGCCATCGTATGAGCGAATCCGAAGATCCGGTTCCCACACCGGACAAAAAATCCCGCCGAGTTGAGCCTCTGTGAGGTTTCCAACACCGATATGCGGACGGCATTCGCCAACAAACCCCTGCAAATCGGACAGATAATTCGGCTGGAAATTGCGGGCGGCAGACCCTGCGATTTGCGCAGGATCCCCACACCCGGCGTCGACTTGGCGACCACGGGGAGTCCGCGAGGGTGTCTCCGAGGGCCGCCGTGGAACGTCCGCGGAGTGCTCTCATGGCGGCCCCGGGCACCCGGCACACGCGCCAGGGGGGGAGAACGCCACGCGGGAGAACGTCGCGCCCCGCCGCTACTTCACCGGCAGGTGGTACGCCACCCGATGGCGCGCCGCGAGCGCGATCACATCCGCCGTCTCGACCGGCCGACCGCCCGCGAAGTACGTACGCGAGACGACCAGCACCGCATGCCCCGGCACCCCGCCCAGCGCCATCGCCTCCTCCGCCAGGCCCGGCCGCGCGCCGACCTCCTCGACGACGTTGTCCACCACCACGTCGATCGCGGCCATCCGCTCGACCACCCCGCGCCCGGCCAGCGGGCCCTCCTCCGGCAGCATCACCGGCGTCCGTCCGGTGATCTCCAGCGGCTCCCAGGAGGTGGAGAGCATCGACGGCTCCCCCTCCGCGCGGAACACGTAGCGCGTCCGCATCACCCTGGCGCCCACCGGGATCCGCAGCCGGGCCGCCACCGCCGAACCGGCCGCCTCCTGCTCGCTGTTGGACTCCCAGGTGCCGCGCACCCGCTCGTCCGTCTGCTCCTGGCGGAACGGCGTGCAGCCCCGGCTGTGATAGCCGCCGCGGGCGATCCGGCGCGGCACCGGCTGCTCCCGTACGTACGTCCCCGAACCGGACCGGCCCTCCACCAGGCCCTCGGCCATCAGGACCTTGCGTGCCTCCAGTGCGACGGTGTCGGAGACGCCGTACTCCTCACGGATACGCGCCTGGGAGGGGAGCCGGGTGTGCGGGGCCAGCACCCCGTCGACGATCTTCTGGCGCAGGTCACCGGCGACGCGGAGGTACGCGGGCTGCTCACCGAAAGGCACGTGCCCCTCCCAACAGCTTGACAGTCAGCGACAGCGTGACAACCCCGCGTTGCCGACCGCAAGCTTGAGCCATAGCTTTACGGATGGCGATTGCCGCAGCTCAGCTCCGTCTCCCCCGCGCCCCGCCGCACCCCAAAACACCCGTTACGCCCCTTCGCGCCGGCCTCCGTCGCGCCGCCCACGGCTGTCCGTTCGTGTCCGTCCCTGTGCGGTCGCTTCCGGCCGTGTCACCATCGCCACCGAGCAGAAAGGGACCGCGATGCCGATCGAGAACGCAGCCGTCAGCTCCCTCCGCCCGATGCCCGACGACTGGCGGCGGGCGCTGGCCGTCGTGGCCCACCCCGACGACCTCGAATACGGCGCCGCGGCAGCCGTGGCCGAATGGGCCGACGCCGGCCGGGACATCCGCTATCTCCTGGTCACCCGCGGCGAGGCCGGTATCGACGGCCTGGCGCCGCCCGAGTGCGCCGCGGTCCGCGAGGCCGAACAGCGCGCCGCCGCGGCGCACGTCGGCGTCCGCACCGTCGAGTTCCTCGACGGCCACCGGGACGGCGTGATCGAGCCCTCCATGGCGCTCCGCCGCGACCTGGCCGCCGCGGTCCGCCGGCACCGCCCCGAACTGCTGATCACCCTCAACCACCGCGACACCTGGTTCGGCACCCACTGGAACACCCCCGACCACCGGGTGGTGGGCCGCGCCGTCCTGGACGCCGCGGCCGACGCCGGCAACCGCTGGATCTTCCCCGAACTCGCCGACGCCGAGGGCCTCTCCCCGTGGACCGGCGTCCGCTGGACCGCCGTCGCCGGCTCCCCCCGGCCCACCCACGCGGCCGAAGTGGGCCCGGGCATCGACCGCGCCGTCGACTCGCTGGCCGCCCACACCACTTACATCAGGGCCCTCACCGCCCCCGACCAGGACCCGCACGCCTACGCCCGCGACTTCCTGGACCGCGCCTTCGCCACCGCCGCCGCCCGCCATCACGGCCGCCCGGCGGTGCTGTTCGAGGTGTTTGCTCACTAGGGCGGGTCCGAGGGCCGGCTCAGGAGGCGGGGCCCGGTCCGGACAGGGCGAGGGCCACGTGGAGGGCGGTGCCGGTGATCATGGCTTCCTCGTCGAGGACCATCCGGTTGGAGTGGCACGGGGCGGCCTCGCCCGGGGAAGTCCCCGGCGGGCAGGCGCCCACGAGGACGAGGGCGCCGGGGACGCGCTCCAGGAGGTAGCCGAAGTCCTCGGCGGCCATGACGGGAGCGGGCAGCTCCACGGAGCGTTCCGGGCCGAGCAGTTCGGCGGCCAGGCCGAGGACCCGGGCGGCCTTTTCGGGGGTGTTGACGGTGGGGGCGCAGCCGTAGCTGTGGCTGACGCGGCAGGTGAGGCCGTGGGCCTCGGCGGTGGACTCGGCGAGGCGGGTGATGCGGTCCCACGCCCGGGCCCTCGACTCGGGGGTGTAGGCGCGGAGCGTGCCCTTCAGGACGCCCGATTCCGGGATGACGTTGGAGGTGGTGCCGGCCGTCACCGCGCCGAGGCTCACCAGGACCGGCGAGGCCGGGTCGAAGCTCCTGGAGACCGTGCTCAACAGGCCGGTCCCCAGGGTCAGCAGGGCGGGGATGGGGTCGTTGCAGGTGTGCGGCATGGACGCGTGGCCGCCGCGGCCGGTGAGGGTGATCTCGAACTCGTCGCAGGAGGCGAAGAAGGAGCCGGGCCTGGTGGCGACGACGCCGGCGGGGAGGTTGGGGTTGACGTGCAGCGCGAACGCCGCGTCCACCGGCTCGTCCAGGAGCCCCTCCGCCAGCATCCGTTCCGCGCCTCCGCAGCCCTCCTCGCCGGGCTGGAAGACGAACTTCACGGTGCCCGCGACCTCCGCGCGCAGCTCGGTGGCCAGGAGGGTGGCGGCGCCCAGCAGCATCGCGGTGTGCGCGTCGTGGCCGCAGGCGTGGGCGGCGTCCGGGTTCCGACTGGCGAACGCGAGGCCGGTGTCCTCCGTCATGGGCAGCGCGTCGGTGTCGGCCCGCAGCAGGACGGTGGGGCCGGGGCGGCCACCGCGCAGGGTCGCGGTCACCGAGCTGCAGGTGCGGCCCCGGGCGACGTCCAGATCCAGTCCTTCGAGCGCCGTCAGGACGGCCTGCTGGGTCCGCGGGTTGTGGACTCCGGTCTCCGGGTGGGCGTGCAGGTCGCGGCGCCAGCCGACGAGTTGGGGAAGCAGCTGCGCGACGCGGTCGAGCAGGTCGGTGCGTACGGCGTCACGCATGGGCTGGTTCCGCCTTTCGCAGAGCCTTGGGCAGGGCGAGGACGACGATCAGGAAGGAGAGGCCGGCGCTGGCGGCCGCTCCGATGACGATGGGGTCGTAGGAGTGCAGGGCGTCGAAGCTCAGGCCGCCCGCCTCGCTGGCCGCGAAGGCACCGACCTGGTGGAGGCACCACATCAGCCCGAGGGCGAGGCCCTTGGCGCGCGGGTCCAGCGCGTTGAGCAGGTACATCGACCCCGCCACCACGGTGCCCATGTAGCTGATGCCGAAGAGCAGGCCGAAGATCCAGGCGGTGAGGACGGAGGGGGCCACCACCATCACGACGAGCGACAGGGCCCGGATCAGATAGCAGCCCGCCAGCACCTTCAGGCCGTGGCCGCGGTCGCACAGATACCCGGCGATGAGCGAACCGACGATCTCCGCGGCGCCCAGGATCGCCATGGTGGTGCTCGCGGTGCCGCCGCCCAGACCGTGGCTGTCGAGGCTCGCCACCAGGTGTACGTCGACGAAGGACATGGTCACGCCGCAGCCGACGAAGGCGAGGCTGATGGTCCAGAAGACCGGGGAGCGCAGTGCGGCACCGACCATGCCGCCCGTGGCCGGCGCGGCGGTCCCGCCGGTCGGCTGCTGCTCCCCCGCCGGCGCCGCCTTCCCGGGCTCCTCCGGCGTCTTGTTCTCCCCCGGCAGGAATATGAGGGCCAGCAGCATGAGGGCGACCATGACGACGCCCAGCACGATGAACACCGTGCGCCAGGAGGTGCTCTTCTCGACGTAGATCCACAGCGGGACCAGTGCGATGAAGCCGACGGCCGTGCCGTTCATGAGGATCGCGTACGTCAGACCGCGGCGGTGCGGCGGGAACAGCTCGTCGACCAGTACGCCCAGCGGAACGTAGGAGATCGCGGTGTACGCGATGGCCAGCCCCACTCCGTAGACCACCGAGAACAGCGCGAAGGAACTGATGACGCCGCCGACGAGGAACATCGCGCCGCCCAGTACCAGCCCGCCGGCCAGTGAGCGGCGGGCGCCCAACCGGTCGGCGGCGAAACCCATGACGGGCGAGGCGATCGCATAGGCCAGCATGAACACCGACGGGGCGAGGGCGAAGGTGCCACGGCTCACCGAGAAGTCGTGCGCCATCGACACATAGAACACGCTGACCGTGTTCTTGATGGCGGACGACATCAGCGCGATGACGAAACCCAGGGCGACTGCCACCAGAACGAAGGTTTTCGTGTGTGCCCCTTTCGCCGTCGATGGGGAGTCGGGGCCGGGCCGCGCCTGCGTTTCGGGCTCTGTCTCGTTGGTCGCCATGTCGTCCTTAGTCACTTGCCTTGGTGGTCGGTCGGCGCGGATCGGTCCATGAGCGGTGCGGCTCGATCCGCCCCGGCGCTCGGGGGATCAGGCTTCCGGCGTCGGGTCCGCGCGCTCGTTCAGCTCCGCGAGTCGGCTGGTGACCGTGGCGGAGAGTTCCGCCACCTGGTGCCGCATGTAATGTCCGCGGTGCCGTTGTCCGTCGACGCGGACGTAGTCGTCGAGCACACCGTACGTGGTGAATCCGAGGCGGGCCCAGACCTTATGGGCCTTGGAATCCTCCCGGACGTCGATGAGAAGCAGTTCGGTGCCGAGTTCGGTCGCCTTCAGGCAGACGTGCCGGGCGAGTTGGAAGACGGCGGTGGTACCGCGCACCCGGGGCGAGAGGAATGCCTTCTCCACCTCGGCTATATGGCGGGAGTTGGGCATCGAGCGGGTTCGGATCACGCACATGGCCACGGTGCCCTCGGCGTCCTCGCCGATGAGGACATGGCCTGTTCCCTTCGCCTGGAGTTCCTTGAGTCCGTCGACGAATCCGGTGAGTTGCTCGTCGGTCGGCCGGGCCGCGTAACCGAGGATTCCCTCGTCGGCGACGCTCGCGGCCAGCATGCCGGCCACGTCCTCGGCGTGGTCGTCCAGATCGGCGGCCCAGTGCCAGCGCAGTTCAGCAGTCATCGCGTTCACTTACCCGGGTTTCTTCGTGTGGAGGCGGTGGAGGAGATAAAGCGGGTGGTGGGGGTCGAATGCACGCGCCGTGATCAGGGCATTGTCGTGTGCCGTGGCCAGGGCGCGTGGTGTGCCGATTTCACATGGTCGGGCGTGCGGTGGACCGTGCGACGGCACGCAGCCAGTTCCCGAGGAAACTGCGGGTGTCCGACTGCCAGTCGGCCAGGATTCCCTCCGTCGCCGCCTCGGCCGGAAAGCTCGCCAGCAGGCCGGTGTCCCGCTGTTCCCGTAATTTCTCGGTGTAGCGGAGGACCAGTTCCCTTGCCGTTGCGTCCAGATAGGGTTCCGGAAGTCGCGGGAACTCCTCGGTCTCCCCGGCCAGATGCCGTCGCAGATCGCGCTGGTATTCGCGCAGCAGGGTGTCCCGACGGTATTCGGGGTGCCCCTGGCAGTAGAGGTGGCGCAGTCCGTCGGGGCTCGCCGCGAGATGCCAGTCGTCGCCGCCGGTCTCCAGGAGGGGGACGACGCCCGCGCGGTGGAGTTCCGTCGCCGGCACGCTGTTCCAGCGGGAGTGCGGCACGGGCGTACCGTCGGACATGCCGGCGGTGAGCGCGTGGTCCGGCACGCTCACCCGGTGCTCGGCCACTCCCGTGAACTTGTCGGCCAGCCGCCGGCGCCGCAGCCCGTGCAGGACGTACAGCGCGGCGTGCGCCGACTGACACGAGAAGAGGGTGGAGGGCACCCGGTCCGCGGTGTCCTCGATGATGCGGCGGACCACGGCCAGCGCCGGCTCCGACTCGATGTCCAGCCGGGTCGGTTCGCTTCCGGTGACGAGCAGGGCGTCCGCCGCGACGAGCCGCCGCCAGTCGATGCCGCAGTGCTCGGGGGCGCAGTTCGGGTCGACGGCGTGGTACTCGAAGCTGATGGGCAGTCCGCTTTCCGTGGCCGCGGACTCGACTGCGGAGCGGAACATCTTCTGTGCCGGCCTGTTCGGGACGGCCGACATGAGGTCGACCAATCCGATCCGCAGCGCTCTTCGCTCGGAATCATGGCGGGTGTGTGACATACGGTATCCATTCACTCGGACGAAACGGTCACGTTGTCGAGTGCCTTGTCCAGGTCCGTGATGATGTCGTCGATGTGTTCCAGACCGACGGAGATCCGCAGCATGTTGGCGGTGATTCCGGAGCGTTCCTTGGCCTCGGGCGACAGCCGGCCGTGGGTGGTCGACGCGGGATGCGTGATCATGGACTTTGTGTCGCCGATATTGGTCGTCAGGGAGATCAGGGAAAGACCGTCGGCGACCCGCCAGGCCGTTTCCTGGTCGCCACGGACGGTGAAACTCACCAGACCGCCCGGACCAGACTGCTGACTGACGATCAGCTCGCGCTGCGGATGCGACCGCAGGCCGGTGAAGAAGACCTGTTCCACGGCCGGATGGTGCTCCAACCACTCGGCCAGGAGCTGGCCGTTGCGGGAGTGCTCCCGCATACGGATTTCCAGCGTCTCCAGACTCTTCAGGAAAACCCAGGCGTTGAACGGGCTCAGGCCGGGACCCGCGGTACGCAGCACCCCGCCGATCTCCTTGACGAGGTCGTCACGGCCGACCACGACGCCGCCCCCGCACCTGCCCTGGCCGTCGATGTACTTGGCCGCCGAGTGGATGACGAGATCGGCGCCGAGCGGAATCGGGTTCTGCAGCGCGGGCGTGGCCAGGGTGTTGTCCACCACCAGCAGAATTCCGTGTTCGGCGGCGAGCGCGGACAGCCCGCGCAGATCCGCCACGTGCATCAGCGGATTGGTGGGGGTCTCCAGGACGAACATCACGGTGTTCGGCTGGACATGGCGGCGCCACTCCCCCAGGTCCCGCACGTCGACGATGCTGGAGGAGACCTGGAATTTCTTCAGGTAGGTCTGGAAGAAGCGGGTGGTGGTGCCGAACATCCCATCGGCCAGCACCACATGGTCGCCGGCCTTCAGCAGGCCGAGTGCGATTCCCAGATACGCGGCCATACCGGACGCCACGGCGACGCCGGACTCCGCCTGCTCCAGCGCCGCCATGCGCTCCTCGAAGGCGGTCACGGTGGGGTTGCTGAAGCGCACATACACGTTTCCGGGACGCCGCCCGGCGAACTTCTCCGCGGCGTCCTCGGCGTCGTCGAAGACATAGCTGGAGGTGAGGGCCAGTCCCTCGCTGTGGGAGTCCGAGAGGTCCTGGTACTGGCCTGCCCGTATGGCGCGGGTGGCGAAGGATTCTGAGGTGAGGGGTTGAGTCACGGCGAATTGCGCTCCTTGATCCGTCCGGCGGCGTCGGCACGCCGGAATCCGGACTGCGGCGGCGGTGTGCGCCATTCACACCGGCGCACAGGGAATTGACGCGAACGTCAGTGGGCTGCGGCGGCGGGCCACCTCGTCGGGTCGCCTCGGGAGAACGTGCGGCTCAGGCACCTGGCACCTGGCACCTGGCACCTGGCACCTGGCACGGAAATGGGGCGCGCGGTGATCCGCGTTCCGTCCCCATTTCCGTGGACCGGGTGGGCGGGCCTCAGAGCCGGCCGGCCTTGTACTCCTGGTAGATGCCCTCGTACATGTTGTAGAAGAGGTCACAGGTGTGTCCGACCGCGTAGAGCGCCTCGGACTGCTGCTCCTCGGTGGTGCAGATGTCGGCGACCAGGTCCAGGCCGTGCCGGACGTGGTGGACGTCCTCCTCCTGGTGCACCGAGAAGAACAGCAGGTCCTCGTCCTTGAGGCCGTAGACCCGCTTGAAGAGGATGTCGCGGGCGTCCGCGCCGCGGGTCTCCAGGTTCTGGCCCTCGCTCGCGATCATCACCGCGGCCGCCCCGATGTGGTAGGTCTCGGGGTTCTTCACTGCGGTCATGCGGTAGTCGATGAGTTCCTGGGTGGCCGGCAGGGCCGTTTCGGCGTCCCGCGTGGCGTCGTCGATGCCGATGGCGCGGAGGAAGTCCTCCATCAGCTGCACGTGGTTCTTGGTCTTGGAGATCCGGCCGGTCTCCTCCTCGTAGAGGTTGAAGAGGAGCCGGCGCTTGTGCTTTCCGTCCGCCTTCGGGCAGTAGTAGAAAAGCGTCTCTATGTAGTCCAGGAAGTGCTTGGTCAGCTGGTAGCCCTGCAGCGCCACCTTCTGGAGCGTGTGCCGGTCCGGGTTCTCCGGGTCGAAGAGAATGTCGAACATGGGGTGGGAGAGCGTGAGCTTGTTGTGCAGGGTACGCTCGAGCTCGTCGCGGAATGCGTCTCGTTCCATCAGCATGCCTGGACTCCTCTACCTGATTTCCGGCTATTAGCGGCGGCTAGTTGCCCAAAAGGCTAGATGAAGCCCATTTCAAAACCCTGTTATGCCGATGTCATCGCCGGACGGGCAGGCCGCGGCCGTATACGACCCCGGTCTGCCGCCCTGCTCGCGCACGGCCCGCGGGGCGTGCCCGCGGGCCGTCCCTCAGTCGCCGTGGTCGGGGTGGCCGCGCGCGCCGAACAGCCGACGGCAGGGGGCGGCCGGTTCCGAGGCGCAGGCGTCCGCGCCGCACTCGGCGGGCGGTACGGACAGCGCGGGCACCCGCGCGCGCTCCGTGTCGTAACGGCGTTGCAGCGGTGGACCGTTCGTCACCGTGGCGAAGCCGGGGCCGCGCGAGGCGTCCGCGGCACCGCGGAGGGTGGCGAACTCGCCACCGCACGCCGCGTGATGGGCGCGGACGGCGGGTGTCAGGGGCGCGCGGGCGAGGGCGCCCGCGACCGTTCGGCGTTCGGCCGCGAGGTCGCCCACGCCGCGGGGTGCGCCGGGGACGGGCCCCACGGCACCCGCGACGGCGCCCACGATACGGTTCCCGGGCCCGGCGCCGTACGCCCCCGCGCACCCCTCCTCCACGGCCGTACCGGGCTCCGTCGCCACGACCTGCTCGATCGCGTAGAGGCGCACCAGATCGTCGAGACGGTAACGGAGTTGACCGGACCGGCCGGTGTCCCGCACCTCGATGAGCCGGGCGTCGACCAGCTCCTCCAACAGGCTCTCCAGCACGGCGGCGGGCAGGCCGAGCAAGGGTGCGGCCACCCACTCCCCGAAGTCGGTCAGGGTCAGCCGGGCCAGCCCGTGCAGCAGCCGCCGGGCGGCGGGGCCGATGCTCTCGTACGACGGCCTGAGGCTGGCACGGACGGCCAGCCGGTCGTGGCACAGCTCGTCCAACCGCCGCCGCTCGTCGGCCAGTCGCGCCACGGCACGCGCCAGCGACCAGTGCGGCTTGGCCGCGAGTTTGGCGCCGACGATGCCGACCGCCAGCGGCAACCGGCCGCAGTGCCCGACCAGCTCCCGGGCGGCCTCCGGCTCGGCTCCGGTGCGGCCGACGCCCACCATGCGCCTGAGCAGTTCGACGGCCTGCTCCTCGGGGAACACGCCGAGTTCGAAGACGTTCGCCGTGGACACCACGCCGACCCTGGTGCGGCTGGTGATCAGCACGCCGCAGCTGCCCGTCCCGGGGAGCAGCGGCCGGATCTGGTCGGTGCCCGCCGCGTCGTCGAGAACGATCAGAATCCGGCGGTCGGCCAGTAACGCGCGGTAGCGCTCGGCGCGCTGCTCGACCCCCTCGGGGATCGCCGACGCGGGCAGCCCCAGCTCGCGCAACAGCCGCTCCAACGCCTCCCCCGGCGGCACCGGGCGGGCGCCCGTGCCCCGCAGGTCGATGTAGAGCTGGCCCCCGGTGAAGGCCGGACGCAGCCGGTGTGCCACGTGGACGGCCAGTGTCGACTTGCCCGTTCCTCCTGCGCCCACCACGCCGACGACCGGCACCGGCCCGGTGGCCGGCGCCAAGATGCCCTGGATGGCGGCGATTTCGGCCTCCCGCCCGACGAACTCCCCGGTTTCACCCGGCAGCAGACAGGGACCCGCCGGCGCCACGGCGGCGGCAGACGGCACGGTGGCGGCAGACGGCACGGTGGCGGCAGACGGCACGGCGACGGCCGGTGCGCTGGAAACCTCCGCAGCGGCAGGCACCGGAGCGGACCACGCACTCGAAGCATCCGTTGCGCCCGGAGCACCCGGAGCGCCCGGAGCACCCAGCACATCCGAAGTATCCAGTGCGTCCCAGGCATTCGCAGCGTCCGGGCCTCCCGAGACGCCCGACGCCGACGAGGGGACAACCGCCGCACCCTCCGCCCCCCGAACAGCCTTCGGCCCCACCGGCCGCACAGGCCGCGTTTGCCGCGTCGGCCGCACAGCCGGCAGAGTGCCGTGCAGGATGTCATGGTGGAGTTGCCGCAGCTCGGCTCCCGGAGCCACCGCGAGTTCCCGCTTCAACAGGTCGCTGGTCTCCCGGAAGACGCGCAACGCGTCGGCCTGGCGCCCGGAGTGGTAGAACGCGGTCATCAGCTGGGCCCGGGGGCGCTCGAACAGAGGGTGTTCCTGGACGAAGCTCGACAGCTCGGATATGAGGTGCTCGTACTGCCCCAACTCCAGCTGGATCTTCGAGCACATGTCCCGCAGCGCGACCCGCTTCTCTTCCCAGGCGTGGACGTCCGACTGCCACACCTGGCGCGAGATCCCGGCGAGCAGCGGGCCGCGCCAGAGCGACAGCGCCTCCCCGAGGAGTTCGACCGCCGCCTCGTCCTCACCGGCGGCGCGCCGGTCGGCGGCCTCCTTGCCCAGCTGCGTCACCCGGTGCGTATCGAGCCGGACGGCGTGGGTCTGCAGGCGGTACCCCGGCGCGTCGGTGACGATGAGGTCGCCCGCGGCGCCGGCCTGCGTCAGCTTGCGCCGCAGGAGGGAGACGCACACGGCGACCTGGTTGCTGGGATCGGCGGGCGGCCGGTCCTCCCACACGCAGTCCACCAGGCGCTGCACCGGAACCGTCTCCCCGGCGCGCAACAGCAGCGTCCCCAGTACGGATTGCAGCCGCGGGGCCGTCATCTGGAGCCGTCGGCCGCCCACTTCGACGTCCAGCGGCCCCAGTAAGCGGCATTCCAGAACGCTACTCGTCGATGCGGCCACGGCAATTCCCCCCTTGTGAGCACTTCTTACCCGCGGGGGCACACGCCCCGCGAGCCTGCGGAACTAGCGTTCACCGCACCCAGGGTAGGGGCGCGCGGCGCTCCTTGGCGGCAGTGACTTCGTGGCGAGGGCGTCGTGGCGGCGAAGTGGGCCGTGACGCAGGACGTCATGCGCCGAGGGAAGCGCCCGACCCCCGAGCGGCAAGATCATTACGCGTATTAATGCAGCCCCCGGATACCGCCTCAAGAGTCCGTCTCACCATCCGAGACAACCCTCGCCGCCCGAACATCCCCCGCCCCCACCCACGAACGCCCCGCACCAGTCCCGTCCCCCGTAGCAGCCCAACCCTGCCCGACCTGCACGTTCACCAGCTCACTACGGCCACCCCCGTCGGCGATCCCGTGGCCCGGGTCCAGTCGAGTCGCCACGGTTGCGCCATGACCGCACTGCCCGACCAAGAGGCCGGCGCCCCTGTCGTCCACGTCTACGAACGCGACGAACCGACCGGTGTCTACGCGCCCGCCGGCATCTTCCGCGGAACCCTGAAGCGCCCCGTGCCCTTCGAGATCAACGTGGATCTCGACAGGCTCACCCCTCCGCGAAGCAACTAGGGCGCTTCTGACGGATCTGCGAGACGTCGCCCGGCTCACAGACGGTGCTCGTCCATCAAACGCATCAGATTGCGCTTGCGTTTCTGGGCGGTACGCAGGGCGGTGACGTACTCGGTGAACTCCTCCGGCGATCCCAGACGCCGGTGACAGTCCCGGATGCCCAGCAGCAGGCTGACGAGCTGCTCGTAGACCGCGTTGCCGGTCTCCTTGGTCAGTGGCTCCACCAGGCGCAGGTAGACACCGAGTGCATCGGCGGGGCGGGTGGCGCGGGCCTGGTCGGCAAGGGTGAGCCACTGCCGGTCGTGGGCACCGGTCTCGGTGGCGGCCTGCCAGGCGGCGTCGACGTCCTTGTCGTCGAGCAGGGCATCGACCAGGACGGGGCCGTCGTACCAGCCCGGTCGCCGCTGCTCCGCGTCGGCCCGCAGCAGGGCCAGTGCTCCCTCGCGCTCGGCCGGCCAACAGTCCGCAGCCCGGGCGGCGACACGCAGCTGCTGGTACGCGAGCAGGGTGCGGCGGGCGCCGAAGTGGTCGCGGCGCAGGGCGACGGCATCGACGAGCCGGTCCGCCTGCGCATAGCGGTCGCAGAGGTGGTCGACGAGGGCGGTGTCGACGGCGTCGAGGTCCCCGGCCTCCCGGATGCCGCGTTCCGCCCAGCGCAGGGCCTCGTCGGGGCGCCGGGCGGTGTCCAGCTCGCGGGCGATGACCAGGTGCGTGTGACCGTTCGGTGCCAGGTCGGCCGCGTGCACCGCAATCACCGCGTCGATGTCGCCTCCCCCCTTGGCCAGACGCTCCATCAGGTACTTCTCCGCCCAGCCCCGGCGGTTGCCCTGCCACGCCTCGACCGCCAGCTGCCGCAGGACGGCCATCCCCTCTTCGCCGAGAACGTCCTCGTAGTCGAGTGGATCGATGTCCGTGAGGCCGTCGTCCAGCTCACCGAGCGCATGGCCGACCAGCCAGCGCGCGAGCTCCCCCGGGTCGGGGCGCGCCGCACGGCACGCGTCGAGATGGGCGTCGGCGAGGCCGGTGCCCACCTGGCCGAGCCATCCGTCGGAGTCGTCGACGCACTCCACCGCCCGGGCCAGCGACTTCATCGCCTCCCTCACCAGGGTGATCGCGTCGGCTGCCCGTCCGGAGCCGGTGAGCGCGCCGATCGCCGACACCGCCTGCCCGGCCTGGTCCGCGTAGGCGCGGGCATCGGCGTACTCGACATATCCGTACCGCGCGAACGGGCCGACGTCGAGCAGTTCACGGATGCGGGCCCGGACCGCGGCGAGATCCCCGCGGGCGCTCGCGGCCCGCAGCTCCAGGCGGCGCCGCAACTGCCGGTCCTCGCCGACCTGTTCCCGCACCAGAGCCAGCAACTCGTCCTTGGACAGGGCAGACAGCCATGCGTCGAAGTCCTGTGCCCGGTCCCGCGCCGCCTTCCGCTGCCGCGGCAGGCTCTCCCGTTGGGCGAGCACCGTCAGGCCGAGGGCGACCAGGTGCTTGCAGAAGTTGCCCTCAAGGCCGTACGGACAGTCGCACTCCCCGGACAGCCCGCCGGGCCCGTCCAGGGCCAGCTCCACCTCGTACCGTTCCGTGCCGTGGACGTTCGCGCTGATCCGTCCGTCACCGACCTCGACCCCGGACACCGCATCCACGTACCCGCACCCGCGCTCGAAGGAACGGACACCGGCCAGCGCCTTGAGCTTCGCCTCGCTGAAGCCACGCATGCTCTCTCCCGCCCTGCCCCTGGTCCTGCCCGTCGCGGTAGCCAGCCTATGGCTGTCAGTGAGCCTGATCCGGCACTCCAGGACTGCGGATCGACGCCGCGCGGACGTCTGGGCCCTACTGGCCGGGCTCAGGCACCTGAGGGAATCCACTCGGCGCCGACCCGGCACGGGAACGACCAAGGGCCCGACTCCAGAGAGCCGGCCCCTTGGTGACCTGCATGCCCATCAAGTCAGCGACGCGGTGTTGCCCCATCCGCTCACACGTTGAACCGGAACTCCACCACAACTACTCTGACCTGCGGTTATGCGGGCGCATCCCAGCACAATCCCAGCACGGGATTCACTGCAAAGTACAAGAAGATCCAGAAGCGCCAAGACTACGCATCAACGCCCGCCCCGGATACAGGTCGCGCAACACTCCAGGCGCTGTAATAGTTTCTGTACTAGACTTGCGGCCATGAAGTCACCCCGCCCCGGCGGCACGGAGAACATCTCCGTGTCGATGCCCTCCGAACTCCTCGGTGCTCTGCGCACCCGTACCGGTAAACGCGGCGTGTCCGCGTACGTGACGGCGGCGGTCCGGCATCAGCTCGCCATGGACGGCCTCGCCGAGATCGTGGCCGCCTACGAAGCCGAGCACGAGCCGCTGAGCGACGCCGAGGTCCAGGCTGCGCAGAGCGAACTGTTTGGTGACGCACCGGCGCCCTACGCGTCGAACGACAGCGCCGCATGAAGGAGCCCGCGGCCAGGTCCCTGGTGCTCGACTCCCAGGCGCTGTCGCTACTGCTGCGCAACGACCGCCAGATGATCACCCGGATCGAGGCCGCCCGGCGCGTAGGCGTGCCCGTCCTCGTATCGGCCCTGACTGTGGTGGAGGCCGTCTACGGGAAGACAGATACCGCCCGGCTGCGCTGGGTGCTCTCCCGCCTTCAAGTCCAAGACGTCACCCAGGCGGACAGTCTCACTGCGGTGCAGCTCCTGAGCGACGCCGGCGGCCTGCACGGCCACAAGTACGCCATCGACGCCCTCGTAGCCGCGATGGCGCTCCGCTCCCCGGCACCCGTCCTCGTAATGACCTCGGACCGCGACGACTGGTCGAAACTGTGCGGCGACGGAGTACAGATCAAGGATGTCTAACCTCGGCGTTCACTCAGCTTGAATCCACCTGCTGATTGTGACTGGATCACGACATCTGGACGACGACCTTGCCCTTGGCGTGACCCTGTTCCAGGTAGGCCAAGGCGTCGGCGATCTACTCGAAGGAGAAGACGCGGTCGGTGACGGTCTTGAGGGTGCCCTTGTCGATGAGGCCGGCCAGTACCTTGAGGTCGGCTCCGCTGGGGTGCATGAACAGGTAAGGGTAGCCGACACCCCGGCGGCGGGCCGCCCGGCGGATCTTGGCGCTCGCCGCTGCGTGGCGAAGATGCCGCAGTCGCTGGACTTCACCGAGGCGGCTGGGCTCCCGCTCGCCGGACTGACGGCCTTGCAGGCGCTGCGCGACGAACTGGCGGTCAAGGGGGGATGATGCTGCGACTTCGCTTGTCAGGATGCGAGTTGACAGCAATTCGGTGTTCGTGCTCGTTCGCTGTAATTCGTGGCCGTTGCCGTCGCTACTGCCGTCAGCGCTCTGCGCCCTCCGGCGAATTCCAGGAACGCCGAAATTCCGTCAAGCGGCTTTGTCGTGCGGGGTGGGGCTGATGGTGAGGTCTGCGCCGAGGGCGTGGGCCAGGCGTCGCAGGAGAGGAAGCGTCGGCACGGTCCCGCCACCTTCGAAGCGGCAGATCTGGGGTTGCTTCATCCCACACCGCTCGGCCAGCTCCGCCTGGGATAGGTCGAGTTGGATACGACGGGCCTGGACGAGTTGTCCGAGCTCGCGCGCGAGTGCGGAAGATGGGTCCTGCATAACTCCTCCCCGGCTCAGGCTGCCGAGGCGGCGATCATGACGGTGGGCTCGTCTCCGCCGGCAAGGTGCAACGTCCAGGGCGCGGGCCAGGCGCATGACGACTGCGATGGGCGGCGGCTCGGTGGCCGTCTCGATGCCCTCGATGTCATCGACGCTGACGTGCATTCGCTCGGCCAGGTCAGTCTCGCTCAGGCCCAACTGCATGCGTCGGTCGTAGATGGCTTTGCCCAGCGTCATGGCGAGGCCTGCCTCTTCGTAGACCCGGTCGTACTCGGGGTCAGCGTCGAGGTGTTCACCCAGCATCTGACGGTGACGACGGGTCCTCCATTCGCTGTGGTTCATCGGTTCTCCTTGAGGTTGCGGCTGTAGAGGGCGTGTTCGGCTGCGGCTTCGTGCTCGGCCTCACACAAGCGCTCTGCGGCGCGGGCGCGGTCCGCTTCGGCCTCCTCGCACATCTTCGTCTTACGGAAGCCTGTCAGCAGCACGACGCGTCGGCCAGGCGCGGGCGTGGCCGCCCTGCACGGCCTGCAGGCCGCCGAAGAGGCCCGCGCGGAGTTCGCCGCCCGCTTAAAGCGGTCCTTCGGCGACACCCAGAACCTCCCGGTCGTCTCCCTCCCGGAGCACGGTGAGGCCACCCTGGGCCAACTGATAAGTCAAACCCTGGAGTTCACGCCCAGTGTCTCCGCAGTTCGTCGGGTCGCCCAGCAGAACGGCCTTCGGTTGATAGCCGAGGCCGACGGTGAGCAGCAGACCACGATACTCACCCAGCCCTCGGTGCAGGAGACCCTGACCACCGTGGTGGCGAAGGCCGACGTCGGCGAGGGCGCGGAATTGTACCTGAAGGTGGGCCGGAAGGTCGCACGCGTAGAACGCTGAGAACCGGTTCGGGGAGGTGTGCGCACGCCTCCCCGAACCGGTCGGCGCAGTGTTACTCGGCCGTCGCCGCTTGAGTGGAGCGCCGAGTGAGCAAGGACCGCACGCGCTTCAGGTTCGCGATCGCGCACTAGGTGTGCTGTCCGGGGACGTTGGTGACGCGGCTGGGCCCAACGAACCCCGTGGGGTCTTTTTGAAGGGCCCGGGAGGGGCAAGGTTCAGTGAGCGGTGCCACGGTCGGCTGCGCGAGTCATACCGGATGAGCGGTGGCGGAGTACACGAGTTGCGCGACGGTGCAGCTCCTCTGGCGATGGGGACCTTGGACCGTCTCCTCAGCGCGAGTAGTCCGCGAGGGTGAGTAGCAGGTGTGCCGACTCAGCGCGCACGTGATCGGAATGGGCACCTGCCGGATTGAGGTGGCGCCCGCGAACATACACGTCGGAGGCGTCGATGTTGACGAAACGGTGGTCGAGCGCAGAGTGCGGATACCGCTCGTCCAGTGGCAACAGGGGTGTGGTGAACATGGGCGCTGGGGCCGGACCAATTCCGGAGTGTCCGATGCCGGGTTGCTGCTCGGCCCGCAGGTGCCAAAACCCCGTCGCCCGGTCGTGACGGGAGTAAGTGGCGACGACGGGGCCCCTCAGCGGAGCGCCGTCATGCGCCTTGCTCGGCAGGATGTTCGGAAAGAGCGAGAGGAACGCATCCCGGCTTGCGGCCATCTGGAATAGCAGCATGCTGTCGGCGGTGAACGGGCGGGATGGCGAGTGGTCTGTCACGCTCCAGCCGAGTGTGTCATCAAGGCGGGCATCTGCCGACCATTGGACCGCCTCGCACAGGAAGCGGCAGCCGAAGGAGTGCCCGACGAGGTGGAGGTACTGACCATCTCGGTTGGCGAGCACGGGCGCTGCTCCAGGGTCGGCGCGCTCGGCGTCCAGATAGCCGAGGAGTCGGCCCAGGATGTGGGCGGCGTGGCCTCCTCCGTCGCGTGCGCCCATCGCGTGCGCCCGGTCCCGGATCCTGCGGTAGCCGGTGGGGGTGATCAGGCTGGAAGATGGCCAGCGCACGACGACACACCATGGGTCGAAGCCCTTGGCCGCTAGGGCCGGATACCGGGCCGGAGCTGTCGCACGGACGCCCTGCATCAGAGCCAACAGTCGCTCGGCGGTGCGGTAGGCGGAGTCGGGCGAGGTCTGCCAACCGTGAACATAGACGAATATGTCCGTCGCCCAGACAGGCGGGGCGAGGCGCTCCGCGAAGTAATGGCGCAGCCAGGCCTCGGGCACAGGCTCACCCGTGTCGGCGTCGAGCAGCCAGCCCGTTGCATCCAGGTCAACAACCTCCACGGTGACGACACGGCTCATGCCTCGCCTCCACTTGTCCGATCCAGACGGGCATCCATGCCGCAGTGCAGGCCGTAGGCGAAGCCCAGGGGATTTCGGTATCGGGCGGCGAAGTGCCGGGCCAACTCATGAGTGATCTGGCCAGCGGTCGCCGCCCCGCGAAGGTAGCGGGTGACGAACTCGAGCGCGTATTCGGCGGCAAACGCCTGCGGCATCGCGATTTGCGGCCCGAGCACGCCCTGCGCGCCGTGCTCGATGAGCATGCTCCCAAGGAACGCTCGGTCCGCACTCGCCGCGGAGACTCCGGTGTGGCAGGCGTTGAGTAGGACAAGCGGTCGGAAACAACCGTGCCGGTAGTTGGCCCGTAGCTCACGTACGGTGTGGCCGTCGATGGGGGCGCCGTCGGTGAGCTTGATGACCAGGGTCGGGGGTTCGGGAGGGTTGCCGACGAACTCTCCGTGGCACCAGAAGTACATCAACTGCTCGTCCAGCTCGGGCTTCTCCAGATCGCGGACGAGTTCCTCATAGGTCGTTCGTACGGTGTACTCCGTGCCCGCCGCCAGTGCCTTCGCGACTTCATCCGCACGGGTGGCGCTGCCCACGTGGACGTCGTGGTTCAGGCTGACCGAGGGCCGTTCGTGGGCTGCTCCGGGCGGCCCGATCCACGCGTAGGCATCACTGGTGTGCTCGATCTGATGCCGATGGCCGAGGAAGCGAGTGAAAAGAACCTGCAAGGTTGCAGGCACGGTGGAATCCTCGGTTGTGCACAGCAATGGCCAGGGCAGATGTAGTTCGGAGTCGAACCGTACCCGCAGCCCCTCCTGGGACAGGGCCGAACGTAGGGAGTTGCGGAATATCTTGGTCGGTTCGTCGTCACCGCGCAGCAGAGTGCTGAACAGCAGTGATTCCCCGCTTCGAGCCAGATCGGCCACTATCCGGCGCAGCTCCTCCTCAGGTTCGGCACTGAGGTCCGCGGACGTTGCGTACGGGCGCCGTCGACCCTGTACAGAGCGACCCAGGTCGTCGACCGGCTGGAAGTCAACGAACTGTGTTTTCCACCGGGCACGGAGCCGGGCCGCTGCCCCATGGACCTCATCGGGCGTGGCATGCAAGTCAACCTTATGTTCGGTGCCGTGGAGTGCCGGAACGGCCGATCCTGACATCCGCGCCCTGATCCGGCCTCCGCCGAGGACGTCGAAGCTGACGAGGAGATCGGGAGCCTGCGTCGTCAGGTGCGGCAGGAAGCGGAAGCCGTCGCTGGGGTCCTGAACAATGCGGGTGGTCAATTCACGGGGCATCGGTCAGGCCCTCCCCGTGCGTGGCCGCAGCTGTCTATTCCCCGACCTACTGGGCTTCGTCTCCGTGAAGGACAGGTCGGACTCCACCTGCTGCAAGACGGTGCCTGTGTCGTGATGTACCAGGGTGAACCGGATCCGGTGTGTGCCGGGCTCCAGGGCCGTGAAGCGGAACTGCTCGGATTCGGCGTCTCCGGGGTGGTACATCATCGTGGCGGGTGCAACCTCCGCGCTGCTCAACGGCACTGCCACGATGTCCAGCGGGGGCCGCTCCCCCGGGCGGGCCCATGGATGCTGGGGCTCAGCAATCAGCTTCAGTGTCACGTGTACTGGAGTCCCCACAGTGGGGTTGTCGTCCAAGAGCGTCAGATGCGCGCGGCAGCGTGGCGGTGCCGAAAGCGCCGGAGGTGCCACGTCAATATCAACCACGCTGCCGGCGACTGCATAGGGGACGACTGCATGGGAGGCGACCGCTGCTTCGTAGAAGGCATCCGCGAGGGCAACGATGATCGAGTTGATCGCTGGCCCGTCGGTGAAGAAGTAGTCGGCCATCGTGTTGTGGGCGTCTTGGTTTTCTGCGACTGCCTCCGTGACGGCGGCTTGGAAGTCCTGCGACTCCAGGAACTGCTTCTTAGAGTTCACCTTGGTTTGCTGGACCAGGTTCGGGTCGGCGAGCAGCAGTTGCAAGAGGCCCTGTACGAACTCCCTGATCTGGGAAGCAGCGAACGTTTCGGCGCCGAAGAGGTCGTTCATCTTGTCTATGACGACCTGAAGTGCGACGTACTTCGGATCCTTCTTCGCTCCCGTACCGGCGGCGCTGATGCCCTTCAGCTGCCCGTCGCCCACGAGTGAGATGTCGACCGGGATCGCCTTGTTGTGCTTGACCCCGACCAAAACCACGTCGGAGAGGTCTACGTCGGCCGCCCAAGCGGACTCGGCAATCACCTTCTCCAACAGGCGCAGGAAGATCGAGAGCATCTCCATGTAGGGATCGCCGTAGTCGACGATCTGTGACATGAAGTCGTAGAGCCGTACGTAGGTGGAGACATCCTTTCGGAACAGGTCGAGCTCCTGAAGCTTTACCTGGTCTTCTTCCTCGATCGCCCGCGCGTAGCGGCGCCGGAAGTCGTGCTGCGCCGGGCTGATCGCCGCCGAGAGAGCGTTGTTGCCCTTCCGTGTCACCCACAATTCGGCGACCTTGCGGACGTCGTCCTCGGTGTAGATCCCGGTCTGGGCAAGCTTGTTGGCCAGATGGACGACGACATACGGGTCGGTCTCGGTCTCCAGAGTCGCGTTCTTGAAGTACGGCTCGAAGGCCGTCTTGATGTCCTCGGGCTTGTTGGCGAAGTCGATGACGAACGTCTTACGCTTCTGCTCCCCACCAGCGGTCCGGTGGGTACGGTTGAGACGCGAGAGCGTCTGCACTGCGGTGACCCCCGACAGCTTCTTGTCGACGTACATCGCCGAGAGCAAGGGCTGGTCGAAGCCGGTCTGGAACTTGTTGGCGACCAGCATGATCTTGTACGTGTCGCCCTTGAAGGCGGCCGCCAGATCAGCCCCGGCACCGGGGTTCATATTGGCCTCGGTGAACTCGTCGTCCTTCGATGGTTGCGGACCCCAGTCGCTGTGCCAGGTCTCGTCCTCGGGCATCGTCACCCCGCCCGAAAAAGCGACCAGGGTGCGGTAGTTGTACGAGGCGTCCTCGGCGCGGCGCTTGGCGATGTACGCATCTATCGCCAGCTTGTACTTCACCGCGGACTTGCGCGAGTCGGTCACCACCATCGCCTTCGCCTTGCCTTCGAGGAGGTAGGCGACGTTGGCATGGAAGTGCTCGACGACAATCTGCACCTTCTGGCTGACGTTCGTCGGGTGGAGCTGAACCCACCTCATCAGCCCCTTGCGGGCGGCGGCCTCCTCGACCTCGCCTCCGTCACCGGCCTCGGCCTTGCCGGCGATCTGCAGCGCAGTGTCGTAGGACTGATAGCCCTTGAGTACGTCGAGGATGTAGCCCTCCTCGATCGCCTGCTTCATCGAGTACAGGTGGAACTCGTGCGGCTTCCCGTCGGGCCCCTTGCGGCCGAACAGTTCAAGGGTCTTGTTCTTCGGCGTCGCAGTGAAAGCGAAGTAGGAGATGTTCTCCGATTCGGCCCGCTCGGTCATCTCCGAAGCCAGCACCGACTCCACATCGACCTCGCCGCCCTCCTCGATCTCCTTGACCTCCTCGGCTGTCAGCACCTGCTTCAGCTTCGAGGAGATCTGGCCCGACTGGGAGGAGTGCGCCTCATCGGCGATGACGGCGAATCGCTTGCCCTTCAGGCCGGCGTCGGTCCGGATCTCTTCCAACGCATGCGGGAAGGTCTGCACCGTCACCGCGATGATGAGCTCGCCGTTCTTCAACGCCTGTGCCAGCAGACCCGACTTCGACTTCGCGCCAGCCTTGCGAACGTCCTCGGGGCTGATCGTCGCGACAATCTTCTTGTTCCCGTCGATCTGCCGAATCGCATCCTGCAGCTGGGAGTCGAGCACGGTACGGTCCACGACCACGATGACGGAGTCGAAGACCTTCTTGTCGTCGGCATCATGTAGTCGGGCCAGCCCGTGGGCGGTCCAGGCGATGGTGTTCGTCTTCCCTGACCCGGCCGAGTGCTCGATCAAGTACCGGTGCCCGACACCCTCCTCCTTCACTGCGGCGACAATGCTCGTGACGGCCTCCCACTGGTGGAAGCGCGGGAAGAGCATGCTCGTACGTCGCACGGAGGTGCCGGTGGTGACGTCCCACTCCTCCTTGGTCTGCACGATCATCAGCCGCCCGATGACGTTCAGCCAAGCGTGCTTCTCCCAGACGCGTTCCCATAGGTACGCCGTCGCCGACCCATCGTCCGCGCCAGGCGGGTTGCCGGCACCACTGTCGAAGCCGATGTTGAACGGAAGGAAGTGGGTCTTGTCCCCCTCCAGCTTCGTGGTCATGGCCGCTAGGCCGTTGGAGACCGCGAAGTGCACCAGCGCCCGGTGACCGAACGACAGCAGCGGCTCCGGGCGCCCGTTCGTCAGCGGGTTGCGGTCATGCTTGTACTGGTTGATCGCCTCGTCCAGCGACTGGGTGAAGTCGGTCTTCAGCTCCACCGTGGCCACCGGGAGCCCGTTGACGAAGAACACCAGATCGATGGTGCGCTGGTCGGCAGTCGAGAAGTGCACCTGCCGCACCACCCGCACCCGCATCGACTCGTAATGCGACACGGTGGTTGAGTTGAGCGAGGTCTCGGGACGAAACTGCGCCATCTTCAACCGGCCGCCACCGATGTACTGGACCCCGTTGCGCAGGATGTTCAGCGTCCCGCCACCATGTTCCAGGGGCTTGTCCAACGCTGCGGCCAGCACGTCAAGAAACTTCGCCTGCGACCCCGCCGCCTTCAGCGCCTTCTCGTACGCCGGCTTCTGCGTCGCCTCCAGCCACGCGAACAGATCCGCCGGGAACAGCGCCCGCTCGCGGTCGTACTCGCCGCCGTCGTGATCGTTCACCGAGTACAGCCAGCCGCGTGCCTCGAGGTACTCGCAGATCTCCTTCTCGAAGACCGCCTCGTTGTGGTCGGCCATTACGCCGCCTCTCGTACGTCGATCTGTCCTGTCACGGCCGCCGTGATCAGTGCCGATCGGCGTTCCTTTGAGAGTTCGATGAACCGTGCGGCCTCTTCGATGAGCATGTCGATTTTCGAGGTCTCCTCGTCCAGGCATTCGACGATGCGGCGCTGCTCGTCGAGCGGTGGAAGTGGGATGCGGAAGGCTTTCAGATCTCCCATGCCGATGGTTCGGATGGTTGATCCGTTCTGGAACGAGTCGAAGAAGGGTTGCATCGCATCTTCAAACAAAACCCAGAGGTACTCGGGGTCCAGATCTGGTCCGCATACCCATGCCGCGAAGTGTTGCGACGTCGCCATCGGAACACCCATGATCGCCGTACGCCCGACAGTCGCGTCTCGTGAGAGGACGACAGTTCGTGCCGGGAGAAGACGGGCGGAGCTGTTGGCAATCCCGGCATCACTGATGCGCTGAGCCGTGTCGTGCAGGTATTTAACGCCCCGTATCATCCCAACATCGTGGAGGCTTACCCACGGGATATGACAGTCCTGCCACCAGTCCTCGCGCGAGCGGCTCGGTGTATGTCCGCTTTCAAGTTCAGCGACTGAGGTGAGCGGGACAACGCGCCAGTGTGCTGGCAGTTTCTTTGCCCAGGGAAGAGGGCTCTCGACTTCTTCGGTCTGAGCCGTTCCATGCAAGGCGACGCTGACACGGAGCGCAAACCGCCGCTCGCGGAGCATCTCGATTAGCCGCTGCTGCTCCTCGATGAGTGTGTCGATGCGGGACGTCTCGCGGTCGAGGTAGTCGGCGATGGCGCGCTGTTCTTCCAGCGGCGGCACTGGGATCGCCATGCTGAGGAAGACGTCAGGGTAGATCCGAAGGCGCGACGACCAGATGCCGCGGGAGAGGCGAGTCATCTCCATCACGTACGGCGTCGATCGGTAGAGGTAGTCGTAAAACCCAGGACAGAAGGCTGCGTTCGGACGCGGCCTGTACACACCGTACGCAGGGCTCACGATGCCAGCCTGCTTCGAGACGCCGAGCGCCCCCATCCACGCCCACATCGTATTAATGACGAGATCGCCCGCCTCCACGAGGCGGTAGCCATCGAGGCTCTCCGCAGCAGTCATCGTCACGTTCTTCTCTGACCTCGGGGTGATCCCAGTCAGATGCGACACGCTGAGAAGTTCCTCTGTGCCTTCGGGCGAGACAGACAGCGACTCTGCCAGGAGTTCTTTGTTTCTACTCCAGCGCCAGTGGGATGGGACGTTGCCGGCCCAAGCCTGCTCAAGATCAAACTGTGCTCGTGTCATCCCTCAACCTCCCGCAGCAGATCGAGGATCTTGGCAACCTGCTTCTCCAGGTCGGCGTCGATCTCCGCGAGCGGACGAGGCGGAACGTACTTGTAGAAGTGCCGCGTGAAGGGGATCTCGTAACCCGTCTTGGTCTTGGCCCAGTCGATCCAGGCGTCGGGAACGTGCGGCTTCACCTCCGCATCGAAGTACGCCTGGATGACTTCGCGCTCCGCCGCCGCGCCGGCGGTCGAGCCGCCGTAGGTGAAGGGCACGTTCTCCGTGTCGCGCTTCTTCGAATCGGGCTTCGGTTCGCCCTTGCGGTTGACGACAGGGTTCCCGCCCTCGTCCAGCAGGGGGCGCTCGACGGTGACCGTCCAGTAGCCGAACTCGTCGTTGCGCAGCACCTTGGAGAGCTCGGGATCGGCGTCCTCGAAGTCGTCGTACAGCCGCAGGACCTCGGCGCGGTCGGCGTCGCTGATCTCGCGTCCCTTGGCGCCGAGGTTCTTGCGCATCTTGGTCCAGAACGACGTGCCGTCGATCAGCTGCACCTTGCCCTGGCGGTCGGCGTGCTTGGTGTTGTCCAGAATCCAGATGTAGGTGGCGATGCCGGTGTTGAAGAACATGTTGGTCGGCAGGGCGACGATCGCCTCGACGAGGTCGTTCTCCAGCAGCCACCGGCGGATGTTGGAAGGGCCGGATTCGGCGGCGCCGTTGAAGAGCGGAGAGCCGTTCATGACGATGCCGACGCGGCCGCCACCATCCTCGGGCGCGCGCATTTTGTGGGCCAGGTGGAGCAGGAAGAGCATCTGCCCGTCGGAAGTCGCGGGGAGGCCCGGCGCGAAGCGGCCGTAGGGGCCGGCGGAGTCGCGCTCCTCCTTGACCGCCTTGGCGTACTGCTTCCAGTCCACACCGTAGGGCGGGTTGGACATGCAGTAGTCGAACTGGCGGCCCTTGAAGGCGTCGTCGGTGAGCGTGTTACCGAAGGCGATGTTGGTCGCGTCGTGGCCCTTGGCAAGCAGGTCGGACTTGCAGATGGCGTACGACTGCGGGTTGTACTCCTGACCGTACAGGCCCAGCTTCGCGTTGGGGTTCCCTGCGAGCAGGTGCTCCTCTGCCAGGGAGAGCATGCCGCCGGTGCCAGCGGTGGGGTCGTACAGCGTTCGGATGATGCCGCCCTCGGTGAGGTCGACGTCCTTCTCCGCGAAGAGCAGGTCGACCAGCAGCCGGATCGCATCGCGCGGCGTGTAGTGGTCGCCGGAGGTCTCGTTCGCTGCCTCGTTGAACTTGCGGATGATGTATTCGAAGGCGTCGCCCATGTCGGAGTTCGACACCACATCAGGGTGGAGGTCGACCTTGCCGAAGGACTTGACGATCTCGCGTAGGAGCCCGGCCTTCTCCAGAGCCAGGATCTCCTTCTTGAAGTCGAAGTACTCGAACACGTCCACATCGCTGGAGAACCGGTCGATGTAGTCGGCAAGATTGTCCGCCAGCCCGTCCGCGTCGGCTAGCAGGTTCGCGAACGAGTAGTTGGAGGTGTTGTAGAAGGTCCGCCCCGTGGCCTTCTTAACCTCGACCTTGAGCCGGTTCGGGTTCTCGAACTTCGCTGCCAGCTCTCGCACCGTCGCCTGATCGGGCTCAAGGATGCAGTCGAGCCGCCGCAGGATCGTAAACGGGAGGACCACGGTCCCGTACTGGTTGGGGCGATAGGGGCCCCGAAGTTGGTCAGCGATAGACCAGATGAAGCTACCGAGCGCGCTCACAAGTTCCTCACGAGAATCGTCTTGCAGTGCCGATCACTTTGCCAGAGCCAGCAGTCGCCGTCCCACGGTTCGGCCACTCACCAGAGCAGAACCCAGCACCGGCGCCGCATCCACGTCCCAGCACAATTCCAGCACGGTACGGATGACCAGGGATGACGACAGGTGACGAGGGGTCAGCTATCCCAGCACCATCCCAGCACGGGAAAAACTAAGGGCCCGACCCCGAAGAGCCGGACCCTCTCTGACCTGCACGTTTGCCAGATCAGCGAAGTGGTGCTAAGTCACCCGCTACACGTTGAAGCGGAACTCCACCACATCGCCGTCCTGCATGATGTAGTCCTTGCCCTCCATGCGGGCCTTGCCGGCGGCGCGGGCCTCGGCGACGGAGCCGGTTTCGACGAGGTCGGCGAAGGAGATGACCTCGGCCTTGATGAAGCCCTTCTGGAAGTCGGTGTGGATCACACCGGCGGCCTCGGGGGCGGTGGCGCCCTTCTTGATCGTCCAGGCGCGGGACTCCTTGGGACCGGCGGTCAGGTAGGTCTGCAGGCCCAGGGTGCGGAAGCCGACGTGGGCGAGGGTGGCCAGGCCCGGCTCCTCCTGGCCGACGGACTGGAGGAGCTCCAGGGCCTCCTCGTCGTCCAGCTCGGCCAGATCGGCCTCCAGCTTGGCGTTGAGGAAGATCGCCTCGGCGGGGGCGACCAGGGCGCGCTGCTCGTTCTTGAAGTCCTCGTCGGTGAGCTCTTCCTCGTCGACGTTGAAGACGTAGAGGAAGGGCTTGGTGGTGAGGAGGTGGAGGTCGTGCAGCAGCTCGGTCTTCTCGGTGCCCTGGACGTAGCCGGCGGCGAAGAGGGTGCGGCCCTCCTCCAGGATGGCCTTGGCCTCCTCGACGGCCTTGACCTTGGGGGCCACGTCCTTCTTGATGCGCGACTCCTTCTGGAGGCGCGGCAGCACCTTTTCGATGGTCTGGAGGTCGGCGAGGATCAGCTCGGTGTTGATGGTCTCGATGTCGCTCTTGGGCGAGACCTTGCCATCGACGTGGACGACGTTCTCGTCCTTGAAGGCGCGGATGACCTGGCAGATCGCGTCGGACTCGCGGATGTTGGCGAGGAACTTGTTGCCCAGGCCCTCGCCCTCGGAGGCGCCCCGGACGATGCCGGCGATGTCGACGAAGTCGACGGTGGCCGGCAGCAGCCGCGCGGAGCCGAAGATCTCGGCGAGCCTGGTGAGGCGGGGGTCGGGGACGCCGACCACGCCGACGTTCGGCTCGATGGTGGCGAACGGGTAGTTGGCCGCCAGCACGTCGTTCTTGGTCAGGGCGTTGAACAGGGTCGACTTGCCGACATTGGGCAGACCGACGATTCCGATCGTGAGCGACACGGTGGCGACTTCCCGGAGCTGGTGGTGGGCGAAGGGCGGGCCGCTCACCGGTCCGGGCCGGCGGACCGGGCCCGGCCGGGGACGGCCGATCCACCAGTCTACTGGGCGAGCCCCACCGGACCGGGCGGCCCGGACGCGGCCCCGGGGAGGGCGCCCGGCGTCCCGCGCACTCCCCCGACGTGCGCCGGGCCGCCTAACGGTGCCCCCAAGGGGGGTCAAACCGCGTGTCTCATGACCAATTAATCCCACTTAGCGGCCTACCGTGGCGGCGTGGAGCAACATGTCGAGCAACCCCAAGCGCGCACGTCCCCGCACGGCCGGCCGCGGAGCGGCGGCCCCGACACGGACACCCGGCTCCCGCGCCCCGCGGAGGCCGTGGCCCCCGATCCCGACGACGCCTTCCTGTCCGCGATGCGGGCCTCCGGCTATGCCTCCGTACCGTCCGGCACCGAGGTCACGGCCCGCGGCTACGCCCCCGGGCCGGCGGAGCACCGGGCACCGGCCCGGCCGTCGGCCGCGAGGCCGGAAACGGGAACGGAGCCGGGGGCGGGCGAGTGGATGCCGCGCCCGGCTCCCTCGCCGCCGGCCGACGGCGAGGAGGTCGCGGCCGTCTACCGCGCCGGCCCGCGGCGCCCCCCGGCGCCCGGGCTGCTCCGCCGGATGCCGGCCGCCAAGCTCACCGGCCTGGGCTGCGGGCTGCTGGCCACCGCCGCGCTGCTGCTCTTCGGTTTCCTGGACCGCTGGCTGCTGGACGGGGCGCAGGGCGCGTACGGGGCGTTCTTCCTGCTGGTCGGCGTGGCGGCCGGGGCGTGGGTGCGGCCCTTGGACCTGGCGGCCGCGCCGGTCGCGCTGCCGATCGCGTTCGCTCTCGGCACGCTGCCGGTGCAGCACGGTCCGACGGGCTTCCCCGGGCTGCTGGTCGGCGTCTTCACCGTCCTCGCGCTGAACGCCGGCTGGCTCTACGGGGGCACGCTGATCTGCGCGCTGCTGGTGCTGGTCCGCAAGGCGCTGCTCATCGCCGGCGGTCGGGCCAGCCGACCGGTGAGTCGACAACGGCGTCCCGGGCCCGGTCGGCGGGCGGCGTCCCCTCGACCGGGCGGGTCCGGGCCGCGGTCCCCGGAGCACTCCCGGGCCGGGGGCCGTCCGCGGCGGGTGGCGCGCCTGTAGGCGGCCCGGCCCCCACGGCTCCGGCGGAGCCGGGGGTGCCCGCCCCGCCCGCCCCGGAGACGTGGGCGGCCATCGCGGCGCCCACGATCCCCGCGTCGTTCTGCAGCCGCGCCGGGACGATCTCGGCCCTGATGCCCTCGATCAGCGGCAGGAACTTCTCCGCCTTGCGGCTCACCCCGCCGCCGATCACGAACAGTCCGGGCGAGAACAGCATCTCGACGTGCGCGAGGTACTTGCGGACCCGGTTCGCCCACTGCTGCCAGTTGAGGTCCTCGTCCTCCTTGGCCTTGGTGGAGGCGCGCTTCTCGGCTTCGTGGCCGTGCAGCTCCAGGTGGCCCAGCTCGGTGTTGGGGACGAGCCGGCCGTCGGTGAAGACGGCGCTGCCGATACCGGTGCCGAAGGTGAGGACGACGACCGTGCCGGCGCGGCCGCGGCCGGCACCGAACCGCATCTCGGCCAGGCCGGCCGCGTCCGCGTCGTTGAGCAGGGTGACCGGGCGGCCGCCGAGCCGGCCGGTGAGCAGCGCGGCGGCGTCCGTGCCGATCCAGCGTCTGTCGACGTTGGCGGCCGTGCGGGTGACCCCGCCGGTGACCACGCCGGGGAACGTCGCACCGACCGGGCCGGGCCACCCGAAGTGGTCCACGACCTCCTTGACGCAGTCGGCGACCGCCTCGGGGGTGGCCGGATGTGGGGTCAGCACCTTGTAGCGCTTGTCGGTCAGCTCGCCGCGCTCCAGATCGACCGGCCCGCCCTTGATGCCCGATCCGCCGATGTCCACACCGAAGACCCTCATGGGAAAAGGCTAGGCACGAACGCCGCCCGCCGCTCCCGGTATGGGGAGAGACGGCGGGCGGGGTGCCGGTGGTCGTGCCTCGGCGGCGGGGTCAGTCCTCGACGGCGGAGCGGGCCTCGGCGCGGAGGTCGCGGCGGAGCTCCTTGGGGAGCGAGAAGGCGATGGACTCCTCGGCGGCGGTGATCGTCTCGACGTCCTCGTAGCCGCGGGCGGCGAGCCATTCGAGGACGCCGTCGACGAGGATCTCGGGGACGGAGGCGCCGGAGGTGACGCCGACGGTGCCGACGCCGTCCAGCCAGCTCTCGTCGATCTCCTCGGCGTAGTCGACGAGGTACGAGGACCGGGCGCCGGCGCCGAGGGCGACCTCCACCAGGCGCTTGGAGTTCGAGGAGTTGCGGGAGCCGACGACGATCACGAGGTCGGCCTGGGCGCCCATCTGCTTGACGGCCTGCTGGCGGTTCTGGGTGGCGTAGCAGATGTCGTCGCTGGGCGGCGAGAGGAGGTTGGGGAAGCGGCCCTGGAGGGCGTCGACGGTCTCCATGGTCTCGTCCACGGAGAGCGTGGTCTGGGAGAGCCAGACGACCTTGTCCGGGTCGCGCACCTCGACGTTCGCGACGTCCTTGGGGCCGTCGACCAGCTGGATGTGCTCGGGGGCCTCGCCGCTGGTGCCGATGACCTCCTCGTGGCCCTCGTGGCCGATCAGGAGGATGTCGTAGTCCTCCTTGGCGTAGCGGACGGCTTCCTTGTGGACCTTGGTGACCAGGGGGCAGGTCGCGTCGATGGTGGCGAGCCTGCCGCGCTCGGCCTCCTCGTGGACGACGGGGGCGACGCCGTGCGCGGAGAAGATCACGATGTTGCCCTCGGGGACCTCCTCCGTCTCCTCGACGAAGATGGCGCCCTTCTTCTCCAGGGTCTTCACGACGTACTTGTTGTGGACGATCTCGTGGCGCACGTAAACGGGAGCGCCGTACTGTTCCAGGGCTTTCTCGACGGCGATCACCGCGCGGTCCACACCCGCGCAGTAGCCGCGCGGGGCGGCGAGGAGGACCTTGCGGCTGGGCTGCGGACCGGGAGTAGCAGACATGGGTCCCATCGTACGGCCGGTGCCGGGCGCGGGGCGCCCGGCACCGGTGGCCCAGACTGGTGGGGAGCACGTGAGGAGGCGGGATGCCCGAAACAGTCGGCGCGGCCGTGGGCGACGAGGCGGACAGCGGCACCGGGGAACTACGCCGGACGCTGTCGTTCCGGGATCTGGTCGTCTACGGGCTGCTGTTCATCGCGCCGATGGCGCCGGTGGGCATCTTCGGCACCCTCCAGGCCACCTCGCACGGCGCGATCACGGTCGTCTACGTGGTCGCCACGGTGGCGATGGCGTTCACGGCGTACTCCTATGCGCAGATGGTGCGGGTCGTCCCCAGGGCCGGGTCGGTGTACGCGTACGCCCGGGCCGGCCTGGGCGAGGGCGCGGGGTTCGTCGCCGGGTGGCTGGCGATGCTGGACTACCTGCTGATCCCCGCGGTGGCCTACCTCTTCTCCGGCATCGCGCTGCACGCCCTGGTGCCGCAGGTGCACCAGTGGGTGTGGACGGCGGCCGCGGTGGTGGTCACCACGCTGCTGAACCTCCGGGGGGTGCGGGCCGCGGCGGTGGTCGGGTTCGCGGTGCTGGCCCTGGAGATCGCGGCGCTGGTGGTCTTCGTGGTGGCGGCGGGATGGGCGCTGGCCGTGCACGGGGCGCAGCGCGGCTGGGCGGCGCCGCTGACCGGCGAGGGCGGCTTCTCGCTCGACGCGGTGCTGGCGGCGGTGTCGGTGGCGGTGCTGTCGTATCTGGGCTTCGACGCGATCGCCTCGTTCGCGGAGGAGGCTTCCGGAGGTTCGCGGCGGGTGGCTCGGGCCGTGGTGACGTGCCTGGTGGTGGCGGGGACGCTGTTCGCCGTGCAGACGTACCTGGCGGCGCTGTTGGCCCCGATGAGCGCCGCCGAGCTGGCCGCGAAACCGGGTGAGCAGGGGGCCGCCTTCTATACGACGGTGGACGTCGCGGTGGGCGGCTGGCTGCACGATCTGGTGGCGGTGAGCAAGGCGGTCGGGGCGGCGTTCGCGGCGCTGGCCGGGCAGGCCGCAGCCGGGCGACTGCTGTTCGCGATGGCCCGGGACCGGCGGCTGCCGGGGGCGCTGGCGAAGGTGGACCCGGGCAGCGGGGTGCCGCGCCGGGCGCTGCTGGGGGCGGCGCTGGTGACGCTGGTGGCGGCGGTCTGGGCGGCGACCCGGGACGACGGTCTGGACCGGCTGTCGTCGATCGTGAACGTCGGCGCGCTGAGCGCGTTCGCCCTGCTGCACGCCTCGGTGATCGGATGGTTCCGGATCCGCCGGCAGGCCGCGGCGCCGAGTGTGCTGCGGCATGTGGTGGTACCGCTGGCCGGGTTGGCGGTGGTGATCGCGGCGATCGTCGAGGCGTCGCCGACCGCGCAGGCCGTGGGCGGTGCCTGGCTGCTGGTGGGACTGGTGGTGCTGGCGGTACGGAAATTCGGCTCGTCCGGAGATTCCGGCTCGCCAGTAGGCCCCGGCTCGTCGGTCGGCCCCGGCCCGTCCGTCGGCCCCGGCCCGTCCGTCGGCCCCGGCCCGTCCGGAGATTCCGGCTCGTCCGGGGAGTCCCGCCCGCCCCGCGATTGAGGGCCGGGGGCGCAAGGGCCCGGTGGCAGCGGCGCGCGGGGCGGCGCCGCACGCGGCAGCGGCGGCGGGGACCGGCCACGCGACGAGCGGCCCACTGCCACCCGGCGCCCACTGTCAGTGCCCACCGCTACTCTCGCTGGCATGGCTGTCTCCACGTCTCCGGAAGCGCCGATCCCGGTCGGCGAGGTGTCCCGACTCATCGGCGGGTGGATCGACCGGCTCGGCGCGGTGTGGGTCGAGGGGCAGATCACCCAGCTCTCCCGGCGGCCGGGCGCCGGTGTGGTGTTCCTGACGCTGCGCGACCCGTCGCACGACATCTCGGTGAGCGTGACGTGCTATCGCCAGGTCTTCGACCGGGTCGCCGAGGTGGTGAGCGAGGGCGCCCGGGTGGTGGTGCACGCCAAGCCGGAGTGGTACGCCCCGCGCGGCCAGCTCTCGCTGCGGGCCGCCGAGATCCGGCCGGTCGGCGTGGGCGAACTCCTCGCCAGGCTGGAGCAGTTGAAGCGGACACTGACGGCGGAGGGGCTGTTCGCCGCGGAGCGCAAGCGGCCGCTGCCGTTCCTGCCGCAGCTGATCGGGCTGGTCTGCGGCCGGGCCAGCGCCGCCGAGCGCGACGTGCTGGAGAACGCCCGGCACCGCTGGCCGGCGGTCCGCTTCGAGGTGCGCAATGTGCCGGTGCAGGGGGTGCACGCGGTGCCCCAGGTGGTCGCGGCGGTCCAGGAGTTGGACGCGCTGCCCGAGGTGGACGTGATCATCGTGGCGCGCGGCGGCGGCAGCGTCGAGGATCTGCTGCCGTTCTCCGACGAGCAGTTGGTCCGGGCGGTGTCCGAGGTGCGCACACCGGTGGTCTCCGCGATCGGCCACGAGCCGGACAGCCCGCTGCTGGACCTGGTGGCCGATCTGCGGGCCTCGACGCCGACGGACGCCGCGAAGAAGGTGGTGCCGGACGTCGGCGAGGAGCTGGCCCGGGTGCACCAGCTGCGGGAGCGCGCCCGGCGCGCGCTCGGCGGCTTCCTGGACCGCGAGGAGCGGGGCCTGTCGGCGGCACTGCACCGCCCGTCGATACAGCACCCGCAGCGGATGGTCCAGGAGCGCGAGGAGCAGATCACCGCCCTGCTGGAGCGCGGCCGGCGGACGCTGGGGCATCTGCTGGACCGCGCCGATTCGGAGCTGGTGCACACACTGGCGCGGGTGGTGGCGCTCTCCCCGAAGGCGACGCTCCAGCGCGGCTATGCGGTGCTCCAGAAGCCGGACGGGGCGGCGGTGCGCGCGCCGTCCGAGGTGGCGGTGGACGAGGAGCTGCGGGCCAGGGTGGCCGACGGCGAGTTCCGGGTGCGGGTGGCCGCGGTCCCGGGCGCCGGTTCCGCGGAGACGGTTCCGACCAGGGCGGACTCATAGGGTGGGAGACATGGCGAAGACGGATGACGTGGTGGACGCGGCGGCCGGGGTGCCCCCGGTGGAGTCCACCCTCGGCTACGAGCAGGCACGGGACGAGCTGATCGAGGTCGTCCGCCGCCTGGAGGCGGGCGGCACGACGCTGGAGGAGTCGCTGGCCCTGTGGGAGCGCGGCGAGGAGCTGGCGAAGGTCTGCCGCCGCTGGCTGGACGGCGCCCGGGCGCGGCTGGACGCGGCGCTGGCGGAGGGCCCGGAGGAGCAGACGGAGCGGGAAGCGGAGTAGCGACGGCACCGGAGGGACGCCGTCGCCCCCGCGCCCGCCCTGCGGCCTTCCGGCTTCCGGAAGGCCGCAGCCGTTCCACGACCCGCTCGTACGAACCCACTCGCGCGAGGCCCACTCATGTGAAGCCACTCACAATGCATCACCCGTTAGTTGAACTTTAATCTATCGGGGTTAGAGTTGATCCGGTGAACAGTGCAGCCCATCCGCGTGGACAGTGCACTCCGTCCCCATGGACGGTGCACGCACGGCACGCGCTCCCGTGGACCGCGCAGTCCCCGACGATCCGTAACCACCCGAAGCCCCGAGGTGCCCCACATGTCTCTCGCCCTTGACGCCACCGCTCAGGACCTCCTGTTCCGCGAGGCCCAGACCGCCAACACGTTCACGGACGAGCCGGTGACGGACGAGCAGGTCCAGGCCATCTACGACCTGGTGAAGTACGCTCCGACCGCCTTCAACCAGTCGCCGCTGCGGATCACGCTGGTCCGCTCCGAGGACGCCCGCAAGCGCCTGGTCGCGCACGCCATGGGCGCCAACGGCCCGAAGACCCTGGCCGCGCCGCTGACCGTGATCCTCTCCGTCGACCTGGACTTCCACGAGAAGCTGCCGAAGCTCTTCCCGGCCCTGCCCAACGTCAAGGACGACTTCTTCTCCGAGCTGTCCGCCCGCGAGGCCGCCGGCACCCAGAACGCCACCCTCCAGGCCGGCTACTTCATCCTCGGCATCCGCGCCGCCGGCCTGGCCGCCGGCCCGATGACCGGCTTCGACTTCGGCGCCGTCGACAAGGAGTTCTTCGGCGACGGCAAGCAGAAGTCCTTCCTGGTCATCAACGTCGGCAAGCCGGGCCCGGACGCCTTCTTCCCGCGCTCCCCGCGCCTGGCCTTCGACGAGGCCGCGACCACCGTCTGAGCCGCCACCGGCCCCACACGACGACGAGGCCGCCGCACCCGATCCGGTGCGGCGGCCTCGTCGCGTACGTGCAGCCCTGCTTCGGCCCTTCGCGGCCTCAGCGCTTCGCGGCCTCAGCCCTTCTTCGCCACCAGCGCCGCGGCCAGCTCCGCCAGCCGCCCGAACGGCGCGGTCCCGGTGACGACCGTGGTCACCCCGGGCTCCTGGTGGACCAGCGCCTTGTAGGTGTCGCCCTGGTAGCGGTCCCACTTCTTGCTGCCGACGGCCTGCTGACCCCCGACCTTGGCGGCGCCGAGCGTGACGTCCTGGATGAACTGCTTGGCGGGCGCGTCGCTCTGCTCGACGGCCGCATACTGCTGCTCCGGGTCGAGCATCCCCAGATGCCAGGCGCCGCCCTTGCCGTCGCTGCCGGCCTTGTACGAGACGGAGGTGGCCCGCCAGTCCTTCGACAGACCCTCGGGTGCGGCGACCGGGTACGGGGCGGCACGGCGGGCGGTGATGATCTCGACGCGGGTGTCGACGGTCTGCACCGCGTTCTTCTCCGCGGTCGCGCTGTCGTCGTGCGGGATGAAGAAGTAGATCGCCCCGACCAGGACCCCGATCACCGCCAGCGACAGGACCATGTCCGTCACTCTTTGCCTGCCTCGCATACCAGCCACCTCCCTATCGTCCCCCATGCCCGCCGCCGTCCGGACACGCCCCCCTGCGACGGCGCCCATCTGCACAAACGGTTCGGCGGGCGGTGCCCCTCCGGCGCGGGCGGTACCCGGCCATGCGCTTGCTCATGCGAAGCCCCCCCTGCTCATTTTCGCGACGTACCGATAAAGTCATGGGCACCCTCATCAATCCGGCCGTCGCCGTACAGAAAGGTGCGCTCGATGACCGAGCATCATCTGCCGTCCCCGCTAGAGGTCAGCCCGGAGGCCCCGGACCGCAACCTCGCCCTGGAGCTGGTCCGGGTGACCGAGGCCGGTGCCATGGCATCGGGCCGCTGGGTCGGCCGCGGCGACAAGATCGGCGCGGACGGCGCGGCGGTCAAGGCCATGCGCGCCCTGATCCACACCGTGTCGATGAACGGCGTCGTGGTGATCGGGGAGGGCGAGAAGGACAACGCCCCGATGCTCTACAACGGCGAGCGCGTGGGCGACGGCACCGGCCCGGAGTGCGACGTGGCCGTGGACCCGGTGGACGGGACCACGCTGACCGCCAAGGGCATGGCCAACGCGGTGTCCGTGATGGCGGTCGCCGAGCGCGGCTCGATGTTCGACCCGTCCGCGGTCTTCTACATGGACAAGCTCGCCACCGGCCCGGAGGCGGCGGACTTCGTCGACATCACCGCCCCGGTCGCGGTGAACATCAAGCGGATCGCCAAGGCGAAGAAGTCCGCGGTCGAGGACGTCACCGTCGTCATCCTGGACCGGCCGCGCCACGACGGCCTGGTCAAGGAGGTCCGGGAGGCCGGCGCGCGGATCAAGTTCATCGCCGACGGCGATGTCGCCGGCGCGATCATGGCGGCCCGCGAGGGCACCGGCGTGGATCTGCTGCTGGGCATCGGCGGTACGCCCGAGGGCATCATCGCGGCCTGTGCGCTCAAGTGCATGGGCGGCACCTTCCAGGGCAAGCTGTGGCCCAAGGACGACGAGGAGCGGCAGCGCGCCCTCGACGCCGGCCACGACCTGGACAAGGTCCTGCAGATCGAGGACCTGGTCAGCGGCGACAACGTCTTCTTCGTCGCCACCGGCATCACCGACGGCGAGCTGCTGCGCGGCGTCCGCTACCGCGCGGAGACCGCCTACACCCAGTCCCTGGTCATGCGCTCCAAGTCCGGCACCATCCGCCAGATCGACTCCGAGCACCGCCTCTCCAAGCTGCGCGCCTACAGCTCGATCGACTTCGAGCGCCCGAGCTGAGCCGGCGGCGGCCGGAGTCGTCGGCACACGGCTGACCCGGCCGCGGCCGGAGTCGTCGGCGTGGCACCTCCCAGCGTCTGGCTGGGGGAGCAACTCGCCCCCGTCGGAAGCGACTTCCGGCGGGGGCGAGATGCTCCCCCAGCTGAGGCCGGGAGGGTGCCCCCGGCCTTGGGGGCAGCTGCCCGGACGGGCCCGCGGTGGGGTCAGCCGGCCGCGGGCATCGGGGCGGCGGCGCGCTGCAGTTCGCCCTCCCGGCGCCGCCGGCGGGTCAGCACCACACGGCGCTCGGCGGCGGTCAGCCCGCCCCAGACGCCGTAGGGCTCCGGCTGGAGGAGGGCGTGCTCCCGGCACTCGACCATCACCGGGCAACGGGCACAGACCCGCTTCGCGGCCTCCTCCCTGGCCAGCCGTGCGGCGGTGGGCTCCTTGGAGGGGGCGAAGAACAACCCGGCCTCGTCCCGGCGGCACACCGCCTCCGCATGCCAGGGACCGGCCTCGTCGCGAGCGTGCCCTCGCTGGGACGGAACGACAGCGGCATCCTGCAGGGGCTGATGCGGTAGCAGCACGGTCTACTCCTGACGACGGCTTCGGCGAGAGAAATCACCCTTGCCCGTCTCGCTGCGCACGGCCTTTTTTCGCACCCCGCAGCCGTACGAGAGACGATGCACCAGCCCTACCCGCTGTACGCGGGCTTATGCACACCGTGTCGATCGAGGACCGCCGACCGCCCCGCCGGCCGCCCCGACGCCCCGCTGCCGACGGGCTAGCCGAGCCAGCGACGGTCCCGCCGCTCCCGGCGCTCCTCCCAGCGCTCGCGCCGCTCCGCCCTCAACTCGTCCATCCGCTCGTGCCGTTCCGCCCGGAGCCTGTCCATCCGCTCGTGCCGCTCGGCCCGCAGCTCGTCGAACCGCTCGCGCCGCTCACCGCGCAGCCGGTCCCGCAGATCACGGATCCAGGCGCCGCGCTTGGGCTTGGCCTCCACGCTGCCCAGCAGCGTGAAGCCGTTCACGTCGACCTCGGGGGCGTTGCCGTCCTCGGCGTCGTGGGTCTCCACCTCGAAGGAGCCGAGGATGCCGGAGCCGCTGCTGCGCAGGGTGACGTTCTCCGGGACCCGGATCTCGACGCTGCCGAGGACGGAGGTGACGTTGATCTGGACCCGCTGCTGCGGGAAGACCGCCTCGGTGAGGTCGATCTCCACGCTGCCGAAGATCGCGACCGCGTTGATCCGCGGCGGGACCCGCCAACGGCCCTTGCGGTTGGCCGCGCTGAAGATCGCGACGAGGTTCTGGTCGGGCACCGGGCCGCCCGGGCCGTAGGCGTAGGACTCCGCGCCCGGCTCCGGTCGGCGGGCGGCGGCGGGCAGGTCGCGGACGACGGGCTCCAACTCGCCGACGGTCTTGGCGCGGTAGACCGCGTCGATCCGCTCGGCGTGCTCCTCGGCGTCCAGCCGGCCCTCCGCGAGGGCCTCCCGAAGGATCTCCGCGATCCGGTCGCGGTCCGCGTCCGAGGCCCGCATGTCGGCCTCCGCCACGGGCTTGGCCGGCGATTTCGCCTCGCCCTTGGTCAGTTTCACCACCTGCTGGTCGTGCTGCTCCGCAAGCGGCCCGGGCGGGGTCTCGGGGCCCGGTCGTCCCCCGTTTCCTGAAGCGTCCACGACCCCAGCGTACCGAAACGCGATAGATCGCGACTAGAGCACCGGGGACATGTCCCGGCCGACTGAGCCCTACCTCACAGCGGAGCCGGAGGCCGGGGGTTCTACGCTGGACGGGCGCTGCCACAGAAGTCAGCCACCACCCCTCCGAGTAAGGACATATCCCCCATGCCGGAATTCGCCTATACCGACCTGCTCCCCACCGGCGAGGACAACACCCCCTACCGCCTGGTGACTTCGGAGGGCGTCAGCACCTTCGAGGCGGACGGCCGGACGTTCCTCAAGGTCGAGCCGGAGGCGCTGCGCAAGCTCGCCGCCGAGGCGATGCACGACATTGCGCACTACCTGCGCCCGACCCACCTCGCCCAGCTGCGCAAGATCCTGGACGACCCGGAGGCCAGCGCCAACGACCGCTTCGTCGCCCTGGACCTGCTCAAGAACGCCAACATCGCCGCCGCCGGCGTGCTCCCGATGTGCCAGGACACCGGCACCGCGATCGTCATGGGCAAGCGCGGCCAGAACGTACTGACCGGGGGCAGCGACGAGGAGGCCCTCTCCCGCGGCATCTACGACGCCTACACCCAGCTCAACCTGCGCTACTCGCAGATGGCGCCGCTGACGATGTGGGACGAGAAGAACACCGGCTCCAACCTCCCGGCCCAGATCGAGCTGTACGCGACCGACGGCGGCGCCTACAAGTTCCTCTTCATGGCCAAGGGCGGCGGCTCGGCCAACAAGTCCTTCCTCTTCCAGGAGACCAAGGCCGTCCTCAACGAGGCGTCCATGATGAAGTTCCTGGAGCAGAAGATCCGTTCGCTGGGCACGGCCGCCTGCCCGCCGTACCACCTGGCGATCGTCGTCGGCGGCACCTCGGCCGAGTACGCGCTGAAGACCGCCAAGTACGCCTCCGCGCACTACCTCGACGAGCTGCCGGCCGAGGGCTCGCCGACCGGCCACGGCTTCCGGGACAAGGAGCTGGAGGAGAAGGTCTTCGAGCTGACCCAGAAGATCGGCATCGGCGCCCAGTTCGGCGGCAAGTACTTCTGCCACGACGTCCGCGTCGTCCGCCTCCCCCGGCACGGCGCCTCCTGCCCCGTCGCCATCGCCGTCTCCTGCTCGGCGGACCGCCAGGCCGTCGCCAAGATCACCGCCGAGGGCGTCTTCCTGGAGCAGCTGGAGACCGACCCGGCCCGCTTCCTGCCGGACACCACCGACGAGGAGCTGACCAAGGGCGCCGGCCCCGACCTCGACGCGGTCCGGATCGACCTCGACCAGCCGATGGCGGACATCCTCGCCGAGCTGACCAAGCACCCGGTCAAGACCCGGCTCTCGCTCACCGGCACGCTGGTCGTCGCCCGCGACATCGCGCACGCCAAGATCAAGGAGCGGTTGGACGCGGGCGAGGGGATGCCGCAGTACCTCAAGGACCACCCGGTCTACTACGCCGGCCCGGCCAAGACCCCCGAGGGCTACGCCTCCGGCTCCTTCGGCCCCACCACCGCGGGCCGGATGGACGCCTACGTCGAGCAGTTCCAGGCCGCCGGCGGCTCCAAGATCATGCTCGCCAAGGGCAACCGCTCCCAGCAGGTCACCGACGCCTGTGGCACGCACGGCGGCTTCTACCTGGGCTCCATCGGCGGCCCGGCCGCCCGCCTGGCGCAGGACTGCATCAAGAAGGTCGAGGTCCTCGAATACGAGGAGCTGGGCATGGAGGCCGTCTGGAAGATCGAGGTCGAGGACTTCCCGGCCTTCATCGTCGTCGACGACAAGGGCAACGACTTCTTCCAGGACCCGGCGCCGACCACGCCGACGTTCACGTCGATCCCGGTGCGCTCTTCCTGATTTCCGGCGGCCGCCCAACGGGGCGCCGCCCGCACGGCGTTACGGCCGCCATCCGCGCGAACGCGTGGGTGGCGGCCTTCTCGTTCCCCTCCCCCGTCCCCTACAGCCCCCGATGGCGGGGGCAGGCGCACGGCGGCCACGCCTGGGAGAGGCCGTAGAGGTCGAAGCGGTCGCCGGCTACGACGTGGATCTGGGCGCGTTCCTGGACGACGCTGCCGTCGCGGGTCGTGGTGTAGACGCGCAGGGTCATCAGTGATTGCCGGGACCGCGGGCCCGGTGAGGTGTGGCCGGCGCTCGTGGCCATGGTGACGCTCCTGTTCGGTGGGGGGTGTTGACGCTGTCCCGTTAGGGGGCGAGGGCGGGTTCCGGGTTTCGTCGTGGGATGCCCCTAAGTTTCAGCGGATCGTCACTTTCCGTGTTCCCATCGTTGCTCTGCGGCGTAACCTTGAGAAGGGAGTGAGAGCTGATTCCTACAGGCGTAATAATGCGAAGTGAGGCTGTGGCCAAGGAAATTGATCCAGCGTCATCCGTGGCGGCGCCGTTCGGCACGGGGGTGCGGAAACCCGATCTGATGCGTGCGCAGCTCGCACGTCTACTGGATACAGCCGACGGCCCAGCACATCACCGTCCGGGTCCTGCCGTTCAGCAGCGGCGCGCATGGTGCTGCGGAAGGGTCCATGTCTCTGCTGACGCTGCCGGACGCGCCCGAGTGCGCCTACGCCGAAAGCTCCGAATGCGGCCAACTCGCAGACGAACCAGAGGGTGTGGGCACGTTCGCGGAGTCGTACGATCACGCCCGGGCGCTGGCCCTGCCGCCGAACATGTCACTCGACATGATCCGATCCGTCATGGAGAGCATCTACCGTGCTGCGTACGTCCCGGCCCGATCTGAGCGCCGCCGAGTGACGCAAGTCCGGCTACGGCAACAAGAAGGGGGGCGACTGCGTGGAGGTGGCCGACGGCCACCCCGGCTTCGTCTCCGTTCGGGACAGCAAGGATCCCGAACGGCCGGCCCTCGTCATTGCCGCCGGCGCGTGGGACGCCTTCACAGGCGCGCTCGAAGGCTGACGGGCGGAGCCGCCGCTCGCTGAGGACGCAGGCAGGTGACATCCGTCGCGGGGCCGGGAACAGATCCCGCCTCGCGGGCACTGTCATAGGCATGAGCGAAAACAGCGCATTCAGGATCGAGCACGACTCGATGGGTGAGGTGCGGGTGCCCGCGCATGCCAAGTGGCGGGCCCAGACCCAGCGGGCCGTGGAGAACTTCCCGATCTCCGGGCAGCGGCTGGAGCGGGCGCACATCGAGGCGCTGGCCCGGATCAAGGGGGCGGCCGCCACGGTCAACGCCGAGCTGGGCGTGCTGGGCAAGGACGTCGCGGAGGCCATCGCGGAGGCGGCGGCCGAGGTGGCCGAGGGGCGGTGGGACGAGGACTTCCCGGTCGACGTGTTCCAGACCGGGTCGGGGACGTCGTCGAACATGAACGCCAACGAGGTGATCGCGACCCTGGCCAGTGAGCGGCTGGGGCGGGATGTGCACCCCAATGATCACGTCAATGCGAGTCAGTCGTCGAACGACGTGTTCCCGTCGTCGATTCATATCGCGGCGACGTCGGCCGTGCTGGGCGATCTGATCCCGGCGCTGGAGCATCTGGCGGCGGCGCTGGAGCGGAAGGCGGCGGAGTTCGCCGAGGTGGTGAAGTCGGGGCGGACGCATCTGATGGATGCCACGCCGGTGACGCTGGGGCAGGAGTTCGGGGGGTACGCGGCGCAGGTGCGGTACGGCGTCGAGCGGTTGCGGGCCTCGTTGCCGCGCCTGGCCGAACTGCCGCTGGGCGGCACGGCGGTGGGCACGGGGATCAACACCCCGCCCGGCTTCTCGGCCGCGGTGATCGCCGAGGTCGCGCGGACGACGGGGCTGCCGCTGACGGAGGCGCGCGACCACTTCGAGGCACAGGGCGCGCGGGACGGGATCGTCGAGACCAGCGGTCAGTTGCGGACCATCGCCGTGGGGCTGACGAAGATCGCCAATGATCTGCGGTGGATGGCGTCGGGGCCGCGTACGGGGCTTTCCGAGATCAACCTGCCGGATCTGCAACCGGGGTCGTCGATCATGCCGGGGAAGGTCAATCCGGTGATTCCGGAGGCGGTGCTGATGGTCGCGGCGCAGGTCACCGGAAATGACGTGACGGTGGCGACGGCCGGGGCGGCCGGCAATTTCGAGCTGAATGTGATGCTGCCGGTCATCGCGCGGAATGTACTGGAATCGGTGCGACTGCTCGCCAATGTGTCGCGGCTGCTGGCCGATCGGACGGTGGACGGGATCACCGCGAATGTGGGGCGGGCCCGGGAGTACGCCGAATCGTCGCCTTCGGTGGTGACTCCGCTGAACAAGTACCTCGGTTACGAGGAGGCCGCGAAGGTCGCCAAGCGCTCGCTGGCGGAACGGAAGACGATCCGCGAGGTGGTCGTCGAGGGCGGTTATGTCGAGCGCGGTCTGCTGACGGTGGCACAGCTCGACGAGGCGTTGGACGTGTTGCGGATGACCCGTCCGTAACCCTCTCGGTAACCAGCGGTGCGGCGCACGTCACCGCGCGCTCAACGCGGCGCCCCTAAGATCTGCTCATGACAGCGGACATGGTGGAGACGACGGAAGGCGGGACGGCCGGTGTGCCCGCGCCGGTGGCCGGGGCGGGACGGGCGGCGGAGTCGGGGCGTTGGGCGCCCGGGGACCACGTCCTGTGGCGCTATCGCGACAACACCGACCCCCGCCGGTTCCACATCTGTCGCCCGGTGACCGTCGTCCAGGACACCGAGGAACTGCTCGCGGTGTGGATGGCGCCGGGGACGCCGTGCGTCAAGCCGGTGCTCGCCGACGGCACTCCGGTGCACCGTGAGCCGCTGGCCACCCGCTACACCAAGCCGCGGCGGACGATGCGCGACCAGTGGTTCGGCAACGGTGTGCTGAAGCTGGCCCGGCCGGGAGATCCCTGGTCGGTCTGGCTGTTCTGGGAGAGCGGCTGGCACTTCAAGAATTGGTACGTCAATCTGGAGGAGCCGCGCCGTCGTTGGTCGGGTGGAATCGACTCGCTCGACCATTTCCTCGACATCTGCGTCTATCCGGACCGGCACTGGGAGTGGCGGGACGAGGACGAGTTCGCACAGGCACGGCGGGACGGGCTGATGACGGACGCGCAGGCAACCGATGTCAAGGCCGCCGGACGCGCCGCGGTCGCACAGATCTCGGCGTGGCACGGGCCGTTCTCCGACGGCTGGGAGGACTGGCGGCCCGACCCGGCCTGGGACGTTCCGTCGCTTCCGGAGGATTGGGAGCGCCTGCCGGACCGTTTGCTGCCGTGAGGAAGCAAACGCGAAAAGAAGAGCGTGGAACGAGTGAAGGGGGCGAACGGTGGAAAGGTGCGCCTACGGGCAAAACTGTTTCCCGCCGGGTTGCCCGGGCGTTCCCGCCGGACGGGAAGCGGTACCCAGCCCCCTTGCTGCGCCCTGGGCCTTCAAACGTAGGATCGTCCTCCGCAAGACTGCACAGGCGCAACTCCAGAACGGGAAAACGAACTTGACCGCGGTCGCAGGAGGGGCGAGGTCGTGAGCGCGACAAGCTACGACGCGTACGAGGGCCTGAACCGGTTAGCACTCGACCGGGCCGGACAGGCCGATGCCTTCGACGCGATCGGTGACCAGTACGAGACGGCCTTTCCGCACAAAGAAGGCCAGATCGCCTCGGGTGTGTGGCTGAGCGAGGAACTGCCGGCCGGATCCCGGATCCTCGACGCCGGTTCCGGCACCGGCCTGCCGACCGCCCGTCAACTCTGCGACGCGGGCCACCGGGTCGTGGGAATCGACCTCTCCCCCGGGATGGTCGCACTCGCCCGGGAGAACGTCCCGGGCGCCGAATTCCACCGGCTGGACATCGCCGATCTGCGCGCCGGCCGGCTGGGCGGGCGGGGTTCCTTCGACGGAATCGCCGCCTATTTCTCCCTGTTGATGATGCCCCGCGCGGAAATCCCCTGTGCCCTGGGCATGCTGCACGACCTCCTGCGACCGGGCGGGCTGATGGCCCTGGCAATGGTCGAGGCCGATATCGACGACTACCCCATTCCGTTCCTCGGCAGCACGATCCGGGTATCCGGATATCTGCGGGACGACCTGCGCCGGGTCGTGCGCGACGTGGGTTTCGACGTCGTCGGGGAGGACTCGTATGCGTATGCCCCGGCGAGTACGGACGTACCACCCGAAATCCAGCTCTTCCTGCACCTGCGACGCGCTTGAGACGCACCGCGTCAGTCGCGTCCGCTCGGGCGGCGCGCACCGAACGCGGCGCGCCGGCGCCAGCCCCGGACGGATGGAATCCCACGCGTGACGGAGCACTCCTCCTCCCACGAAACGCGGCAGTCGGCCCCGACCGCCGCGTCCTCGGCGTCCCCCGCTGCGGGGACGGCCGGGACGGCGCCGCCGGGCGGCGTCCCCGACCCGCGCAGCGCCCTCCAGCAGCCCGCCGGCACCGGCCACGACCCGGCGCCGGGGACGGGGTTCGCGGTGCGCGGCGGTGACGGCGCCGGCCTCGGTGACGCGACCGGCGAGCGTGCCGCCGCGGCCTCCGCGGGGCCGCCGGCGGGGCAGGGGGACGCCGAGCCGGCCGCCGATCACGGCCCGGCCGGCGACGGCGCGCGGGCGTACGGCGCCGCCCGCACGTCCGACAGTTCCTACGGCGGATACGCCGGGTCGTACGGGGGCTCGTACGACCCGTACGGGGAGGTGGCCATGCCCGCTGAGGGAGGGCCGGACGGGGAGCCGGGCGCGGAGCGCGCGGCGGTCCGCGCGCGCCGGCCGGTGGCGCAGGGCGCGTTGGACCGCACCGGTGCGCCGGAGCCGGACGAGGAGCCGGGGCATGCGCAGCCGCGCCCCGGCGGTGAGGGCGTCGGAAGGCCCCGGGAGGGCGATCCGGCGACCTGGGCGCACGGCGGTGAGCCGGGCGCGGGCGGACGGCCGCCGGGCCCGCCACCGGGTGTACGGGGCGGCGGGCCGGCCGACGCGGAGCTGCCGCCCCCGTCGGGGCCCTCGCAGCCGCCTTCGGTGCCGCCCGCGCGCTCGGCGCATCCCGGTGAGAGCAGCGAGGTGGCCGCGGCCCGGCAGGCCGGCGGCGACCGGCTGCGGTTCATCGGGGCGGCGACCCGGCGGATCGCCCGCGGCATAGACCTGGACGAGATCGTGCTGGGGCTGTGCCGGGCGACGGTGCCGACGTTCGCCGACGCGATCCTGGTGTATCTGCGCGATCCGCTGCCGGTGGGCGACGAGCGGCCGACCGGCCCGGTGGTGCTGCGGCTGCGCCGTACCGACCGGATCCCGGAGGAGCCGGACACCAACGGGCTGCGGCTGCCGGTGCTGCCGGCGCAGCCGGATCTGGGGCCGGCGATGGGCGGCAGCGCCGCGGAGCTGTCCGAGGTGCGCCCGGGCGGGCCGCTGGCGGAGGTGCTGCGCGGGGTGCGGCCGCTGTTCGGCGAGGCGCAGGCGGCCCGGACCGCGCTGCCGGAGCTGCTGGGGCCCGACACCCGGCTGCCGGGCGGCCACCGGGTGATCCTGGCGCCGCTGCGCGGGCGCCGCCGGGTGATCGGTGCGGCGGTGTTCCTGCGCCGCCCGGACCGCCCGGCGTTCGAGCCGGACGACCTGCTGGTGGCGGCCCAGTTGGCGACGCACACCGCGCTGGGCGTGGACAAGGCGGTGCTCTACGGCCGCGAGGCGTACATCGCCGACGCGCTGCAGCGCACCATGCTGCCGGACTCGCTGCCGCAGCCCACCGGCGTACGGCTGGCCAGCCGCTATCTGCCGGCGGCGGAGACCGCCCGGGTGGGCGGCGACTGGTACGACGCGATCCCGCTGCCGGGCAGCCGGGTGGCGCTGGTCGTCGGCGATGTGATGGGCCACTCGATGACCTCGGCCGCGATCATGGGGCAGCTGCGGACGACGGCGCAGACCCTGGCGGGGCTGGACCTGCCGCCGCAGGAGGTGCTGCACCACCTCGACGAGCAGGCCCAGCGGCTGGGCTCGGACCGGATGGCGACCTGCCTGTACGCGGTCTACGACCCGGTGGCGCACCGGATCATCGTCGCCAACGCCGGGCATCCGCCGCCGGTGATGCTGCACCGCGGCGGGCGCGCGGAGGTGCTGCGGGTGCCGCCGGGCGCGCCGATCGGCGTCGGCGGGGTGGACTTCGAGGCGGTGGAGCTGGACGCCCCGGCGGGCGCCACCCTCGTCCTGTACACCGACGGCCTGGTGGAGTCGCGGATACGGGACGTGTGGACCGGCATCGAGCAGCTGCGCGAGCGGCTGGCCGAGACGGCCCGGCTGACCGGGCCCAATCCGCCGCCGCTGGAGCCGCTGTGCGACGAGGTGCTGGACATGCTGGGCCCGGGCGACCGCGATGACGACATCGCGCTGCTGGCCGCCCGGTTCGACGGCATCGCGCCGAGCGACGTCGCGTACTGGTACCTCGACCCGAAGGCGCAGACCGCCGGGCAGGCGCGTCGGCTGGCCCGGCGGGCGCTGGCCCGCTGGGGCCTGGAGGAGCTGTCCGACCAGCTGGAGCTGCTGGTGAGCGAGGTGGTGACCAACGCCGTGCGGTACGCCGAGCGGCCGGTGACGCTGCGGCTGCTGCGCACGGACGTGCTGCGCTGCGAGGTCGGCGACGACGTGCCCCAGCTGCCGCGGCTGCGGCAGGCCCGGCCGTCGGACGAGGGCGGCCGCGGGCTGTATCTGGTCAACCGGATGGCCCGGCGCTGGGGTGCGACCCGGCTGAGCATGGGAAAGGTCGTCTGGTTCGAGCTGTCGATGCCGCCGGGGGTGCGCCTCTGAGGCGGAGCGCCGGCACACGCGAGGGGACCCCGTCCGGGATCGGGCGGGGTCCCCTCGCGTGTACGGGCCGGGCCCGTCCGATCGCCCGGGAGCCCGTGCCGACATGCCGCCGTCGGCATTGACTGGTTGGGTGGGGCAAAAGGGACCCAAGGGGCCGGCTGTCCGCGGTCGGGACCGACGGCCCCCTTGCCCGCCCCACCGCCAGTCATCGAACGGAAGGCATTCCTCCGATGTCCAGCACCGCCCGGAACGTCCCGCACACGACGACCAACACCGGCATCCCGGTGGAGAGCGACGAGCACTCGCTGACCGTGAGCCCGGACGGCCCGATCCTCCTCCAGGACCACTATCTGATCGAGAAGATGGCCCAGTTCAACCGCGAACGGGTCCCCGAGCGGGTGGTGCACGCCAAGGGCAGCGGCGCGTACGGCTCCTTCAGGGTCACCAACGACGTCAGCCAGTTCACCAAGGCGGACCTCTTCCAGCCCGGCAAGGAGACCGAGATGCTGGCCCGCTTCTCGACGGTCGCCGGCGAGCAGGGCTCCCCCGACACCTGGCGCGACCCGCGGGGCTTCGCCCTCAAGTTCTATACGGAGCAGGGCAATTACGACCTGGTGGGCAACAACACGCCGGTCTTCTTCGTCCGGGACACGATCAAGTTCCAGGACTTCATCCGCTCCCAGAAGCGCCGCCCCGACAACGGGCTGCGCGACAACGACATGCAGTGGGACTTCTGGACGCTCTCGCCGGAGTCGGCCCACCAGGTCACCTGGCTGATGGGCGACCGCGGCATCCCCAAGACGTACCGGCACATGAACGGGTACGGCTCGCACACCTACATGTGGGTCAACGGGGGCGGCGAGAAGTTCTGGATCAAGTACCACTTCAAGACCGACCAGGGCATCGACTTCCTCACCCAGGCCGACGCCGACCGGCTGGCCGGCGAGGACGCCGACTGCCACCGCCGGGACCTGCACGACGCCATCGAGAGCGGCAACGCCCCGTCCTGGACGCTGTACGTGCAGGTCATGCCGTTCGACGACGCCGCGGACTACCGCTTCAACCCGTTCGACCTGACCAAGGTGTGGCCGCACGGCGACTACCCGCTGATCGAGGTCGGCCGGATGACGCTGAACCGGAACCCGGAGGACTACTTCATCCACATCGAGCAGGCCGCGTTCGAGCCGTCCAACATGGTGCCGGGCATCGGCCCGTCCCCGGACAAGATGCTGCTCGGCCGGCTGTTCTCGTACCCGGACACCCACCGGTACCGGATCGGCCCGAACTACGCGCAGCTGCCGCCCAACCGGCCGCACGTGCCGGCCCGTTCGTACGCCAAGGACGGCCCGATGCGGTTCGACCCGGCGCGTACCGCCCGGCCGTACGCGCCGAACTCCTACGGCGGCCCGGCGGCGGACACCGCGCGGTACGGGGAGCCTGCGGGCTGGGAGTCCAGCGGCGCGATGGTGCGCGAGGCGTACACGCTGCGCCGGGACGACGACGACTTCGGTCAGCCGGGCACGATGGTCCGCGAGGTGCTGGACGACGCGGCCCGCGAACGACTGGTCGGCAACGTCGCCGGGCACCTTCTGAACGGGGTGAGCCGGCCGGTGCTGGACCGGGCGCTCCAGTACTGGCGGAACATCGACAAGAACCTCGGCGACCGGATCGCCAAGAAGGTCAACGGCGGCTGAGCCCTCGCCGCCCGCGGGAAGCACTGCGGCCCGCACCCCCCTGGGGGCGCGGGCCGCGGTGCTGCCGGGTGGCCGGGCGGGTCAGCCGCCGAAGTTGTTCGGCAGGGTGCCGCCGGTGCTGTCGCTCCCACCGGGGTTGCCGGTGGTCCCGCCGTTGCCGGTGGTGCCGCCGTTGCCGGTGGTCCCACCGTTGCCGGTGGTGCCCCCGTTTCCGGTGGTCCCACCGTTGGGCGGGCCGCCGGCGGTGCCGCCGGTCGGCGGCGTGGGCCGGCCGGTCGGACGGCCGGTGCCGCTGTCCGTCGGGGTGCCGGTGGGCGTCGGGGGGCCCGACGGCGTGTGGGTCGGCGTCGGGGTCGTCGACGGGGTGGAGCTCGGGGTGCGGCTCGGCGTCGAGGTGGGCGGCGGCGGTACCGCGGCGCCCATGTCGGTCTCCAGGTCGAACTCGGCGCCGGCGTTGTCGCCGAGCGCGGCCTGGGTGTAGTCGGCCCAGACCTTCGCCGGGTAGCCGCCGCCGTTGACCCGGCCGCCGCCTCCGGCGCCCTTGAGGGTGACCTGCTTGCCGCCGGTGGGCGACTCGCCGAACATGCCGACGGCGGTGACCAGCTTGGGCGTGTAGCCCACGAACCAGGCCGACTTGTTGTCGTCGGAGGTGCCGGTCTTGCCCGCCGCCTGGTAGGCGGTGTTCTTCACGGCGTCCGAGGCGGTGCCGTCGTTGACCACGCCGGTCAGGACGGAGGTGATGGTGTCGGCGGTGGTGCGGGAGAGCACCCGGTCGCCGATCGGGTTCTTGAGCGGGACCTCCTTGTCACTGCCGTCCTTGGCATGGACGGCCTTGACGACGAGGGTCGGGGTGACCTTGATGCCGTGGTTGTCGAAGGTCGCGTAGGCGCCGGCCATCTGGAGCGGGCTGGCGCCCATGGTGCCCAGCGTCATGGCCGGCTGGACGTCCATCTTGGAGCCGTCCATGCCCAGGTCGACCGCGGTCTTCTTGACCTGGTCCAGGCCGACGTCGGCGCCCATCTGCGCGAAGACCGCGTTGACGGAGTTGTTGGTCGCCGTCTGGACGGTGATCCGGCCGTAGGTGTGCTCGTCCTCGTTCGGCGGCGCGAAGGGCTTGGTGCCGCCGATCACGGGGCGCCGGTTGCGGCCGTCGTAGATCGCGTTGGGGGTGATCGGTGTGCCGCCCCGGGTCTCCGCGTGGTTCTCCATGGCCGACGCCAGGATGATCGGCTTGAAGGTGGAGGCCGGCTGGTAGTCGGAGCGGGTGGCGTTGTTGGTGTAGTGCTTGGGGTAGCCCGCGCCGCCGTAGAGCGCCACGACGTGCCCGTTCGACGGGTCCACCGAGGTGGCGCCGAGCTGGACGTCCTGGTCGACCGGGCGGTCGGCCTTGAGGTCGTCGGTGAGCTTCCGCTTGACCGATGCCTCCAGCTCCTTCTGGCGGTTCTTCTCGATGCCGAGGGTGACCGTCCACCCGCCGGCCTCGAACTCGTTCTCGTCGACGCCCTGGGCGAACAGCTCCTTCTTGGCCGCCTCGACGATGTAGCTGGCCTGGCCGGTCAGGCCGGGCAGCGGCTTGGGCGGCTTGGGCACCGGGAACTTCTGCTGGGCCCGCTGCTGCGGCGTCAGCCACTTCATCTCGACCATGTTGTCGAGGGTGTAGGCCCAGCGCTGCTGGACGAGCTTCTTGCCGGCGTCGGAGGCGATGGCCCAGTCGTACTGGTTGGGCGCCTGGAGCAGCGAGGCGAGGTAGGCGCCCTGGGCGACGGTGAGCTTGTCGGAGTCCACGCCGTAGTACGCCTGCGCGGCGGCCTGGATGCCGTAGGCGCCGCGGCCGTAGAAGCTGGTGTTGATGTAGCCGGCGAGGATGTCGTCCTTGGAGAACTTCTGGTCCACCTTGAGGGAGATGACGATCTCCTGGAGCTTGCGGGAGACCGTCTGCTCCTGGCTCAGGTAGTAGTTCTTGACGTACTGCTGGGTGATCGTCGAGCCACCCTGCTTGCCCTTGCCGCTCAGCGTGTTGATGACACCGCGGAGGGTGCCCTTCAGGTCCACGCCGGAGTCGTTGTAGAACGTCTTGTTCTCGGCGGCGACGAAGGTGTGCTGGACGTCCTTGGGTATCCGGCTCAGCGGGACGGTCTCGCGGTTGACCTGGCCGGTGCGCGCCATGACCGAGCCGTCCGCGTACTTGAAGACGTTGCTCTGGAGCTTGGCCTGCTGGTTGCCCTCGGGCACCCCGACGTACAGGTAGAGGCCGATGAAGCCGAGGATCCCCAGCAGGCAGACACCGAGGACGGCCCCGAGGATCTTCTTCCAGGTGAAGAAGCGGCGTATGCCGGACTTCTTCTCGTTCTTTCCGCTCCGGCGGGCGCCGCCCTGCCGCGCCCGCCTCGCGTTCGCTCGGCCCATCGCTCGTGCAACTCCAGTCGTTCCGCCCCCGGCATAACTCAGCTGTTGAAGCTAACACCGCATCTGACAACAAATACTCATCGATCAAGGCTTTTCCCTACGTGACATACAGCACGGGGAAGGCACGCAACCGTTGGGACACCTGCCCGCATCCCGCTGGACCCCAGCAGGCCAGCGCGTTAAAGTGATAACACTTTGCTAGACCAGCGAAAGCACGCACTGCGGCAGACATCACGCGCCGCACCACGCGCGTCCCGACGCGCCACCGAAGAAACGGGGACCCCATGACCGATACGACACCCCCCTCCGTCGCCTCCGCGGACGCCCCGGAGATGCCGGAGCCACAGGTCCGCGAGCGGCGTGCGCACAGCATCCCGGGCGGGCTGGCGCTGCTGCTGACCGTCCTGGGCGTCGCCCTCGGCATCGCCATGATCATCGTCGGCGCCTTCCTCGGCGACGCCGGCCGCAACGCGGTCGCCGTCCCGCTGGTGATCGCCGGGATCCTGCTCCTGGTGGGCTCGCTCTACTGCATGAAGGGCGTGAAGATGGTCGCGCCCGGCGAGGCCCAGGTGATCCAGCTCTTCGGGCGGTACGTCGGGACCGTCCGCACCGACGGCCTGCGCTGGGTCAACCCGCTCACCTCGACCCGCAAGATCTCCACCCGGGTCCGCAACCACGAGACCTCGGTCCTGAAGGTCAACGACGCCTACGGCAACCCGATCGAGCTGGCCGCGATCGTCGTCTGGAAGGTCCGGGACACCGCCCAGGCGCTCTTCGAGGTCGACGACTTCCTGGAGTTCGTCGCCACCCAGACCGAGGCGGCCGTCCGGCACATCGCCATCGAGTACCCCTACGACGCCCACGACGAGGACGGCCTCTCGCTGCGCGGCAACGCCGAGGAGATCACCGAGAAGCTGGCCGTGGAGCTGACCGCCCGGGTCCGGGCCGCCGGTGTGCAGATCATCGAGACCCGCTTCAGCCACCTCGCCTACGCCCCGGAGATCGCCTCCGCGATGCTCCAGCGGCAGCAGGCCGGTGCGGTCGTGGCGGCCCGGAAGCAGATCGTCGAGGGCGCGGTGGGCATGGTCGAGTCGGCCCTGGAGCGGATCAACGAGCAGGGCATCGTCGAACTGGACGAGGAGCGCAAGGCCGCCATGGTCAGCAATCTGATGGTGGTGCTGTGCGGCGACCGCGCCGCCCAGCCCGTCCTGAACACGGGCTCGCTCTACCAGTGAGCCAGGAAACCCCCCAGGGGCCGGGCGCCGACCGCGAACCGCCCCCCGGCCGCCGGCCGCAGCAGCGCAAGCAGGTGCTGCTGCGGCTGGACCCGCTCCTGCACGACGCCCTCAGCCGCTGGGCCAACGACGAACTCCGCAGCACCAACGCCCAGATCGAGTTCCTGCTCCGCAAGGCCCTCGCCGAAGCCGGCCGCCTCCCCCGCGGCGTGGCCGGACCGCCCCGTCGGGGACGCCCGCCGAAGGCACGCCCGGAGGAGCCGCCGGAGAGCTGACGGAGAGCCGGTGCAGAGCCGGCGGGCGGCGGGCGACCACCGGGACTTCATCTATACACGCTAGGTATACACCTCATGTAGAGTGCGGCGCATGCCCTGGCCGGCGCTGTCGTTCGCGCGGCCGGTTGTCGGCATGTCCTGTTCGCACTTCCGGAGGATCGTGGATGGCCCCGGCCGGTTTCCTGCTCGAAGCACGTGCGCTGCGCAAGGCGTACGGGCCCACACCAGCGCTCGACGGGGCGGACTTCGCCATCCGTCCCGGCGAGGTGGTCGCCGTCATGGGCCCCTCCGGGTCCGGCAAGTCGACGCTGCTGCACTGCCTCGCCGGGATCGTCCGTCCCAACTCCGGCACGGTCCGGTACGGGGAGCACGTCCTGACCGACCTCGGCGACGCGCGGTGCAGCGCACTGCGCCGCTCCGACTTCGGCTTCGTCTTCCAATTCGGCCAGCTGGTACCGGAGTTGACGTCCCTGGAGAACGTCGCACTGCCGCTGCGGCTGAACGGCACCAGGCGCAAGGAGGCCGAGCGCCGGGCCCGCGAGTGGCTGGCGCGGCTGGAGGTGGACGACGTCGCGGCCAAGCGGCCCGGTGAGATCTCCGGCGGCCAGGGCCAGCGGGTCGCGGTCGCCCGCGCGCTGGCCGCCGCGCCGCGGGTGGTCTTCGCCGACGAGCCCACCGGCGCCCTGGACTCCCTCAACGGCGAGCGGGTGATGCGACTGCTGACCGACGCCGCCCGGGACACCGACGCGGCCGTGGTGCTGGTGACGCACGAGGCGCGGGTGGCCGCGTACGCCGACCGGGAGGTCGTGGTGCGGGACGGCATCGCCCGGGAGACGGCGGGCGCGGCATGAGCGTCGGGAGCAGGACGATCACGGGGCCGCGCGGCTGGGGCCGGGACCTCTGGACGGGGGTGCGGTTCGCGGTCGGCGGAGGACGCGAGGGGTGGATCCGTACCCTGCTGACCGCGCTGGGCGTGGGGCTGGGTGTGGTGTTGCTGCTGGGCGCCGCGTCGATCCCGACCATGATGGAGATGCGGTCCCAGCGCGGCGACGCCCGGCAGCCGATGGAGAGCGAGCAGTCGCCGCCGCGGTCGGCGGCGACGCTGGTCGAGGCGCAGGCGGACACCGACTTCCGCGGCGACCCCGTACGGGGCATGCTGCTGCGGCCCGACGGCGACCGGGCGCCCGCCCCGCCGGGGGTGAGCACCCTGCCGGGACCCGGCGAGATGGTGGTCTCCCCCGCGCTGCGCGGCCTGCTCGGCTCGCCGGAGGGCCGACTGCTGCGGGAGCGGCTGCACTTCAAGGACGTGGGAACGATCGGGCAGGCCGGCCTGATCGGCCCCGGCGAGCTGATCTACTACGCCGGCAGTGCCACGCTGACCACGGACGACGGGGGCTGGCGCATCGCCGGGTTCGGCACCCGCACCAAGAGCGACCCGATGGACCCGATGCTGCTGGTCCTGATGATCGTGGGCTGTGTGGTGATGCTGATGCCGGTGGCCATCTTCATCGCCACGGCCGTGCGGTTCGGCGGCGAGCGCCGGGACCGAAGGCTGGCCGCGCTGCGGCTGATCGGCGCCGACGCCCGGATGACCCGGCGCACGGCGGCCGGTGAGGCGCTCTTCGGGGCGGTGTGCGGACTGGCGGTGGGAGCCGTGCTGTTCCTGGCGGCACGCCGGCTCGTCGGCGGCGTCGCCGTCTGGGACGTCAACGTCTTCCCGTCCGACATGACCCCGGTCCCGGGTCTGGCGGCGCTGGTCCTGCTCGCCGTACCGCTGGCCGCGATCGGTGTCACGCTCTTCGCGCTGCGCCGGGTGAGCATCGAGCCGCTGGGGGTCGCCCGGGAGGGCGCCGGACGCCGGCGCCGGCTGTGGTGGCGGCTGCCGCTGCCGGCGGTGGGGCTGGTGCTGATGCTCTTCAACGGAACGGTCAGCGGACGGGACGCCTCGGTCAACCCCTATCTGGTCGCGGGCGGCGCGACACTGTTCCTGCTGGGGGTGGCGCTGCTGCTGCCCTGGGCGGTGGACGCGGCGATGGCGCGCCTCCGGGGCGGGCCGGTGCCCTGGCAGCTGGCGGTCCGCCGGCTCCAGCTCAGCGGGGCCGCGGCGGCCCGGGCGGTCAGCGGAATCACCGTCGCGGTCGCCGGGGCGATCGCACTCCAGCTGTTCTTCGCCGCGATCCAGGGCGACTTCATGAAGGCCACCGGGCAGGACGCGAGCCGGGCCCAGCTGCACACCATGCTCCCGTCGCACGAGGTCGGCACGATCCGGAAGATGATCGAGGAGTTCCGTGCGACCGAGGGCGTCCGCGGCGTCATCGCGTCCATCGACTCGTCCGCCTCCCGGCCCGGCCCGCTCCGCCGGGGCGAGCAGTTCCGCCCCAGCACCCGGGTCACCGTCGGCGACTGCGGCAGCCTGCGCGAGATGGCGCACACCGGCCCCTGCAAGGACGGCGACGTCTTCGTCGCCGAGGACGGCAGCGGATCGGTCGACGCCGGCTACATCGCCGAGACGGCGCGTCCCGGTGCCACCGTGGACCTCGCCCCGGACGACGGGTCCGGCAAGCCGCCGCACCCGCGGCTGTGGACCGTCCCGCGATCGGCCCGCACGGTCGAGTCCCGTGTCGACCCCACCGGGCAGACGGCCTTCGGCCTGCTGGTCACCCCGGGCGCCCTGGACCTGAGGCTGCTGGACCATCCGATGGCCCGCGCCATGGTCAGGATCGACCCGGAGGTCCCGGACGCCGTCGAGCACGTCCGGAACACCGCGGCCCGGATCGACCCGCGGACCAAGGTCTTCGCGCTCCAGAACATCGCCCGCGACAAGCAGTTCACCAGCCTGCGGACCGGCCTGCTGGTCGCCGCCACCGCAACCCTCGCCCTGATCGCCGCCAGCATGCTGGTGACGATGGTGGAGCAGCTGCGCGAGCGCCGCCGGCTGCTGTCCGTCCTGGTCGCCTTCGGCACCCGGCGGGCCACGCTGGCCTGGTCGGTGCTGTGGCAGACCGCCGTCCCGGTCGCCCTGGGGCTGGCCCTGGCGGTCGCCGGCGGTGCCGGGCTGGGACTGGCGCTGCTGAGGATGGCCCACAAGACCTCCTTCGACTGGTCGGTGGTCTGGCCGCTGACCGCCACCGGGGGCGGCCTGGTCCTGGTGGTGACGCTGCTCAGCCTGCCGCCGCTGTGGCGGATGATGCGGCCGGACGGGCTGCGCACGGAGTGAGCGCCCGCGGTGCGGGGCGGTGGCCGGCAGAAGCCCGCGGCCACCGCCCCGCACCCGCGCCGACCGGCACGTTCCCCGCGCGCACCGGGCAGCTATACAACGCACGTATACACCAGCGTTACACCCCCGAGTAAGGTGGTCGGCATGTCAATCGGTCATACGCTGCTGGGCCTCCTGGAGTCCGGCCCCCGCCATGGCTACGACCTCAAGCGGGCCTTCGACGAGCACTTCGGGCAGGACCGCCCGCTCCACTACGGGCAGGTCTACTCCACGATGTCCCGGCTGCTGAAGAACGGCCTGGTCGAGGTGGACGGCGTGGAGGCCGGCGCGGGCCCGGAGCGCAAGCGGTACGCCATCACGGACGCCGGGATCACCGACGTCGCCCAGTGGCTGGCCCGGCCGGAGAAGCCCGAGCCGTACCTCCAGTCGGTCCTCTACACCAAGGTCGTACTGGCCCTGCTGACCGAACGGGACGCCGCCGAACTCCTGGACACCCAGCGCACCGAGCACCTGCGGCTGATGCGCGGCCTGACCGAGCGCAAGCGCGCCGGGGACCTCGCCGACCAGCTGATCTGCGACCACGCGCTGTTCCACCTGGAAGCCGATCTGCGCTGGCTGGAGCTGACCGCCGCCCGCCTGGACAAACTCGCGGAAACGGTCGGCGCATGACGCCCGAGGGATCCCTGCTCGCCGCCGAGGGGCTGCGCAAGGCGTACGGGCCCACGCCCGCCCTGGACGGCGCGGACTTCTCGATCCACCCCGGCGAGGTGGTCGCCGTCATGGGCCCCTCCGGGTCCGGCAAGTCGACGCTGCTGCACTGCCTCGCCGGGATCGTCCGCCCGGACTCCGGCACCGTCCGCTACGGCCCGCACACGCTCACCGACCTCGGCGACGCCCGGCGCAGCGCACTGCGCCGCACCGACTTCGGCTTCGTCTTCCAATTCGGCCAGCTGGTACCGGAGTTGACGTCCCTGGAGAACGTCGCACTGCCGCTGCGGCTGAACGGCACCAGGCGCAAGGAGGCCGAGCGCCGGGCCCGCGAGTGGCTGGCGCGGCTGGAGGTGGACGACGTCGCGGCCAAGCGGCCCGGTGAGATCTCCGGCGGCCAGGGCCAGCGGGTCGCGGTCGCCCGCGCACTGGCCACCACACCCCGGGTCGTCTTCGCCGACGAACCCACCGGCGCCCTGGACTCCCTCAACGGCGAACGGGTGCTGACCCTGCTGACCGACGCCGCCCGGGACACCAACGCGGCCGTCGTGCTCGTCACCCACGAGGCCCGGGTCGCCGCCTACTCCGACCGGGAGATCGTCGTCCGGGACGGCCGGGTGAAGGACATGGCGGGCCGGATATGACGCTGCTCCGCTCGCAGCCCCCGGGCGAGCGGGACACCGCCGTACCCGCACTCCCGCCCGCGGCCCCCCGGACCGGCCCGGCCGTCTGGGCCCGCGACCTCGCCATGGGCATGCGGTTCGCCGCCGGCAGCGGGCGGGAGGGCTGGGTCCGCACCGCGCTGACCACCGCCGGGGTCGCCCTCGGCGTGGCGGTGCTGCTGTTCTGCGCCTCCGCGCCGCACCTGATGAACGCCTGGCACGGCCGGGAGAAGGCCCGCGAGAACCTCGGCCAGCAGCACCCGCCGCCACGCGGTGACCGCACCCTCCTGTACGCCCACACGGACACCGTCTTCCGGGGCACCGCCATCCGCGGGCGGCTGGTCCGCCCGGACGGCGCGCACCCGCCGGCACCGCCCGGCGTACGACACCTCCCCGGCCCGGGCGAGGCGGTGGTCTCGCCGGCCCTGAAGGAGCTGCTGGCCGCCCCCGACAGCGCGCTGCTGCGCGAGCGCCTGAGCGGCTACCGGGTCGTCGGCGTGATCGGCGCCGAGGGCCTCAAGGGCCCTCGGGAACTCACCTACCTCGCGCACGACGACGCCCTCACCGAGCGCACCGGCTACCGCATCGACCGCTTCGGCAAGAGCTGGGAGCCACAGCCGCTGACCACCCCCGGCCTGGTCCTGGTGATCATGACGTGTGTGGCGCTGATGACACCGGTGATGGTCTTCATCGGCACCTCCGTGCGCTTCGGCAACGAACGCCGGGAACGCCGCCTGGCCGCCCTCCGCCTGGTCGGCGCCGACGTCCGCACCACCCGCCGGATCGCCTCCGGCGAGGCGCTGTTCGGCTCGCTGCTCGGGCTGCTGGGCGGCGCCGCGCTGTTCCTCGCCGGCCGCCTGCTGGCCCCGTCCATCACCCTGTGGGACATCAACGTCTACCCCTCGGACGTCACCCCCGGCCCGCTCGCCGCCCTGCTGATCGCCGTCCTGGTGCCGACCGCCGCCGTCCTGGTCACCCTGGTCGCCCAGCGCGGCGTCACCGTCGAACCGCTCGGCATCGTCCGCAACCGCCCGCCGGTCCGCCGCCGGCTGTGGTGGCGCGTCGCGCTGCCGGCCGCCGGCACGGCCCTGCTGGTCCCGATGGCGCTCCGGCCGGGCCCGGTCGACAACCCGCTGGCCACCACCTGCCTCGCCGCCGGCGCCACGCTGCTGCTGTTCGGCGTCACCGCGCTGCTGCCCTGGCTGGTCGACCGGGTCGTCGACCGGCTGCGCGGCGGCCCGGTCCCCTGGCAGCTGGCGGTCCGCCGGCTCCAGCTGAGCAGCGGCCCGGCGATCCGCGCGGTCAGCGGCATCACCGTCGCGCTGGCCGGCGCCGTCGCCATCCACATGCTGATGACCGGCTCACAGGCCGGTTTCGCCGCCGCGTACGCCGAGTCCGGGCGGGTGCCGCAGATCCGCCTCTGGGGCAACGGGGCAAGCTGGCAGCAGACCGAACGACTGCTGGACGCGCTGCGCGCCACCCCCGGGGTCACCACCGCCCGCGGCCTCCTCGACGCCAACGCCGGCCGGATGCCCACCCCGGACCACGACACCAGCCGCGACCTCCCCGGCATCATCGGCGTCGGCAGCTGCGCCGAGCTGCGCAAGGTGGCCCACCTGCCGTCCTGCCGGGACGGCGACGCCTTCGTCACCGACGGCCACCGGGACTCCGGCACCGAGAGGGGCCTCACCCCCGGCGCCACCGTCAACCTCAACCCGCCGAACGCCTACGACGATCCCGTCCCGACCCCCCGCCCCTGGACGGTTCCGCCGTCCGCCCGCGCCGCCCGGCTCGCCCCGCTCCAGGACGGCCACCGCCTCTACTACGACCTGCTCCTGACCCCCTCGGTCCTCGACGCCTCCCGCCTCACCCTGCCCAGCACGGAGGTCCTCGTCCGCTTCGACCGCGGCACCCCCGACGCCGTCGAGCACATCCGCAACACCGCGGCCCGGACCGACCCGACGATGCTGGAGGGCTCCTCCCTCGACAACCCGCACGACCGGCAGTACGACGGCATCCGCACCACGATCTTCATCGGCGCGGTGATCACCCTGCTGCTGATCGGCGCGGGCCTGATCATCTCCACCGTCGAGCAGCTCCACGAACGCCGCCGGCTGCTCTCCACCCTCGACGCGTACGGCACCCGCCGCACCACCCTGGGCTGGTCCGTCCTGTGGCAGACGGCGCTGCCGGTGGCCCTCGGCCTGACCCTGGCACTGGCCTGCGGACTGTCCCTGGGCTCCCTGCTGCTCACCATCACCGGCAGCGACGTGATCGTCGACTGGCCGGTGGTCGCCGGCATGCTCGGCATCGGCGGCGGCGTGATCCTCTTCGTCACCGCCCTGAGCCTGCCGCCGCTGTGGCGGATGATGCGGCCCGACGGCCTGCGCACGGAGTGAGCGTCCCGTGTCCCCCAACGAATGAACATTGTCGTACGGGACGAGAAGGGCCGCCGCTGCCTACGATGATGGTCTCGACACCAGCCCATGGGAGGCACGCAATGTCCGCAGCAGCTGTCGAGCGCCGCTACGCGCCGGCCCACAAGCCGCTGACGCTCCTTGAGCAGGCCGACCAGCTCATGGAGCAGCTTCCGGGGTACCGCGTCGAGATTCTCGGAGGCGTTCTCACCGTGACCCCCCCCTCGGACCCCGGCCACGCGTTCGGGTTGTCCTGCCTCAGGCGCCCCTTCGTCGCGGCAGGTCTGGACGGCGGCGACACGGCGATCCTCGAAGGGCTCGGCCTGTGGCTGGGCAGCCCTTCCGACTTCGCCGTCCCTGACCTCTCTGTCGTGGACATCGATGTCCGTGACCATGTCGTCAAGTACGAATGCTGCGACCCGGCGGTGTTCCGGATGGTCCTGGAGATCACGTCCGGGAACTACACCAACGACCTGCGTACCAAGGTAGCCGCCTACGGCGCGGCGAAGGTGCCGGTGTATGTGATCGTCGATCGCAAGCACGAGCGCCTCCACGTCCTCACCGAGCCCATCGAGGACGGCTACGGCATGCACCGCATTCATGTGCCCGGGGAGAAGGTCACCCTCCCGGAGTCGATCGGCGCCGAAGTCACCCTGGATGTCACGCAGATCCTGGACGATTCCCGGCGCGTCACCCCGCGCCGCTGACGCCCCTCACCCCTCCACAACCCGCACCGGCAACCCCCGCATGGCCCCCCGCAGCGCCGCCGCGAACTCCTCGAACTCCGGCTGCCGGGCCGAACCGCTGCGCATGGCCAGGGCGATCCGCCGGGAAGGTGCCGGGTCCGCGAAGTAGCCCGTGGTCAGCAGGTCGTTGCGGGCGGTCTCGACGCGAAGTGCCGTACGCGGCAGGAGAGTCACCCCCAGGCCACCGGCCACCAACTGCACCAGCGTGGAGAGTCCGGCCGCGCTCGTCGTCACCGGTGTGTTCTCCTCCCTTCCCGCCTCGCGGCAGATGTCCAGCGCCTGGTCGCGCAGGCAGTGCCCCTCGTCCAGCAGCAGCAGGTCCAGCTCCCTGAGCGCCTCGCGGGGGATGTCGCCGCGGCCGCCGAGCCAGTGCTCCTTGGGGGCCACCAGCACGAAGTCCTCGTCGAACAGCGGGATTTCGGTGACCTGCGGGACGCCGAGCGGCACCGCGAGCAGCAGCAGGTCCAGCCGGCCGTGCGCCAGACCGTCCAGCAGCGAGGCGGTCTGCTCCTCGTGGACCTGGAGATCGAGGTCCGGGTAGGTGTCGTGGACCAGCCGCAGGACGGCCGGCAGCAGATACGGGGCGACGGTCGGGATGACGCCGAGGCGCAGCACGCCGGTGAAGGGCGCGCGGGCCGCCTCCGCCTCCTCCATCAGCGCGCCGACCGCGTCCAGGACCGCCCGGGCGCGGGCCGCCACCCGCTCCCCCGCCGGTGAGAGCAGCACCTTGCGGGTCGTACGCTCCAGGAGCTGGACGCCGAGGGTCTCCTCCAGTGCGGAGACGGCGCCGGAGAGCGCGGGCTGGCTCATGCCGATCTCGGCCGCCGCCTCCCGGAAGTGCAGATGTTCGGCGACCGCGGCGAAGGCCCGCAGCTGGGCCAGGCTGGGCTGACGGGGCCGCCCGCCGGGGCTCGTGGGGGAAGCCACTGATAACCACCTCCGATCAACATCCACAAGTCTAACTATTTCCCTGATCAATGCCTGCTGTGGCACTGTGGATCCCGTCCAAGCCTCACAGAAAGCCCCGAAAGACCCCACGAGGGACTTTCTAGCAACAAGGAGAGCGCGTGCTCACTGTCGGTGACAAGTTCCCTGAGTTCGACCTGACCGCCTGCGTCTCGCTGGAGAAGGGCAAGGAGTTCGAGCAGATCAACCACAAGACCTACGAGGGCAAGTGGAAGATCGTGTTCGCGTGGCCCAAGGACTTCACCTTCGTGTGCCCCACCGAGATCGCCGCCTTCGGCAAGCTGAACGACGAGTTCGCCGACCGTGACGCCCAGGTCCTCGGCTTCTCCGGCGACTCCGAGTTCGTGCACCACGCCTGGCGCAAGGACCACCCGGACCTGACCGACCTGCCCTTCCCGATGCTGGCCGACTCGAAGCACGAGCTGATGCGCGCCCTGGGCATCGAGGGCGAGGACGGCTTCGCGCAGCGCGCCGTCTTCATCGTCGACCAGAACAACGAGATCCAGTTCACCATGGTGACCGCCGGCTCCGTCGGCCGTAACCCCAAGGAGGTCCTCCGGGTCCTCGACGCGCTCCAGACCGACGAGCTGTGCCCCTGCAACTGGAGCAAGGGCGAGGACACCCTGGACCCGGTCGCCCTGCTGGCTGGTGAGTGAGACCCATGGCTCTCGATGACCTCAAGTCCGCGGTTCCGGACTACGCCAAGGACCTGAAGCTGAACCTCGGTTCGGTGATCGGCAACTCCGACCTGCCGCAGCAGCAGCTGTGGGGCACGGTGCTCGCCTGCGCGATCGCCTCGCGCTCCCCGAAGGTGCTGCGCGAGCTGGAGCCGGAGGCGAAGGCCAACCTCTCCGCCGAGGCGTACACCGCCGCCAAGTCGGCCGCGGCCATCATGGCGATGAACAACGTCTTCTACCGGACGCGCCACCTGCTCTCCGACCCGGAGTACGGGAACCTGCGCGCCGGTCTGCGGATGAACGTCATCGGCAACCCGGGCGTGGACAAGGTCGACTTCGAGCTGTGGTCGCTCGCGGTCTCCGCGATCAACGGCTGCGGCATGTGCCTGGACTCGCACGAGCAGGTCCTGCGCAAGGCCGGTGTCGAGCGCGAGACGATCCAGGAGGCCGTCAAGATCGCGGCCGTCCTCCAGGCCGTCGGCGCCACCCTCGACGCCGAGGCCGCCCTCGCCGAATAAGGCGCACGGCAGCAGACCTCAGAACGAAACCCCCGCGGACCTCGTGTCCGCGGGGGTTTCGTGCGTCCGGGCGCTAGGGCGGGTCGTCAAACTCCCGTCGTCCGCCCGGAGGGCGGGCCTCGCGGCGTCTGGTGCGTGCGATCTCAAGGCGGAGGGTCATCCCGGTACTGGGCGTACCGGGATGCGCCCGACAACGCGGAGAGCGTGCGTGCCAGGCGTCGCGAGGCAGGCGGGAGTTTGACGACCCGCCCTAGTTGTCCGGCGTCCGTGAACGGCGCGGCAGGGTCGGGGCCACGTCGAGGGCGGTCGCGCCGCGGGGCGGCACCGTCATCTTCAACGCCTGCTCCCTGGAGTACGAGCGGAGATAGCCGACGACGGTGTTGCTCACCGCCACCAGCGGGACCGCCACCACCGCGCCGCCGATGCCGCCGATCAGGCTGCCCGCGGCGACCGAGAGGATCACCGCCAGCGGGTGCACCCGGACCGCCCGGCCCAGGATGAAGGGCTGGAGCACATGGCTCTCGATCTGGTTCACCGCCAGCACCACCGCCAGCACCAGCAGCGCCGTGAAGACGCCCTGGGTGACCAGCGCGACCACACACGCCAGCGCGCCGGAGACCACCGCGCCGATCAGCGGGACGAAGGCGAACAGGAAGATGAAGACGGCGAGCGGGACGGCCAGCGGCACGTCGAGGAAGTACAGCCCGACGCCGATGAAGGTGGCGTCGATCAGCGCCACCAGGACCGTGCCGCGGATGTACGCGGTCAGCGTCCGCCAGGCGCGCGGGCCGGCGCCCGCCACTCCCCCGCGGGCCGCGGCCGGCACCAGCTTGAGCGTCCACTCCCAGATGCGGCGGCCGTCGTAGAGCAGGAACAGCGTGGTGAACATCGCCAGCAGGATGCCGGTGAACATCTCCAGGACGACCGTGACGCCCTCCAGGCCGGCCGAGGTGATCGCCTCGGTGTTGGCGCCGATCGCGTCCTGGAGGTTCTTGGCGATGTGGTTGATCTGGCTCTCGGTCACATGGAACGGGCTCTTGAGCAGCCAGCCCTTCAGCTCGGTGATGCCCTCCTGGATGCGGCTGGACACCGAGTCGATGTTGTCCTGGACCTGCCATACGACGAACCAGCCGACCAGGCCCATCACCACGAAGCCGCCGATGAAGGTCAGCGCGGTGGCCGCCCCGCGCGGCACGTTGCGCTGCCGCAGCCAGGCCACCGTCGGCTGGAGCAGCGCCGTGATCAGCAGCGCCGCGACGAAGGCCAGCACCACCAGCGAGATGGTGGTGATCACCTTCGCCAGCACCCACACCGTTCCGGCCAGCACCAGCAGCCGCCAGCCGGCCTCGGCCGCGACCCGGACGCCCCAGGGGACAGCCGCCACCGGGTCCGGCGGGGCGGCGACGGCCGGCGCGTAGGACGGCGGCGCGGGGACGGACTCGGGCGCGCGGGCGGCGGGCTCCGACTCCGGCTCCTCCTGCTCCTCCGCCCGCTCCTCCGGCCGCGGCGCACTCTCCACGGCGGCCATGGTGGCCACGGCCCCGGCGGCGTCGGCGGCGGCCATCGCGTCCGGCCCCCAAGTGGCCGTCGCGGCACGCCCGCCCGGCCCGCGCTCCGCCGGGATCCGCAGGCCGTGCCCGTCCGGCTCGGCGGTGCGCCCGACCCGCCCCAGCTCGTCCGCGTCTTCGGCTGCGGCCGCAGCCGCCTCGGCGCGGCGGCGCTGTTCCTCCAGCCGCTGCGAGAGCCGCGTCAGACCGGCGCCCAGGCCACCGACCCACTGAGGCAATCTGGACATGTAGCTTCCTCTTCCCCGCCCTTGCGGCAATGTGACGCCTCGACGTTACCTGTGGCGCACGCACGAAACCCCCGACGCGTCGCGTTCGGGGGTTTCCGAGTGCTGTGGCGCGGCCCGCGAGGGCCTGGCGCGCGGCCTAGTACCAGCTGTTGGCCTGCCAGAACGACCAGGCACCGCAGGGGCTGCCGTACCGGCTGTTCATGTAGTTCAGGCCCCACTTGATCTGGGTGGCCGGGTTGGTCTGCCAGTCGGAACCGGCGGAGGACATCTTGGAGCCGGGCAGCGCCTGGACGAGGCCGTAGGCACCGGACGAGGAGTTGGTCGCCTGGTAGTTCCAACCGGACTCGCGCTCCACGATGTTGCTGAAGCACTGGAACTGGTCGGAGGCGATCATCTGCCGCGCCATCGCCTGGGTCTCGGCAATGCTGTACGAAGCCTTCGCGACGAAGTCGCTGGCGTCGCGCACGGCCGAGCGGGAGGCGGCCAGCGCCTTCTCGCGCTCCTTGGCCTGCTTCTCCGCCTTGTCCTTGTCGGCCTGGTCCTTCTTGTTCTGCGCGGTCTCCGCGGCCGCCTTGCGGGCCGACTCCTGCGCGGACTTCAGTGCCGCCGCGTCCGCCTGGGTGGACGCCGAGTCTGCCTGCTGCGTCAGCGATGCCGTCTGCACCTGGGCCTGCTGGCCCGCGGGGATGTCGGCGATCGTCGCGTCGGCGGCCGTTGCCTCGGTGTTGCCGACGGCTGCCTGGCTGCCCGATGCGACGCCGACGACGGCGCCGACGGTGGTGACCGCGGTGGCGGAGGCCACTGCGAATCCCCGGACCGAGATCCGGCTCACACGATTTCCTTCCAGCATCGCCCGCTTAGGTGACCTCGCGGACGCAATCGTGCCCCTGGCGCTGGCCTCCCCTTGTTCCGGCGCCTGTTGAGCGGTGGCGCCGACTGGTCACGGGAGGCACTGGCCCGGTGCGTACCCTCGGGGTCCGCGTGGTGCTCGGGCGGCATACGGCAACTCGCTATGAAGTTCGGGTCGTCCATACACCCCGGGGGGTGGGTCTGGGCCGTATGCGGGGCCTGACAGGACCCAGACTCTGCCCGAACGGGCTACCGGGAGGCAATTCCCCATCGGGTGTGAAAGCTCACACCCAGTTTGCCCCGCGGGATTTCCGGATATCCAAGCGCACACGAGCGCCGCCCGGCTAAGCTCCTACGCTTCTCCGGGCGGCGCACCGTTTCACAACGGGTCAGATCCTGCCGTCCTCCAGCATTTCGGTCACCAGCGCGGCGATCGGCGAGCGCTCCGAACGGTTGAGCGTGACGTGCGCGAAGAGCGGATGCCCCTTCAGTTTCTCCACGACGGCGACCACTCCGTCGTACCGACCGACCCTGAGGTTGTCCCGCTGGGCGACGTCATGGGTGAGCACGACCCGGGAATTGGCCCCGATCCGGGACAGAACGGTCAACAGGACGTTCCGTTCCAACGACTGGGCCTCGTCCACGATGACGAACGCGTCGTGCAGCGAGCGGCCGCGGATGTGGGTCAGCGGCAGCACCTCCAACATCCCGCGGGAGACCACCTCCTCGATGACGTCCTTGGTGGTCACCGCGGACAGCGTGTCGAAGACCGCCTGCGCCCAGGGGCTCATCTTCTCCGCCTCGGTGCCCGGCAGATAGCCCAGCTCCTGCCCGCCGACCGCGTACAGCGGGCGGAACACCATCACCTTGCTGTGCTGCCGGCGCTCCAGCACCGCCTCCAGACCGGCGCACAGCGCCAGCGCCGACTTGCCGGTGCCGGCCCGGCCGCCCATCGAGACGATGCCGACCTCCGGGTCGAGCAGCAGGTCCAGTGCGATCCGCTGCTCGGCGCTGCGGCCGTGGATGCCGAACGCCTCCCGGTCGCCGCGCACCAGCCGGACCGCGCCCTCCGGGGTGACCCGGCCCAGGGCCTTGCCGCGCTCGGACTGCAGCACCAGCCCGGTGTGCACCGGGAGTTCGTCCGCACCCGGGACGTGGGCGGTCTCGGCGGCGAAGAGGTCGTCCACCTGCTCCGCGGAGAGGGCGAGTTCGGCCATGCCGGTCCAGCCGGAGTCGGTGATGGCCAGCTCGGCGCGGTACTCCTCGGCCAGCAGACCCACCGAGGACGCCTTGATGCGCATCGGCAGGTCCTTGGAGACGACGGTGACGTCGAACCCCTCGGCCTGGAGGTTGCGGGCGACCGCGAGGATCCGCGAGTCGTTGTCGCCCAGCCGGCTGTGACCGTTGAGGAAGGCGGCGGGCAGCAGTCCCGGGTCGGAGTGGTTGAGCTCGACCCGGAGCGTCCCGCCGAGTTCCCCGATGGGGATGGGCGCGTCCAGCCGCCCGTACTGCACCCGGTACTCGTCCAGCCGGCGGAGTGCCTGCCGCGCGAAGTACCCGAGCTCGGGATGGTGGCGCTTGGCCTCCAACTCCGTGACCACGACGACCGGCAGCACCACCTCGTGTTCGTCGAAGCGGGACATGGCGGCCGGATCCGCCAACAGGACGCTGGTGTCGAGTACATAGGTGCGCCGGTCGCTCTCACGGCGCTTCTTGCTGTTCACCACGGGTGGACGAACCCCCTCGGATGAGGTCGGGGTGCGACGACGTCGCCGGGGACAGGGCCGGGTTCTGGCCACGCTGCGCGGGCCGAACGCCGGCCCTCCGCGTCGTCCGTGCAATACGCACGATCGTCCGTGATGCGCAAAGGGCCTCCCGGGCGGACGGCCCCATGCCGCCCGCTGAGATCCGGCGCCCGATGGCTTGTATTTCTGGGCACCGACCTGCCAGGGATATTCCCTTCAACCCCCGCACCCATGCCACGGCATATGACACACGCTCGATGAACCTTTGGTTACAGATGCCCGCTGACCGGCGGAAAGACGGGCGAAGCAGCCACCGGACGGGGACCCGGCAGCCGGAAGCACCCCCGGCGGAGAGGCGCCGGAGGGGGCGTCAGGAGAGGCACCGTCAGGGCGCGGGACGCACGGCCCGGGAGCCTGCGTCCCCGGGGCGCCGCCGGTGCCCGGCCGACGCCCCGCCACGCTCTCCCGCCCCCGAAGATGGCCGGATCACACCGCACGAAGTGGCCGGAACCCGGCCTAGCAGGTGTCCGACACCCGCCGCCCCGGAGATCGGTCCCGTACGGAGAACGGAAAGCAGGCGGAAGGCGAAGGGCGTACGACGGGCCCCGGGCGTGTTCTCCGGTGCGGGTGCGGACCGGTCTTCAGTTGCCGTAGCGGCGGTGCCGGGCCGCGTAGTCGCGCAGCGCCCGCAGGAAGTCGATCTTCCGGAACGCCGGCCAGAAGACCTCGCAGAAGTAGTACTCGGAGTGCGCGCTCTGCCAGAGCATGAAGCCGGACAGCCGCTGCTCGCCACTGGTGCGGATCACCAGGTCCGGGTCCGGCTGACCCCGGGTGTAGAGGTGCTCCGAGATCAGGTCGATGTCGACGATCTCGGCCAGCTCCTCGAAGCTCGTACCGCGCTCGGCGTGCTCCAGCAGCAGCGAGCGCACCGCGTCCGCGATCTCCTGGCGGCCGCCGTAGGCGACCGCGACGTTCACCAGGATGCCCTGGTTGTCGAGGGTGTCCTGCTCGGCCTTCTTGAGCACCCGCTGGGTCGCGTCGGGCAGCAGATCGCGGTTGCCGACGTGGTGCACCCGCCAGCGGCCGTCCGCGGCCAGATTGCGCACGGTGTTCTCGATGATCCCCAGCAGCGGGGTCAGCTCGGCCGCCGGCCGGTCGAGGTTGTCCGTCGAGAGCAGCCAGAGCGTGACGACCTCGACGTCGGTCTCCGCGCACCACCCCAGCAGCTCGCCGATCTTGGCCGCACCCGCCTGGTGGCCCTGCTCCGTCGACAGTCCGTCGGCCCGCGCCCAGCGACGGTTGCCGTCCAGGATGACGCCGATGTGTTTGGGCACCTGGGCGTGGTCCAGGCGGCCCTCCACCCGGCGGGCGTACAGCCGGTAGACAAGATCGCGCAGTGCAGGCGGATACGGGATGCGCATCCCGGAAGATCGCAGCATGTGTGGTCCAGCCCCTCCGTGCCGATGGCCATCGCCCCGTCGCCTAAGGGGGCAACTTTACTTCTCGGCTGTCTCAACAGCCCAATCAGGTATGTCACAAGTCCGTGATAGGGAGAGGACCATGACCACTGGCTCTGACTACCGCGCAGCGGATTCACGCTATGCCTCCATGGAGTACCGGCGTACCGGCCGCAGCGGCCTCAAACTCCCCGCTGTCTCCCTCGGACTCTGGCACAACTTCGGGGACGACCGCACCCTCAGCTCCCAGCGGGCCATTCTGCGTCGCGCCTTCGACCTGGGCATCACCCACTTCGACCTGGCCAACAACTACGGTCCGCCACCCGGGTCCGCCGAGCTGAACTTCGGAAAGATCTTCGCCCAGGACTTCCGCGGCTACCGCGACGAGCTGATTCTCTCGACAAAAGCCGGATATCTGATGCACCCCGGCCCTTACGGCGAATGGGGCTCCCGGAAATATCTGCTCTCGTCGCTGGATGCCTCGCTGAAGCGGATGGGCGTCGATTACGTCGATATCTTCTACTCGCACCGCTTCGATCCGGACACCCCGCTGGAGGAGACGATGGGCGCCCTGGCGTCCGCCGTCCAGCAGGGCAAGGCCCTGTACGTCGGGGTCTCCTCGTACAACACGGAGCAGACCCGCGAGGCGGTCCGCATCCTGCGCGAGATGGGGGTGCGCCCGCTGATCCACCAGCCCTCGTACTCGATGATCAACCGCTGGATCGAGGACGACGGCCTGCTGGACACGGTCGCCGACGCGGGCATGGGGTGCATCGCGTTCGCCCCGCTGGCCCAGGGCATGCTCACTGACAAGTACCTCGACGGCGTCCCCGAGGGCTCGCGGGCCGCGCAGGGCAAGTCCCTGGACCCGAACCTCCTCACCGACGAGGTCGTCCGCCGCCTCCGCGGCCTGAACGAGATCGCGGCCGGCCGCGGCCAGTCGCTGGCCCAGCTCGCGCTGAACTGGGTCCTGCGGGATCCCCGGATGACCTCCGCCCTGATCGGCGCCAGCAGCGTGGCCCAGCTGGAGACGAACGTCGCGGCCCTCGAAGCGCCCGCGATCACCGACGGGGAACTCGCCGAGATCGACAAGTTCGCCGAGACGACGGAGGGCGTCAACATCTGGGCCCGCCGTTAAGCTGGCGCTTGGCTTGCTTCCCACGTAGTCGGCTTTCCCGCCGTGCGGGTTCCTGTTTTTTTGCGCCTGGCGGCGCTTGCCTGTTGCGCTTGGCAGCGCGTTTCCGGCCCGCTTCGCGGGCATTCGATTGCCGCTGCGCGGGGCTGTTCGGCCGCGGTGCCGGGCCTGCGGGGGTGGTGTGTCGGACTGCTGCGCTTTACGTCCGACACACCACCCCCTCCGGCCCGTCCCCTCCCGTTGAGGGGTGGGAAAGACGGTCGGTGGGGGCTGGTGCGAGGGGTGCTGTGCGGGTCGTTCATTGATTGACGGGCACCCGTCAATCGCCGGTCGTCCATCACTCCGGACCCCGCGCCCGCAGGGGCCCACCGGGTGTGCAGCCCCAACCGGGTTGAAATCCACCCTCCAACGGGAGGGGACGGGTCGGAGGGGCAGGGGTGTGCCGGACGTAAAGCGAAGCAGTCCGGCACACCCCTGCCCCGGAGGCCCGGCACCGCGGCCGAACAGCCCCGCGCAGCGGCAATCGAATGCCCGCGAAGCGGGCCGGAAACGCGCCGCTAGGCGCAACGGGCAAGCGCCGCCAGGCGCAAAAAACAGGAACCCGCACGGCGGGAAAGTCAGCTACGTGGGAGGCAAGCCGAATGCAATGAAAAGCGGGCCGGTCCGTGGGGGGGATACGGACCGGCCCGAGGGGGGGCTTCCACCATAACCCCGCGGAAGGGGTGCTTTGTGCACCGCGGACCCGACGGCGTGGCTCAGGACGGATCAACCGGGCGCGACAGCGCCCGTCAGCAGGGCGCAGAAGGCCCCGATGATCATGAATGGGCCCAGGGGCAGGGTCGCCTTGCGGTCGGTGCGGCGGCTGAGCAGGAGGAGCGCCGCGTAGAGGGCGCCGATCAGCAGGCCGGCCGCGCCGCCGGTGATCAGGGTGGGCCAGCCGTACCACCCAAGGGCGACGCCCAGGCCGAGCGCCAGCTTGACGTCGCCGAGGCCCAGGCCCGTGGGGTTGAGGAGGTGCAGGAGCAGGTAGCAGGCGGCCAGGGCGAGGCCGCCGAGGAGGGCGCGCAGCCAGCTGCCGGTGGCGCCGGTGAGCCAACCGACGGCGCCGAGCGCGGCGGCCGCGGTCCCGGCCAGTGGCAGGGTCAGGACGTCGGGGAGGCGCTGCACCCGTCGGTCGACGAGCGTCAGGAGGACGGCGAGGGGGGCCATCAGCAGCCAGGCGGCGAGCTCCGGGCGGGGTCCGGCGGTCGCCGCGAGGGCCGCGCAGGCGAGGGCGGTGGCCACCGCGGTCGGCGGTGCGGCCGGCCCGTAGGGCGCCCGGCAGTCCGGGCAGTGGGCGGGACCCAGCCAGCCCCGGGCCGCGCCGGTGAGCGGATGGCCGGCCGGGCAGTGTGCGCGCCAGTTCTCGTCCGGTTCCACGGAGAGGCGGTGCGCGGGTCGCGGCAGGAGGAGTCCGGTGGCGGCTCCGTAGGCGGCGGCGAGGGCGATCAGGGTGACGGACACGGGCTCGACCCTAGAGCGCGGTGGTTGATAGAACGGCGGGCATGGGGAGTTGGGTGGATGGGCGGGGCGTCCTGGAGATTGCCGGGACGCGGGTTCCGGTGGAGATCGCGGCGTCGTACCGGGCTCGGACGCGGGGGTTGCTGCGGCGGGACGGGATCGCCGGGGCGCTGCTGCTGGCTCCGGCGAGCGGGGTGCACACGTTCGGGATGCGGTTCGCGATCGATGTGGCCTATCTGAACCGGGACTTGGTGGTGGTGGACGTGTGCACCCTGCGGCCCGGGCGGTTGGGGCGACCGCGGCTGCGGGCCCGGCACGTGCTGGAGGCGGAGGCCGGGGCGATGGCCGGGTGGGGGATGCGCCGCGGGGTGCGGGTGCGGGTGCGGACCGGGGACGAGGGCGGGCGAGTGAGCTGGTGGGGCTGATCGTCCCTCGGATCGCCCCTCGGGCATGGGGTGTCGGGGTCAGGATTTGGTGGCGCCGGCCGTGCCGACGGGGGTTCGGGGTGTGGCGGTGAGCGGGGGTGGGGCGGGGCGGTTGCGGCGTTCGAGGGTGGCGGCCCAGGCCGTGGCGGCGAGGCCGAGGAGGCCGGTGGCGGCGCCGACCCAGGCGACGGAGGGCAGGCCGAGGCCGGCGTCGATGGTCAGCCCGCCGAGGATCGGGGTGAGGGTGATCCCGACGTTGAAGGCCGAGGTGTTCACCGCGGGGACGAGGGTGGGGGCGTCGGGGGCGAGGCGGAAGACCCGGGACTGGACGACGGGGTTGACGAGGTAGGCGGTGAAGCCGAGGACGGGTACCAGGACGAGGGTGACCGGAAGGTCGTCGGCGGTGCGGGCCAGTGCGGCGGAGGCCAGGGTGAGCAGGGCGGCGCCGGCGGCGAGGGTGCGCAGCGGGGCGGAGTCGGCCAGTCGGCCGCCGACGGTGATGCCGATCAGGCCGCCGATGCCGTAGAGGGCGAGGACGGCGGGAACCCAGGCGGCGGGGAGTCCGGTCACCTCGGTCAGGAGCGGGGCGAGATAGCTGAAGGTGACCACGCCGGCCCCGAAGGTCAGGGTGGTGATGAGGTAGGAGAGCCAGAGCCGGGGGCGGGCCAGTCCGTTCAACTCGCGCCGGAGTTCGGGCAGTTGGTGGCCGTCGGCGGTGATGGGGTGGGCGGGGAGGGCGGTACGCAGGGAGAGGGCACTGAGGACGGTGAGGGCGGCGACGGCCCAGAAGGCGGTACGCCAGCCGGCGTGCTGACTGAGGACCGTTCCGGCGGGCACGCCCACGACGGTGGCGAGGGTGAGCCCCATGGCGACCACGGACATCGCCCTGCCCTTCGCTTCCTGCGGCACCAGGGACACCGCGGTCGCGGCGGCCACCGACCAGAAACCGGCGTAGGCGACGGCGCTGACGACGCGGGTCGCGAGGAGCACGCCGTAGCCGGGGGCCAGCGCGCCGACCACATGGCCCGCGGTGAAGGCCAGTTGGAAGGCGATGAGCGCGGTGCGGCGCGGGACGCGGAGGGTGGCGACGGCGAGCACGGGGGCGCCGACGACCATGCCGACGGCGAACGCGGAGATCAGCAGGCCGGCGCCGGAGAGGGGGACGCCGAGGTCGGTGGCGATGTTGGGGAGGAGGCCGGAGAGCATGAACTCGGAGGTCCCCTGGGCGAAGATCGCCAGGCCGAGGAGATGGACGGCGAGGGGCATGGGTGGATTCCCAACGGTGGGTTCAGTGGATTTGGCGGATTGGGTTGATGGGGCGGATTTGCCGGTGATGGGGAGACGGCTGGAGTGGCGGGCGTCGGTTGGTTTGGTTTTGGATGGGTCGGTTCAAAATTGGGGCATGGTGCGGCCCGGGTGGGTTGCGGGAGGGGCCGGGGCCGCCCCGTCGAGCTTGGGCGGGTGGGATCAGAAGGCCGTCAGGGCGGCGTCGGCGACGCCTTCCAGGGCGGCACGGTCGACGCCGGCGCGGGCCGAGACGCGGATGCCGCCGACGGAGGCGATGAGGAGGTGGGCGAGGGTGCGGGAGTCCTTGTCGGGGGCGATGTCGCCGTCGCGCTGACCGGACTCGATCACGGCGCGGATCATCTCCAGGCGGAGGCCGTAGTCCCGCTCCAGGGTGGCGGCCACGGGGGCGTCGTGGGCCGAGACCTCGATGGCGGTGTTGACGACCAGGCAGCCGCGGCCGTCGAGGTGGCGGGTGAACTCCTCGTCGATGATGCGCTGGAGGACGGCGCGGAGCTTCTGGCGAGGGGTGAGGGTGTCGCTTTCGAGGAGTTCGGCGAGTTCGCCGTTCTTGCACTCCATGTAGCGGGCCAGGGCCCGTTCGAAGAGGTCGTGCTTGCTCTTGAAGGTGTTGTAGATGCTGCTGCGCCCGAGACCCGTGGCGTCGCACAGGTCCTGGGTGGACGTCGCTTCATAGCCGGCGGCCCAGAACGCCTCCATCGCGGCGTCGACCGCCCGCCCCTCGTCGAACTTCCTGGGTCGGGCCATGGGAGGAACGTAACATTTATTGGATCGAGTGGTCCAATATTTGCGCCGGTGGGCGGCGGCCCGTTCCTCAGCCGCCGTTGCGCGGGAAGCTGACCTCCACACGGCGGTTCTTCCGGCGGCCGGCCTCGGTGCTGTTGTCGGCGACCGGGTACTGCTCGCCGTAGCCGCGGATCTGGAAGGTGACGGAGGAGCCGAGGTCGACGGCGAGTTCGCGCTGGACGGCGTTGGCCCGCTGCTTGGAGAGGACCAGGCCGTGCGCGACGGTGCCGAGGTTGTCGGTGAAGCCGAACACCCGCAGCTGGGTGGCGTGCTGCTTTCTGACCTCGTCGGCGATGGCGCTGATCCGGGCCAGCGAGTCCGTCGACAGCTCGGCGCTGTCCTTGCCGAAGAGGACCTCGGCCTGGAGCGAGAAGGTGATGTTGTCGTTGGTGTCCTGGCGGCTCTCGGAGCCGTCGTCGGTCTCCACCACGGACTTGATGTTGAGGACCTTGGGCGGGGCGAGGGTGGCGCCCTGGACCATCCGCAGGTTGGGGTTGGTGGGGTCGATGCGGACCGGCGCGGTGGTGTCCTCGGTGATGTCCGGCGGGTCGGCGTGGGCGGCGGGGGCCGTCAGGGCGACGGCCAGCAGGAGGGCGGCGGCGGCCGTGACGGCCGTACGGGAGGCGGTCATCGCGGCGGCTCAATCGCTGATCTTGATGGTGGCCGGCGGCAGGGTCGGCAGCAGGAAGTCGACCTCGGTGACCTTGGCGGGCGGGGCCGGGAACTGCGCGAAGATCGGGCGGCTCTGGCCCGGGAGCAGTCCGCTCAGGCCCGTCGTGCACAGGCACTCGCCGTGGGTGTCGCGGAGGACGAGGTAGCGCTTCTTGCCCGCCTTGTCGACCAGGGTGGCGCCGGAGATGGACGAGCGCGACTTCAGCTCGGTCTCACTGGAGCGCCAGTCGATGGCGTTGAAGGCGCGGGTGCCGTGGTTGGCGACGGTGCCCTCGACGGTGACGAAGCCGCCGGCGTCGCGGACCGCGGAGCTCAGGGTGACCACGACGCCGTCCGCGCCCTTCATCTCGCCGATGACCTTGTCGGCGTCGGCCGCGGGCGAGCCGTCGCCGCCGTCAGGGGTGGCGCTGTGGGAGGCCGGCTTCCGGTCGGCCGGTTTCTGCGCGGTGCCGCCGTCGCCCCCACCGCAGCCGGCCACGAGGAGGGCCAGGCCGATCGCGCTCGCCGTGGCAACCGCTCCCCTGGCGGCCTTCGTGGTGCACCGAATGCTCATGGATGCGTTCCTTCGCTGAGTGCGGTCGGGAGGTCGGTGGGGGCCATGGGGCGGCGGGGCCCGGTGGGGTGGGGGTTGAAGGGGTCGGGGTGGGGCGGCGGTCACCGGACCAGGCGTACGGAGAACAGGTCGGCGGCCGTGGGGAGGTCCTGGGGGCGGTCGGGGTCGAGCGTCCAGCCCTTGCCGTCGCAGACGAGCGTGCGGGGGGCGGGCCCGGTGTCCTTGCCGCCGGCCGGCCCGGTGGGGGTGGGGGTGGGCGTGGGTGCGGCCGAGGGGCCGCCACCGGGCGGGGCGACGGTGCAGCGGGGGGTGACGACGGCCTTCGCCGCGGCCGAGGCGTGGGTGCCGGCGGTGCCGGGGATCACCGAATCGCCCACCGTGCTCCGGGACTTCACGGTGACGGCGAACGACGTCGGCCAGGAGTCCGGGGTGCAGGAGGAGACCGCGGCGTCGTTGCGTCCGGCGTACCAGTCGGCGTTCGCGCAGGCGGCGCCGGAGGGGACGCCGCGGCCGGCGAGGAGGTCGCTCCAGGCCGTCGGGTCGCCGGCGCCGGGAGCGGCGCGGAGTCCGGCGAGGACGCCCTTGCGCAGGTCGTCGCGGTACTTCTGGCCGGCGGCCAGCGCGGCCGCGTCCGCGGCGGTCTGGGCGCCGTTGCGGGTGGCCGCCGCCTGGCCGACGGCGAAGAAGGCGAGCGCGAGGAAGAGCAGGCCCCCGATCGCGACGAGGTAGATCGGCAGGGTCTGTCCGGCGTCGCGTCGGGGGCGGCGCGTGGCGGTGGTGGCCGGCACGGGCGGAGTGGTGGGCGTCAGATGCCGACGACGTCGGAGATCTTGTTGGCGATGGCGTTGGCGATCTGGCTGCCGAAGTCCGTGGTCGACAGGACCAGGACGATCGCCACGACCACCGCGATGATGCCGAGGTACTCGATCGAGGTCTGTCCCCGGTCGTCCCGCGTGAACCGCTTCGCCATCGTCTTCCCCTCCATGGGCAGCCGTCCCGCTCTGGTCCGGCCGGTGTGTCCCCGTGGTGCGCTCGTCCGCGCTCATGACACGAGAAAAGTACGCCGGAACGGCGTTCCCGGAACAGAGGTTCCGAACCTCCCCCTCGTCCGAAACCACCAACGAGGAAACGGGCGTCACGTTTCGGCCACCGCGCGCCACCTCAGTCACCCCCGCCCCCTCCGGCATCCCCCGGCTTGCCGTCTGCGTCCCTGCCCATGCGGTCCGGTCGCCGGCGCACCGCGGTGCGCCACGGCCGGCCGGCGCCACCACTGTGGCACAACTCGTTGCGCTTGCGAAGGTGTTGACGGGAACGCGCGCCACGGACCGCGCTCATCCGGCCGGGGCGATGTGCATCCGCAAGGGCATCCCAGGTTGTCGGCCTTCCCGCCGTGGGGGTTGCTGTTTGCGCCTGCGGTGCGTTGCCGCTGCGCGGGGCTGTGGGGCGCGGTGTCGGGCTCATCTCCCCATCAGGGAGCCGAAGTCGGTGCCGGAGCCCAGGAAGAAACCGGCGATGAGCAGGATCATCGTGGCCGGAACCATGAACGTGGTGACCACCATGGTGGCCTTGGGAACCGCGCGGGCGGCCCGCCGGCGGGCGTTCTGGGCGTCGGTGCGGCGCATGTCGTCGGCGATCTGGATCAGCGTCTCGACGATCGGTGCGCCCAGTTCCTCGCCCTGCTGGAGGGCGGTGACGAACTGCGCGACCTGCTCGGAGTCGTTGCGTCGCCGCAGCTCCTCGAAGGCGGCGCGGCGGCTGACGCCCATGTCCATCTGGCGCAGGGTGATGCGGAGTTCGTCGGCCCAGGGGCCCTCGTACTTCTCGGCGACCCGGTCCAGCGCCTGGCGGAAGCCGAGCCCGGCGCTCACCACGACGGCGAGCACATCGAGAAAGTCCGGAAGCGTGCGCTCGATGGTGTCCTTCCGCTGCCGGATGGCCGCCCAGATGCCCACCTCGGTCCAGAAGAGTCCGAACAGCACCATCAGGACGCCCAGTACGGGCTGGCCCTTGAGGAACATCACCAGCGCGCCGAAGAAGCCCAGGGCGCCGTAGACCGCGCGGCGGGCGGCGTAGCGGTCGACGGTGAGGCCGCCGGGGTTGCCCGCCAGGTCGATCCGGCGGCGGACCCGCGCCACCCGCTTCTCGCCCATCAACCGCAGGACCAGGGGGGCGTAGCGCATACCGGTGCGGTCCACGGCCGAGCCGACGGCGGTGGCGCGGGTCGCGCCGACCTCCAGGGACAGCGCGAGGTCGGGGGGCAGCCGGGCCTCGCGGCGGTAGAGCGCGATCCCGCAGCAGATGCCGACGACCGACAGGGCGAGGGCGAGGGCCAGCACGATTGCGAGTGCCATCAGTCCGTCTTCTCCTTCTTCCGGCTTCGTTACGGCGGTCGACGTCCTAGACGTCGATCTTGGAGAGCCGGCGGATGAGGAAGAAGCCGAGCCCGTAGAGGACGAAGGCCACCACGACGGCGAGTTGGCCCAGGACGGACGAGGTCATCCGGTCGATGGCGCCCGGGGCGATGCGGTTCATCAGCAGCAGGGTGCCGATGCCGAGCACCGGGACGACGTAGGCGGTGACCACGACCTGGGAGAGCTGGGTGCGGACCTCGCGGCGGGTCTCCTTGCGCTCCTCCAGGGTCTTGGTGAGGTTGCGCAGCGCGCCGACGACGGTGCCGCCGGCGCGGTTGGCGAGGACCAAGGTGGTGACCAGCACGACCAGTTCGCGGGAGGGGAGGCGTTCGGCCAGCTCGCCGAGGGCGTCGTCGACGGAGTGGCCGACGGCGAGTTTCCCGGCGACCTTCGCCAGCTCCTCGCCGGCCGGGGCCTCCAGCTCCTCGGCGGCCATCGCCAGGGCGGTGCGCAGCGCCAGGCCGGCCTGGGTGGCGTTGGCGAGGATCCGGGAGAGTTCGGGGAGCTGGTTGATGAACTTCTCGATCCGCTTCTGCCGCTGCCAGTTGAGGAAGGCGAACGCCGCCCAGACCGCGATCAGCGCGGCGATCGGCCCGAAGAACGGGGCGAGGACGGCCTGGGCGGCCGCCCACAGCCCGATCACCGTGGCGAGCATGGCGACGAAGAACTCGCCGGGGGTGACGTCCAGTCCGGTGGCGGCCAGGCGGAGTGCCAGCCGACGGCCGAAGCGGGTGCCGCGCAGGGTGCGGTCGACGGACGGGAAGCGGCGGCGCCGGCCGGTCGCCGGCAGTCCGCGCTCGTCGTCGAGCCGGTCGACGATGGCCTGCCGCTGGGCGCGCCCGGAGGCGTGGACGCGGACTCCGGCGACGGCGAGGACGCCGCACAGCGCGGTGGCGCCGAGGGCGAGCAGGGCGAGGGCGTTCCCACCGGTCATCAGGTGGCCTTCCGGGTGGCGAGTTGGTCGTCGGTGGCCGCCACGCCGAAGGCGGGCGGGGCGGACTCGCCGGCCATGAAGAGGCGTTCGGCGACCCGGCGGGGCAGCGGGAAGTAGTGGAAGGCGCCGTGCACCACGCGGTCGGCGCCCATCGGCGCGGCCTCGAAGCGGCAGACCGTCACGATCCGGTAGTCCTCGTGGCCGCGGGAGTCCAGGAGGGCGATCTCGCTGATCCGGCGGGAGCCGTCGGCGTGCCGGGTGAGCTGGACGAGGCAGTCGACGGCGCTGTTGATCTGGTCGCGCAGCGCCTCGAAGGGGATGGCGACGTCCGACATGGAGGCGAGGGTCTGGAGCCGCATCAGGGCGTCCTCGGCGCTGTTGGCGTGGACGGTGGCGAGCGAGCCGTCGTGGCCGGTGGACATCGCCTGCAGCATGTCGAGGGTCTCGCCGCCGCGGACCTCGCCGACGATGATGCGGTCGGGGCGCATGCGCAGGGAGTTGCGGACCAGGTCGCGGATGGTGATCCGGCCCTTGCCCTCGACGTTGGGCGGGCGGGACTCCAGCCGGATGACGTGGCTCTGCTGGAGCTGGAGTTCGGCGGCGTCCTCGACCGTGATGATCCGCTCACCGTCCGGGATCAGCCCGGAGAGGGCGTTGAGCAGGGTGGTCTTGCCGGCTCCGGTGGCGCCGGAGACCACCACGTTGAACCTGGCGCGCACCAGGCCCGCCAACAGCATCAGCATCTGCTCGTCGAGCGTGCCGACGCCGATGAGTTCGGCGAGGGTGTAGGCGCGCGGGAAGCGGCGGATGGTGAGGGTGGCGCCGTTGAGGGCCAGCGGCGGGATGATGACGTTGACCCGCTCGCCGGTGGGCAGGCGGGCGTCGACCATCGGATGGGACTCGTCGACGCGGCGGTTGACGGTGGAGACGATCCGCTCGATGGTCTGCATGAGCTGCTCGTGGGAGGCGAAGCGGACGGGGACCGGCTCGACCCGGCCGTGCCGTTCGACGTAGACCTGGTCGGGGCCGTTGACCATGATCTCGGTGACCGAGGCGTCCTCCAGGAGGGGTTCGAGGACGCCGAGGCCGAGCGCCTCGTCGACCACCCGGCGGATCAGCTGGGCGCGTTCGGCGGTGGAGAGGACCGGGCCCTCGCGGCTGATGATGTGGCCCAGGACGCGTTCCAGCCGGGAGCGGCGCTCGGCGGCGGACAGCGAGGACATCTCGGCGAGGTCGATCTCCTCCAGCAGCTTGGCGCGGTAGACGGCGACCAGGTGGCCGTCCTGGTGGTCCTCGCCGGCCGGTTCGGGTGCGACGATCCGGGCTTTCAGACTCATCGCGACGGGGCTCCTTCGGGGCGGGGCATGGTGGCGCTGCGGCGCGCGGAGCCGAAGTCGGCGCCGGGGAGGATCGAGGGGATCGGCACGGTGGCGGTGGCGCTGACCGCGTCGCCGGAGCCGCCGACGCTGATCGAGGCGCGGCGGGCGACCCAGTCGCTGATCGCGGCCCGGCCGGCGGTCTGCGGGTCGGTCTCCTGGTCGGTGGGGTCCATCGCGGCGGTGCGGGCGGCGGCGCGGGCGGCGGTGCCGGCCTGTTGGACGGCGTAGGCGGCCAGGCCCAGTTGGACGGCGGCGAGGGCGACGAGCAGCAGGACCGGGAGGATGCCGAGGAACTCCAGGGAGGCGGAGCCGCGGTCGCGGGGGCGCCGGCGGGTCCGGGGGCGGGCGGGCGTTCGGCGGGTCATCGGGCCGCTGCCTCCTTGGCGGCGCCTGCGGTGCCGGTGACCGTCCACGGAAAGGCGCCGGCGCCGGGGAAGAGCACCGGGACCTTGATCTGGACCGTCGCCTTCCACAGGCCCGGTGCGATGCTGCAGGACGTGCTGGAGCCGCCCTGCCAGGCGTGCGGGAGCTGGTGCTCGGCGGCGGCGCGGCAGGCGCCTGCCCCGCCGCCCTCGGTGGCACCGGCGGCCCGCGCGCCCCGGTCGGCGGCGTGCGCGGCGAGCGCATAGGTGTAGCCGACCAGCACGAACTGCCAGAGCAGGGCGAGGACTACGAGGATCAGCGGGAGCAGGCCGAGGAACTCGACCGAGACCTGACCCCGGTCGCGGTCACGGACGCGGTCGCGGAAGCAGGGGCGGGGGCGGCCGCCCGGCGCCGGGCCGGGCCCTGCGGGACGCCGCATCGCTCAGCCCTCCTCGTAGGGACCGGCCGGATCGAACGTCCCGGGGGCGCCGGGGCCCGTCGGCGTGCCGTGCCGGGCGCCGAACGTCCCCGTCCCCGGTGCGGCCCCCGGCCCCTGTCCCGTCCCGGGTGCGGGCGCCGCCCCGGTGGTGAGGGCCTTGCGCTTGCGCCCGGTGAGCATGGGGCGGTTGCGGTGGCCGCCGCGGCCCGTCCGGGCGGCGGCGGACGGGCCGGCCAGACCCAGTTCGCCGGCGAGCTCCCACAGGGCCGTGCGGACCGTCGAGCGGGCGTCGAGGTCCTGCATCCGGCCCGCGTCGACGCAGGGCTGGAGTTCCTTGAAGGCGGCCGGGACCGGGGTGCGGGCGACCCGGGTGCCGGTGGCCTTGGCGACCAGCGCCGGCTGGATCTCGGTGTGCCGGGTGAGGCGGTTGACGACGGTGGTGGTGTCCTCGGCCTTGCGGATCCGCAGCCGGTCCCACAGCCGTACCTGGCGTTTGGCGGCGCGGACGCAGACCACGTCCGGGGTGGTCACCAGCAGGGCCACGTCGGCGAGTTCGACGGCGGCGGCGTTGGCGGACTGCATCTGGGAGCCGCAGTCGGCGACCACCACGTCGTAGCGGGAGCGCAGGGCGGTGACGATCTGGCGGGCCGCCCGGTCGTCGACCTCCTCGCCGCGCTCGCCCTCCTCGGGGGCGAGCAGCAGGCCGAGTCCGGTGTGGTGGGCGT